>CAYTVE010000063.1:0-1899 GCA_964441815.1 uncultured Anaeroplasmataceae bacterium | reverse complement strand
ATCATATCTCTTCATTGGATAAAATAAAAATGATTTACATAAATATTCAATATATAATCCTACAGTTTTGTCATTTGTTTTATATGAATTAGATGTAAGTTTATTTGCTACATTTCTAATTGACGTTTTACTCCCTATATTATCCATTAAGAAATCTTCAATCATTATAAGCAAAGATTCATATTCAATTTTATATTTTTGCACAATATCTTTAGTTATTGTAGTTCTTAAAATATTACGTACATAGTTAACGCCATCAATTTTATTTTTATACAAATATGATCCTGCCATTCCTCCTTCTACAACATAATTATCAAAAGATTTATCTATATCATTATTAGGATAATATAAATTATATTCTTCAAAAGAAAAAGGAAACATACTTATATCAAAAACTCTACCACCAAATAATGTTGCTAAATCACTAGATAATAAAAAGGCATTAGAACCAGTTAAGTAAATATCAAATTTTTCCTCTTCATGTAAACTATTTATTATAACTTCGAAATCTTTACATAATTGTATTTCATCAACAAGTAAATAATTTGTATATTCTTTTTTATAATTATCTTGAACATACTTGTATAACTCATCTGGATCTTTTTGTTTTTCAAATTCTTTTAAGTTTAATTTTATTCTAATAACATTTGCATTTTCTTCTTTTTCTAAAATGCCAATAAATGCATCCATTAATTTAGATTTCCCTGATCTTCTAACTCCTGTAATAACCTTAATATCAGGAGTATTTTTTACATCAATTAACTTATTTAAATAATGATTTCTAGTTATTAACTTCATTGTATAGCCTCACATATAAATAATATCATATTTCGCATTTTTTGTCAATTTTTAAAAATGCGAAATATAATCATAAATATTATATGCACTGTAAATAATAATTATATGTTAAAGTAATAATTAGTGCAACAAATTGTTGCACTAATTTCTCTTGTTAAATTTATTATTTCAAAGCACTAATATCGATGTTTATAATTTGACTATCTACAGCTTTTTTCTTTCAAAAAAACATTATCATATAAATAGGTAAATATATTTTTTAACAAGGAAACATTTCTAATATATCTAGATAACCAACTGTAAGGAATTAATATTCTTATAATTACTTCCAAGAAGTGAACCACTAATAATATATCTATATGAACCTTCTTCTATTAGAAATTTTACTTTTGTTACAACATCACTTATTACTTACACTTCATCTGTAAAAATAATAGTTTTTCCTTTAATTAGAGGTTCTTTAGCAAGTGTACTAATTTTAATTAATAATTCTTTAGCATTCTTAACTGTTTCAAATGCTTGTTTAGCTAAATCATTTTTATATAAATTAAACTCAATATACGACTGAGAATTTTCTTTTACAAATTGTCTAATAAGATAAGTTTTCCCAATTTATCTTGCTCCATCAATTAATAAAGCTTTTTTATTATTAGAATCAAACCATTTTTTACGTCTTTATATGCTTCTCTAAATTACACACTATCACCTCTCGCATTTTCACAACTAAAATAGATATATATTTTTGCATTTTTCCAACTTAATTAAAACATATTTTTTTAAATATTAAAAATTCAATAATCAATATTCATAATTCATTTCAACATTTAACAAAAAACCATAGAAATAGCAATAACTATGTATTACAATAAGCGACACTTGAAGATTTTTTTATAAAAAAATAAATAACTTATAGTAACATAATTGGTAAAATTAACATTCTACTTTTTGGTGATCTTAATTCATTTTTAATTGACATTTAATACAACAAACAACAATCGTGTTTTATATTACACAAAAAGTGTACTCAAATATATCAAGTACACTTTTTGAATATTTAAATTTCTGTGTGGGTGCATATATACCTATAAAATAACTGGGGGA
>CAYTVE010000062.1:0-2452 GCA_964441815.1 uncultured Anaeroplasmataceae bacterium | reverse complement strand
ATGGCTGTAGGGTTTTCGTTTGTTTAAGTTTCTCTAAAATTGTATAAAATCGAGTTCGTAGGTTAACAAATTCTAGTCTATCTTTTCCTTCTCATTCTTCCACAAAAAATTATTGGACATCTTGTGTTATTTTTGTTTATTATCACTATTTAAAAACTTTTTATCTAATATGTTATACATAGCATTAATTCCTAAGCATAATAATCCACTTACAAAGAAACTTATAACTTGTCCAATTGAATTTTCATATGTAACATCTATCATTACAAGTTTAAAAGTACATATCATAACTAAAACAAGTCCATATATTCTAAATGATTTCTGTTTATATAAAAATCCTAAAGTTATCATAACCATAGCAAATAATATACACATTATGCTAATAGCAAAATTAACTGTTTCCCATGTATTTAAAATAGCAAGTAATAATACTGTGAATTTTATTCCAATATAAATACCAGGCCATAATCCTTCATATTTTCGAAGCAAGTTACTAGTATTCAATGTGAACAATGCTATTGATACAAATATTATTACAGATTGAATAATTGCACTATAATCTTTTAGAGATTTAATCATGTGCAAAGCAAATAACATCAAAAAAATATTAATTATGCCGGTCAATTTAGTTGTAAACTCCTCTTCTACACCAGTTGAAAAATCTGTTTTGAATTTAGATTTTGAAGTTATTATATTCATTACAGCACAATATATAAATGAAGTTAAAAGCATTATTTGCTTTACTTCTATCCAATACCTAATATAACTCAATCCAAAGATTAAAAGCAAAATATATGTAATATTTTTTATTTTCAAAGAATATTGTTCTTTAGATTTTATAATAAAATAAGTCAAAACGGCAAATGTTATTAAGCCAAGTATGAAATAGCTAATCTCATATGTATTATAAGCTAGAAGAATTATTACTTCTATTAATCCAGCAACTTTAAATAATTTATCATTTTTATAAAATCCATATATTATAAATGATATTGCTAGAATACTTACACCTAAATATTGGTAAAGAAGCTCTAAATCCAACCAACAAGATGTCAACCAGAAAATCAAGAAGATTTGATATACTTTTCTACCAATAGAATCCGGAACTTCTCTAAATTTAATCTCATTTAACACTAATAATACTATTATAATAACTATTGAACTAATTTGAAGTACTGCATAACTTGAAATTTTTGATATAATCAATACAAGCATTCCTAGATACGCAAGATTAATCACAGCGAAATCTATATTTTTATCACTTAGCTTCGAATATACATATGCCATAAAGAATTTGTAAATTATAAATCCTATTAAAATGAATAAAATCACATTTAAGAAGAACTCGTTTTTAAAATTAGATGCAAAAACAAAGTAAGTATCTGACATAAAATACAAACTAATTAAATTAAAAACATTAGTAGCAATGTTTCTACTATATATCCTCGAAAAACTAAATAAAAACGCAGACATAACAAAGAAAATATTTAATGTAAAAAATTTATTTATATCATTTTCATTAATGCAAAGCGTAGTTCCGAAAATAATTGCAATCGAAATTCCAATTTGACCTATTGTTGTAAAAATATTTGATCTTAATCTTGACAAATATGCAGTAAATGCAGCCCATGCAAAAATCAACAAATAAAGCATAATATCATTTATAACTTTAAAATAAATATTTGACAAAATAAGTGAAATGTATAATGCACCTACTCCACACCCTAAAATGGATAAATACAATTTGTTCTCTGGGTGTTTTTTTAACTTTATCAGACCAACTAAAACAAAAAGTAAACTTATTCCATACATTGCAAAAATTTTCACTACATCTGTTATTTTCTGATACACTAACATCGCAAGTAAAATGAAGCTTATAAAAATAAGTATAGATGCAAGTATCCCCATAAATGATTTACCGATAGTATTTTCTAAATTTTTGTTAAATCGTTTTCCTTGTTCGTAGTTAGATGTATTTAATTTTGAACTATCATTTTCGGGAACATATTCCGGTTGCAATTTGCTATTTGAATCAGCATAACTGGTATTTTCAAATTTTTGAACAGATTCTACTTCACTTTCATTGTTTACTTCTTCTGTTAGAGATGTCTTTAAATAACTCAACTGAAAATTTATTGCCTCAAGTTCATTTTTCATCGAAGTAATTTTGGACAATAAAATTTTTGAATTGCATTTAGGATCCTTTAAATGAAGAGTAGAAAGTTCGTATATCTCTTTTTTCAAATTTGAAACTTTCTCCTCATAATCATAAATTTTTTCGCTTATAGACATATTTCCACCCCCTCACATTTTCGACATATCAATATTATACGAAAAACACAAAAAAAATGCAATTTCAATACAAATAAAAATTCAAATAGCAAAAGAATTTTACAAAAAATACAAATGTTGCACTAAATATACCGTTTTATCGTACATTATGTTGACTTAT
>CAYTVE010000061.1:0-2856 GCA_964441815.1 uncultured Anaeroplasmataceae bacterium | reverse complement strand
TAAGACATTTTCCTGGAATAACACTTAAGACATTATCACAGAATAATCATAGATTGAATATATTTGATTATTTTTTTCTTGACTTTTAATATCAAAATTTATATAATATTATGGCTGAGGTGATTTTTATGCGTATAACTTTAGCACAATTACGTAAAGTAGCAATGCCTTTTCATATGGCTGAAGAATTAGATTTATCTAATGAGTTAGCTGGTTTTGAAGATATTAAATCTGTTAAACCTGTTAAGGTTAATTATACTATATGTGAACGTGGTATAGATACATATTATGTTACTTTTAGTTTTGAGGTTGAGATTGTAATGGAATGTTCAGTTACTTTACAAGATGTACCTTATATTATTAAAGATTTTGCTGAAGAGATTTTTACAACTGATGATTCGATCGAAGATGCATTTATTATTGAAGAACAAACACTTGATACAAAAGAAGCTGTATTAACAAATATTCTTATTAATAAGCCTATGACTGTTGTAGCAGATGGAATTGATTTCGAAGATGATATTACTGAAGAAGAATTTGATGATATAAATCCTGTTTTTGCAAAACTTAAAGATTATTTATAGGAGGTGTAATTTATGGCAGTACCTTTTCGTAGAACTTCAAAGATGAAAAAAGCTGTTAGACGTTCTCATTTAGCTTTAAAAGCACCTGGAATGATTACTTGTCCTAACTGTGGCGAATTAACATTAGCTCATAGAGTATGTTCAAGCTGTGGTTTTTATAAAGGAAGATTAGTAGTTGCTCCTAAGACTGCAAAAACTGAAGAATAATTTTCATAATTGAAAAGTAGAAATAGACACTAAAGGTGTCTATTTTCTACTTTTATGGATATATTTTATTTGCGTTTTACTTATTTTTGTAATATAATTTTAAAAGTGTAGAAGGTGTTCCTTGCATAACCATCTTCTAAAATAAAAAACAAGGAGAATTTTCATGAAAAAAATAGATATTAAATTTATTTCAACATCTGCAATTATTGCGGCTTTATATGTTGGATTAACATGGTTGCTTTCCCCAATTTCATACGGATCAATCCAATTTAGAATTTCTGAGGTGTTATTGTTATTAGTTGTTTTAAATCCCAAATATGCTTATTCGCTTATCATAGGTTGCTTAATAGCTAATACAACATCACCGCTTGGTTGGTATGATATAGTATTTGGTACTCTTGCAACTACCTTTGCTATATTACCTATGATGAAAATAAAAAAAATAGGATTAGCTTGTATATTCCCTGTAATGTGTAATTCAATTATAATTTCTATCGAATTAGGAATAGCTTTAGACATGTTTAATATATTTTGGTTTAACATGTTAACTGTAGGATTAGGAGAAGCAGTTGTCTTATATTTTTTAGGCATACCATTTTGTAAAGTAATTTTAAATAATAATGCTTTAAAAGATATTTTAGAAATTGATATGGAATTAAATGATAATCATTTCACATTGATTAATTATTTATATTTTATTATTGGTGCCTTAGGTATTATATTTTATATAGCATATCCTTTTTTTACTAAGAATATTATTGAAAATGATGAAATAATAAAAGAGACATATACGGCTTTAAAACTCACAAGTTCACATATGTGGCTATGTATTTTCTTGGTTATAAGTTCTTTGATATTATTTATATGTTTTACAAAAAATAAATTAATTAAAATTATTTTTAATACTATTTTTTTATTAATTTTATTAATTTTATATATAGTAATTGGTATAATTTTTATTGAAGCAAAAACATATATATATTATTATATTTATAGTATTTATTTAGTTTTATATGGATTAATTATTTTTTATAATATAAAAAAATGGAGGTAAGTTATGTTTGTTCATACAACTGTTTTGTTGGAAGAAGCAGTAGATATGCTTAATATTAAACCAAATGGTATTTATGTTGATGCTACAACAGGTGGTGGAGGTCATAGTTCTTTAATTTTATCTAAATTAACTACTGGGCATTTATATTGTTTTGATCAAGATGATTATGCATTTACTAGAGCAAAAGAAAAGTTAGATAAAATAAACAATAATTACACATTTATTAAATCAAATTTTGTTAATTTGAAAGAAGAGTTGTTAAAATTTGGTGTTGAACACATCGATGGAATTATATATGATTTAGGTGTTTCTTCATTTCAATTAGATATTCAAGAAAGAGGTTTTTCATATAAATTAGATGCTCCACTAGATATGAGAATGAATCAAAATCAAGAATTATCAGCATATAATATTGTTAACGAATATTCTTATGAAAAAATATGTGAAATTTTATATAGATATGGTGAAGAATCTTTTGCTAAACAAATTGCAAGAAAAATAGAAGAAAAAAGAAAAGAAAAACCGATTGAAACTACATTAGAACTTGTTGATGTTATTCGTTCTAGTTTACCTGTAAAAGTTTTAAGACAAAAAGGTCATCCTGCTAAACAAACATTTCAAGCTTTGAGAATTGCAGTAAATGATGAATTAAGAGTATTTGAAAAAAGTATATTAGATGCATTGAGTATGCTTAATAAAAAAGGTAGAGCAGTTGTAATAACATTTCATTCATTAGAAGATAGAATATGTAAAACAATTTTTAAAGAAAAAAGTACAATTTTTATCCCTAAAGGTGTTCCTATGATAATAAAAGAAGAAGCACCATACGAATTAATTACTAAAAAACCTCTTTTACCTACTGATAAGGAAATAGAAAATAATAATCGTTCACATAGTGCTAAAATGAGAGTTATTGAAAAAAAATAATGATATCTGATGAAAAAATTATAAAATAATATTTTTTTCTGTCAATAGTTTGGGAAAATGTCTTAAAAAAAATAAAATATTAAC
>CAYTVE010000060.1:0-2942 GCA_964441815.1 uncultured Anaeroplasmataceae bacterium | reverse complement strand
TAAGACATTTTCCTGGAATAACACTTAAGACATTATCACAGAATAATCATATATTTTATTGAAAAAAATGGTTAAAACTTGAAAAAGAATTGTCTTTATAGTATTATATTAATAATGTGTAATTATATTAGGAAGGAAGAGTTTATACTCTTGTGTGATTATAATGGGTTTAAAAAAACTATTTGATTCTGGTCATAAAGAAATGAAGCGTTGCGATAAAATTGCTTATAAAATTGAAGCTTTAGAACCAGATATGCAAAAATTAAGCGATGATGAATTAAAACATAAAACAGTTGAACTTAAAGAAGCAGTTAAAAATGGTAAATCTTTAGATGATATATTAGTAGAAGCTTTTGCGGTTGCAAGAGAAGGAGCTTATCGTGTTACTGGTATGAAGGCATATCATGTTCAATTAATAGGTGGTTGTGCTATTCATGGTGGTAATATAGCTGAGATGAAAACTGGTGAAGGAAAAACATTAACTGCTGTAATGCCTGCATATTTGAATGCTTTAAGTGGTAAAGGTGTTCATATTGTTACAGTAAATGAATATTTAGCAAGACGTGAGGTTGAAGGTCCAATTGGTGATATTTATAGATTTTTGGGTTTGACTGTTGGATTAAATGTTCGTGAACTTTCGTCTGAAGAAAAAAGAGAAGCTTATTCATGTGATATTTTGTATTCAACTAATAGTGAACTTGGATTTGATTATTTAAGAGATAATATGGTTCGTAATGAAAATCAAATTACTCAATGTAAAGGGCTTAATTATGCAATTATAGATGAGGTTGACTCTATATTAGTTGATGAAGCTAGAACTCCACTTATTATTTCTGGAGCCCCAAAGAATAATTCATCTTTATATTTAAGAGCTGACACATTTGTTAAAAGATTAAATGATGAAGATTATGAAATAGACATTGAAACAAGGCATGTTCAATTGACTCCATCTGGTATTACTAAAGCTGAACAAATTTTTAATGTTCCTAATATTTATGATTTAGAATATGTTGAGTTAGTTCATGCTATAAATAATGCGATGAAAGCTAATTTTATTTTTGCTAATGGTAAGGAATATGTAGTCCAAGATGGTGAAGTACTTATTGTCGATAGTTTCACTGGTCGTATTTTAAAGGGACGTCAATATTCTGAGGGATTACATCAAGCGATAGAAGCTAAAGAAAATGTTGAAATTAAAAAAGAAACTCAAACTGTTGCAACCATAACATATCAAAATTTCTTTAGAATGTATAATAAATTATCAGGTATGACTGGTACTGCTAAAACTGAAGAAGAGGAATTTAGAAATATTTATAATATGTATGTTGTTGAGGTACCTACAAATCTTCCTGTCATTAGAAAAGATATGCCCGATTTAATTTTTGTTAGTCAAAAGGCTAAATTTAACGCGCTTGTTGAGGAAGTTAAAAGATTGTATGAAACTGGACAGCCTGTTTTAGTTGGTACAGCCAATGTTGAAACATCTGAACTTGTATCTAATATGCTTAAAAGAATTGGCGTTCCTCATGAAATATTAAATGCTAAAAACCACGAACGAGAGGCGGAAATTGTTGCAAAAGCAGGTCAATTAAAAAGTGTAACTATTTCTACTAATATGGCTGGTCGTGGTACTGATATTAAACTTGGTGATGGTGTAAAGGAATTGGGTGGATTAGTTGTTTTAGGTACTGAAAGACATGAATCACGACGTATTGACAATCAGTTAAGAGGTCGTTCTGGACGTCAAGGAGACCCTGGGTTTTCACAATTTTATATTTCAACAGAGGATGATTTAATTCAAAGATTTGGTGGAGATACATTTAAGAATCGTTTAGCCATGATTATTAATTTGATGAATAAAGATACTGGTGATTTAGATGCTCCTATCACTTCTAAAATGGTTTCTCGTGCTGTTACATCTGCTCAAACAAGAGTTGAAGGAAATAACTTTGATTCTAGAAAAAATGTATTAAAGTATGATGATGTTATAAGAAGACAAAGAGAAATTTTTTATGAGCAAAGAATGCGTATTGTTAAAGTTGATAATCTTGAAGAATTAATAAAAGGAATGATTAGAAAGGCTGTTGAAAATAATTGTTATGCTCATATGCATCAAATTAGTCGTAATAGATTTGAAATTGATGATGATGCGATTGCTCAAAGTTTTAACGGTCCTATTTTACCTCCAAACTGTATTGATGTTAATGTATTAAAAACTTTAGATGATGTTCAAATAATTGATTATATTTGTGAATGTGTATACAAGTTTATGGAAATGAATAAACAAGCAGCTAAAGAGGCGAATGAAAAATATAGTCTTAATTTACCTGAAAATTTATTTGAAATCTATTTGAAAGATGTATCTTTAAGAGTTTTAGATCAATATTGGATGAAGCATATTGATGATATGCAAGGATTAAGACAAGGTGTTGTCTTACAATCATATGCTCAAACAAATCCACTTGAAATTTATCAACAAGAGGGTTATGCTCGTTTCCAAAGATTGAATGAAAACATTAATCTTGAAATACTAAAATATATCACTCATACAAAGATTCAAATACAAGTTCCTAAAGAAGAAGATCCAATGAAGGGGCTTACTACAAATGAAGCTAAAGATGAATCAATTAAGAAAAAACCAGAACAAAAGAAAGAACATATAGGCCCTAATGACCCATGTCCATGTGGAAGCGGTAAAAAATATAAATTTTGTCATGGTTTAAAATAAATATATTAATTGCCTTGTATTTCAAGGCATTTTATATTTATTTGAGCAACAATAATCATTTTGATTATTAAAAAAAAGTATTTCAAAGTTGATGCAGACTATAATTTATCAACTATAAATGTATACAAGTATATCAAAATTTCATATTAATGATAAGGCTTTCATGTCAATAGTTTGGGAAAATGTCTTAAAAAAAATAAAATATTAACGGAAA
>CAYTVE010000059.1:0-3130 GCA_964441815.1 uncultured Anaeroplasmataceae bacterium | reverse complement strand
ATTTTATAAAAATCTTTATTATAAAATAAAATCGATTTATTCTTTATTTTCAAAGCAAAGTCCTTAATGTTTTTTCTAGATGAAAAGTTAAAATCCCTTTTCCCCACTGGCATATTGAAATCCCCATTAGAATTAAATCTAATTTGATTATTAAAAGAAAAAATAACCAACGTTAATAAAAGAAAATCTTTTTCTTCACTATCTTTTTTAATAGAATTATAATCATCTCTTAATTTAATATAATGTTCTTTATTATAACTACCTACACCAGAATCACTTTCACAATTATAAAATTCATAACCATTTTCTATTGTATTAGATAATTCATATTTTAAAATAATACTTTCTATTTTTTTAATAATTTTTGAATAATCATATTTATAAAATAATTTAATTAATCTAACTACTTCTTTTTGCTTATCGTTATAAATAATTTTATCACAATCTATATTGGCTCCTACATTAAAACCTCCTCCAAACAAATCAATAAACGTATTGAAATTATTTGGGAATTTCTCTAATAATTGTGGAAGTAATTTATATTTTCCACCTGTATAATTTAAAGGAGACTTTGCATAACCATTAATCTTTTCTTCACTTTCATATTCATCAGCTTTTTCTCCAACGAAACATAAAAATAATCTTTCTTTATGATCTTCTATGTCAGTTTTACCAGTATTAAACTGATTGAATTCTTTTTCAAATACTTTTACTTTTCCTTTCGCGGATAATATTCTCATTATATCATCATCACTAATTTTAGCTTGAGATCTACCAGCTCCTTTAGTTCCCATATTATTATACGAAACTAATATATAACGAGAATTTATATTATTAATCAATTCTTCAAATTGTTTTGGAGCACTACGAGTACAATATTTACTTTTTAAATTAGTTCTATCCATTTTTCTTGCAACACCATAAACAATTGGTTTTTGCCAACTTGCAACATTTTCTAATAAGTGGTAAGCATCGCAATATTGTCTTGAATTATATGGAGGGTCAATATAAACTAAATCAGCAACAACTTTATTTACTAATGAATTTGCATCTTCATTATAAATTATGTTATTCAAATTAATCTCTCTTTGTGGTAAATCTAGTTCTTCTAGCACTAAATCTTTATTTAAATCACCATTTAGTCTATATGCATCATAATGACCTACTGTATTAGCAATTTTATCCATAGCATACAATAATGATGTAACTAATATAGCTTTTTCTCTTTCATTTATTTCATTATTTAAAAATTGATTTTCTATGTCTTCTCTTATAAAACCAATCTTTTTACAATTGAATTCACTAAAAAAAGTATCCGAAAAATTCATTGAAAAATAATTATCTTCTAAATTGTCTAAATTATTATAATATTCTATTTGCTTTGAAATCAATTGTTCATTAATCTCTTGACTTCCAAACCATGCCAAATATGAATAGTAATTTGATAATAAAATATCATTCACCATTATAGTTGTATATTGATTATTAAAATTCCAGGCAACATTTCCAGTACCACCAAATAAATCTAAAAATACATTTATATTATTACATTCTTTTTCAACCACTTCTGTTATGAATGATAGTAGTTTTGCTTTACTTCCTAGATATCTTCTATTTTTAATATTAAGTTTACTCATTATTTGTACTCCATTTCCATTTTAGGCATCTTAAGCATCAATATTATAACAAAAAAGAATATGTTTTTCAACATATTCATTTTTATTTTTTTATAAACCAGCAACTAACTCCTTTATTTGAGTATCAATCAAAGGAATCCACTCTTTAGATGATTTAACACTAATTATGTTAGTACAATCATCAAATAATGATTTTAGTTGATTATTTAACATTCTATTACCTTGAGAATGAATTTTCTTAACTCCTTCTAGTAAAAGAATTAATTGTGAAATCGTAATTGGAATTATTTTTTGTTTTTCTCCCTCGTATTCATATTTAACAGAATTCCAGAAAGTAT
This sequence comes from uncultured Anaeroplasmataceae bacterium, assembly GCA_964441815.1. Taxonomy (GTDB): domain Bacteria; phylum Bacillota_I; class Bacilli_A; order Acholeplasmatales; family Anaeroplasmataceae; genus Pelethenecus. The sequence goes on along the minus strand of CAYTVE010000059.1, from coordinate 1,155 downwards.
TCACTGTATCATCATGTAATCTAGGAGCAATAAATAAACAATAATTTTGTTTATCAGAATTAGATTCCTCAAACTTTCTCAAGTGTCTCATTACAGGTTGACCTTCATTATACCATTGATCTCTTGAAACTAACGTTGTAACTTCACATATACAATTAAAATTATTATAGTAACATTCTATATCAGCTACACCGCCAGGTGCAGTGTTAATTGGTTCATTATCATCACCAACTATTGTATTAGGTTTTATTAATACTGCATCATTAAATATATTTAGTGCTATATTTGCCCACTTTTCTAGTTCTAAACTTATTCTATTTTTAAGTTTTCTATCTCTATCATGTTGTAAAATATATGTTAAAGATTGTATTGTTTCATCTATTTTTGAAGTATCAAAATAATCTTTCTTTAGTTTAACATTTTGTAACTTAGTTCTTTCTTCTCTTGATTTATCAATTAGATTTTTAATTATATTTTTATCAGTTCCATCATATGTATAAGCATCGTAAGTAAAATTTACTTCTTCTGCTAAAACATAGTTTTCTTCATTAATACCTTCAAGAATAATTTGCAATTTGTCTATAGTTTCATATGGTAATTCATAACTTCCATAAGTAGAAAAATAATCTATCCATTCTTTTTCGCTATTAAATGCTAATGGTTTAGCATCATCATAAGATAAAATTTCATTTATTTCAACTTCACGTCTTTGTTCTAAATCAACGTAAACATTTGCATATTTTCCTCTAATGTGGATTAATTTAGCTTGTCTAAAATATCTAATCATATTATCTGCATATTCTCCACAATTTTTAAGTGGATCTTTAAATGAAGATAAAAAACTTTTTATATAATTTTCTCTATATATTTTTTTATCATTGTCTGTAATTAATTGCTCATAACCAATTCTATAATCTATTACTTTTTGTGCATATAAATCAATATCATAATAATTTTGCATTGAAAGTCCAAAAATTCCAAATTCATCTTTAGATAATCCTTTAACTTTCATTCCTTTGCTTTCACATAATTTATTTACTTTTTTAATTAAGTGCAAAATACCAATGAAAGGTTTAATATTCCAATTCGGATAAGAATCATCCAATGGATTAGGATATTGAATTTTCACAAGTGAATCTAAGAAAAACTCTTCAT
>CAYTVE010000058.1:0-3244 GCA_964441815.1 uncultured Anaeroplasmataceae bacterium | reverse complement strand
AATTATGATGATAAATATAATCATCAAACTATAATAGAAGAAATAGAAGTATAAAATAGTAGAAAAATATTAATTTATTATGTATAATATATTTACATAATAAAATTTAAGATTTTAGGAGAAAATAAAATGAATTATTTAGAAAAAGCAAATGCTTGGAAAAATTATCAAGAACTTGATGGAGAATTAAAAAAAGAATTAAATTCTATGGATGACTTAGCTTTAAAGGAAGCTTTTACGACTGACTTAGAATTTGGCACAGGCGGATTAAGAGGTATATTAGGTGTTGGTACTAATCGTATGAACATTTATATTGTTTCTAAAGCTACCCTAGGTTTTGGTCGATATTTATCTACATATGATAAGGCTTATAAAAGAGGTGTAGCAATATCTTATGATAATAGACACAAATCAAAGGAATTTGCAAGAATTTCAGCAGAAGTATTGTCAACACTTGGTTTTAAAGTTTATTTATTTGAAGGATTAAGACCAACTCCAGAATTATCTTATGCTGTACGTCATTATGGTTGTGTTGGTGGTATAATGATTACTGCATCTCATAATCCTAAAGAATATAATGGTTATAAGATATATGATGAAAGTGGATGTCAACTGATACCTTCTGAAGCTGATAAAGTGATTGCTGAAATCAATAAAATTGATGATTATTTTTCGATTGATCATTCAAAAAATCACAAAAAAATTAAATATATTGGAAACAAAGTAGATAAATCTTATATTAAAGCTGTTAAAAAAATAATTTTAAGGCCTAATCTAAAGAAAGAGTTAAAATTTGTTTATACACCGTTACATGGTACTGGTCAAGTTTTTGCTGCAGATGTATTAAAAAGTGTTGGATATGATGTGTACCCTCTTGCATGTCAAATGACTAATGACCCTGACTTTTCTGGTGTAAAAACATCTAATCCAGAAAATAAGGAAGCCTATGATGAGGCAATAGAATATGCTAAGCAAATAGGTGCTAAAATAGTTTTAGCTACTGATCCAGATGCGGATAGATTAGGCATAGCTGTTGAACACAATGGAGAATATGTTTTATTTACTGGTAATCAAACTGCAGCATTAGTTTTAGAATATATTTTAAAAACAAAAAAAGAATTTAATACTTTACCTCGTGATGGTTATGTATTTACTACTAATGTATCTTCAACATTACCAATTGCTATTGCTGAAAAATATGGTATGAAAGTGGAAATTACATTAACTGGTTTTAAATTTATTGGTGAGAAAGCTAGAGAAATGGAATCTGGTAAAGGAACATATGTATTCGGCTTTGAAGAATCATATGGCTGTTTAGTATCTGATTGTGTTAGAGATAAAGATTCAATTCAAGCCATTTTAATGTTATGTGAAACAGCTTCATATTATCAACAAAAGGGTATGGATTTAGTAGATGCTTTAAATGAAATTTATAAAGAATATGGTTATTATCAAGAAGGTATTACTAATATCGCTCTTAAGGGTTTAGATGGTGCTGCTAAAATTAAAAGAATAATGGAATATTTTAGAACTAATGACATTTCTCTTAAAAATTTTAATATAATAGCTAAAGATGATGTTAAATTAGGTGTAAAAAAAGATTTTGTTAACAACAAAGAAGAACTGATTAATTTGCCTAAGAGTAATGTTATTAAATATTATTTGAATGATAATATGTGGTTTGTTTTAAGACCAAGTGGTACTGAACCTAAATTAAAAGTATATTATGGCGTTGTTGGAAATGATTTAGATTCTGCTAATGTTAAATTGAAACAATTAACAGATGAAGTTTTAGCAATTGTGAATAATATAGAATAAGATTTGTTTATACTATTGATAAATCTATGTTTATCAATAGTCTTTGAATAAAGCATAAATTTATGCTTTATTCTTTTTTTTCTTGTTATTTCAAACAACTTAATTTATAATCAATATATAAAACAGAGAAGAGAAATTGCGTTAAGTGCTATACTCTAGGAAAAAGGTATAGACGAACACATTATTTGTGGCGGTAATTTCTTGTATCCGCTGTATACTTATAGTGGATCTCTCTTTAGGAGGTCTTTTATTTATGAAATTTTTAAAAAACATATGGCAATTAAAATTTGCTTTAATGATTATTTTTATTATATTTTTCATTTGTGGTTATTTTTTTACAGATGTGATTTATAATAAAAAGAATTCTAAATATGAATATATATTTAAGAGCGAAATTGAGTGTTCTTTTTTATTGACGGAAGATTTTTATAAAAATACATTAGAAATAATCGATGATAATAATATTAGTCATTCAAATATTGATTATAAAAAAATGGTAAAAACAGCAAAATTAAGTAAAGAAAATGATGTTTATATATTAATAATTTTAAAAGATTTTTTTCCTAATATGGTTAGCACAAAAACTGGTAATACTAATAGCGGAGAATTTAGAGCTGTAAAATATTTTAATTTATTGCTTGATTACGCAAACATTAATTATGAATTTGTTGAAATAAATACCATAGATTATGTAAATCCATTTATTATAGGAACGGTAAGTGGTGGTTTTATAGCATTGGTATTTATTATAATAATTTTTGTTTATAGTATTATATTAAAAAAAGAAATTAATTTATCAAATAATGATTTAAAAATATTTAATATTGCATATTGGAAAAATAGCTTATCATTTGGAAAAAATATAAAAAATATATGCATTTTAAGTGTAATATTTGCATGTATGCTAATATGTAAAATTATACCTGTTCCATCTGGTTTTGGTAATTTAGGATTAAGTTTAACATACTTATTTTTTAGTTTAATTTCATTTATATATGGACCAATTTGTGGGCTATTCATAGGATTTTGTTCTGATATTTTAGGACATTTTATTAATTCAAATGGGATATTCTTCTTTGGATACACTATTAATTCAATGCTTGCTGGATTTGTCTATGGATTATGTTTTTATAAAAAGAGAATTACTTTCATTAATTGTTTTATTGCAAGAACTATTGTAAATATATTTATAAATACGATATTAGGTTCGTTTTGGTGGAAAATGTTATATAATTTAGATTTTGATGCTTTTATAACTTACATTAATTTAACCTCATTACCTAAAAACTTGATATATTTATTGCCACAAAGTGTTTTTTTGTTTATTTTCTTTAAATTTTTAGTTAAACCATTAACAATTTTTGGCTTGATTGATAAAGAATTGGGTGAAACAGTAAATTTTTTTTAAAAAAATAAAAAAACAAAT
>CAYTVE010000057.1:0-3492 GCA_964441815.1 uncultured Anaeroplasmataceae bacterium | reverse complement strand
ACTAGCTTTTGTTTCTGTATTTAATTTAGCATATTTTTTATTATACTCACCAGTCGTAGAATCGTATTGTTTTCTATATAAAAAGTCAATAAACTTATAAATAAGCGGAATGTAATTTCAGCATTTATAAAACTCATATAAAAAAGTTTAATAAAAAAACTGTATCGAAACACTCAATTAGATTATTGTATCTAAAATCATATTTCTCTACAGTTTTAGTTTGTAGGAGAGTATATTGCTATTCAAATTTGCAAAAAATTATTTGCAGAAGGAAGCAATAATAAGCCTACAATTAATCTAGGAAAGCGTATTACTATGCTCAATTTCTATTTTCATACTAGAAGGAAGTAATACTAAGCCTAGAAGATAAAACTATTAAATAACTATAACCATATTGATGAAATTTTTTCAACATCATATGGTTTAAGGGTTGCATCATCATTATCTGAAACAATAACATCCGCTTCTTCTTTATTATCCACAAAATTAACATGACCATTATGTAGTTTAAAGAAATCATATAAATTCATATGCTCCTTTAAAGCTTCTTTTAAAGATATAACTACACCACTAGAATATTTTGCCACAATACTAGTAAAGCCATGAAACAAAGGACAATCCATCCAAATTAATTCCATTTTATGTAAATCAATTGCAAATGCAATATTTTGATCCGAATACTTTTGAGTCAAATCAAATTTATTTACAATAAATTCAGGATTAAAAACATCACCTTTCTTTCCCAATTTATTCATAAACATTACACCTGAAAAACATTCTGGAATAGATTCAAATGATTGACCAGTATATACAGAATTAACAACAACTAAATACCTTGCATATTCTTTTGCTTTTTTATAATCTAAATCCACAAATTCACTTGCACCATTAGGAGCTGAAGTAATATCACCAGAATGATAACAATTAAATTCTTTTCCGCTTCCCATATCATGCCAAGCTAAAGAAATAATATTATTAAAATCATCATCAAAAAATTCTACAGATAAATCAACATCAACTCTATCAAATTCATTATCACTCATTGTAATATTTTTAAAATGAGTAAAAACGCGCATAAAATCCCCATCTTCTTCAGTTAATTTTATTCTAGTGCCAAAAGTGAGTGTTTTATTTTGACAAGATCCATTACGAGCATTGATTGGTAAACAATACATTTTAAGTGACTCATCTAAATAAACATTTTCTTTTTTTTCATATGAAGAATAAATCGTTCTTAGTGCATCTTCAATAACATTAATAACTTCATTAATAGTATTTTGCGAAATGAACTCCCTAGAATCTTCAATTTCTTTAAAAACATCACAAGCACTTTTTTTAATTCTAAAAATTCTAGTTTTATATAAAGTTCTATTCTTAAAAAATTCCCATAATTGCAATAAAACATTTGTGGATACTTTAGTTGCAACTTTAGAAAATGATTCTAATGTATAATCCAAATCATAATCAACATTTCGAATCATTGAATCTAATCTTCTAGCAAATTCACCAGGTCTTTGACTTAATAATTCAATATACTTCTTTTGATTAGATTTGTTTTTTTCAAGAGAACCATAATAAGTCAAATAATCATTATTTCTAAAAGCATATGCACTCTTAAAAATATTAGGATATTTATTTTCATATTCACCTATATGTAATTTTTCAAATGCTTTCTTCCATAAAAACTCCTGACGAACAAATTCATCAATAACATATTTATTATTTAAAGCTATATCATCTAATTTACTAATAAATATGCGTCGACATTTACGATCCAAACTAATGAATTGTACTTTATTTCTTAATGTTACATCTCCTTTGGAAATTGCTGCGTAAACTCTAAGTAAATCAGTCGCAGTATTTACAAAAGTCAAATTATAAATTGAAAAAAAATCGCCAAATGTAACATCCTTTTCATTAACTAATAAACAATCAAAATATATTGCTATATTTTCTTTAAATGGTATATCATTTATTACTATTAAATCTTTATATTCCTTTAATCCCATAGTCAAAAATGGTCTTTCACTATAAGGAATTGCAGTTTTACCTTCAAAATAATTCTCACATATTTCTACTATAATTTTTCTTGCTTCACTTAAAGTAATAATTCTTAAACTAGTTTTATTATTGTTAGAAACAACAATTCTTTTACTATCTTCTATATCTTGATTCATAAAGCCATCACTATTTTCACTAACTGTTAAATAGTGTAAAGTAGCACGATAATAGTATTCCAAATCACTAATATTTTTCATGTCAGGAAAATTTTTATAAAATATTATATGATTTACATTACATCCAACTACTTCTTTTAAAAGAGGAAAATATGTATGATAAAAACGAGCAAGTGATGTTGAACTAATTTCACTAAGTTTTAAAATACTTTCTTGATCTAAACTATAACCTAACGATGCAAATGACTTTAACAAAGCCGCAATTTCTTTTGGATCGCACTTACTTTTTTGATTTACATTATTTTGAATAACAACATATCCTTTATTAATTAATTTTTGTAAATACAATTTATTCATCAACATAAATTATCACCTCTTTCATAGTTTATAATATTATTTTCTACTTTAATTTATTGAAACAATATATTTTTTTCAGCCTTTTCAACCAAATTAAAACTTTCAAAATGTTTTATCGCAAAATTAACATATATGTTTCCTGTTTCCAAATATATAATCATAACTCCTTTATCTGATGATTCATTTATACACCATATTCTATGTTTCTTATATTTTCAAAATTATCATCTTCACTTGTCAATTCATTGCAAAAAAATTATGTTTATAATCACTTTTTAATAATACTGTCTTTACTAAATTTTGCATAATTACAACCGCAATACACATCGAAATAATTGAATATAAGGTTTGTTAAAAGACTCATTATTTTAAATCAATACAAACACAACTATACTTATTGCTACTATAAATATTCCAACAATTAATTTTAATATTATATTCTTCTTTATAACGCCTTTATCATATCTACTATTACATTTTATTTCTCGTTTCTCCCAAAAATCATCAGGATGTAATAATTCTCCTGTGTTAACAAATTTCTTAACAATTTTATGATAATCTTCTATATCAAGAAAACCACCATCCATATACTCACCATATACACTTAGCATATAAAAATTGTTCCAATGTTCTTCTTCCCATTTATCAGATTGAATAGCAAATCCACATAAACTATTTGCAGCCTCTTCATATGATATTTCATTTTTTTCTAGCTTTTCTTTTATGAATAATCTTAATCTATTACAAATCAATTTATTATCAATTTTATTGTTGCCAATATAACTATGTAAACAAGAAATTAATTCATTTAAATTATTTTGATTACTTACTAAATCTAAGTATATTCCTTCAAGCAAATCATTATTTATAGCTATATTATCAATCAATTCATTAACTTCTTGATAAAAACCACCTTGTAATATAAGCTTATAGAAATATGCATCTTCATATGATAATA
>CAYTVE010000056.1:0-3595 GCA_964441815.1 uncultured Anaeroplasmataceae bacterium | reverse complement strand
ATAGTGTGACCACAAAACCTCTTCCGCTATAGCTTGTGCTATAGCTTTTTTTCTTAAATATACATAAATTATGTGTATTTAAAGAATATAATTAAATTACAAAAAAGTATATATCTTATTTTTTTGTAAATAATAATTATTGAACTTTAGGGAGGGTATTAAATGAGTTGTCAAAAAAATGATTTTAAAGAAATATATAATCATAGTATTAATAATTTATTGGAAATGAATAATATCCTTTTTGAATATTTTAGTACAAATAAAGCAATAACCATATTATATATAAAAAAGGGAATAGTGAATTATTATAGTGGTATAATTTCTAAAATAGATGTTTTAAATAAAATAATAACATTTTTGCCACGAAAAAAAATTAATATGGAAAATATTTATAGTATTGTTATAAAATAATATTGAATATTCATTTTGCTTGTAAGTTTTTTTTTCTAATGATATAATTATTTCGTTAGGAGATGAAGCCTATGTATGATGTGATAGTAATTGGTGGAGGACATGCGGGTTGTGAAGCATGCTTAGCTACTAGCAAAATGGGATTAAAAACATTACTTGTAACAGGTAATTTAAATATGGTTGGTTCTATGCCATGTAATCCATCTATTGGTGGTCCAGCAAAAGGTGTTGTTGTAAGAGAAATAGACGCTTTAGGCGGATATATGGGGAAAAATGCTGACTTATGCCAAATTCAAACAAAAATGCTAAATAGTTCTAAAGGACCAGCTGTACGTGCATTACGTTTTCAAGAAGACAAGATTTTATATATGCAAGAAATGAAAAAGCATTTAGAAAATCAAGATAATTTAGATTTAAGAGAAGCTATTGTTGATGATCTTATTGTTGAAAATAATATTATTAAAGGCGTTGTGTTAGAATCTAAAGAAGAAATTTTTGCGAAAGCTGTTGTTTTAACAACTGGTACTTTTTTGGATAGTAGAATACTAAGAGGGCATTGGACTAAAAAAGAAGGGCCTGATGGTCAAAAAACATCTAGCGGTATTTCTAATGCTTTAAAAAGATTAGGTTTTGAAATACAAAGATTAAAAACTGGTACACCACCTAGAATTAAAGCTTCATCTATAGATTATAATTGTGTTAAATTAGAACCTGGAGATGAAACGACTTGGAAGTACAGTTTTGATGATGGTTATGAATCTTTAACTAATCAAAAAATTCCTTGTTATTTAACATATACCAATAAAGAAATACATGATTTGATATTAGATAATTTAAAAGAATCTGCAATGTACGGTGGAGTTGTTGAGGGGATTGGCCCTAGATATTGTCCATCGATAGAAGATAAAGTTGTTAAATTTAGTGATAAGGAAAGGCATCAAATATTTTTTGAACCAGAATCATTGTCTCTTGATCAAGAATATATTCAAGGTTTTTCTACATCAATGCCTGTAGAAATTCAAGATAAAATGATAAGATTATTGCCCGGATTGAAAAATTGTGAAGTTATTAAATATGCGTATGCAATAGAATATGACGCAATCAATCCTTTAGAAATAGAAGCAAGTTTAGAAACTAAATTAGTTAAGAATTTATTTACTGCCGGACAAATAAATGGTACATCAGGGTACGAGGAGGCTGCAGCTCAAGGTCTTATTGCAGGTATTAATGCTGGAAGAAAAATAAAAGGTCACGATCCACTTATATTATCTAGAGATGAAGCATATATTGGAGTTATGATAGATGATTTAGTAACAAAAGGAACAAAAGAACCTTATAGATTATTAACTTCTAGAGCTGAATATCGTTTATTATTAAGGCACGACAATGCTGATTTAAGATTAAGAAAATATGGGTATCAATCCGGCTTGATTACTAAAGATGCTTATGATTTATTAGTGAAAAAAGAAAATTTAATAAAAAAATTATGCGAAGATTTTAAAACAATTAAAGTAAAACCTAATGTTGTAACTAATAATGTTTTATTAAAATATAATTCATCTATAATAAATGAAGGTATGTCATTATATTCTTTAATTAAACGCCCTGAAATAGATTTTCGTGCTATACTAGAATTATGTCCGGAATTAGATATTGATTACCCTAATAAATTTGATGTTTTAGAACAAGTTGAAATAGAAATTAAATATGAAGGTTATATAGCAAAATCATTAATACAAGCTCAAAAAATGAGAGGTTATGATGAAAAGAAAATTCCTTTAAATATAGATTATGATTTGATTGATAATATAGCTAGAGAAGCAAAAGAAAAATTTAAAAAGATAAGACCGTTAACTATTGGACAAGCATCAAGAATTAGTGGCGTTAATCCGGCAGATATTTCTGTACTTGTAGTATATATTGAAAATATAAAAAATAATTAAGAGGTAAAGTGATGGATTTTAATCTTGAGTTAAAAAAATTAGGAATTGATATAAATGAAAATAAAAATCAATTATTTAAGTGCTATTATAATAAATTGATTGAAACAAATAAGATTATGAATTTGACAACGATAACGAAAGAAGAAGATGTTTATAGAAAGCATTTCTTAGATTCGTTAGAGTTATTTAGAGTTCTAGATTTAGACACTAAGTATAATTTGTGTGATGTTGGCAGTGGTGCAGGGTTCCCTTCTATACCATTAGCAATAATAGATTCAAATATTAATGTTACTATTATAGATGCTTTAAATAAGAGAATTAATTTTTTAAATGAGTTGATAAATGAACTGGGGCTAGATAATGCAAGGGCTTTTCATTTTAGAGCTGAAGATTATGTTAAGGAAAAAAAAGAATTTTTTGACGTTGTTACAGCTAGAGCGGTAGCTAGATTAAACATTTTGACAGAACTATGTTTACCTCTTACTAAAATAGGTGGCCTATTCATTGCGATGAAAGCTGTAACAGGTAGTGAAGAATTAACTGAATCAAAGAATGCTATAAGTGTTTTAGGGGGAGAAATATTAGAAGTAATTGATTTTGAATTACCAGAAGAAGATGAAAAGAGACAAATAATTGTGATAAAGAAAATCAAGTCAACACCAGTGAAATATCCTCGTAATTTTAATAAAATTAAGGAGAAACCACTATAATGTATAAAATAGACGAAATAATTGAAACTAAAAAGCCGCATGTTTGTGGTTCTAAAACTTGGAAAATAATAAGAGTTGGTGCTGATATTAAATTGGAATGTTGTGAATGTAAGAGAATTATCATGCTTGCATCATATGAATTAGATAAAAGAATCAAGAAGCAATTGTAATTTTTTTATTTGCGAAACCATAGAAAATTAACTTTGCAAAAAAAATGTAAAAAAAATAAAAAAAGTTCTTGATTTCTTTTTTTTTGTGAGGTATAATGTAAAAGCACTTATTTGATAAGAGCTTAATCTTATACATGGTTGGGTAGCGAAGAGGCTAAACGCGGCAGACTGTAAATCTGCTCCTTAGGGTTCGGCGGTTCGAAACCGTCCCCAACCACCATTTTTATAACTTGAAAAAAGTTGAAAAAACATCTTGACAACTTATTTGAATAGTTATATAATGATTGAGCGCGTTAAAATGAGTGCAAAATAATTAGTCTTTGAAAACTATATATGACGAAAAAAACGACGAAGAAAACAA
>CAYTVE010000055.1:0-4677 GCA_964441815.1 uncultured Anaeroplasmataceae bacterium | reverse complement strand
TTACTTTTTCAGTTGTTGGTGTTTTTAATACCCACTTTGCGTATAAAGTAATGTTAGATGTTACCTTATCACCAACGCATGCCATATTACTAAATTCAACATCATAATACCAACCCAAAAAGATATATTCATCATCTGTTAGGTTTGCAAGTTGAGTAATAGTGTTTGTTTCATATATTGTATTTACTTCTTCTATACCATGCCCGTTTTTAGAAAAATAGATATTATATGTTAAGTCTTCTTCTTTCTTATCAGTTTTAATATTTGAACTACATGACATTAATCCAAATATTGATAATATTAGTCCTACTATTAAAAAAATCTTTTTAAATCTCATAATGTTCCTCCAGTGAAAGCGTTTTACGACAATTTAATTTATTATATCATACTCAAAAATAAATAACAATATTTTCATTAATATTATTTAATCTATTTATTTCTATCATTTTATGATAAAATTATTAATATCTTATGAAAGGAGTATTAGTTCAGTATATACTGAATTAAGTTTAATGATATGACTGAATTATTAGCCCCCGCAGGAAATTATGAAGCTTTAATAGCTGCAATATCTAATGGTGCTGATGCTATATATTTAGGTATGAATCAATTTGGCGCTCGTGCATATTCTACTAATTTTGATGAAGATAGTTTAAAAAAAGCTATCACTTATGCACATTTAAGAAATGTTAAAATATTTGTAACTATTAACACAATTATTTTCGAAGATGAATTACCTCTTGTTTATAAAATGATTGATTTTCTAAATGAGAATTATGTCGATGGTATTATAATCCAAGACTTAGCTGTATTTAATTACATTGTTTCTAAATACCCAAACATTGAAGCGCATTGCTCAACACAGATGGGTATTGATGATTTAGATGGCACACTATTATTAAAAAAATTAGGAGCTAAAAGAGTTGTTCTTTCAAGAGAAGTTAATATATCCGATGTTAAGAATATTAAAAAAACAGCTAAATTACCTATTGAAATATTTGTTCATGGTGCTTTATGCGTTTCATATTCCGGTAATTGTTTAATGTCAGGATTAATTGGGTATCGTAGTGGCAACAGAGGTAGATGCGTAGGGTCTTGCAGAAAACAGTATTATTTAATTAATGAGACAACAAATGAGGTAATCTCTAATTCATATATACTTTCAATGAAGGATTTAAATACTTTAAAACATATTGAAGATTTAAAGGAAATTGATTCTTTAAAAATAGAAGGTAGAATGAAAGAACCTGCTTATGTTGCTAATGTTGTTTCATCATATAGAAATGCATTAGATGGAAATTATAACATAAACGATTATAATAAATTATCTAAAACATTCCACAGAACATTTACTAAAGGCTATTTATTTAATGAAGATAAAAAAGATATAACAAATGTATCAAGACCAAACAATTATGGTACTTTAATAGGAAAAGTAGTTGCCAAAAATAAAATAGGTTATAAAATAGAATTATCTGATAAATTAAATCAAAATGATATAATACGTATTGACCATAACAATCAAGATATAAACCTCACTGTCGTTAAACTTTATGATAATAACAGAAATTATATTTCTTCTGCTAACAAATATTGTTATATTAATATAAAAGAGGAACTATCTGTAGGTGATTTAGTTTATAAAACAAAAGATTATTTATTTTATCAAGATATAGAAAAAACTATATATAAAGAATTTAGAAGATTTGAAATTAATTTTAATGTATCAGCGTTTGTTAATCAAAAATTAATAATAACTGCCGAATGCGAAAATCATTTTGTTAGTTACGAATCAGATTATACCTTAACAAAAGCAATTAACAAACCAACAACTAAAGAAAATATAGTAGAACAATTAAAAAGATTAAATGACACTGTTTATTCTTTAGGAACAGTTGAATATTATACTGATAACACATATATACCTGCAAAAATAATTAACGAAGCAAGAAGATATATTGTAGAAAATCTAAACAACGAACGTTTGAAAAGAGTATATAAAATAAATAAACAAATTAAATTTAATAAAATATCATACCCTTATCAAGAACCAAAACTTGCTGTTTATGCAACAACTAAAGACCAATATGATGCCGCAAAAGAATGTGGCATAGAAATCATTTATTATGACGACAATGTAATTAGAAGAAATAACACAACTTACAAAGAAACTGATAAAGAATTACTTGTAGGAGGCTATGGTGGTATAAATCATTATGCTAACAAAAATAAAATAATAAGTGATTTTTCTTTAAATGTTGTTAACTCAAAGGCTGTTCATCTTCTTCACTCTATAGGAGTTAATAGAGTTACATTATCATATGAAATGAATAAAAAAGAAATAGATGATCTGATTTATAATTATATAAAAGATAATAACGGATTGCCTAATTTAGAAATGATTGTATATGGACACACTCATTTATTATATACTAAATATTGTCCTTTAAAGAAAATGAATTTATGTGGCAAATGTAAAAATAATAAATATGTATTAAAAGATGAATACGGGATATTCCCAATTATATCTCATAATGATTGTACAACAACTATATTAAATGGTAAGATATTAAATTTAATTGATGATCTAGAAAATATTTCTAATATATCTGTTTTCAGATTACAATTTAGCATTGAATCTAAAGAAGAAACAATAAATATAATTAAAATGTATCAAGAAAAATTAAAGACTAAAACTAAAACTAAACATTTTTCTCCATCTACTGATACAAGAGGACATTTCAATAAAGAAATATTATAAAAAAGGCGATTATTCGCCTTTTTCAAATCGTTGACAAAGTACTATTTTTTGTAGAAATACAGAAGGTAGTACTTTGTCAACGGTCTGATGAATATTAAATTAACTTTAATATTCATTTATTCATAAGTAATTCAAAAATAAATTCTAACTATTAATTGAAATTGTACCATCAATACAAACTATTTCAAGTTTCATCCCATCCTCAAACAAACAATCTGAATGTAAAATTTCTTGCCACTCTTTCATTGTTCCTTGAAAATTAATTTTTTCTAAAGAACTACAATGGTAAAAAGCCATAGTACTAATATAACTAATATTTTTTGGCAAGGTGATTTCCTTTAAATTACTATATATATTTTGTATATCGTTTACTCTTCCACCTTCAGAAGAGCCCAAGAAACAGTAAGCCCAAAGAGTAGTAACTGTATTTGGCACCTCAACAGATTCTGCCAAATATGAAATTCCAAAATAACTACCTAGTATTCTTACACTTGAATAGGAGGCACCAATTGCAGTTACAGTATATCCATTTATAACATACGGTATACTGACTATTCTTGCATTTCCCATGCTATATATTTCACCCAGACCAGCAAAACCAAACTCACTTAACAGTTCAATCTTTTCATATTTTGGATAAATATTTAAATTAGTAAAAATAATATTAAATTCTTTATCCCAAGAATCAAATTTGTAATATGTATTTCCTATATAATAATCACTAGGAATAGGACCATCATATATGACACTTTCACCATATTTTGCAGTAGTTGAAAAAATTATTTCATTCTCATAATTATAAAAATTAATTTCAAAAGTATCTTTTTCATATCTAGCATATAAATAATTTTGTTTTACAACTTCTTCATTTGATAAAATATTACCATTATAATTATACGAATATCCTATAAAATGCCATCCCTCAAAAGTTGGTATATTATTAATACTAATATCTTCTATTTTGGTTCCATATTCAATTTTAATTTTGTCAATAGAATGAATTTCTCCAGGAGCAAAAGCATAAACAACATTTAAATCTATAACAATTATTCTATTAATCGTTATCTTATACAAATAAATATCATCCGAATCATTTTTATTTTTAAACAATGCATAAAAAACATTATCTCCTGTTTCAAGATTTACATTTTTGCTACTTATTTTACCATCTTTACATTCAATATTATCATATAATTCCCATTCGAAATTTGAAGGAATTAAAAAAGCATTAATCAGCGAATAACTCGTTGTTGTATTTGATACTTTAATACTAATACTATACTGACTTATATCACAATCAATATTTGTGATAAGATTAAATTCTTCATCAACGGTTGTATTAGTATTCGAATTAGTTGTATTGTCATTTGAATTGTTAGTAGAATTATTCTCAAATATATTGTTGGATGATGTATTTAAATCTTTAACTTTTTTTAGTCTTATTATTTTAGTTATACCCAACATAGAAGCTAAATAACTCAATTCTCCATTATTATAAGTAAATTCTTTAGAATCATCATTAGACGCTAACAAAGCATTAGAAGTTTTAGAATGATCATTAGTAGAAATATATACATATGTTAATTCTGACGATGTAGGTTGAGCAAACGAACCATACCAATATAATGCTTTACTATCTCCAGATTCAGTTACCCAATAAATCTCTATAGTATCAAAATTAATTATTGCATACTGATATGAATCATCTGTACCATTTATTTGTTGCCATTCTCCTTTTAAATCCAAGATATTATCCTCATTTTTTTTACAACCCAAAAGTGGAAACAATAAAATATATAATGTAATTAAAATAAATATTTTTTTCATAATTTCCCTCATTTCTTCAAAAGAAAAAAAGTCTTGGATTTAACCAAGACCAATAATTAGTTTGATGATAAGTATTCTTACCCCCCCCC
>CAYTVE010000054.1:0-5609 GCA_964441815.1 uncultured Anaeroplasmataceae bacterium | reverse complement strand
TTAAGACATTTTCCTGGAATAACACTTAAGACATTATCACAGAATAATCATAAAATAAATTTAAAAATAAAATCATAATTGACAAAAATTACTTTTATTTATATAATATAGACATAAAATTAATAAACCTTTTTAAAGGGGAGTAGCAAAATACATAAGTATTTTTTATAATCGTCATCACGATATTATTATCCGGTTATAGAAGTCTAATAAGATATGCAAGACCTTTATTCTTAATTATAAGAAATAAAGGTTTTTTTATTTGCAAGGAGGAAAATATGCAAAAAAAATTAGAAGAATTAGAAAAAGAATTTAATTCAAATTTAAAGGAAGGGTTATCTGAAGAAACAGTATTGATTAATCGCCAAAAATATGGCATTAATCAATTAGAAGAAAAGAAAAAAACATCGATGTTTTTAAAATTTCTAGCAGAATTTAAAGATCCATTAATTATTATTTTGATTATTGCTGCTATAGTATCTATAGTTGTAGATCCTAAAGAATGGGTTGAATCTTTAATTATTGTTATAGTTGTATTAATTAATGCTATATTAGGATTATATCAAGAAAACAAAGCTGAAAAGAGTCTTGAAGCTCTACAAAAAATGTCTTCAGCAACTTGTAAAGTCTACAGAAATAATAGTTTACAAACTATAGAAACAAAGGATTTGGTTGTTGGTGATATTATTTCTATTGAAGCTGGTGATTCAATACCAGCCGATTCTAGAATTATTGAATGTTTTAATTTAAAAGTAGAAGAAGCTGCATTAACAGGTGAATCAGTACCAGTAAATAAAAATGCTTGTTATATTGAAGAAGATGAAATACCATTAGGCGATAGAAAGAATTGTTTATTCTCTTCTACATATGTTACTAATGGTAAAGCTACAGCTATTGTAACAAATGTTGGTATGACTACTGAAATCGGTAAAATTGCTAGTATGCTTAATGAGCAAAAAGATGAATCAACACCTTTACAACATAAACTTAATAAGGTTGGTAGTGTAATTGGTATTATGTGTTTAATTATATGTGTTGTTGTTTTTATATTAGAAATGATTACAATTAACTGGGACTGGTCAAAATTTGCTGATGCATTTAAAATCGCTGTTTCACTTGCAGTTGCAGCTATACCTGAAGGATTAGCTACTGTTGTTACTATTGTACTTTCTATTGGTGTAACAAAAATGAGTAAACAAAATGCTATTGTTAAGAAATTACCTGCAGTTGAAACATTAGGTTCTTGCAATGTTATTTGTTCTGATAAAACTGGAACATTAACACAAAATAAAATGACTGTTACTAAAATATATACAGATTCTATAAAAAATTTTGATTCATTAACAGAAGAAGATAAAAAAATGATATCATATTTTGCAATATGTTGTGATGCTTCAATTGATAATGACAATGGTAAAATTGTTAGAATTGGAGATCCTACAGAACTTGCTTTATTAGATTTAAATTTTACATATGGTAAGGATATAAAAGAATATAAAAGATTATTAGATTTACCTTTTGATAGTGAACGTAAATTAATGACAACTGTTATAAAAGTTAACAATAAATTTATAGCTATTACAAAAGGTGCTCCTGATAAAGTTATTAATTTATGTGTTAATGATGACAATGTTAAAAATAATGCTTTAAATGCAAATAAGGAAATGGCAACTAATGCTTTAAGAGTATTAGCTTTAGCAATTAAAGAATTTGATAAAATGCCATCTGCAGAACAATTAGAATATGATATGAATTTTATTGGTTTAGTTGGTATGATTGACCCAGCAAGACCTGAGGTAAAGGATTCTATTATGATTGCTACTAAAGCTGGTATTAAAACAATAATGATTACAGGAGATCATATTGTTACTGCATGTGCAATTGCTAAAGAATTAGGAATTCTAAAGGAAGGTGATAGAGCTATTACTTCTCAAGAATTAGATGAATTAAGCGATGAATATTTAGAAGAACATATTCATGAATTTTCAGTATTTGCAAGAGTTGCTCCTAAAGATAAAGTTAGAATTGTTGAAGCATGGCAAAAACGTGATGCTATATGTGCTATGACTGGTGATGGTGTTAATGATGCACCAGCACTTAAAAAGGCTGAAATAGGTTGTGCAATGGGGATTACAGGAACAGATGTTTCTAAAGAAGCAGCTGATATGATTTTAACAGATGATAATTTTTCTACTATAGTATCTGCAGTAAAAGAAGGTAGAGGTATTTATGATAATATTAGAAAATGTGTTAAATATTTATTATCAAGTAATATTGGTGAGGTTTTAACAATTTTTATAGCATCCATATTAGGTGTTGTAGGAGTTTTAACAGGTGATGATGCAACTCCTCTTGCTGCTATGCATTTATTATGGATTAATTTAATTACAGATGCTTTACCTGCTTTTGGTATTGGTATGGAAGAAGCAGAAGATAATATAATGGATAAAAAACCTAGAGGTAAAAAAGAAGGATTCTTTGCTGATGGTTACATTTGGCGTATATGTGTTGAAGGTGTTATTGTAGGTGGCGTTACACTTGTTGCTTATTTAATTGGTAATTTAGTATTAAATAATCATACTATTGGACAAACAATGGCATTTTTAACATTATCAACAACTCAATTATTTCATGCATATAATGTTAAATCTCATCATTCTGTATTTAGTCCAAAAAGTTATAAAAACAAGTTTATGAATTTTGCATTTATTGTTGGTTTTGCATTACAAGTTGTTGTAATTTATACTCCAGGCATTAATGATTTGTTCGAATTTGCACCACTTGGTATTTATGAATTTGCAATTTGTATTGGATTATCATTAGTAATGGTAGTTATACAAGAAATTGTAAAATTAATTAATAAAATTAAAAATAAATAAGATATTAATAAAAATACTCTATAATGTAGAAGCATGTATATCATTCTACTTTATAGAGTATTTTTCATTTGATAAAAAACTAATTATAACTTGTTTTATTGATATTATATTTCATTATATTTATTTTTGATATATGAATCAATTTCTTCAGCAACTTTTTTAGTAGCTGCTACAGCTTCAACAACTGTTCTAGCACCTGAAACTACATCACCAGCTGCATATACACCCTCTCTAGTTGTAGCCCCTTTTTCTGAAGCTTCAATTAAACCCCTATGATTTGTATCGATTTTTTTCGTATTATTAACAATATTTGTTTGTGCACCTTGTCCTATAGCAATAATAACAGAAGAAGAATTTATCTTATATGGATGTTTTGTGTCATTTTCGTATGATATTGAGCCATCATCATTTTTAATTTTTAATACAGGCTCTACAATAATACCATCACTTTCAATTTTGACAGTATTAAGATAATAATTCATTTTAACACCATCAACCTCTGCAAGCATTAATTCCTCTTTTAGAGCTGTAACTTCATTTTCACCTCTGAAAAAAATAATATCTACTTTAGCTCTTGTTTTTCTAAGAATTGTTCTAGCAGCATCCATCGCAACATTACCTGCACCAATGATTACAACATGGTCTCCTAAATTGTTATATGAATCAGGATTCTTTAGAAAATCAATCGCAAAATGAACATTTCCAAGTGTTTCCCCTGGTATTCTTAATCTGTTTGGCTTCCATACACCAGTTCCAATAAATATTGCATCATACCCATCTTCAAACATATCATCTATTGATATTGTAGGTCCTATAAGTGTATTAGGTCTAAATTTAATACCTAAATCATTCATTCTTTCGAGTAATTTATCTAGTAATGATTTAGGTAATCTGAATTCTGGAATTCCATATCTTAATACACCACCAATTTTATCTTTAGAATCAATTATTGTAACGTCATAACCTTTTTGAGCTAAAATAATACCTAAAGTAATACCAGCAGGACCTGCACCAATTATTCCTACTAAATGGCCGTTTTTTTGATTTATATTTAATTTAGCTTTATCTAAAAAGAATGTTGAAATATAATTTTCTATTTCAAAAAATTTGATTGGTGAATTTTTATGATTAAGTACACAATGTCCCATACAATTTTTTTCATGAGGACAAATTAAAGAACATACTGCAGATAGTGGATTATTTTCAAATAACTTATAACCTGCTTCTTCCATATTTCCATTTAAAAACATTTGAATTATATTAGGAATATCTGTTTTAACAGGACATCCTTCTTTACACATTGGTTTTTTACAATTTAAACAACGTTTTGCTTCTGATAATATATCACTCATAACAATCCCTCCTTAAGTTATTATACATTTTTTTATTCAAAAATGAAAGCGTTTTATCAATTTAATAATAAAAAAGTTCATTAATATGATAAATGAAAGATAAGGAGTTATATATGAAGGTAAAAGAATTATTTGAATTATGGTTAAATAAGTATGTAAGGAGAAGTATTAAAGTTAGAAGTTATAACAAATATGATTATGTTGTGAGATGTTATATTAATCCATTAATAGGAAATTTATTTTTAAATGAATGTAATTTACTTGTTATGCAAGAATATATTTGTAAATTATCGGAAACCAAAAGTTTAAAAACAAACAAATTATTATCATCAAATACAGTTTATGGAATAGTACAAGTTTTAAAACAAGGATTTAATTTAGCTCTAGCTTTAGAAATTATAAATAAAAATCCTTTGTCAAAAATTAAATTACCTATTTTATCAGAAAAAGAAGTAGAAGCATTAACTAGAGGCGAACAAAAGATTATAGAAAAGTATTGCATATCTTCTCCGAAAAGAAATTATGTAGGTATTATTATAGCATTATATACTGGAATTAGATTAGGAGAATTAATAGCTTTAACTTGGGATGATATTGATTTTAATAATAGTCTAATGAAAATAAATAAAACAAGCTATTACACAAAAGTAGATGGTAAATATAAAAGTGTGATTGATAAACCTAAAACTAGAAAATCTAATAGAGTTATACCATTACCTAGTAGACTAATAAATATATTGTACGAATATAAAGAAAAGTCTAATAGTAAATATATTATAACAACAAGAAATAATACGATTGTTGGAACAAGAACGTATCAAAGAACTTTCGAATCAATATTATTAAAGTGTAAAGTTAAAAAATATAATTATCATTGTTTACGTCATACATTTGCAACTAGAGCTTTAGAAGTAGGAATGGATATAAAGACATTATCAGAAATATTAGGACATACTAATGTTTCAATAACATTAAATAGATATGCACATTCTATGCTTGATTTTAAAAAACAAGAGATGGATAAATTATGTACTTTTTTGAAATTATAATTACTTTCATAAAAAAACTTAATAATTGTAATTATTATAGATGAGTACAATGAAAAGAGGAAAATCTATGAAATATTTTGAAACTGAACAAATAGAATTTAAAAGAATTTTAAATGACGCTTTTGAGCGTGAAGTAGTAGCTTTTTTAAATAGTCACGATGGAACAATCTATATTGGTATAGAAGATGATGGTACTATTATTGGAATAAATGATGTTGATAAAACATTAAAAGAAATATCAGATATTATTACTGATAAAATATTACCTGATTGAAAAAAATTTGTTCATCCATCTGCAATATATGAAGATGGTAAAATGATTATTAAAG
>CAYTVE010000053.1:0-5994 GCA_964441815.1 uncultured Anaeroplasmataceae bacterium | reverse complement strand
TTAAGACATTTTCCTGGAATAACACTTAAGACATTATCACAGAATAATCATAAATTTCATATTAATGATAAGGCTTTCATTGACAAATTAAATAAATCATTTTATAATAGAAATGAAAACATTTTATTAATTAAATATAAAACAGAAAGAGGTTTTGATAGAATGAAAAAGTATGATGTTTTAACAAAAATTTCAGAAGTAGGAGTAGTAGCTGTTGTAAGAGCTGAAAGCACTGAACAAGGTATGAAGATTTCTGAAGCTTGTATAAAAGGTGGAGTTAACTCTATTGAAGTAACTTATACAGTTCCAGGCGCAGGTGAAATAATTGCAAATCTTTCAAAGGCTTATTCAAGTAATCCAGATGTTTTAATTGGTGCTGGTACAGTATTAGATAGTGAAACAGCAAGAGCTGCTATTTTAAATGGTGCAAAGTTTATTGTTTCACCTTGTTTTGATGAGGATGTAGCTAAGCTTTGTAATAGATATCAAGTTCCTTATGTTCCTGGTACACAAACAGTTAGAGAAGTTAAAATGGCTTTGGATGCTGGTTGTGATGTTATTAAATTATTCCCAGGTGATATTTTAGGACCTAGATTTGTTAAGGATGTTAAAGGACCACTTCCTTATGCAAATTTAATGCCATCAGGTGGTGTTGATGTAGATAACATTGCTGATTGGATTAAGGCTGGTGTTGTTGCTGTATCTGCTGGTTCGTCAATGACAGCTGGTGCTAAAAAAGGCGATTTTGAAGCTGTTACTGCTATGGCAGCTAGATTTGTTGAAGAAGTTAAAAAGGCTAAAGCTAGTAAGTAATTATGGAAAAAATATTAACGTTTGGTGAAATAATGATGAGGCTATCAACACCTGATTATTCAACAATTAACCAAACACATTCTTTTATGGTTAATTATGGTGGCGGAGAAGCTAATGTTGCAGTTGCACTATCTCATATGGGGCATAAAACTGCATTTATATCTAAACTTCCACCTAATCAATTAGGTGATGGAGCCATTACTCATTTACTTTCACACGGAGTAGATACTAAATATGTTGTTAGAGGTTCATCAACTATAGGTATTTATTTTCTTGAAACAGGGTTTGGTGGTAGGCCTTCAAAAGTAATTTATAATAGAAAACATTCAGCAGTCACTAGAATAACTGAAGATGAATTTAATTGGGATGAGATTTTCTCAGACGCTACCTGGTTTCATTTAAGCGGAATTACTTTAGCGCTAGGAGAAAGAGTTAGAAAAGTTGCTTTAAGAGCTTGTAAGGAAGCTAAGAAATATGGTGTACCTGTAAGCTTTGATTTCAATTATCGTTCTAAATTATGGACCGTTGAGGAAGCTAGACCAATATATAAGAAATTTTTGGATTATGTCGATATTGTTTTTGCTAGTTTTTACGATGCAAATACAATATTAGAAATTCCTTTGGATGATGATTTTTGTGGAACATCATTATCTGAAAAAAGAAGAAATGTTTTTCCTAAAATGATTAGAAAATATAATTTGAAATATATATTTGGAACTGATAGAGTTGTGTATTCTGCAACAGAAAATTCCTTGGCTGGTTATTATTTTAAACTAGATAATGATAATTTAAGTTGGGAATTAACAGAACCTATTAGATTTAATATCTATGATAGAATTGGTGGAGGAGATGCTTTTGCTTCTGGTGTAATTCACGGTTTATTAAAGAATTTTTCTGATCCTGCTTATGCAGTTAGATATGGATTAAATGCTTCTGTATTAAAACATACTATTTATGGTGATGCATTAGTATTATCTTGTGAAGATATTGAAACTTTTATGGCTGCTAATGGTAGTGCAGAAGTTGTAAGGTAGGTATATTATGATAGTAGGAAAATTAAAAGATCTTGTTCGTTATAAAGGTATAAATAAAAATATTGATAAGGCGATAGATTATGTTTTAAATAATGATTTATTAGCTTTACCTAAAGGTAAAACAGAAATTGATGGTAAAAATATTTATATTAATCGTGATACTTATATTGCTAAACCTTTAGAGGAATGTTTTTTTGAAAACCACGAGCACTATTTAGATTTACAAATAGTGCTAAAGGGAAAAGAATTATTTGGCTATACAGATGTTTCAAATCCAACATTACAGGTAACTACACCTTATAACGAAGATAAGGATGTTACAAAATATAGTGCTTTAAATACAGTTTTTTTCACATTAGAAGAAGGTTTTGCGTTAGTATTTAATGAAGACATACATCTAGCAAAATGTAAAGCCAATGATGATATTGTAGAAAAAGCTGTAATAAAAATTAAAATTGATTAAAAAGGGGAAAAAGTTTATGGCAAAAATAGTAACAATGGGAGAAATTATGTTAAGATTATCTCCAGCTGGAAATTATCGTTTCGTTCAAGCAGATTCGTTTGATGTGATTTATGGTGGAGGAGAAGCAAATGTTGCAGTTTCAGTTGCAAATTATGGACATGATGCATACTTCGTTTCTAAACTTCCAACTCATGAAATAGGACAAGCTGCAGTTAATGCTTTAAGAAGATATGGAGTTAATACAAAATTTATAGCACGTGGTGGTGAACGTGTTGGTATTTATTATGCTGAAACAGGCGCTTCTATGCGTCCTTCAAAAGTAATTTACGATAGAGCAAATTCATCTATCGCAGAGGCAGAACCAAGTGATTTTGATTTTGATGCAATCATGGAAGGTGCTGATTGGTTTCACTGGTCAGGTATTACACCTGCTATTTCTGATAAGGCAGCTGAATTGACAAGATTAGCTTGTGAAGCTGCTAAACGTCATAATGTTACAGTTTCTGTGGATTTAAATTTCCGTAAAAAATTATGGACTTCTGAGAAGGCTATTTCTATTATGAAGCCATTAATGAAATACGTAGATGTTTGTATTGGTAATGAAGAAGATGCTGAATTATGTTTAGGATTTAAGCCAGATGCAAATGTTGAAGCTGGTGAAACTGGTGCTGAAGGATATCATAAGATATTTGAACAAATGGCAAAGGAATTTGATTTCAAGTATGTTATTTCTACATTAAGAGAATCATTCTCTGCTACTCATAATGGTTGGAAGGCATTAATTTATAATGGTAAAGAATTTTATGAATCTAAACGTTATGATATTAATCCAATTATTGACCGTATTGGTGGTGGAGATTCATTCTCTGGTGGAGTTATTCATGGTTTATTAACAAAGAAAACTCAAGGTGAAGCATTAGAATTTGCAGTTGCAGCTTCAGCTTTAAAGCATACTATTAATGGAGATTTTAATTTAGTTTCTGAATCAGAAGTTGAATCTCTTGCTGGTGGTAATGCTAATGGTCGTGTTCAACGTTAATTAATATTTACTGAGCAGTGGTGCTACAATGTAGCACCCTTGCATTGTAATAGGAGGAGACAATGAAAATTGGTGTTAGAGTACACGATTTTGGAAAAAGTGATGCATTAAAACTTGCTTTACAAGCTAAAGAAATAGGCTTTGATGGTGTTCAATTAGTATTAAATAAGGCTATTATAGGTGAAACTGGATTAGCTGATAGTTTGTCTAAGGAAAAGGCTCTTAATATTAGTAAAGCATTTTATGATAATGGGTTAGAAATATTTATGATGGGAGCTTATTTTAATCCTGTTCATTCTAATAAAGATTTAGTTAAAACTAATATTGAAAAATTTAAAGCTCATTTAAAATATTTAAATGATTTTAATGGACATTATGTTGGTTCTGAAACTGGATCTTTTAATGATGATAAGTGGACTTATAATCCTTTAAATAGAACTGAAGATGCATACCAAGAGGTTAAAAGAATATTTAACGACTTAGCCATTTATGCAAAAAAACATAATTCTAATATAGCTTTAGAAGGTGCTTATGGACATTGTATGTATGAACCAAAAGCTTTAAAAAGATTAGTTGATGAAATAGATAATGGTCATGTTTTTTATACCGTAGATATCTATAACTATTTAGATTATTCTAATTATAAAAATTATAAAGATATTTTTAATGAATGTTTAGAATTATTTAAAGAAAAAATAGTTATTTTTCATTTGAAAGATTTTTTAGTTGAAAATGAATCTTTAAAACAATGTGCTATTGGTAAGGGAATTGTTGACTATAAATGGTTATTAAATAAAATTAAAAATACAAATCCTAATGCTTATTTAATTTTTGAAGGTTCTAAACCTGAGGATATGAAAAATAGTTTTGAATTTGTGAAAAAAATATTAAATGAAGGAGTTTAAAATGAAATTAGAAGTTAGATATGCTAATCATCCAAATGATTCTAAGCATTATACAACAGAAGAATTAAGACATCATTATTTAATGGAAAAAGTTTTTGATAAAGATGAGATTTTGTTGGTATATTCTCATCAAGATCGTATAGTATCAGGTGGGGTTATGCCAGTAACCAAACCATTACTACTTGAAACTTCTGATGAATTAAGAGCTAAATATTTCTTAGAAAGAAGAGAATTAGGTATCATTAATATTGGTGGTCCTGGCAAGGTTATTCTTGATGGCAAAGTATATGATATAAAGCCAAAAGATGGTATGTATGTTGGAATGGGGACTAAAGAAGTGATTTTTGAGTCATTAGATTCAAAAAAACCAGCAAAATTTTATATTTCTTCTTGCCCTGCTCATACGACTTATCCAACATATTATATTGATTTTGAAAAAGCTAATCATAGACCATGTGGAGATGAAAAGAATTTAAATAAGAGAGTTATTAATCAATATATTCATCCTGATGTATGTAAAAGTTGCCAATTAGCTATGGGAATGACAGAACTTGCTGAAGGATCTGGTTGGAATACAATGCCTTCTCATACACATGAACGTCGTATGGAAGTATATTTCTATTTTAATATACCTAATGATAATGTTGTATTTCATATGATGGGGCAACCTCAAGAAACACGACATATTGTTATGCAAAACGAACAATTAGTTATTTCACCAAGTTGGAGTATACATTCTGGAATAGGGACTTCAAATTATACATTTATTTGGGCTATGTGTGGTGAAAATCAAGAATTTGATGATATGGACCATATTAAAACAACAGATTTAAGATAATTAAGGAGAAAAGAAAAATGAAAATGAATGATTTTAGATTAGATGGCAAGATTGCACTTGTAACAGGAGCTTCTTACGGAATTGGTTTTGCTATTGCATCGGGATTAGCAGAAGCAGGTGCTACAATTGTTTTTAACGATATTAATCAAGATTTAGTTGATAAAGGTTTAACTGCTTATAAAGAAGCAGGAATTAAAGCTCATGGTTATGTTTGTGATGTAACTAATGAAGATCAAGTTAATGAAATGATAACTACTATTGAAAAAGAAGTAGGCATTATTGATATTTTAGTTAATAATGCTGGTATTATTAAACGTATTCCTATGATTGAAATGACTGCAGCTCAATTTAGACAAGTTATAGATATTGATTTAAATGGACCATTTATTATGGCTAAGGCTGTGATTCCTTCTATGATAAAAAAAGGTCATGGAAAAATCATTAATATTTGTTCAATGATGAGTGAATTAGGTCGTGAAACAGTTTCTGCTTATGCTGCTGCTAAGGGTGGTTTAAAAATGCTTACTCGTAATATTTGTTCAGAGTATGGTGAATATAATATTCAATGTAATGGTATAGGTCCTGGTTATATTGCCACTCCTCAAACAGCTCCTCTTCGTGAAGTTCAACCAGATGGAAGCCGTCATCCATTTGACCAATTTATTGTATCTAAAACACCAGCTGGCCGTTGGTTAGAAGCCGAAGAATTAGCTGGACCTGCAGTGTTCCTTGCAAGTGATGCTTCTAATGCTGTTAATGGACATATTTTGTATGTTGACGGTGGTATTTTAGCATATATTGGCAAACAACCTAAGTAATAAATTAATTCCCAGTTATCTGGGATTTTTTTATAGATTCTAAACAAAAAATATGATATACTAATATTAAGGACGTGATGATAT
>CAYTVE010000052.1:0-6406 GCA_964441815.1 uncultured Anaeroplasmataceae bacterium | reverse complement strand
ATATTGTTTTATATAATCATCAAACTCTTTTTTTAGTTTTTGAACATTATTCATTGTTCTATTTTTACATTCCACAACAGATGTTATGGCACTGCCTCTGTACGCGTATAATTATACACGTATTAGACAAAAAAGTCTAATAACTGGTGTAGAAATTCAAACAAAAAAACAATAATTATCCCAAAATATAGGAAGTCTATTGCTAATTTATTTTGGTTGTACTAATAGTTTTTTGTTTAGAACCAGTATCAATTAGTGGTTGAAACACACTATTTAATAAAATAACAGTTTGTAGCGGGAATATGAAAGGTCAAAAATTTGGGAACTATGCTTAAATAATAAGAACACAGACTCGTTCATATAATAATTACAAATATTAGAAGTTAATATGTGGATTACGAATATAAGAAGTCTATATTGAAAAATAGCGGATTTTGTTATATAATTTAGTAAATGTAAAAATTATAATAGGTGGAACGATGAAAAATTATTTGGCTAATTTTATAGAAGAAGTGAAGAATGCGGGCCATTCTTCTAATGATAATCCAGTTTTAGTCTTTTTAAGGGATAAGAAAACGAACTCAACTAGAAAACTAATGATTGATACTGAATTGTATAGAGCACGAATCATTCGAGGTGACGACCCAATCAATATATCGCGAAATTATTATGGATATGATTTGTACGGAAGTTTTATTAATCCTAACACAGGTCAGATTGCACCAATGAGAGCAAATCGTGCTTGCCAACCTCGTTTGTATTGTGCAGATGTAAACTATTTAGCATTAATCGAGGTTCGGCCTAAAATTGGAAACAAAATTAGCTTGGCAACATTGAAAATTAATGATGTTTTGACTATTCTAGACTTGACGTTGTTTCATATTCCTTATGGAATGGACGAGGAAAAACAAAAACTGTTTGCGGATATGTCCGAACTTTTTTCGACGCCAGTAAATCAAGATGATGATAGAAACGATTATTTAGTAACACAAGAAATTGCCGATTTTGTAGAAAGCCTAGGATATGATGGCATAGCATATTCATGTTCGTTGAGCCCAGCATTAAACCAAGAAAATTATAATTGTTGCAATCTTGTGATTTTTAATTACAACAAGTGTGCACCAATAAAATCAAATGTATTAGAGATGATAGGGAAGTATGATGCTGAAGGCTCAGATTATGACTATAGCGATTTTAAACAGATCGATGATGATTCTGAAAGACTAAATCTTATTAGCTACAAGGAAAAAACATATGATTTCAATTTCCCATTCCGTAGCAAGAAAAAATTAGCATCTACATCACCGCTTGGCCTTAATAAAAACATATTTGTAAGCACAGCACGTCAAATATATAATATTCCTGTATGTGTTTTGCTAGATAAAACCCAATTGACTACTCACGTTGGTTCAAGTTTAACCATAACAATTCCACGCCAAAACCCAATTCCTACTATTCAGTTTACGTTATCACAAAGTTTGAATGAACGCATAAATGACCTAACCTTATTTTTTGATATTATTATTGAAGAAAAACTGTGGTTTGGCGATAGGGAAAACCATAGAAGAGGTTCGTTTCCGATGAAAATATCTTTAGATGAGTATGGTCAAAATCTTGATGAACTTAGACAAGAATTTGACCATTACAAGCAATTGAAGCAAGCTCTATTAAAGATAAATGTGAATTCCAACATCAATATGCTTGATATTGTCACTAAAGATAGGATGAAGTTGGATATAATCAAAAACGGTATTTTTAACAATATTACAGTACGCGTTGTGGTCGGCGTAAATCAAAATATGATTCAAGTTTTTGATATTCAAGGACATAAAATATTTTTGATATTTGAAGATATTGGTGATGGACATTATAGAGTGTTTGATTTCTTTAGTAAGACGTTGGGCTTTTCTTGGTCATTTAATGAAATTATAGTAATAGCACCTCAGTATTCGATGTTAACAGCCATAGATTTTGTAAGTGTCGAAAACATAAATTTTTCATCAATTAGCTCATCATACATAGAACTTTATAGTGATTCCAATCCTGATTTACCTTTACGAGCGAATGAAGATGTTTGGAATCTTCTGTTGGCATATGATATATCCAAAGATAGTAGATTTTTACATTTAGCAGAGAAAATTAATGATTGGGTAATGAGTACAAATTATAAACGATTTAAGAAAAATGACTATCCTTACATCAATAAGTGTCAAATAAAGAAGCGTAAAGGAATTTTTGATGACGAGGATATAGAAAAAATAACAAGTTTTACATCTAAACGATGCAATAATGATTTGTTAACTATGGTATATATTTTGTTGGAAGATTTCGATTCGGCGAAAATATATTTTAAAAAAATGAATATAAAAGCTCAAAAGAGATTCATTGAATTACCGATAGCAGCTTTTTTTCCTCAAATAAAAGAATGGATATAACGAGAACATATTTAATATTCTAAATTTAAGTTATATCAATACTGTGTAGAATATATGCTATTGGAAAATATGACATATTCTGTGCTAATGTCACAAATAATATAATATCTAGATTATCATAAAGCATTAAATATACGTATATGCTTTTATGGATTATTTGATTATGCTATAAAAAGAGGAATTAATATATTGATGCCATATAATACATTAAAATTAAGAAATGTAGAAAGTATAGAAACAAGAATACGAATATAATAATAAATATATAATTGTTTCAAGGAGTGGCACTAATGAATTTATAGTTTCAGCATATCCGAGAAAAAGAGGTGTTAAAAAGGAAAAAGTTAAGTTTCAATGCGATTATTTGTATGGTGTAATATGGTGGTATAACGATAATGATATGTTTACTGATATGCCATCTTATATCAAAGAAAATGAAGAACTAATGAAATTGGATAATGAGTTTATGAAATTATACTCAAGTTGTTATTTATTTGATGTTAATGATTTGCCTGTTGAATTTGATAATCAATTATTAATTAAACATAAATATAGATTATTAGAAATAATAAAAAGAATTAGAGAAATATTAAGTGATTTAAATGATGGTTCTTTTGAAATGGTGGAAACATTAACAGAGTCAATAATTAAAGATGAGTAACTTTGAAGCAAATCAATGAGTTAATTTATCTTATACCTAAATTAATTATCTAATTATACTTGTATAAAAGAGCCGTTTAATTGCGGCTCTTAATTTAATCATAAGCACATTTACTTTAAATGCTTTAAATATTTTCTTTTGTATGTTTGATATTTCTATTAATTCCATCCACTTAATCCTATATTATTAGCTACTTGTTCTAAAAAATATACATTACCATATGATTTAGACGCTTGAGAAATAGCTAAATTAACAGGCTTCTTATCATACATAATTTTATTACCACTTGAATCAATTTTACCACTAGCTTATCTTTTATGTCTACAGTATTTAGATTCTTTATCCCAATAAGTAATATTTGAATGAAGATATGTAGTTCCAATAGGGTTTTTAAATTTAACAATTGAAGGGATAATATATTCCTCCATACATGTTGTAAATAGTATAATTCTTAGACGAAATTTTTGTTTTATTTAAAGAAAAATGGAGCCTCAGCTCCACTTTCCCCCTTGTTACCAAGGAATATAATTACACATATATTTTAACATTTTTTTTACTAAATGTCAACATATACGTTAATATATTATATGCTTTTTTAAAAGAATTATTATAAAGTTTACAAATTATTTAAGAAATAAAAATCTATGTTTGTATATTTTTTATATATTGCTACATTTGTAAAAGGTGGGTAATCGGATCTTTTTTTAGTGTATTTAAAACGTTTTTCATATTTCTTTATATTAATTAAAACCATATTAATTTCCTTAATTTTATTTTTTAAAGCGATTTTATATGGCTTTTTACTATCTATAAGCTGACAAACATCATTAAAATTCAAACTTTCTAGGTTAAATTGGCTTATTTCTTGCAATAATGACGTTAAATCTGTTTCTTTAAATGCATATTCTTTACCATATGATAGAATTATATTATATTTTTTGTACACTTCTCTAATGTCATCAGTAAATTTATTATTTTTATATAATATATTTATGATTCTACTTATTACATATATCATCCACGATAGATTAATATTTATATCATAAACATTATTATTGTAAAAATCAATTCCATATAATATTTGTAATTTACGCATCATATTCATATTAAGAGCATTTTGGCTTGTTTTATTACTAAAAGGTATAGAATATGAAATCTTTGGATAATTAATTAAACTTGTATCTTTTACATTATAATTAAAAATAGGTTGATTGTGGGCTAACAAATTTCTAAATGACCCAATATATTTTAACATTATTGAAAATATATAAATTAAATTTTTTTCATCATTGATTTGTCGTTCAGTCTTTGTTTTATCATAAATATCAATACTTGATAAACTAAATTCGTTTACACATTGTTGAAAGATTTTATTTCTTACATCAATTTTCAGGTTATTGATTGTAGTAATTGTTTGGTTTAATGTCATTTCATTAATCAAAATCCAATAAGGAATAATTATACTTTGCTCAGTTTTCCTTTTAATTGGATTCGATTTTTCGTTTTCATGTATAGATAAAACTTTCTTAATAGAATCTAATGGCTTATTAACATTATTATCAAATAAGTTATAATTATTAATATTTGCTAAGTAATTAGAATCAACTTCCATATCATTTAATATTGAAATAAAAATTCGTTTAATATTTTCTTCAATTAAAAGGGTATTTTTTAATAAAATACTTCTTAAATCATGTTCGAATAATTGCATTCTTACAAAATCACCATAATATGTGTTTTTCCCATAAATATGATGAATATATTGGAGTTTTTTAATTGCTTCAATTTTATCATGCAAGGAAGTATTTTGTAGATTTTTATCATATTTATTCAATATTTTGTCACAAATTTTACTTTTTAAATCGTTTCCTGTTAAATGATTATTAATACTATAACTTTTGTAGTATCTTTCAAGATCAATTTTATTATCTATATTATTTATAATATCATCAATCGTTTCCACATTAGTAACAAAGAGGCTCTTATATGCATTTACAATTTGAAAGTAATCATTTTTCTTAAATAAATCCTTTTCGCCTTGCCTAAATTTAATTCCTTTAAAATTTAAATTTTGTATTAATTTTTTTGTGCTATTCGTTTTCATAAAAACACCTATAAAATACAAGTATATCTTACTTGATTATTTAATTAATTATATCACTATTTTATCGAAAAGAAAAATAAAATGTCATTTAATATCAAATATTAAATATTAAATTATTAACTTTTTTAACCGCTTCATTAATTCTAATATTATCAATCGTATTTGCAAATGAATATAACAATGCTTGGAGTTTAGTTGCTTCAAGTTTTAATTTTTATAATAGCATCATTATCTTAAAACAAATCAGAAAATGAAAAGTTATACATTGCAGCTGGTTTGTTCGCAAACAAAAGAAGTTGGTGGTAATTGATTTAGTTCATTTACATCTTCATAATGCATTTTCAAACGATGAAAAGTATAAGTTAATATTATCACTACACTACCATTATCAAGATTTGTAATTTTAATAAGTGCTTTATCATTATCAAACCAAATGTTATGTGACGCTCCATTTAAATATTCAAATATGTGTTTCATTGCTTCCACAATGCTTTCCGCATTTTTATTTCTTAATAGTTGAATATATGATGCATTAGAATGTGAAAAAGTTAATACAAGATGTTTACAATATTTCTTTTCCCCATTAAGAGTAAAAGCACAGTCACCTAAATCTACTTGAGCTTCTCCTGGTTTATGACCCAGTGGTAAATAGCCATTATGTTTATAGTAAAATTCTTTTTTAACTCTTGAAAAATACTTTATTGTTGCATATTTAGAAATATTATAATCTGGATATATTTTTTTTAATCTTTCGTATGCTTTGGTACTAGTGTGACGTTGTTTGTGATGATGTAATCTATCATAATTTAAAAATGTTCTCTTTATATTGTTCAATAGGACTTTTGTTTTTCTTTTGTGTTAATCAAAAGAAAAGTCTACTAATTTTATATACTTATAAACTGTTTGTCTAGATATTTTCATAATTCTAGCAATTTGAGTTGCCGTATAGTTTTGTTCATATTATACTGTTATTTTTTTATTAATTCATATATTTTCTGGATATTCTTTTAAATAATTTAGAATAATAATATTGTTATGAAAAATAGCATAAGCATATTAAATTTATTTTATCTTAGTTGTAAAAACTTATTAAAAAGTGTATAATAAAAGTAGGAGTTGATGCTATGAAAAATGAAATTGTTAATATTGAACTATATTCAGATTTAAAAAATATAATTGAACAATCTAGAAAAGTTGTTATTACTA
>CAYTVE010000051.1:0-6453 GCA_964441815.1 uncultured Anaeroplasmataceae bacterium | reverse complement strand
AATTAAGAATTGCTGAAACTGAAAAATATGCTCATGTTACATTCTTCTTTGATGGAGGAGCAGACAGAGAAATTGAGGGTGCAAGTAGAATTCTTGTTAACTCACCTAAAGTTGCAACTTATGATTTGCAACCAGAAATGAGTGCATATGAAGTATGTGATAAGGTTGTTGATGCAATAAAGAGTAAGGAATTTGATTCTATTATTTTAAATTTTGCTAATTGTGATATGGTTGGTCATACTGGCGTTATTGAAGCAGCAGTTAAAGCAGTGGAAACAGTTGATGAATGTGTTGGAAGATGTGTTGAAGCATTAGAAGAAGTTGGCGGTGTAGCATTGATTACTGCCGACCATGGTAATGCTGAAAAACTTATCGGCGAAGATGGTAAACCATTTACTGCTCATACAACTAATTTAGTACCAGTTGTTATTACAGATGAAAATATTAAGATTAGAGATGGTATTTTATCTGATATAGCACCAACATTATTAGAATTATTAGATATAGAAATTCCTAAAGAAATGACTTCTAAGTCAATTATAGTAAAGTAAATAATTATAAACTTCAAGGTTTGGTGTAATTCCATACCGGCGGTATAGTCCGCAAGCTTTTTAGCACGAATAGGTGAAATTCCTATACCGACAGTTAGAGTCTGGATGAGAGAAGAAAAACATGTTTTTTTCGTATCCCTAAATAACCTTTAGGGATATTTTTTTTAGGAGATTATACTATGAAAAAAAGAAAATTTTCAATTAAAAGAATGTGTTTTATTGCTATATTATCAGCACTATCAGTTTTATTTTATACAATTATTCCTAAAATAAAATTACCTATCTTTCCTGAATTTTTAGAAATTAATTTTTCAATGATTCCTATTATGATAGCTAGTTTTATGTTAGGTCCTATTGATGGATTTATTTGTACTATTATTAGGTTTTTAGTAAAATTACCCATGTCTCATACTGCATGTGTAGGTGAACTGGCTGATTTACTGATAGGTAGTGTAGTAGCTATATTTTCAGGTTTACTTTATAATCATTCTAAAATAAATCACAAAGAATTAATATCTTTTTTAATTGCTTTTGTACTATGGATTATAATGAGTGTTTTAGCTAACATGTTTATTAATATACCTTTTTATAAAATTGCTATTCCAGGAGGTATAGATGCTATAATAGGGGCTTCTAATCAAGCATTTAATATAATTAGTGGTGGAACAGTAGGAAATATAACAAAATCTAATTTTATGTTTTATTATATATTTCTTGCTGTTATTCCTTTTAATGCTATTTTAGCTACAATAGTACTATTTACTACTTTTTTAATTCATAAACGCTTAAAAATATTATATATAAATATCAATTTAAAATAAAAATGTTTTAGTATGTAAAACGTTTTCTTTAAAAATAAAAATTATAATACTATGAAATTATATATAAAGTATTGTATAATACTTATTGGTAGAAAAAACTATAATGAAAACTAAGGAGATGTAATTTTATGCCATTTATTCAAAGCATTTATGCTAGAGAAGTATTGGATTCTCGTGGAAATCCAACAGTTGAAGTAGAAGTAGTAACAGAAAGTGGTGCATTTGGTCGTGCATTAGTACCAAGTGGAGCTTCTACTGGTGAACATGAAGCATTAGAACTTCGTGATGGAGATAAATCTCGTTATTTAGGAAAAGGTACAACTAAGGCTGTAGCTAATGTTAACGAAATAATTGCTCCACAATTAATTGGCTACGATGTAAGAAGCCAAATCGTAATCGATAAAAAGATGATTGAAATCGATGGAACAGAAAATAAAGGTAATCTAGGAGCAAACGCAACATTAGGTGTATCTATGGCTTGTGCTCGTGCAGCTGCTGATTACTATGGAATGCCTTTATATAATTATTTTGGTGGTTCAAACGCTAAACAATTACCATTACCAATGATGAACATTTTAAATGGTGGTGCTCATGCTGATTTCTGTATTGATTTCCAAGAAATTATGATTTTACCTGTTGGTGCTCCTTCATTAAAAGAAGCAGTAAGAATGGGTGCTGAAGTATTCCATGCTTTAAAGAAAATATTAAAAGCAAATGGTTATGTTACTAGTGTTGGTGATGAAGGTGGTTATGCACCTAAATTAACTTCTAACACAGAAGCATTTGAAAGAGTTGTTGAGGCTATTGAAGCTGCTGGATATGTACCAGGAAAAGATATTTGTTTAGGTATTGACGTTGCTGCATCTGAATTCTATGATGCTAAAACTGGTATGTATACATTAAAAGCTGATAAGGGTGAATTTAATTCTAAAGATATGGTTGATAAATATTATGTACCATTAACAGAAAAATTCCCTATTATCACTATTGAAGATGGTCTTGCTGAAGATGACTGGGAAGGTTGGAAGTATTTGACTGAAAAGTTAGGCAATAAGATTCAATTAGTAGGTGATGATTTATTCGTTACAAATACTAAGCGTTTAGCTAAGGGTATTGAAATGGGTGTTGCTAACTCAATTTTAATTAAAGTTAACCAAATCGGTACTTTAACTGAAACATTTGATGCTATCGAAATGGCAAAACGTGCTGGATATACAGCTGTAGTAAGCCATAGATCAGGTGAAACAGAAGATACTACAATTGCTGATATCGTTGTTGGATTAAATGCTGGTCAAATTAAGACTGGTTCTGCAAGTAGAACAGACAGAATTGCTAAATACAACCAATTAATTCGTATTGAAGATGATTTAAATGGTCGTGGCGAATTCGCAGGCACAAGTGTTTTTGCTGGTAAAAATTCAATTTACTGCATTAAGTAATTATAAAAATTTAGAACTTAGACATATGTTGTAAACTTAACATTATTTCTAGGTTCTTTTTTTTATTCAAATAAAAAAAGTCTAAAACTTAGACTTAATAATCCTATGGCAGCAGTTATAGGGATCGAACCTATGAATGACGGGGTCAGAGTCCGTTGCCTTACCACTTGGCTAAACTGCTAGATTTCTTAAAAATTTTATCACAATTTAAATTTATTGTAAATAATTTTTTCTTTTTATTGATGCAGTATATTTATTTATGATATAATTTACACATTAAGAAATGGAGATATTAATATGATTATTAATAATGTTACTACTTTGTCAGGTGAAGAAGCTATAAATGAGCTTGTTAATGTTGAAAGAAAATCATATTTTAAAAAATATATTTTTACAGCATTACTTACATTTTTAGGATTAAGTCTAGTTATTTATATTGCAATAGCAGGAGAAAAAATAGATTCTATAATTGTTGGCATTTTATTTTTAATCTTTGGCTCTTTACTTACTATTATAAATACATATTATATTCTTTCAATGAAAAAAAGAATAATTAAAAAAAATCCTTTACTTTTAAATAATGGTCTGATTTATTCCTTTATTTTTAAAGAAGAAAGCTTTACTGTAAATGTTATTATTAGTAAGGAAAATAAAAAACTTGAATATTCATATAAAGAGTTAAAAAAAATATATGAACATGATGGAAGCGTCTATTTCATTTTAATTGATAATACATATTATAGATGCAAAATAGATTCATTCAAAAATAAAAAAGAATTAGAACAATTTTTTTATGGTTTGTCAAAGCATAAAATCAAATATAAAAGGAAAATTAATTAGCATATCAATATGATATGCCTTTTTTTCTTCTATTTTATTATTTTTTTCATATAATTTATTAAGGTGATTATAATGAATAAAAAAATGATATTTTTAGTAATATTAAATATATTCCTACTTTCAGCTATTAAATTACCAATTACTGCAAATGATAATACTGAAAAAATAGAATTATGTAAGGGGAGTAAGTCATGTATTTTAATGGAAGTTAATTCAAAAAACATATTATATGAAAAAGAAATGAATAAAAGATTACCTCCTGCTTCAATGACTAAAATCATGACATTATTTTTGATATATGATGCATTAGAAAATAATATTATAAATAAATCTACTATTTTAACTATAACTGAGGAATCAACAAAAGTTGAAGGATCAAAAGCATTTTTATCTGTTGGGGAAAACATAAGTGTTGACGAATTATTGAAATGCATTTGTATTGCTTCAGCTAATGACGCTGCAATAGCGCTTGCAATATATTTGGAAGGTAGTGAAGAAGCATTTGTAAAAAAAATGAATTCTAAAGTTAAAGAACTTAATTTAAATAATACTAATTTTAGTGATTGTACTGGATTAAGTAGTAAAAATCATTATACAACAGCATATGATTTAGCAATTATATCTAGAGAATTGGTATCAAAATATCCAGACGTTTTAAATTATACAAATATTAAAGAAGATTATATAAGAAAAGATAGCAATAATCCATTTTGGCTTGTTAATACAAATAAAATAATTGGTCGAGTGAAAAATTTAGATGGTTTAAAAACTGGATATACAAGCTTTTCAAAATATTGTATTACATTACATATGAAACAAAACAACATGGAACTTATTTCAATTGTTTTTGGATACGATAAATCTACGACAAGGAATATTGAAGCGTTAGAACTATTAAGATGGGGATATGCAAATTATAAAATTGATAAAGTTTTAGAAAAAAATAAAGAAATTGCTTCTATAGATCATATTTTATATAACAACTCAATTAAAATAATTGTAAAAGAAGATTTTTATTATTTAACTAAAAAAAATGATAATATAAATTATGAAATAAAATACGATTATAAAATAGAGAATAATGAATGTATTGGTAAAGCTATGATATATTATAATGATAATTTAATAGGCACAAGTGATTTAAAATCATCTGAAGAAATAAAAAGAAGAAATTTTTTAGAATTATGGGGAATCATATTTAAAAAATTATTTATATAATTATAGGTTCAGTTAATAATATCGTGTTATTATTGGATAGCCTTTAAGTTATTACTTTAAGTTCTTTAGGTGATTATTTTATTTGATAATAATGAAGTTATAATATAAGTTTTAAGATTATTTCATTTTTCAGATGATAGATCTAATATTATATTTTTGTAATAATATTGTATTAAAAAATCAAATGATATAAAATATTATAGAAAAGAGGTTGAAAAAATGTTTAATTTAAAAGTTAATGGTAACTATATATTTAATAATGATACACCATTTTTTATATTAGGTGATACTGCATGGTTATTATTATATAAATTAGAATTAAATGATATTGAAAGGTATTTTAAAAATAGAAAAAGCCTAGGTTTTAATTATATTCAAATGGTATTAATATATAGTATGAATAATAAAAAAGATATTAATGAAATGAGTCATAATAATATTGATTATAATGATAAATTATTTTGGATAAAAGCAAAAAGAATTGTAGAATTGGCCTTAAAATATGAAATTATAATTGGATTATTACCTTGTTGGGGTTGGAATGTGAAAAATGGAAATATTAATAAAAATAATGCAAGAGAATATGCTTTATTTTTAAGTAATTATTTTAAGGAATTAAGTAATATTATTTGGGTAATTGGTGGAGATGTAAGAGGTGATGTTGATTTAGATACATTTAATATATTAGGGAAAACATTGCATGATAATACAACAAATTTAGTTACATTTCATCCTTTTGGTAGAACCGCATCATATTTGTGGTTTAATGATTGTGATTGGCTTGATTTTAATATGTTTCAATCAGGACATAGAAGGTATGATCAATTATCATTAGGAAGTTGGGATGATAGTGAACTAAATGAAGATTCTTTTGGAGAAGATTGTTATAAATATGTTATAAAAGCTAAAACATATAATAATATAAAACCTATTTTAGATGCTGAACCATCATACGAGGGTATAGTTCAAGGTTTGCATGATATTAAAGAGCCATATTGGGAAGCTAGACATATAAGAAGATATGCATATTGGAGTGTATTTGAGGGTGCCTGTGGCTTTGTTTATGGAAATAATGCCATTATACAGTTTTATAATTATGAAGGTAATGGTTCTTATGGAGTAAGAGAGTCTTGGAATGAAGCTTTAACTTCTCCTGGAGGAGCTCAAGTTCAATATTTAAAAGATTTAATAAACAGCGTAGATTTTGTAAATGGTATTTCAGATAGTAAAATTATTCTTAATAATAAAATTGGACATCATCGTACTCAGGTATTTAGAGGTAAGGATTTTATCTTAATTTATACTTATAAAGGTGATAAGCTTGAGATTGATTTATCTAAATATAAAAATATTAAATTAGATTTATATGTGATGAATCCTGAAAATAATTCTTTAGCATATTATGATACCATTATTAATAATGATAAATATATATTTAGACCTACCAAAAGAAGAGAATTAGCCAATGATTGGGTATTAGTTTTCAAAAAAACAAATTAGATTTTATATATATTTAATAATAAGTCTTTAAATGTCAATAGTTTGGGAAAATGTCTTAAAAAAAATAAAATATTAACGGAAAAA
>CAYTVE010000050.1:0-6743 GCA_964441815.1 uncultured Anaeroplasmataceae bacterium | reverse complement strand
GTGTAAAGTAATTTAGAATTGATGATACACTATTAGTGGTTGCATGATGACATTCGCTCAAATGCGCCACACTCGGATTAGTATAATTAATAATTAAAAAAACTTAAAGAATAATATAAAAAGTTAAATTTCGTTGTGCCACTACTAAAATTCTAAAATGGGCTAGATTTTAAATTGATTATATTATTCTAAAATAGTATAATTATAATGTAAAATTTAAACAATGTGAGTAATGAAACTAACTGCTAGAGAAAATTAACGATTGCAATCGGCAAAACTTCTTGCTCTGTTTTTAAATAAAAAATGTTGAGCGTTCATCTAATTTAATTTTTTTTAGAAGTTATCTAATTATATGGACCAGTTTTGAATTTCTTACAAAATAAACACCTAAACAAATAGAAATTTTATATGAAAATGATAATAATGATTTTTTAGATTCTTATCGTAAAAATAATAAA
The DNA here is from genome assembly GCA_964441815.1 of uncultured Anaeroplasmataceae bacterium. GTDB lineage: Bacteria > Bacillota_I > Bacilli_A > Acholeplasmatales > Anaeroplasmataceae > Pelethenecus. Next base: position 6,285 of record CAYTVE010000050.1, on the reverse strand, counting down.
ATTAAGGTGATTTTAGTCAATCTAGAAGAATAATTAATTAGCGGGAGGATATCATGTTTGATTTAAATCAATTTAATAAACTTAAAGAAAATAATCAACTTGAAGTAAAACAATCTGTACAAGGAATTCCTAACTCTATATGGGAAACATATAGTGCTTTTTGTAATTCTTATGGTGGTACTATTTTATTAGGCGTTGGTGAAGATAAAAATAAGAATTTATACACTTGTGGTTTGACTGAAAATCAAGCTAATAATCTTTTAAAATCTTTTTGGGATACAATTAATAATCAAACTAAAGTAAGCATTAATTTGTTAGCAGATAATGATGTTAAAATTCAACAAATAAATAGTGGCTATATAGTAGTAATTAATGTGCCTCAAGCAGACAAATCTTTTAAACCAATTTATATTAACAACAATCCATTATTTGCTTATCGTAGAAATCATGAGGGTGACTATCGCTGTACTAAAATAGAAATACAAGCAATGTTTCGTGATCAAGATGAACAGTCAAACGATAGTTATATGATTGAAGAAATGAACCTATCTGTTATTAACCAAGATACATTAGCAAAATATCGAACTGGCTATAATCAATGCCATAAAGAAGATCATCCATTTGTTAAAGATGATAATGAAAATTTCTTAGTCCATATAGGTGCTGCTAAACGTGATGGAAATGGTATTGTTCGCCCTACAAAAGCCGGATTATTAATGTTTGGCAACTTCTACGATATCACTAATGTGTATCCTAGCTTTTTTCTAGATTATCAAGACCATAGAAATTTAGATGGCGATGATATGAGATGGTCATTTAGAATCACCTCTACTAATGGTGATTGGAGCGGAAACTTATACGATTTCTATTATCGAATCGCTTTCAAATTAACTGAAGATATTGCGGTTCCTTTTAAAATGAACGGTATGCTCCGTGATGATTCTTCTCCAATGAAAAAGGCAATTCGTGAAGCACTATGTAACACACTGTCGAATGCTGATTATAATGGTGAATTAGGTTTAGTTATTAAGCAATATCACGACAAACTAGTTTTTTCAAATCCTGGTATACTTGCTATGCCATTAGAACAAGTACTATTAGGTGGAGAATCAAAAGCAAGAAATAAAACAATTCTAAATATCTTCTCTTTTGTAAATATTGGCGAACGTGCTGGAAGCGGATATCCATTAATTCTTAATGCAACTAAAGAAGGAAATTATCCAACTCCTGAAGTCTACGATAAGTTCAATCCCGATGTAACTAAACTTACAATCTTTATCAAAAAATCTATTTCACAAGATGAAAACTTAGGAAATGAAAATAAAAACTTACCGATTCAAACGGAAAACTTGCCGGTTCAAACGGAAAACTTGCCGATTGATATAATAAATAACTCATCTCATAAAAATGATGTAAAAATTAAATTAGTTAAAATCTTTACTGAACTAAAAAACGAATTAATAAGTAGAAATGTAATTTCAAATCTTTTGTCTGTTTCTGATAAAACATCTTATAATTTAATTCTATATTTATTAGAATTAGAATTAATCGAAACAGTGACAGGTCATGGTAAAGGTAAATACAAATTCAAATAATAATCATTAGCATCTACATTCGTGTAGGTGCTTTTTTACAATATTTGAAATTAAATTTAACAAAAGCAACTAATTAAAAATTTGCTATAAAAATTTATATTTAATTACCACCAATAAAATTGGCCTCTTTTTTGGCTCACTTTTGTTTAATCTATTATTAAATATTAATACATACATCATTAAAAAAGTATATTATAATGTACTACCATTTCTAATATACTTCTTATATATAATATTTATTTTATAAATGGCTTATCAGCTTGTACAAAATCATAATTTTTCATCTCATCAAAACTTAACCATTTAGCATCACTATGCTCACTAATACATAAATCTCCACTTATAAGCTTACATTTATATGCATATAAAGTAATAGAAAAATCAGCATATGGTTTAATATCTTTATATTCGTAATATGATTTACCTAAATACTTAATAGGTTTAATTGTAGAATCTAATTCTTCTTTTATTTCTCTTATAATTGTATCTTCATGTGATTCATTAATTTCTACTTTACCACCAGGAAATTCCCACTTTCCTTCTAGTGCTCTACCCTTACCTCTTTTAGTACAATATATTTTTCCTTCTTCATTTTCATATTTGCTAAAAAATGCTTTTGCATAATCATTATCATAATTGATTAGCCATTCCCAAAAATCAGAACGAAATAATTCTTTAGAGGATAATGACATATGATATAAAACTGATTTTTTTAATTTGTTTTTTGCGTCTAAAATAGTTTGATTCATACAATATCACCATAAACAACATTCTTTTCACATCTAGAATATAATATTTTTCTTATGATTAAATTTATTATAACACGATATAAAAAATGAATTGAAAATTTTTTTCAATTCAATAAGAGGACGTTGTCCTCTGTTTCTTCGTACCAATAAAACAAAGAGGTATATTTATTATGACAACAGCATCATCAATTAAACCGAATCTTCAACCAAAACCATACTATAATTATGCATATGATTTAGCCGTTTACACTAGACTTGAAGAAGCTTTTAAAGCTGGTCAATCAGTCTATGAAAATGAAGTTAAAAAGGTTCAAAACCTTCCTTATGCAAGAGAACTTAATAGATTAATATCAATACAAGAAATATTTAGAGATAATTGGGAGGATTTTCTTGTCATTCTAGATTCTGCGCTTCTTGTGGAAAAAAATATAGAGAACAAAGAGCTATTGAAATTGCAAAAACATGTCTCTTAGCACTTCATCGCCATATTACTTGGACAATTGCCAAAGAGTTAAGACCTTTTTTTGCTAAATACAAAGAGTTATATGATGAATTATTTACAGCAGTTAATGGTGTACTTACATATCTTATTCAAGGAAAATCAAAAGCTGCAAAGAAACGCAAAGAGCAACTTGGATTTATCAGTACATTACATACGTTTGGTCGTAGTATGCAATATAGTCCTCATATTCATACTCTAATTGCTGAAATGACAATCGATAAAGAAGGTAATAAGAAAAAATATAATTACTTTAATTATACAAATCTTAGAAAATCTTTTATGACTCAATTACTTAAAAGAGTACAAAATCATTTAAAAGAAATTAATTCTAGCGGCTCAATTAATTTTTACAAGGTTAAACAAACTTTATATAAAAATAAAAAATCCGGATTTTACGTACATGCACCTCAAATCCAATGTAAAAATCCAAAGAAAATTAAATCTATAGCAAATTATATTTCAAGATATGCTGGTCATCCTGCAATGAGTGAATCAAGAATTCTAAATTATGATAAGAAAACTAAGATAATACACTACTATTATGACCCTCATAAAGATGACGCAATAGTTGATGAAGATGATAAGATTGGCAGACAATATGTAACAGAACTCGTATTTGAATTTATTAGTAAATTAATTAGACACATACCTGAAGAAAATGTGCATACGACTAGATATTATGGTTTCTATGCTAATCATTCTTCTATCGATACATCTAGTCAACCAAAATTATATAAAGATGAAAAAATACAAATAATGAAATCTAATCTTACCTGGGAACAAATGATTATTAATACATATAAATTCGACCCACTAATTTGTAAATGTGGTTGTAAAATGGAATTAAATATGGAAGAATCTTATTTTCCCTGACAAACAATAAAGGAGAATTTATAAAATGTTTAAAACTAACAAAAGAAAACTAACTATTGAAGAAAAATATGAAAGAGTATTTCAATATTATGGAATGCTAAATAGAATTGATATAGAATACGAAGATTTTGATGACGAAGACATTATACCAAAAGTTAAAATAAGAGAAAATTTAGAGAAATTTAATTCCACTACTCAAAAAGAAATTGAGAAATGTATACAACAAGATATGTATGAAGAAACCATTGATTTTAAATGTTTAAAATGTAACTATGAAGAAAATGATATTGATTATGAAACTATAACCGAAATATGGGATGAAGATTTTAGTGATTATCCTATATTATATTGTCCTAACTGTAATAAAGATAAATTTGTTCCAATAGATGTTTGGAACAAATTTAAGAAATAAACACTTCAAATTAATAGTTAATAGACCAGTTTTTTGCAAAAAGATGGGATTTTAGTTTGGGGATATGATTTCAGGTGTCACATAGAATTTCCTATTAAGTAAGAAATAAATACAAGTATCATTATTTTTTTCACTATAAGTACTAGTAACTAATGATATATTACAATTTAGACATGCCATTTTATTTTTTTCCTTTAAATATCAAAACATTAAAAGATGAATTTTTATTTGATTCTTTAAAATAAATTTTCCCTTCACTAATTAATTCCTTAACACATTCTCTAAATGTCTTAGAAATATTACCTTTATATCCCATCGAATAATATAAAGAACTCATTGAAAGATTTTCTTTTGTTAATAAATTTATAATTTCAAACTTAATTTCCTCTTTAGTTCTTCTTTTTCCTCTTTGAATATTATTTTCATCTTGTAAAAAAACTTCATTAATTGGTACAATTACCGAAAAATAACTTCTTTCATCATCAGTAAGAAATGTTGGAAGTGGCGAATTATTTTCCTTAATAGATTTAATCGCAGTTGGAATACCTGTATTTCTACCTTCAATTAAATGTAATTCTTTTAAAAAATCACCAATTCTTCTATTCCTATATCTTCTTGATCTCATATTAAAATTTTCAATATCTTTATCAGATATTGATCTATCAGGCCCAGGTAAACTTGTTATTTCGATTCTATCCTTTTCTATTCTAATCGTAATAGGTTCATGAATTTGATATGATTTGTGATAAATAGCGTTAGAAATAAATTCTTCTAATGCGTTGTAACTATAATTTTTAACTCTAATAGATTCAGCTTGATTGTTAATTTTATAAATTTTTTCGGCAATAACATTATTTTTAATATATGATAACGTATTTTTCAACTGTTCATCTAAAGGACCACTAAAAATTCTTTCTTCCATACCATTACCAGTAAGATCAGGTATATTTACAACTTCAATTCTACTATACGGAAAAAAATATTCTGGTTTATCATTAAAAAATAGCAAACCAACATTTAATGGCTTATAATATTCTGACGGTCCATCAGCTATTCTTAAATCTCTAGATAAATCTGAAACTGACATATTATCAATTTTACTTAATAAATTGCTATTTACATTTTCTAAATAATTTCTTATTAATGGATATTTTAAATCATTTATATTAGACCTAACATTAATACGATCATCAAATGGTACATTGTTTGATAAACTAATTAATTCTTTAACATCAATATCAGTAGCCTCAATTGTACAAGATAATCTCCTTATATAATAAATTTTTTCAGAAAACTTATTAGTTGATTGTTTAGGACATTGGTATGGTCTCTCATATCCTCCTGGACACCATATTAATAATAAATTTGCATTCTCATAAAATACGGGTTCAGTGATCGGTATATATTTTGGACGTAAATAATTACAAAATTTTAAAATTTCTTTTTGAATATTATCAATATCATTAATATTTAGTCCTATTATTGGTTTTTTAATTTTTCCATTTTCCTCTTCAATTCCAATAATTATATAACCTCCTCCCCAATTATCAATATCATTAGCAAAAGCACTAATTGTTTTTAAAGTACTTTCAGGATTCCAATTTTTTTTAAATTCTATTCTTGCCGATTCAACGATATTACCTTCTAGAATTGTATTAATAGAAACTGGTATAGACATAAAATAAACACCTCTTTTAAAGTTACTCACGATTTACTCACGATTTACTCACGATTTACTCACAATTTAATTATATCATTAATGTTAAAATTTTCTAGTCATTTTAAAAATATTAATACTTTTTTTAAGCAATCATAATCAAAATTTCACATTTTAATTATCAATATGAGGTGTAGACAAAAAAATGCATTTTCAAAAACACCCTAAAAGTTGAAAAAACATTGATTATACGAAAAAGACTGTGAACCCTATCTTTCTAAAAGTTAGTTTTTTTCACAGCTCCTTATTTTTTTGAACACCGAGGAAATCATTGTAGTTTACTATTATATCATCACTTTTAATTATTACTTTAAAACTCTAAATAGAGTTATTAACTGAGCTATCTAATTATCGACCTAGTAATAATTAAAATTATCTATTAGATGAAAAAGTGTCACCACTGGTGACACAATTAAGTTGGACGAATCATTTGCTAA
>CAYTVE010000049.1:0-7203 GCA_964441815.1 uncultured Anaeroplasmataceae bacterium | reverse complement strand
GTGTAAAGTAATTTAGAATTGATGATACACTATTAGTGGTTGCATGATGACATTCATCGATCACTAAATAATCAAACTCATCTTTTCTAAATTCTTCTAAATGTTTAGACATCATTATATTACTTGCAAATATAAAATCAGCATCTAAATCTTTTTGTTTACCTGTATATATACCATATGAACGTTCTGCTCCAAAAACTTTTTGAAATGTATTTTTAGCTGATACTAGTATAGAATCTCTATGTACAATGAATAATAAACGTTTAGAATCATAGTTTTTTGCATCAAACGCAGCTAGATACGTTTTCCCAGAGCCAGTCGCCGCAATGACCAAACTTCTCTTTACTCCTAAATCTCTATTTCTTCTTAATTCTTTAAGTGCACGTCTTTGCATCGAATTAGGTTTAATACCTTCTGATTCAGGATTAAAATAATCCATATCCCATTTTTCTATTGCATAATCTAATACTAATGAATACTTACTTATAATATCATTATTAAGTAATAATGTTTTATTCCATAGATAATCAAATTCTTTATATGCATTATCTATAGAATCTAAAGATTCTTTAGATATTAATGATATATTCCATTCAACATTTTTAACTAGGGCAAATCTTGTTATATTAGTGGAACCTACTATAAATTCATAGGTATTATTATATTCAAATAAATATCCTTTAGAATGAAACCCATTATCACCAAAACAATTAAAATCTATATGACAAGTAAAGTTAGGATATTTATTCATCCAATTAATAAAAGTTTTAAGTGATGCTATATCAGTAAAGTTTTGATATGTAGATGTAATAAGTCTTCCTTTAACACCACGTTCTAGAGCTTCTTCTATTTCTCTTTCTATTAATACTAAACCAGCCTTTTTAATGAAACTTACTGTTAATGAAAATGAATTACATTTATTAAAAGATTCTTTTAATTTATCAAGAAATGTAATTTCAGTATTATTAGTTAAGAATATATCGTTCATTTTTATCAACTTCCTTCATTTATAGATTAATTATACCAGATTATACTCTGATTTAATAGAATATAATGCTTAGGTGGTTAACCTAAGCAAATTATTTAGCATTTACATAAAATTCTAATTAAAGTTAAAAATATAACTATACCCGAGTTTGCCAGTTAATATAATAAATATTCAAATTATTTAATGCTTTTTTATATATTTTATATATAATAAGCATTTTTTTGTTGCATTTACTCCAGTTTTGGTGTATAATATTTATGTGCGCATATACTAATAGTGAGGTGATTTTTTATGTATATAGAAAAATGTACCAATAATGGAACTTCATATCTTCGTCTTGTTGAATCTTATCGTGCACCTAATTCCAAAGGTATTAAAGTAGCTAAAAAGAAATTAATATTAAATATAGGTCCTCTTTCTAGATATGACGATGGTAAACCTAATTATTTTGAAAGATTAAGAGAATCCTTTAAAAAAGGATGTCCTTTAATTGATTTTTTATCACCTTATTGCGATAATAAACAACCTTTAGAAAAATATAAATTAGAATATACAGAAGGCGATCCATATTTAATTGGTGAACCAAAATTATATTCTCATATTCTTTTAGAACGTATTCTTCAAGAGTTAGGATTAATTGATTTATTTTCTCATTACAAATCGATTTATAAAATTCAATTTGATTTAGTTGGTTTTTTAAGATTATTAATTTATGGAAGAATTTTAAATCCGGCTTCTAAAATAGCTACAGTTTCTCAAAATGATAATTATTATAATCCAATAATTACTAATCCATATGAATATAATGTTTATGATACTTTAGATTTTATATATAATTATCGTAAAACCATATTTAATAAATTAAATAAAGTTATGATTAACAAATTTAATCGTAAATCAAATTTAGTGTTCTATGATGTTACTAACTTCTACTTTGAAATTGAAGATCCTGATGATGAAGATGGTATTAGACAAATGGGTGTAAGTAAGGAAAATAGAAAACTACCTATCGTTCAAATGGGAATGTTCATGGATGAAAATGGATTTCCTATTTCAATAGAAATGTTTAAAGGTAACACTTTAGACCATCAAACTGTCACTACTGCTTTAAAATCTAGTGTAGATGAAATGAATTTTGAACGTTTTATATTTATCGGTGATAGAGGTATGACCAATTATCCAAATCTATTACATATCACTTCTTTAGGTAATGGTTATATAGTTAGTAAAAGTATTTTAAAAAGCACTAAAAAAGATAAACAATGGTTAATAAATGATGAAGATTATGTTTATTTAAATGAAAATTTTAAGTATAAATCAAGAATCATTCATAAAAAAGTAAAAGATGAATTTGGTAATGAACATGAAATAACTGAAAAGGAAGTTGTCTATTGGTCGAAAAAGTTTGAAGAAAGACAAAAACACGAAAATAAATCCTTTTTAGAATTCATTGAAAAACTTAAAACATCACCAGAAAATTTTAGAATTTCTAAATCTCAATCTAAAGACTTAAAGAAATTTTTAAAAAAAGACTTAGAAAATATTGAAACTGGCGAGGTTATAGATTCTACCAAACTAAAAGCTATGTTAGATGAAGAAAAAATAAATGCTTTAAATTCTTTAATGGGGTATTATAAAATTGTTACATCTGAACTTAACATGGCAGATACTGAAGTTATAGATAAATATCATGGTTTATCTCAAATCGAAGATCAATTTAGAATAATGAAAGGCAATTTGAATACTAGACCAGTATTTGTTAGAACAACTGAACACATCAATGCACATTTAATCATTTGTTTCATATCGCTTCTTATCCTAAGAATTATTCAATACAAAATTAAACAAAGTAACGATTACAAAATTGATAATAATAAAAATTGGCAAGAAGGAATGACTGCTGAAAATATTATAGTTTCATTAAATAGATGGACAATAGACAAAATGAATGATGAATATTACAGATTTAATTCCATTAATAACAAAGATTTATCAATAATATTGAAAGCTTTCAATATCAATATCCCACCTAAATTATATAAAAGAGCTGAATTAAGAAACATTAAAGTTAATATAAAAATTTGATTGTAGGTATATATGTAGGTACATAAAATGTAAAAAATAAAAAGCTTAGTATATCGTCATTTTTGGCTATTTACTAAGCTTTTTTCTATTTCAAGCATTAAAAAAAACTGGCAAACTCGGGTTATTACATCTAAAAAGTTATAATACTACCTAAGACACGTCAAATTAAAATTTTTGTACTAGTGGTTCAAAATCATTAATTAATTGTTTAATTCTTAATATAAATTGTAAATATTAAAATGAAAGTAACCAATTGCAAAATTTTTATTGACAGTAACACATTATACTAAATTTATGAAAAATAAAATGTTAGAGACTAAAACTTAAATAAGATGTTCTGTCTACAACAAACTTTAAAAATCATTTTAATTAATAATTTAATGCATCTTTAGCATAATTAATATTAATAGAACAATCAACACATGTTCGCTTAGAATTTTGTTCCATACAATCAATCAATTCTTGTGATTTAAAATATGCACTTAAATCTTCAAACAATTCTGAAATCCAATAAAATTCATCACTAGAACATGTGTTTAAATAATTCATACTTTCATATAAATTTTCTTTAAATATTTGTAATAATTCTTCATACTTTTCATTAAGTAATATATCATTTTGAGGATCAATTTCTTTTTTTTCTTGAATTATTTTTTTTATTAATTTTTCGTTCATTTAAAATTTTTCCTTTCTTATTTTTTTGTATATTCATTGGGAATATTGTTGCAATTTTTCCATTAGTTCTTACTATTCCAACATTTACATTTTCATAATCACCAATTTTAACTTGACCATCTTTTAATTTGGTACCTCTAGACACTACTTGTCCAGCTTTTTTTATTTTCTTTCTATCCCAATTTTTTGGAAACCAAGATTTATTAATTCCATTTTGTTTTATAAAATGGATATGCCTAGGAACATTTCCTACTCGAACACCATTATTATATTCTTTTACAATATTATATTCAATATTGTTTTTATTCATATAATTTATATTTTCTTGCCCATGTCCACCGCTTTTTAAACGATTAGAATTTTTAGTAAATTCACCTTTTGATGAATGTTCTAATGTTTTATCAGATATTATTTCTTTACTTCCTAATAACCATTTTAATAAATCCATTAATTCTTTTCCTCCTTATATTTCGAGGAACTATTAGGTATTAATAGTTCCCCAATTCATTTAATTGAGTATGCTATTAATATCTAATTTAAATAATTGAATTAATTTTAGCATTCTTACATTAGACGGCCATTTCATACCATTAACATAATTGTAAATCTCTCTTGAAGATTTTAAATTAATCATAGATGCTACTTCTTCATATGAATAGCCAGATCTATTTATTGCATCATATAATATATCTGAAAATCTAGTTCTTTCATTTTTCATTATCCATCCTTTCTAAGGATAGACTAATCATTAATTAACAAATCTTTTTTACTTTTTCATATAAACTATTTATAAAATAATCACATTCATATACTTGATAATTCATTCCTGGTATATTATTAAAAATCCTATAATCACTCATTTTATATTGTTTAATATCAATATTTTCCTTCATGCATTTTCCTATATACATGGTTGAATATCTTTGAGTGTTTAAACATTTAATTAAACATTCTATTGAATCATTACATTCTATCAACTTAGTCAATGTCAAAAATTTATAATTTTCAAGAATGTCAATTAAATCAGATGCGATATCTATTGATATTTTATGTTTATTTTCAAACATTATTTTATATGTATTTAATAAAATGTTAAATTCCATTACCTTTCTTGTATCAGATTGATATTCACAATCAAAATAAACAATAATATTATTTTCATTAATTTCAGTTCTAATAAAGTTATTCATATCAATAACTAATCCTTGAATTAATTTTGCAACTTTTATTAAAATGAAATCAAATTCATTACTTCTATATTTTTTTGCATTAGTTAAATCAATAATTGTATAAGATATAAATATGTGTCTATCTTCTGCATTAATAAATTTCAATATGGAATTAATATCATATTTATCTGCAATAATATCTGGACTAAAAAATGAATAATCACCATTTTCATCTTTATGAATTTGAAATTTATAACCATTAGCTGTAAAAGAATTTTTATTGTTTTTTTCTTTAATTGTTTCTATATTTGCAATTGTTAGATTTCCTTCTATAGGTCCTACTTGTGTATTTATTAGACATATATCCCATCCATATTTACTTTCTTCATTTTGAAAATCGTCATAATGAATTTCTCTATTGGCAAAATCTTTTTCTTCCTCTTCAGTATAATATTCATACCATAATTTAGGATCTTCATAAATTTCTGGATTACTAACATGATTACATATTTCATAATTACCATCAAACTTTTTTACTTGAAATTTTTTATTATTTGCAGTAAATGTTGTTTTATTTGCCTTTTCATCATTTGTTTTTATATTACAAATAATTAAATTTTCAATATCATCAGTTCCATTTCTATCTTGTGGTAATATATGATCTATATTCCAACCATATTTTGATTCCCTATTGTTATAATCTAAAAAGAACATAGGTCGTCCTGCATAATCACAAACATCATTATTATCACCATATCTTATACGCCATAGTTTCATGGCATTTTGTTTATTAATCTTCATGTGTGCCTCCCATTTAAAGATATTGTTAATTAATTAGTTAATGTCCATCCTTTCATTTTTTTAGGAAATAATAATAATTATAACTGTTTGCCACAATTTATTTGTTAACTGATTTTCAGTAATTCTTTTCCAAGAATTAGCAAATACATCTCTTATTACGATAAGAGTTAGTTTAATCAATTATTATTTCCGTTTATATTATAACATCTAAAAAATTATAATACTACCTAAAATACATTAAATTAAAATTTTTGTACTAGTAGTTCAAAAACGATTATTCTAAATAACTAAAATAGTGTTTATATCATATATTTTAAAAACTATAAGAATAAATAATTAAAATTATCAGCCATAAAATTATTCATATCATATATTTATTGTTTTTATCTTTTAATTAAATCGAGTTTTTTTAAGAAAATGGGCTAAAATACCTATTTTGATTATTATATGAAGTGAAAAATGCTGAGGACAATATTTGAAAAATTGTTAGTCGTAACATTATCTAAAGTTTACTTGTCTACTTATATCTATTCCAGTTATTAATTATAAAATTTATTATTTTGATTTTTTAGCATTACCGAATATTGATTCTTGTCTAAACACGATTTCATCTTTTTTCACGTAAAGAAAAAAGAACAAATATAGGTCATTACCGATTCTTGTTCTTTTGCTATTTACATTAATGTTATTCCCATCATTTATTTATATTAATATTTAATTTATTAGCTTCAAATCACATAACATTAACATGTATTTTTTCCTGAGTTAAAAGCAAATTTCTAATTTCTATTAATGTCTTCATTTAAAAGATTAATTATGCAAGATGCTTAAATTAAACAACAAATGAAAAAATGCTTATGCTAACTTATTTATCATTATTTTAATTTCCTGTAGCCAACTTTGTCAGGTCATAATTCTAGTAATTATATTTTTATCTTTAAGTTTTTTTAATATTCTTTCTACAGTCCTTTTTGTCACAAATATTCTTTTTGAAATTTCTTCTACGCTTATAGATAGTTCGTGAATTATTCCATTTAATACTTGGTTTTCCGTTTTCAACAATTTTATGTTAATATTTTCACCGACATTTTCTTTACTAAAAGAAATTGAACATAAATCTTTATCTTTCTCTAAAAAACATTATGAATCGGCATAAAGGTATGTTATTTCATCCGCAAAAACATTATTTGAAAACAATAAAAACAGGCTTAAAATAATAAATAAAAACAAATACCTATTCATTCTTTTCATAATAATTATAACTTCCCTTTCGTTACTATATGTTAGTATAATCATAAATGGAATAAAAATCAACACTTTCAAGTGATATTTATGTTAAAATATGTGCAAAGTTAATTTGCCATCAATAAAAATTGACATCTTTTTTGCCTTTAAGATATATTGATAGTTCAATTTTATAATTTAATAAAAAGAAAAAAAGCTATAGCACAAGCTATAGCGGAAGAGGTTTTGTGGTCACACTAT
>CAYTVE010000048.1:0-7230 GCA_964441815.1 uncultured Anaeroplasmataceae bacterium | reverse complement strand
TTAAGACATTTTCCCAAACTATTGACAGGAAAAAAATAACGTTTTTACAAAAATCGTGTTATAATTTAATAAAGAGGGTGATGCTATGCATTATAAAGAAGTTAAAAGTATTTTAAGTGCTAATAACAGTTTAAATATCTATGGTGGTTGTGAACATAATTGTATATATTGTGATTCAAGAAGCAAATTTTTTAATATGGACCATGATTTTAATGATATTGAAGTAAAAGAGAATTCGTTAGAACTTTTAGAAGATGAATTAAAAAAGAAAAGAAAAAAAGTTATTATTTCTACCGGTTCAACATCAGATCCGTATATGCCTATAGAAAAAGATTTAAAATATACAAGAAAAATGCTTGAGCTTATTTACAAATATGGACATGGTGTTCACATTATAACAAAATCTGATTTAATCCTTAGAGATATTGATATATTAAAAAAGATTAATAAACAGACGAAAACAAAAATATCTATAAGATTAACTACTTATGATGAGAATACTTGTAAAATAATTGAACCTAATGTTTCTTCCACTAATAAAAGATTTGAAGTACTAAAAAAATTAAATGAGGAAGGAATAGAAACATATGTTTGGTTATACCCGATTATTCCATATATTAATGATTCATTGGATAACTTAAGAGGTATCTTAAACATTTGTAAAGAGGCAAAGGTAAAAGGAATAATTTGTTTTGGTTTCGGTATTACTTTAAAAGAGGGTAATAGAGAATTTTTTTATAATATGTTAGATAAATATTTTCCAAATTTAAAAAAACAATATGACAAAGAATTCCAAAATAGTTATTGTCTATCAAAATATAATAAATATCTATATGATTATTTTTTAAAGTTTTGTAAAGAAAACAATATTATGTGCAATAATGATGATATATTTAGAGAATTATCTAAGTTATTTGAAGAAGAACAGTATGAACAATTATCATTATTTTAAAAAAGAAGCAACAAATTGTTGCCTCTTTTTTTATTCTAATTCAAATGCTCCAGTATATAATTGATAATATGTACCTTTTTCTTCAATTAATTTTTCATGACTACCACGTTCAATTATTCTACCATGGTCTAAAACCATTATACAGTCTGAATTTCTAACTGTTGATAATCTATGAGCAATAACAAACACTGTTCTTCCTTCCATTAATTGATCAGTACCTTTTTGTACTAATGCTTCTGTTCTTGTATCAATAGATGATGTTGCTTCATCTAATATCATAACAGGAGCATCAGCTACTGCAGCTCTTGCAATAGATAGTAATTGTCTTTGACCCTGACTTAAATTTGCACCATCACCTGTAAGCATAGTATTAAATCCTTCTGGTAATCTTGTAATAAAATCATAGGCATTAGCTATTTTAGCAGCTTCATACACTTCTTCATCTGTCGCATCTAATCTACCATATCTTATATTTTCCATTACTGTACCAGTAAATAAATTAGTATCTTGTAAAACAATTCCTAAACTTTTTCTTAAATCATCTTTTTTAATATCAACTATATCTATACCATCATATAGAATTCTTCCTTTTTGTATTTCATAAAAACGATTGATTAGATTTGTAATAGTTGTTTTACCAGCTCCAGTTGCTCCAACAAAAGCTATTTGTTCACCAGGGTGTGCATAAATATTTACATCATGTAAAACAATTTTTTCTGGAAAATAACCAAAATCAACATCTTCAAGTTTAATATCACCTTTTAAAGGGACATAAGTAATCACATTATCTTTAGCTACCTTCCATGCCCAAGAATGAGTATGATAATTAACTTCTTCTATTTTTCCTTCATTTTCAACTGTATTGACTAAAGTAACACTTCCATCATCTTCTTCTGGTTTTTCACTTAATAAATCTAATATTCTTTGTGTACCAGCCATTGCCATAGCTATCATTGATACTTGTTGTGATATATTTGATACACTTTGACTAAATTGTTTAGACATTGGTAGGAATGCGATAATAATAGACATTGACATAACACCAATTCCTGTTATTGAAACATTAGGTACACTATTAATATAAAATAATACACCAATAATAGATATCAATGAATATTGAATATTACCAATATTACCTAAAATAGGCATTAATATATTACCATAATGATTTGCTGATTTGGTATCTTCAAATAATTGATTATTAATTTTATCAAATTCTTCTTTACAAGCATCTTCATGTGAAAATACTTTTACAACTTTAGCACCATGCATCATTTCTTCAATATATCCTTCACACTTACCAGTACTAATTTGCATTTGAACAAAATTTTTAGCTGATTTACCACCAATTTTAGTTGTAACTATTAGCATTGTTATTGCACCAATAATAACAATAATAAATAACCATAGGCTATAAGTTAACATTATAGCTATTGCAAATATAATACTTAATAATGTTGAAATGCATTGAGGCAAAGATTGACAAATAAATTGTCTTAAAGAGTCAACATCATTAGTATAGTGACTCATTATATCACCATGAAGATGTCTATCAAAATATTTAATTGGTAATGATTCCATTTTATTAAACATTTCTAACCTGATTTTAGATAAAAATCCTTGACCTATAACTGCCATGACTTGATTATAAACTATAGATGAAATAATACCTAAACCATAAAGACTTACCATCATTATTAATATTTTAAATAATTCAGGTTTAATTTGATTAAATAATTCAATATTGCCAGCACTATCTTGCATTGCATTTTCTATAACTGATATTATTTGTTGTATAAATACACTTGCTGCTATATTACTTATTGCTGAAATAATTAAACATAAAATAATTATTAAACAAGGAATTTTATATGAAGATATTAATCTTTTCACAATAGGAAATAACGTATTTAAGTTAATTTTACCTTTTTTCATACTATTTTTCCTCCTTCTTATTTTGAAGATTATATACTTCTTGATATATTTTATTATTCTTTAATAATTCATCATGAGTACCAACCTCATTAATTTTGCCACCATCAAGAACTATAATTCTATCAGCATCCTCTATAGATGAAATTCTTTGAGCTATAATTATCTTGGTAGTATTAGGAATATATTCTTTAAATGATTTTCTTATTAAAGCGTCAGTTTTAGTATCAACAGCACTTGTAGAATCATCTAATATTAATATTTTAGGTTTTTTTAATAAGGCTCTAGCAATACATAATCTTTGTTTTTGGCCACCAGAAACATTCATTCCACCTTGTTCAATAAATGTTTCATATTTATCAGGAAATTGTTCTACAAATTCATCAGCACAAGCTAACTTACATGCTTCTTTAATTTCTTCTAAAGTAGCATTTTCATTACCCCATCTAAGATTTTCGATAATAGTTCCAGAAAATAAAACATTTTTTTGTAAAACAACGGCTACATTGTCTCTTAATGTTTTCAAATCGTAATCTTTAACATTTTTACCTGATACTTTCACTTCTCCTACTGTTACATCATATAATCTAGATAATAAATTAACAAAAGTAGTTTTAGATGAACCAGTTCCTCCAATTATACCTATAGTTTCACCAGAATTTATTTTAATATTAACATCAGCTAAAGCAAATTTTTCCGCCTCTAAACTATATTTAAAGGAAACATTTTCAAATTCAATACTTCCATTTTCCAATTCATAAACCGGATTTGTTGGATTTTTTATAGTACTTTCTTCAGTCAATACTTCTACAACTCTATGCATTGATGAAATTGATAATGATATCATAACAAATATCATTGATAACATCATTAAACTAGATAATATTTGTGTACCATATGTTATAATAGCTGATACATTTTCTATACCTAATTCAGTTTTATTAGTAGTTACAATAAGATATGCACTAAATAAAGAGACTACAGTGAGTGATAAATACATAAAAAATACCATTACTGGCTGATTCCATGCAACAATTCTTTCAGCCTTAACAAAATCTTTTCTTACATCTTCTGCAGATGTTGCAAATTTATTTTTTTCATAGTCTTCTCTCACATAAGTTTTTACAACTCTAATACCTTTAATATTTTCTTCAACAGATTCATTTAATGCATCATATTTATGAAATACTCTATCAAATACTGGCATAGCAAATTTAATAATTAAAAACAATAATAATCCTAAAATAGGAACAATACATAAATAAATTAATCCTATTTTAACTGACATAATAAATGTTAATGTCACAGAAAAAATCATCATTAAAGGAACTCTTACAGCTATTCTTATAATCATGCCATACGCCATTTGAATGTTAGATACATCTGTAGTCATTCGTGTAACAAGTGAAGCTGATGAAAATTTATCAATATTTTCAAATGAAAATTCTTGAGATTTAAAAAATAAATCTCTTCTTAAATTTTTAGCAAAACCAGCAGAAGCTATTGCACAATATTTTCCTGACAATATTCCAAATGCAAGCGAAAAGAAACCTAAAACTATTATAACTAAGCTTAATATAATAATTAATGTAGTATCAGGATCAGTTTCTTGAGCTCTACCTAATATATACGACATTAATAATGGGATTAAGCATTCCATAACAACTTCTAAAGATACAAATATAGGTGTTAAGATTGATGCTTTTTTATATTCTCTTATACTTTTAGTTAAAATTTTAATCATTTATTTTTCCTCCCTTAAATTCTCTTTAAATCTTCTGACAAAATCAAAAAAAATACTTAGTTCTTCATCACTAAATCCTTTTTTTAATTTTTTTTCTAATTCTTTTTTTTCTAATTCCATTGATTCATATAATTTTATACCTGAATTAGTTATATGAATACTTTTACATCTAGAATCATTAGGCATTATTTTTCTTGTAATTAGATTATTCTTTTCCATATTTGATAAAACAATAGATGCAGTAGATCTAGTTATTCCTAAAGCATTTTCTATATTTTTTTGAGTGATGATTTCACCGCTATGTTCTACCAAATAAATTATAATATAACCATTGCTTCTAGTTAATTCATTTAATAATTTAGTAGTTTTCAAATTTATAAAATGTCTATGAATCATATTGTTTAAATTTTTAATTTCTAAGCCTATATCAACCATCATTTATCACCCTTTCAAACATTTTTTATTATAATATTAAAATTGTTTGAAGTCAATCATTTTTTTATTTAATTATTCAAAAAAAAGAGTGCAAAATTGCACTCAATATTTCTTAGAAAAAATCATCATCAGAAACAGTATATCCAGCTTTTTCATCATCTGAAAGTTTCTTAATTTTAGCTTTATTTGGTTCTAAAGAAACAGTAAAATTAATTTCAAATTCATCTAACATTTTTACATTTGGTAAATTTAATGCACCAGATATTAATGTATTTACAAAATTAGTATCAATATATGAAAAATTAAATTTCTTAAATCTTCCTGTTTCAGCTTCAAGTCCATATGATAATGTCACTTTAATATCAGCTGAACCTAATAAATTTATTATTTCTTCGATTTCTTCAATATTAACATCTTCTAAACAATTTAATAAATCTTTTAATGAAATTGTAGTATCTAAATATATAATTCCACTTTTTACAGAAGAAACAATAAATTTAGGATTAATTTCTTCAATTAAATCATTTAAATCTATAAAATCTTTAGGTGATATTGATACATCATTATCATCAGGAATAAAATCATTAATAAATGACATTAATTTATAAGCA
This sequence comes from uncultured Anaeroplasmataceae bacterium, assembly GCA_964441815.1. Lineage (GTDB taxonomy): Bacteria > Bacillota_I > Bacilli_A > Acholeplasmatales > Anaeroplasmataceae > Pelethenecus. Next base: position 1,556 of record CAYTVE010000048.1, on the reverse strand, counting down.
TTTTTAATTGTTTCAGTTGATTCACTTAGATCAGTTTTTTCATAATAAAGTCCTTTAACATATAGATAACTTTCTTCATTTATTTCATTTATAGAACCATTATATATACATTCAGCATTTAATCTTGCATTATAAGATTTACCTAAAGACATATCAAAGTCTAATGATGCATCTAACCCTTCATTTTCAACTACGTTAAAATCTAAATCAAATGAACCCTTTAAATCTCCTAATTCTTCGCCTAACAAAGAACTGAAATTTTTATTAAATGTGGCTTTAAAATCAGCAGCAACCGCAAATAAATAATTATTAAAATCATCATAATTAGCTTTTATTGCATAATCTACTACTTTGTTTACTACTTCTTGGTCATCTGTTGCAGTTACCTTTAAAGTTTGTGTCTCGCCATTTGAGTCAACATATGAAATATTTGCCGAATCATCACAACCAGTTAAAGATAAAAGTCCTACTAAAAAACATAAAAATAAAATTATTTTTTTCTTCATTGACAATTCCTCCTAACTTTATTGTACATTATTTTTTATAAAATGTCATCATTATATTTAATTTATTTTTCAATTTCATCATAATTATCTAAAAAAGATACATTTTCATCATCTTTTTTATATCCTAATATCTTATTCAAATTAACATTACAAGCACTTTTAAAAATATTTTTTTCTACTAAAGAATTATATTTTAATAAATCTTTAATTAGTACTTTCGTATCATATCTTTTAGAACTAGTTTTAGTTTTTGTGATATCTATATTTTCAGTAAATCTACATGCACAATTTAAAAATTTTAATTCATTATAGTTACTCCAACGAACTATGTCTTTTTCTCTTATATAATACATTGGTCTAATAAGTTCCATTCCTTCATAATTTTCTGAATGTAATTTAGGTAACATAGTTTGAAATGAGCCACTATTTAACATATTCATCAAAGTCGTTTCAATTACATCATCAAAATGATGACCTAGAGCTATTTTATTACAGTTTAAATCTTTTGCAAGTTTATATAATGCACCTCTACGCATTTTAGCACATAAATAACATGGATTTTTAATTTGAGCATTAGCTATTTCAAATATATCAGTATTCATTATCACTGCATCTATATTCATTAATTTTAAATTACTTTTTATTAATTCTAAATTAACCTCATTGTATCCCGGATTCATAACCAAATATTTAACATCAAATTCAAAGTCAGAATGTCTTTTTAATTCTTGAAATAGTTTCGCTAATAACATAGAATCTTTTCCACCCGAAATACAAACACAAACCTTATCATTAGGAGTCAATAATTTATATTCTTTAAGTGCCTTAACAAATGGTGCCCATAAATGTGCACGATATGTTTTAATTATTGTTCTTTCTATTTCTTGATATTTTTCCATATGATAAATCTCCTTTGTTGAGTGTCTACTTCAACAAGAGTAATTATAAACTATCTTATTTTTGTTGTCAATTTAAAGACTTATTATTAAATATATATATATGATTATTCTGTGATAATGTCTTAAGTGTTATTCCAGGAAAATGTCTTAA
>CAYTVE010000047.1:0-7858 GCA_964441815.1 uncultured Anaeroplasmataceae bacterium | reverse complement strand
ACAAGCCATTGGCTCATATTTTGCGAAAATCGACCGCCTTATCACCCTTCATCAGTGTAAACAATATAAAAAACTATACATGCATAACTATTACAACAAAACCTTTAAAAAGCAGGCTTACGCTGTGTTAAATCTTAATTTTGATAAAATCTTAGCAATAATCTCTATTAAATGTTATATTACGATATTTATCCACTATTAATATGATTATAGGTATTCATTTTTATCAAATTCTTCGATTTTGATTTTATAAATATCTATAATATTAATAAAACTTTTATCTATAAATTGTATTTTTCTTTCTACATCATCAATTCTTCTTAAAACACCTATTTTACTTTGATATATTCCACCTATCTTCTTTTTATCAGGTACAAAATATATTATTTCAACTTCAATATTATCTTTAATATGATCTTGTAAAAATGTTAATTTATATGAAATATCATCCATTTGTTCTTCAGATAATTCAATCTTTTTATCGACAATTCTACCTGTTTCAAATATAGATTCTTCATATCCTTTTAAGGCAGCGAATGGTGCAAACTGTGAAGCTCTTTGAAGTTTATCCATAGGTTTATGATTTGATTTAGGTTTAGTTATGTTTATAATATCGTCATAGTTATGTACATCAAACTTCACGATTTATGACCTCCTATTTGTTCATTTCTTTCAATAGTAGTTCCACCTTCTTCTAGGTTCATTCCTTTTACAATAGCATTTTTACCATATTTATTTTTTATAGTGATAATTGCTTTCTGTAATTTTCTTTCGTTTTCTCTTTTTTTAATTTTTTCTTCTTCTAGATTATCTATTTCATCAGGATTATCAAATAATGAATATTGTCTAAACTTAGGTTTAGGTTGATAATCGCTAGCTTTCATTATGATACTAGCACATATAACTACTCTTCTAATTAATAGACTAGGATCAACTATTTTATTAAATAATATAATAATAGCGTCCATCAATTCAGTTGTCGAAGAAGTAAAACCATCTAAATTAATACTACTATGAACTCCTTTTGGAATTGGTCTACCATAATGATCTAATTCAACTGGACCTTTATATTTGTTATCGTTCAATGATTCAGCATCATATCCTATTGATAAAGTTAATTGACTTGTTACTAAGCCTTTTTCAACTAAATCAAGTGATAATAATTCAGTCATTTCCTTTACAATTAATTTGCCTTTTTTATAATCATAAGGACATGATAAAACTTGTCCAGTAGATAAACTGTTAGATTTTGGTTTATACTTTTTAACATCTTCTATAGTTGTAGGTTCTATTCCCCACGCATGATCAATTAATAGTTCAGCATTTATACCAAATTCATCATATAAAACGTCTTCATTTTTAATTGAACATAATGCAATATCGCCCATAGTATATAATCCTAATTTTTCTAATCTTTTTACATAACCATATCCTACACGCCAAAAATCATTCAATGGTCTATAATCCCATAATTCTTTTTTATAAGATGATTCATCAAGCATAGCAATTCTAACACCATATTCATCTGGCTGTTTTCTTTTAGCAACAATATCCATTGCTACTTTTGCAAGATATAGATTAGTACCAATACCAGCTGTAGCGGTAATGCCTGTTTGATTTAAAATATCTTTAATAATTAATTTAACTAATTCATTCGGATTATCATTATACATTTTTAAATATGAAGTAACATCTATAAAAACTTCATCAATGGAATAAACATGAATATCTTCTTTAGAAAAATATTTCAAATAAATGCCATATATTTCACTACTAACTTCAATATAATGAGCCATTTTTGGTGTTGCAATTAAATAATCTAATTCAAGATAATCATTATTAATAAGGTCATTTTTATTATAGGATTTATTTTTAAATTTATGATAATTAATTTTTTTTCTTCTTTCGTTATTTATTTCTTTTACTTTAGATATAACCTCAAATAATCTTGGTCTTGAGGAAACACCAAATGATTTTAACGCAGGCGTAACAGCAAGACAAATAGTTTTTTCACTTCTTTCTAAATCTGCTACCACTAGATTAGTTGTTAATGGGTCTAAATTTAAATCCACACATTCTACAGAAGCATAAAATGATTTCAAATCAATACAAATATATGTATTTGCCATATTAGAACCTCCTTTTTTTATTATAAATCAATTACATTTTCATAATACATTGTAATCGCTAATTATACATTTTATATGTATAATTAAAAAGAAAAATATCTCTTTGGATATTTTTCTAATATGATAATATTTCAATACCATCGTCAGTTATTAAAACAGTATATTCATATTGACTTGACCATCCACCATCTTCTGTATAGATAGTCCAATTATTACTAGCATCTAAAAATACTTCTCTACTACCTTCATTTATCATTGGTTCAATGGTGAAAATCATACCAGGAAATAAAACCATACCTGTATTTTTCTTACCATAATGAGCAACATAAGGATCTTCATGAAAATCTATACCAACACCGTGACCACCTATTTCCCTAACTACACTATATCCATTTTCTCTAGCATGTTTATTTATATAATAACCTATATCTCCTAGATGTGAAAAAGGCTTAAGATTTTTAACAGCTAAATCAAGACATTCCTTGCTAACTTCAACCAATCTTTTTGCTTCTGCATCAACATTACCTATTAAAAACATTCTAGATGCGTCAGCGTAGTATCCATTGTATATAGTTGTGCAATCAACATTAATTATATCACCAGATTTTAATATTGTATTATCTGGTATTCCGTGACATACTGCATCATTAATACTTGTACATACACTTTTTGGAAAACCCTCATAATTTAATGGAGCACATATTCCCCCAAGTTCATTAGTTTTTTCTTCCACTAATTTATTAATATCGTTTGTAGTCATTCCAACTCTTATATTTTGACTAACATAGTCTAACACTTTAGTATTAATAATACCAGCTTTTCTTATACCTTCAATTTGTTCTTTGTTTTTAATCATTTTTTTAGTAGGTACAATCATACCTAAAGCTTTATATTTTTTTACTAAATCTTCATATTCCATATTTATACCTCTAAATCAATAATTTTCTTATAATACTTATAAAATGAAGAGAACCAGTAATAACCAATAAATCATCTTTTTCAAGTTTATTTAAAGCCTCATTTAAAGCCTGTTGATATTCTTCGAATGCTAAATAAGGTTTTTTAGTTAAACCAGTTAAATAATTCAAATTTGAAGCCCTTTTATCACTAATTGTAGTAAAATAATAAAAACAAGTTACTTCATCTAATATGTTAATCATAGTTTCTATTTGTTTATCTCTTAAAGCAGTAAATATTACCTTTATCTTTTTGTCATGATAATTTTTTAAATTATTGCATAAACCCTTAACACCATCAATATTATGAGCTCCATCAATAATTATATTATCTTTTATATGTTCAAATCTTCCAGGCCAAAATGTGTTATTTAAAGCTTTAGTTATATATTCATTAGGATAATTATTATCTATATATTTTATTACCGCTATCGCAAGACTAGCATTATATGCTTGATAATTTCCTTCTAAACAAACCTCATATTCTTCATTTTTATATTTAAAATGAGTTTTATTATTTTGAATATAAATATCTTTGATATCATTTATTACATAATTAATATCAACATTATTTTTTAAAGAATATTCTTTAAAAAAAGGAATTAATGAATTATCAACAGTTGTAAAACAAGGAACATTCTTTCTAGTTATACCTAATTTATGAATAGCTATTTCTTCTAAAGAATTACCTAATTGTTGCATATGGTCATATCCTATATTAGTAATGACAGAAACTTTTTTATTTAATACATTTGTAACATCTAATAATCCACCAAGTCCACATTCTAACACTAATATATCAATATCATTTTTTTCAAAATATAATAAAGCCATTAGAAATGTTAATTCAAAAAAAGAAATAGTATCATTATATGTTTGATAATATTCTATAGAAAAAATTTTTAAGTAATTAATATAAAATAAAACATCATCATTAGGAATATATTTTGAATTAATCTCGATTCTTTCGTTAAAGCAAATAACATAAGGTGAAACAAAAAGTCCCACCTTATTATATTTTAATTTTAACATTTCATTTAAATAACTAGCCGTTGAACCTTTACCATTTGTACCTGCAATATGTATTATATCATAGTTTGTTTTTATATTTAAAAGTTCTATACATCTAGAAATTCTAATTAAATCTTCTTTCTTTTTACTCTTTTTTTGATTATATAGCCAGTCTAACGCTTTATCTAATTCATCTTTATTAAAGTTGTTGTAAGGCTTGGCATACTTCTTCATATTGAGCCTCATAATCAGCAAGTTTAACTTTTTCAGCATCTATTTTAGCTTGTGGTGCTTTAGATATGAAGTTTTCGTTTGATAACATCGCTTTACTTCTAGATAATTCTGCTTCAAGCTTTTTCTTAGAATTTAAAAGTTTAGCTCTTGCTTCTTCTAAATCAACTAAATCTGTTGTTGGGATATAAAGATTACAACAAGATAATACTACAACAACCATTCCTTCAGCTTTTATCTCATCTAAAGTTAATACAAATTCTTTAGGATTTATAAATTTTTCTAAATAGCTTTTTGTTAGTTTTAATTTATTTAATGTATCTTCATTTTTACAACTAATATATATATTAATTGGTTTTGATGGAGCTTTATTGGCTTTTGCACGTTCATTACGAACAGATGTAATAATTTCAACAACATCATCAAAAGCTTCTTTAGCGTCATTAAATTCATAATCAGGATTTACCATAGGCCATGCAGCAATTGTAATAGATTCTTCATCATGAGGCAATGCTTGATATAATTCCTCTGTAATGAAAGGGCAGAAAGGGTGAAGCATTTTTAAAATTGATTTTAATACATAAACTAATACATTTTTAGTCATTTTAACATTTTCTATATCATTACTACTTAAATCAACTTTAGATATTTCTACATACCATGATGCAAAATCATCCCAAACAAAATTATATAATTCTTTGGCAGCTTCTCCTAATTCATATTTATCAAAATTATAATCAACCATATGAATTGTATGATTTAATCTAGTTAAAATTGATTTAGATGCAATGTTTAATTTACATACATCTATTTCTGATGTAATAAAATCCTCACCTAGATTCATTAATACATAGCGTGTAATATTCCAAACTTTATTTAAATAATTCCAAGCTGCCTCAGTTTTTGTTTCATCAAAGCGTAAATCTAAACCTAGTGCGCCACCTGTTGTTAAGAAATAACGAAGTGAGTCAGTACCATATTTTTCAATCATATCAAATGGATCGATACCATTACCTAATGATTTAGACATCTTTCTACCATCTTTAGCACGCACTAATCCATGTATAACAATATCCTTAAACGGAGCTTTTCCGGTGAATTCAATACCTTCAAACAACATTCTTGAAACCCAAAAGAAAATAATATCATAACCTGTTACCAAACAATTTGTAGGATAATAACGTTTTAAATCTTCAGTCTCATCTGGCCAACCTAATGTTGAAAATGGCCATAAAGCTGATGAGAACCAAGTGTCTAATACATCTTCATCTTGAATCCATCCTTCACCTGGATTTTCAACTTGAACTTTCACTTCATCATCTTTATACCATGCAGGTATTCTATGTCCCCACCATAATTGTCTTGAAATACACCAGTCTTGAATATTTGTTAACCAATGTGTTAGGGTTTGATTAAAACGTTCAGGGATAAAATGATATTCTTTATTATCTAAAACTTGTTTGGCTAAAACATCCATTTTAACAAACCATTGTTTAGATAATCTTGGTTCAACAACTACACCAGTTCTTTCACTATGTCCTACAGAATGAATTATACTTTCTTTTTTAACAAATAATCCCGATTTTTCTAAATCTTTAATTAAAGCTTCACGACAAACAAATCTATCCATTCCATTATAAATACCAGCCAACTCATTCATTGTTCCATCATCATTCATACATAATGGCATTTCCAAATTATGTCTAATACCTACTTCATAATCATTTGGATCATGAGCAGGTGTCACCTTAACACAACCAGTACCAAATTCTATATCAACATATTCATCTGCAATAACAGGGATTTCAATCGAAGTTCCAGGAATATATACTTTTTTTCCTATAATATCTTTGTATCTTTCATCTTGTGGATGGACCATTATGGCTTGATCTGCAAACATTGTTTCAGGTCGTGTAGTAGCAATAATTACACTTCCTGAACCATCAACGAAAGGATATTTAAAGTGGTAAAATGCTCCCTCAACATCCTTATGTTCTACTTCTATATTAGATAAAGCTGTTCTTGCTTCAGGATCCCAATTAATTATCCTTTTTCCTTGATAAATGTAGCCTTTATTATATAAAGTAATAAATACTTTATTTACGGCTTGATTTAATTTATCATCTAAAGTAAATCTTTCTCTAGTATAATCCAAACTTAAACCTAATGCGGCCCATTGTTTTCGAATATGAAGAGCGTATTCTTTTTTCCATTCCCAAGCTACTTTTAAGAATTCTTCTCTACCAATATCATATCTAGAAATTCCTTGTTGTTTTAATCTTTCATCAACTTTAGCCTGTGTTGCAATTCCTGCATGATCCATTCCAGGAACCCATAATGTATCAAAGCCTTGCATTCTTTTTCTTCTTATAATAACATCTTGAATGGATGTATCACAAGCATGTCCTATGTGCAGTTTACCTGTAACATTTGGAGGAGGTATTACCATTGAAAATGGTTGTTTAGATTTATCACCAGCAGTGAAAAATCCACCCTTCAACCAAAAATCATATTTACCTTCTTCAACCTTTTTAAAATCATATTTTGTTTCTAATATTTTACTCATTTTCATTCATCCTTTCAAATTCTTCTTTTTTCATAGAATAAAAGCAGGCATCTACTAATCTACCATCATATAATTTTTTATAACAGCATAATGTTCCGTCATAATTAAATCCACATTTCACCGCAACACTTTTACATCTATAATTATCTTGATGATGTCCAAGTTCTAATACATCACAATCTGTTTTTGAAAAAGCATATTTGATCATCATTTTAACAGCTTCTGTCATTAATCCTCTATTCCAGTACTTACTAGAAAGTGAAAAACCTAATGACTTTGCTTTTTTATAGTTCCTTAATGCATTATTATATAGTGATATTGAACCTACAAGCTTATCATTTTCTTTCAGAACAATGGCATATGTTTCTTTAGATGTCAATTGACTTGATAAAACTCTTTTAGCAATATCTTTTGATTCAAAAGGTTTCCATCCTGCATTAGGACCAACTAATTCATCTTTACCGTATTCATAATAATCATCTAAATCACTTAATTTAAAATTTCTAATAATAATTCGTTCACCTATTAAATTCAACGTAACACCACCTTAAATAAAAAATCCTTAAAAGATTTTACTCTTCTAAGGACGAATTACCGTGTTACCACCTTAGTTCTATATTTCTATAGCACTCATTAACCTTTAACGCAGGTATACGAAATAAACTACTTTTTTTCATCTATTTAGCTCCCTAGCTACCTTCAATATATTCTTTAAAGTCTTTCACCAACCGACTTCTCTCTAAAAATAGAAATACATTTACTTCTCTAGTTCATAGCCTATGTTTGAATTATAAATCACCGAAAATGGAATGTCAAGAAAAAAGATTACTAATGTTATTAATTGTAAAAATTCAATTCAATAATTCATATCCTCTTTACACTTCTATTTCTTCTATTATAGTTTGATGAATATATTTATCATCATAATTTATACCAACAAGTAATACCTTACCTTTATAAGAACC
>CAYTVE010000046.1:0-8402 GCA_964441815.1 uncultured Anaeroplasmataceae bacterium | reverse complement strand
TTAATATTTTATTTTTTTTAAGACATTTTCCCAAACTATTGACACTACTTTTTTCTATTTTTTAAAAGTGTATAATATTGATTAAAACAATCTTCTATTACTTGTTCATCCTCTTCCAACTCTAAAGATGCTTCATTTTCATTAAATAATATTTTAAAAACTAAAACATCGTCTTCTGAAACGTCATCAGCAATAGGATGTAAAATTGTATAAGTATCATCCTCTAAATTAATTAAAGCTATTTGTTCAAAAGTAAATATTTCTCCATTATTTCCTTTTATTTTAATATTATTGTTATTATTTTCATCTAAAATTTGTTCTATTACACTTTTCATTAAATCACCTCTTGATTTTTTTGTTTAATATTAACATTATCCATAATTATATTTTCAGCATTTTCTATATATAAATCATTTTCCGCCTCTATTTCAATATTCTTAAAATAGAGATGATGAATAGGCAATATGTCTAATCCCTCTATTTTAATACCCCTTTTAGCATTTTTACAAATAATATTTTCCATAGTTATATTCTTAAATTCAGGAATATCTTCTTTTAAATGCGAATACATTTTATCTGTTTTATCTGTTTCTAAATTATGTAATACATAACCCATAGTAAATATAAAAGCCTCTTCTATTATATTTGCCATATAAATATTTTTAATAGTAATATCTTCTACTACACCACCACGACCAATTGCTGATTTAAAACGAACACCAATATCTGTACCAATAAAAGTAGAATTTTCAACTAGAATGTTCTTTACACCTCTGCTCATTTCACTTCCAACAACAAAACCACCATGAGCATCAAATACTTTACAATCATGAATCCAAATATTTTGGCAAGGACCTTCAATTTGTCTAGCTTCAGCATTTTTTCCTGATTTTATACAAATACCATCATCCCCAACTTCAAAAATACACCCAACAATTTCACAATTTTTACATGACTCTAAATCTAATCCGTCTCCATTTTGAGCAGAAAATTTGTTTCTAATTTTAGCGTTTTTTAAAGTAAAATTAGAACAAAAGAAAGGATGTATATTCCATGCTGGTGAATTTTGAATAGTAATATCTTCAATTAATACTTTATCACAATGTTTTAATGATAATAAAACAGGGCGATATAAATCATAATATTTAGAAGCTAATTCTAATGCGTTAGGATCATTATAATCAGGCTCTCCATTCATAACACCTTCATAAACTGTTTTAGTTGGATACCAAATTCCTCCTTCTTTTGTTTCTTTAAAATAAGGACTTATTTTCATACATCTAGAAAATTCTTTTTCTGTTAATTTAAATTTTTTTATTCCACGCCATAAAAAACCATTACCATCAATTACTCCTTTGCCGGTAATCGCAATGTTTGTTTGGTTTAAAGCACTAATTGGGGAAATTGCTCTAATTCTTTTTTGTCCTTCATAATTGGTCCAAATAAGAGGGTATTCTTCTTTTGATTTACTAAATTGTAAAAAAGCATTATCTTCTAAATGTAAATTAACATTGCTCTTAAGTTCAATTGGTCCACTCAAAAAGAATCCATTAGGAATTATTACCATTCCACCACCATTATTTGAGCAATAATCAATTGCAGCCTGTATAAATTCTTTATTATTAAATTCCAAACTTGATTTTGCTCCAAAATCTAATATGTTATATTTATCATTTTTAAATACTGGTAATTCTATATTAAAATTCATTTTAGTCTCCTCAAATTGAAAAGGTGGTCTGTTTGACCACCATATTTTATTCAGTTATTTCTTCTTTCTTTTCTTTTTTTTCATTATTCTTATTTTTTAAATAAGAAGGCATATCTAAGCATAAATTAACACCACAGCCAATAATAAATCCTACTACAAGGAATACAGCTAAAGCTAGAAGAACATTAAATCCACCTGCTGAAGTAATCACAGAACCAGCGGATACTAAAACCTTAGTATTTTCTTCATAAGAATTAATTTCAAATTTTTTATATGTGTCAGTAAATTCTATTAATTTATTATAATAAGTAGTTAATCTTTCATCAAATTTTCTTAACTTTTCTTGATATACTTCATCATTATTGTTTTCATCACGAGTATTTAAAATCTTGTCATATACATTAGTAATTATATAGTCAATTTCAGCATTACGACATGTCAATTCATTAATACTAGACATAATATCTTGAATAATTATAGTTTGATTACCACTTAATTCAACAATTTTCTTATATTGAGCATTTAAGTTTTCAATTTTAGATTCATTAATAGTCCTTTCACGAACTAATGATGCTTTATTATTTTCAATTGTAACATAATATTCAATGTCATCTGGATTAACGTATCCATTTTCTTCAATTTCTACCAATAACCCATTTAAATCATAACGAATAAAATATGATTCAACTTCAGTTAACGCTTCATTAATAGCAAGTTTATTACCATCTTCTAATAAAATAGATTGTGCAGTACTATATTTTGTTATCAATGTATTATATTTAGCTATAATACTATCTTTTTGACTAATTAACGAATTAACCTTAGATTCATAGTCTTTAACTAAATTAAATTGTTTTAAACTTTTATCATATTCTATTGTTTCAATTTTTTCAATAATAACATCTCTAGGAACATTAATTAATGCATCAAAGAAATTAACAGCTTGTTCCTCATTCACAAAATATTTCTTTAAAATATATATAGAATATATTTGCATTTTAACTGGTTCTTCATTAATAGTTATTTCATATTCTTGAATTGAAATATCATTTTTATATTTCATTTTTTCAATATTAATTGATTTAAAACTTTCATCCTTATCTTTAGCTCTTTGTAAGTTTTCTAAAGAAATAAATTCTTGATATAAAAATTCTTGTCCATCGGGATAAAATCTTTCATCATCTGAAGTAGTATAAACATCAGGAAATTTAATTTGAAATGTTGTCTCATATTCTATCGAACTTGGATTATAAATAAACTGAACAAAAACCATTCCAACTATCGCAATAGCTAATGTTACAACTAATAATAACCACTTTTTTATAAATATAACGTGAAAAATTTCACCAATTGATAAACCATCTTCTTTTTCTTCCATGAAAATACCTCCTATAACGCTTTCATTATACATTTTTTGACATAATTAGTCAACATTTTTGCAAAAAACAAAACTTACTGTTTTTTATCAGTAGAACCAAATCCACCATTTCTTATATTTTTCACATCATCATCAAATGTTATACCATATTCCAAAAAGATACCTTGCATAAATGCTTCAGATTGTTTTAAATTTATTATTTTATTTTCATTGGAATCATTAGTAATTTTAGCAAAAATATGACCCTCATTGTCTGAATAATAATAATCACTATCAATTATACCAACAGTATTATTTAATTGTAAACGATATTTGAATCCTAATCCGCTTCTAGGATATAAATGCAAAACATAATTATCAGCCATTTTCACACGAATACCTGTAGGTATTTTTATAGTTTCACCAGGCTTCAAAGTTATATCAAAAGGAATATAAAAATCATAACCTGCAGACCCTTTTGTAGCACGTTTAGGCAATTTAATGTTATTATATATTTCTAAAGCATTCTCCATATCACAAGATGATAAAAAATTTGTTGAAGAAACTTTTTCAAATTGAGCAATTCTTTTAAATTCCGACATATAAATCACCTCTTATAACATTTTATCATAAATAAATGAAAAAACAATAATAAAATAAAGGCGGAATATATCCACCAATTAAATTATTTATTAAGTTTTTTCTCAAGAGAAGCTTTTAAATCTTCATAACCAGGTTTACCAAGTAAAGCAAACATATTCTTTTTATAAGCCTCAACCCCGGGTTGATTAAATGGATTGACACCAAGTGTATAGGCTGATACACCACAAGCTAATTCAAAGAAATATACTAAATATCCAAATGTATATGCTGATATATCTTCTATGTTTAAGAAAATGTTAGGCACACCACCATCTACATGGGCTATCATAGTTCCTGTCATTGCCATTTTGTTAACATAATCCATTGTCTTTCCAGCTAAGAAATTTAATCCATCCAAATTATCATCATTAGCTTCAATTGTTATATTTGAAACTGGTTTATTAATATTTAACACTGTTTCAAATATTGTTCTTTCTCCTTCTTGTATCATTTGACCTAAAGAATGTAAGTCAGTAGAAAAAGAAGCTGAAGTAATCCAAATACCTTTTCCATCTTTACCTTCTGATTCGCCATATAATTGTTTCCACCATTCAGCAAAATATTGTAATCTAGGTTCATAGTTAACAAGCATTTCAATTTTTTTACCTTTACGATATAATAAATTACGTACAAGTGCATATTTTAAAGCATCGTTTTTTTCAACATCTTGTTCTTGATAAAAATTATAAGCATCTGATGCACCTTTAAGCATTTCATTTATATCAATCCCTGCAGCAGCAATAGGAAGTAAACCAACTGGTGTTAAAACAGAAAATCTACCACCAACATCATCTGGTACAACAAATGTTTCATATCCTTCCGCAGTTGCAAGAGTTTTTAAAGCTCCTCTTGCCTTATCTGTTGTAGCGTAAATACGCTTTTTAGCTGTTTCTTTACCATAACGTTTTTCAATATAATCTTTAAAAATACGAAATGCAATAGCAGGCTCTGTAGTAGTACCTGATTTAGAAATAACATTAATAGAAAAATCTTTATCTTTCAAATATTCTAATAATTCACATATATATGTAGATGAAATTTGATTACCAACAAAAATAACTTCTACACCTTTATTATTAAAATATTTTTTTAGCATTTCAATAGCAGCTCTAGCACCTAAATAAGAACCACCAATACCAATAGCAACTAATACACTTGATTGTTGTTGAATTCTTTTAGCCGCCTCTATAATTCTTTCTACTTCTTTTTTATCATAATCTCTAGGTAAATCTAACCACCCTAAAAAATCATTCCCAGCACCTTGTTTTGATCTTAACAATTTATGAGCATCGACAACTTCTTTTTTTACATTCTCATATTCTTTCTCATCAAAAAATTTCCTAGCTTGTGAAATATCTAAACTTAAACAATTCATTTTTTAATTCCTCCTAATTATATAAAATTAACTAATATAAAATATCCTGAGATACCAATAATGATACCTAACACAAAACCACCAACGACTTCAAAAAATTTATGTCCTAAAAATTCTTTTAAAAAACCTTTTTTACCATATCCAATTGTTTTTCTTTCCTCTTCGGTCATTTCCTTAGCAAAATTGTTTAGTATAACTGCATGCTTAGAAGCCTCTAATCTAATCCCCATAGAATCATGGATTGTAACAAGCGCAAAACAAACGGCTACAGCAAAAGACCAATCAATCCCGTTTATGTCATGTAATTGAAATAAAAATAATGATGTCACTAAAGTCATACATAAACAAGTATGAGATGATGGAAATCCTCCTGTGTAATAAAGGAATTTCCAAATAATTTTTTTATTTTTTATAGACATTATAACAAATTTTAAAATTTGACATATAAGCATAGAAAATAAACAAATACATATAATTTGAATAGTTCTTATTTGCGTTATCTTTAAAAAATCTTCATATAATTTCATATTCACTATAATTCTTCTCCTAAGCCAACATTAACAACCTCAATCACCTCAGGTATATTTTCAACCAATAATGCTTCTATTCCATCCTTTAATGTAGAATCTAACGCACCGCAATCCATACATGCGCCAAGCATACGAACATATACAATTCCATCTTTAAATCCTAAGTATTCTAAATCCCCACCCTCAGAATTTAAATATGGTCTTATTTTATCTAAAATTTTTTCGATTTGTTGTTCTATCTTAATTTCGTTCATTATTTTTATTTCTCTTTCTACTCTTGTTTTTATTTCTATTGAAATTATTCTTATTTTGATTAGGAACAAATCCAGGACTGCTTGAAACATAACTTTGAGAAACTTCTACCTTTTCATTTTGCTTACATTGTTCTTGTATTACAAATTCTTTTAAATCACCTTCTAATTCTTTCTTCGGAATTTTATTTAGTGTTTCAGGATTAATAACAATATTGGGCTTAACCTTAGGTGTAGTTTCTAATACAATACTTTCTTTATCAAAATTTTCTTTAACAATATTATGAATAACAAAACCATCATTTTTTGGTTCGTTTGGATCATTAAGTTCATGTTCATATTCTTCATCAGATTGAATTCTTTTTAAAACATAATATGGACATCCCATTGCACAAGATAATTCTAGGTAATCATCAATAAATCCAAAATAGTTTTTACTTTTGGGATTAGTATCAAATCCCTTTAACCTTAATATACCCGAACTAATATCTCCAACAATATAAACATATTTATCGAAGCATTCCTCAATATATTTTTCTTCAAATGCTTCTAATTTAAAAGCGTCACGATAATTATTTTCAATCTTAAATTGACCTTTTTTGCAATCTATTATCATAATATCACCTGAAAATAATTATACCACATTTTGTTTAATATAAACAATATTATTTTAACAAGAATACAAAAAAAGCTATCTCTAGCTTTTTTATTCTTTAATACCCAAATAATAAGGAATATCATTATTTAATATTTCTAATGCTATTGGAATATTTATTTTAGTTTCAATTATATTGTTTTGAAAAGGAATAACACTTCTAATATTTAATGAAATTGCTAAATTAATTTGTAAAACAGTTGTGTTTAAACCATAACTTTCAATATTTTTTTCTATTTCAACTTTTTGATTACCAATAACCTCAAGATCTATAGGAACTTTAATACTTTTTGAAAAGAAATAATTTAATCCAAAAAAATAACCTAAAGGTAATTCGATTGTTTCAAATGTTTTCCCATCATTAATTTCACTCACACAATCAACAAGATACATTGAAACATTACTTCTTACTAAATTCAATGTATTAACATCTAAATATGCGTAAGTTACCTTCCCTGTTGAATCATAAGATTCACATAACACGCTTTTCCCATCTAATAGTTTAATAACCTTTTCACTTACACCCTCATCTATAACTTCATTTGCATAACTTATAATAAGTGAATCAGTATAGGCTTTAATTGCAGTCGAAAAATAATTCATCGTAAATTTAGCTGCATAAATAATAAATGTTAAAATTAATATTAAACAACTAATTATCCATAGCCATTTTTTCAAATGCCTCATATACCTTTAAACCAGGAACAATTCCTAATTCTTTCGCATATAAAGAACTATCATATATTGTAGCGTCAAATAATTCATCTAATGTTTTAACACCAACAGCTTTACCACATATTACTTTTCTATTTTTATATACATCAACATCTAGTGCCCCACACATAAAAAAACACTTATATCCTTCAAGCATTATAATAGTTGTGTTATCTAATTTTATTTCTAATGAATTTAATTTTAAACCTCTTCTATTATATATACTTTTTATTATTTCCATTGTATCACCAATATAATCTATGCCTTATTATTTCATTTTATGAAACATATTTAAATTATTATTTTGATAATATATAAACTAAAAAAATTGAAATTAAACTATAAATTAATAGTTTTTGACAATATAATTTGTAAAAAAAATAATTATTTAAGAGTGAATAACTCAAAAATAATTATTAATTATATTTAATTATTGTCTTTAATATGATAAATTATTTCCTTTAATTTATCACATATTTCATCAATCTTAGCATCAACAAAATCATCTTTAGGTCTATCAACACATAATAAATAATCAGTAGTTACACCCAAATAAGCAGCTACTTTAACAATAGTATCACTATTCATTAGCGTTGTTTCAGTAACATAATTGTTCATTGTTCTTCTTTCAATATTCAAATCATCTGCAATCACTTTTCTTTCAATGCCATTTTTAATTAAAAGTTCAGATAGTCTAGTTTTCATAAATCACCAGTTCCTTTCAAAGATAAATTTATTTATTTCTATTTTAACTATATTTTCTCTTTTTTTCAACAAATAATCATTTTTTAAGAAAAAAAGGAGGAGATTTATTATTTACAATCAATATAATCTTCCTTTAAATATTTATTAAAAAATCAAAATCAATATTACAATGTATAGTATAATCTTTTTCAAATATAATTTCAACCATAATTAAAAAGTATATAACTGAAGAACAAAAAATTCTAAATACACCCAATCAATAATACCATTTAAAACACCATACTTTTTAAAAACAGACCCTATAAAGTACTCACATTTCGTAAATGCCACTTTATAGGGTCTGTTTTTATTCTATTTAACACACATTTTATATTTGTCAAAAATAAACGTTATATACAATAGTTAAATTACTATTTCTTCTATTATAGTTTGATGATTATATTTATCATCATAATTTATACCAAC
>CAYTVE010000045.1:0-9470 GCA_964441815.1 uncultured Anaeroplasmataceae bacterium | reverse complement strand
TATAAATAATATTTTCCATAATATGTCCTGGATCATATTGTCGATAGTTCAAACGTGCATTACGAAGACCAATATCAGAATAATAATATTTATTGGGATATTTAAAATAAGTCTTTCCTTTAACATCATATCGTTTTGCCATAGATACCAAAAACGAATCCATAATGTGTTGAACATAGTTTGCAACTAAAACAGAGTTGACTTTTTCATTTTTCATACTGGTTAGTGCGTTTGCAATATTTGTTGGATTTGTTAGCGAACTAATCTGTGATGCAAGAAAATCTAGTATCTCCTCAAGAATATCATCACGTTCAATATTGTTACGCTCGACAATATCTTTTACATATAACTCATTATACAAAGAAGTCAAATAATCTTTTTTATCCTTCTCATCTTTTAAAGCTAGTATACGAGGCATTCCACCATAAAGCATATATGAATCAAGTGCTTTTCTTTCGTCACCACCAATGTAAGAATAGAATTCTTCAAAAGACAATGGATATACATGAATTTGTGTTGCACGTCCTCTAAATTCAGTAGCTATATCTTTCGACAATCCTTTTGAGTTACTTCCAGTTACATAAACATCAAGATTTTTATAGGCTTTGAGTTCGTTTAGCATATCATAGATTGAAACCTCAATACCGCCATTTTCTTCATCAACAACCTTTGTAGTGAATTGCACCTCATCAATAAACAAATAAAACTGTTCATTGTTATCTTTTGTAACAATAGATTCTACATACTCACAAAGCGTAATTGGATTTCTAAATTTATAATATCTACGTTGATCAAGTTCAATTTTAATAATATGATCTTCTGATGTACCTTTTGAAAGTAAATATTCATAGAATAAATCAAAAAGTAATACTGATTTTCCACATCTACGAATACCTGTAATCACTTTAATTTCACCATTCCACATATTGCGAATGATACGCTCTAAATAAGAATTACGATTAATCATTTTTTTCACCTCGAACTTACGACAAATACGTCGCTACTTTTACCTATATTATACCAAAATGTTATCTTAAAATCAAGTTAAAAGAATTATTTGAACAATAAAGTTTAGACAAATACGTCGTAAGTTTTAGGTTAGGTTATTTTGAATTAGAATAATATCCTATGTTTTTAATAACGTTTGAACTCGAATTTACACACAAACCCCCACGCTCGGTAGTGGGTATTTTAGTGGTAGATTTGTTGTGCTAAAAAATTATTAATTCGTGAAAAAGCTTAGATACCTATATTTTTTGGTTTAAATCGGGATAATAGCCTCATCGCTTGGTTCATAGCAAAAGAAGGATGATCAAATTGATGAAATTACTATCCATCAGCTTATGATAGAGGTATTATTTGTGCTCCTTGCATTAATCTTTTTGAAGTATTTCTATTAAATGAAAATCTACCTTTATTTCTTTACATGATGATAATGGTCTTTTCGTTATAATAAATATATTTTGCCTATTTGATAAAAAATCAAATTTCTTAATTTTAGATAACAGCTATTTAAGACCATCAATACTTCTGGTTTCATCAAATACTAATGGTTTTAATCTTTAGATCTTTTTATATAACTTAAATGATATTCAAATAGATAGTCATAATGCTATTTTCAAGATAATTTGAAATTAATCCATTTTTAACAGTTATTAAAATCTTTAATAAAAGAAAAATGCTATAATTAATTAATTTAATTTAGTTTATAATATGATATATCAAAAATATATTAATTTTCTAATTAAATCATTATAAAAATATTATTTTTTTAATAAAGTAATACTTTGTGTTATTCATAATCAAAGTCTTTAATATATGGGTTTTACAAACGTTGATATATTGTATAAAATGTTGCAGGACCTTTACCATATTTTACAATATAGTTTTCAGAAATAAGTTCCCTTAATGCTTTTTCTACAGCAGAACGACTAAGATTCGTACACATTTCCATAATGTCACTTTTAGTTATCTTTCCAAGCTTAATGGTAAATACATCTTTTACCATTTCTTTTGCTGTTTTTTTGCTTGATACTATTTGCAAACGTTCTTCAAAATCTCTATAAGCAGCAAGAACAACTCCAAGGATATATTTTGTAAATGAAGTATCATCATTTATTCCTTCATGCCAATTTAAAGATGCAATTTGCAAAGCATCATAGTATTCATCTTTATGCTCATTAATCTTTTTTTCAAGTGATATATATTTACCAACTACATAACCATTTTTGTATAAAAGTAATGTTGTAAGAAGTCTACTCATACGACCATTACCATCATTAAAAGGATGGATACAAAGGAAATCATGAATAAACGTTGGAATAACAACCAAAGGATCAATATCTCCTTTTGAGATGATTTCATTATAATTTTTGCAAAGTCTATCAATAGCATCTGGCGTTTCAAAAGGTTCTAAAGGTTTAAATCTTACAACTACGCTACCATCTGCTTTAATTTCATCAATTTCATTTGATGCTGTTTTAAATTGGCCTCCAAACGATGTAGGCAAAAATGAATATAATTTTTTGTGAAGTTGAAGTATTACATTTGTTGTTATAGGTATATATTCAAAACTTTCATGAATCATTTCAAGAACAGCTCTGTAACCAAGAATTTCTTGTTCATCTCTATTGCGTGGTGAAGTTTTTTCTTTCATTAACTGTTTTAAACGCTGATTTGTCGTTATAATTCCTTCGATGGCATTAGAGGATTCAACACTTTGGATTTTAGCAAGTTCAACAAGTCTTTCAAGTTCCATAGGTTTTTGTTGCAAGTATAATTGTTGTCTGCCTTTATATTCATGAATAAGTCCGATATAACCAAGAATATCTTTATCCCATTGTTTTTCTTTTAAGAAATTATAATTAAATTCGCGCATAATCTCTCAATCCTTTCTTTAATCGCTTATATTATATTAAAAAGTAAGCGATTTTTCAATAGAATAAGCTATTTATTCCTTACTTTTTCAAAATTATAAGCGATTTTGTTTTAAAAAAGCAATTTTTAAATCTTCTATATGCCTTTATTTCTGCGAAAAAATTTTCGTTTACTAATATTACTTCACTCTAAAATTATTTATACAGTTTTCTTCAAGAATCTTTCATACACTTTTTTTTAAATTTCCGTTAATTCTTCTTCTATCAATATCAAGAACTTCAAAAATAAACTATTATTACTTAGTACGTATTTCCGCTTCAAATCGGGATAATAGCCTCATCGCTTAGTTCATGATAAAATACAGATGAGCCAACTGATGAAATTATTATCCATTATTTTATTATAGAGTTATTACTTATGCTCCTTACATTAGTCTTTTTTGAACTGTTTCTATTAAGCGTGAATCTACCTTCATTTCTTTAATGATGATAATGGTCTATTAGTTACAATAAAGCTTGTTGTTCTAAATCATAATGTTTAGAAGGAGTGTTATTATCTTCAAACCACTTTCCTTCATATTCTGATTCATCAAGTATAATAGGAGCCCACCTACGCATTTTTCTTTCGTAAGATTGATACTCACGTTCTTGGGCTTCAATAAATAAACCAAGTTCTTCATCAACTTCTACTTCTGATACAGTTCCATCATTAAATTTGTAAATTATTTTCATTGATTTTCTCCTTTTTTACTTAATTAGTGAAAAATTGGAGAAATCCCTAAAAATTCATTACGAAACTTCATGAATGAAGGCATAAGCAAAAGAATGTAGTATAAAAATTAAACTCCAATTTTTCTTTTGCAGTACCTTTACCCACTAAAGCAAATTGACTGCTATTTAATTATGTTTATTGGTAATAATTAGTGGCGTCCTGCAAGACATTATTACCTAACTCAACCATTGCAGTGGTTAAGTGTGTATAATATATCACATCATCATTTTCTTCTTGGGATATTACTCCCAATAAAAAAGCATAAAAAAAGAGTTTCAAACCTTATCATTTTTAAAATAAGATTCAAAACTCTTAATATGATCTATAAAATTAAATAAAAAATTTTCACTATACTCCCAATATTAAAGCATATGCTGATAACCTATATTTGCTTCTTTTATATGCTCATTCCATTCATCAATTGATTCATTATAATTTGTATGAAGTAAAATATTATATAGATGGTCTTCTGGTGCAGTTGAAATATCTAAATCTATTCTAATTGTAGATAATAACTTTTTAGATACTCTAGGTCTTAAATTAAAGCCACAACAAATAGCTATAACATTTTTATAATGTGGTTCTTTAGCAGTTTTATTATAATAACTCGCTATTGTTTTATGATCTAATCCACATAACTTAGCACATACATTATCTGATGGCATTTCAAAGTAATTATATATAAAAATAAATGCATCATTAAATGTTCCATTCATGTGGCTGATTAGTAAATTATCTTCCACATCATCTTCTTTAAAGTTTTCAAATTTTTTTTAAATCATCGTTTTTATTCATTATAAACCACTCATCCTTCTTTTCTTAATTATCGAATTTGTTTTTTCTTTTGGTTGTATAATTATATCATTTAATGTGATTTATTACTACATATGAGCAAAAGAAAAGACCTCCAGTGTTAGTGGAAGTCTTAGAGTGTTATTTTCTAGCTATTTCATTAAGAGCTAGTTTTAATAATTGTTCGTTAAATTTGCGATTATTTTCTTTTTGATGCTCCCATGTATTTTGATCTATATTAATAAAAGTTCTATCAGGTAAATTTAATCTACATATAGCTTCATTATTATAAAACTCAGAATCTTTTACAAAGGATAATATTAAATATTCCCATTCACTATTACATATTTTTCGAGCTTCTTTATATTTCTTAATTTTAGAATTTATATCATCAGCACCTGCAGAAGAATTTGTACTATCATTTAACAAACTAAGATTTTCAAATCTACATCTTGCAATGTCAAATTCATCATCATCATAAAACTTATCTTTTTTTGTTTGCCAATTACTAAGTCTTGATTTATCTTTAAATTCATTAACACTGTATATGTGCTCAATAGTAAATTTTCCAAACAATATATTTTCCAAATATTCATTTATATCTTTTTCTGTTTTAGCTGTATGATTTAAAAAAGCCTCTTGCAATGAGAAAATCACTTTGATTATTCTGGATTTATCTTTTATATCCGCGTTTGATGTTCCTTTTTTATCATTATAAGTTAAATTAAAAATATCCTCTAAAGTCATATTATTAATAATATCATCAATAGAAATTTTATAGTCTTCATTATTATTTAAAGTTATATTAGAAATAAAACCATCTAATCTTTTATTAGAACTTCTTATGTAATTCCAAATTAATGTCAAATTTAAACGCTTAGCAATTTCATTTAATTTTTCATATGAAATATCTTTATCGTTATCATATAAGTTAAAACAATTATCAATATAATTATGTCTTACTTTGAATAATTCAGTTAACATTTTTAAAACATCAGAATAACCTTCGTACTGTAATAATATCCATGAAGTACAAATTGAAGATTTTTTATCAAGATTTCCTTCTCTATTAGAAAAGTAACTATAAATAATTTCAAAATCATTAACATACGCTATAAATTTATTAATAAACTTACTTGCTTCTAATGAATCATTAAATACTTCATTTTTATAAAAAGACATCCATTTTCCAATACCAGTTTCATTTAATTCTAAAATATTCTTATCATTTTTATAGAATGCATTTAAAAATACATAAATTATATTATCTATACCTTTTGTTGTTTTTTCTTTTTCATAGCACTTATATCCTTCAATATCTTTATCTAATCCCTTATATTGACCTATTTCAGATATTTTATTTTTTATAGTAAAAATAGTATACTCACTTTTAGCAATTCTTAAAGATTGCGATAGAATTGAAAAAAAGATATCACTTTGTGTAAGTTGAACGGATAAAGAATTAATATTTAAAAAATACTTTAATGATTCAGAGATATTATTGTATTCTAAAGAAATTAGCATTACTTTATCTAAAATATAATTGTACAATCCATCGTACCAACTTATTTCATAATTTCCCCAACCATTATTAATTTGACTTTTAATTCTATCAATAGTTTTGCTAATATTAACATTATAATTTTGACCATTATAATTATTTTCTAGACCTAGATTATATTTTAATTCTTGAGTCAAATAAAATGGTTCTTTAATGACAAATTCATTATTTGGTTCTAATAATAATCTATTTTCATTAATAATTTCATCAGAACATTTTTCTTTTGCTAATATTGTTAGAATCAAAACTAAACTTGTAATTCTTTGTTGACCATCAATTACATCATTTACTTTTTCAGAACAAAATGCTAATGTTCCTATAAAATATTCTGATGAAGGATTAGTATTATACTGAGTAAAGATATCATCAATAAATTTATATAAATTTCTACCATTATTTTTACTACCCCAAACATAATCTCTTTGATAATAAGGTACATTTATTACTTTATATTTATCAAATATTTTACGAACATTTATAAATTCGTGTTTCATAACTACCTCCGATTAATATTGATATTTATATTTATCAATTAGTTTTTGATTGTATCTAACTCTACCATCTAAATATAAATATGATATATACTCAACAGCAAGTGTATAATATTTGCCGTTTTCTTCCCATATGTATTCTTCTTCACTACTTACTTCTATACATGGTAATAAGATGATTTCACGGTCAAATTTATTATTTATTTTATAACCATATCCAAATATTCCACTTTTAATAGTTATATTATTAATGATTAAAGATAAAAAAGAATAACAATAAGTATTTGAATCTAATATTTTTTTTAATTTTAAGTTATTTACTTCTAGTATCGCATTATGACCTCCTGTAATAACAAATTCTTCTTGCTGAAAGTATGTATATCCCCATTGGTCATCAAATGTAATTTTATTAATAGAAACTAAGTTTTTATCAACTATTGAGTTTTCTATATATCCAACTCTTCCACTACCATTTCTACTTGCACTAATTAAAGCAATGCTATGTTCTTCATCTTTATCATCATAAAGTGATAAATCTTTTTGATTCATAGATAACGCCAATTTTGTTGAACGTTCAAATAAATCTCCAAGTTTAAATCCTTTCCACACTAAAACATCTTTCTCTTTCTTATAACCTGCCTCGTACTTTGCTCTCTCTGCCTCGTACTTTGCTCTCTCTGCCTCGTACAATCTTATTGTTTTTTGCTCACGTAATTCTTTTGCTTCATCCATTAAATACTTAATATACTCAACAGCAAGTGTATAATATTTGCCGTTTTCTTCCCATATGTATTCTTCTTCACTACTTACTTCTATACATGGTAATAAGATGATTTCACGGTCAAATTTATAATCACCACCAGTAAAATTAAAATTAAAAATATCTTTGCTAAAAATATGATTCAGAATTAAGCATATAAACTTGTTGACATAATCATTAGATTCAAGAAAATCATTTAATTTATCAATTTTAGCATTTACTATAGATAAATGATCTTTTATAGTTGTAAATTCATAATCATGATATAAAAAAATTGAAAATTGATCGTTATATGTTATTTTATTTTTTAATGTCTTAAAATTTTCTTTTTTTATATAACCTCTAATACCATTATTGGACTCAGCTCTTGTAATTAAAGCTATTAATCCTTCAGACCACTCATCAAAAATATTTAAATCCTTTGCTGGAACATTTGTAGACGGTGGTGTATTTCTTATAAATATTTCGTTTACTTTAAATGCTTTCCAAATTATATTACTCATATTCTAATCCTCACTTAAAATATCTATAATATAATTTTCAAAAGTTCCATCTTTATCAATAAATTCATTATTAACACTTTTAATTAAATCACTTTTTTCTTTTAGCATTTTCTTTATTGTAATATTTTCTAAAGTAATATCTGCTTCCTCTTTACTTGCTATAATTTTATTAGGATCTATAGTTGTTTCAACTTCTAATTCCTTATTTACTTCATAAAAATTATTCCAACTTCGAATAAAATGACTAATCTTAACATTACTACATTTATCATTTATTCTCTCAAATAAAGCTTTCTTTTTCTCTTCATATACATTATTTTTATCAACAAGTCCACTGTCTTTTAAATAAATATAGCCCGTATCAGTAAAATTAAAATATCTTATTATATCATTCTTATCATGTGGTTTACTAACATTAAATACAAAGATTGAAGCTGGTTGAGATTTACCACTATCAGTAAATAAATCATCTTGCATTTTAATTACAGATTCTAATGTAGAAATATTTAATATTCTAGAAAATACTTCTTTCTTTTGACCAAATTTTTGTGGAGGGATAATCACAATTACTTTACTAGAATTTGAATCATCAGATTTTACTAATTTAATATTTTTCTCTAAAATATCTAATGGTTTGTACTTATCCTCATATGGAGGATTTAAAATTGCTTTTGTCGGTTGGATTGTTTTATCTTCACCATTTTCTTTAATTTTAAAAGATGACTTTTCTAAGTTTAAAACATCGTCATAAAAAATTAGAGAATGATTTAATGATTTCAATAAAAAATTAGCTAAACATAAAGTAACCATTTTTGGCTCTGTATCATTAGCAATAATTGAATTATATAATCTGCTTTGATATTTTCTATACTCTTCAAATGAAATTTTTTTATCTTCGTAATCTTTATTCATATCACCTAGCATCTTTGAATAAGCCAATAAAGAAAATAAACCAGTTCCACTACATAAATCTGCAATAACATCAGTTTTATAATCAATATCAGCTAAATCAACCATTAATTGTGCAGCAAAAAATGGAGTTAATACAACACCCTTATCACTAGCTGATGCTTTTTTATCTATTTCCATGTAAAGTACTTCTAAAAATAAATCAGTTGGTTTTATTGATACAAAATATTTAGATATAAAGTCTAAAATAAAATCTTTAAATGCAACTTTATCTCTATCTAAACCCGTATTAACACCTGAAATTGTCTTTAATGAATTAAAAACTGCATTTTTTGTACTATCTAATAATCCTAATTTTTCTATCTCATTTTTAGCTAGGTCTATTAATTGATCAATAGGGGATTTTTCATCATCAACAAAATCTATGAGACTAGTTAATTTATTCGCATTTTGAAAATCTTTATTTTTAACAATACAGAAAATTAAAGTTGATATAAAAATCACTTTACTATTTCTACTGATATCTGTATCAAGTTGATATAGCCTTTGATTTAATTGTTTAATTTCTTTTAAATCCATAAAAATATAAACCTCATTTCTTGTTATAAAATAGGTATCAATTTGTATGAATATTTTTACCAAAGAAAATTTGAGAAAAAATGGCGAATATATGAATAAAATTAGCGAAATTATAGGAATTTTGAGAAAAATATGGTATACTTATACTAAATAAGCACAGGTGTCAAAACGTATACTTTTCTATATCGTTCTGACATTTTTTTATTATCTTATTGCTTGATAAAATC
>CAYTVE010000044.1:0-10295 GCA_964441815.1 uncultured Anaeroplasmataceae bacterium | reverse complement strand
GAAAACTAAAAGAACTATTTATTGAAGCTGGAATGAAAGTTGAGTAGAAAGAGGTATTTGAATAATGATAACTGGAAATTTAAAAACCAAGATTGATGCGATATGGCAAGATTTTTATAATGAAAATATGGCTCAAACTAGTGATATAGTTAATCAATTAACAACCTTAATGTTTATTAAAATGTTAGATGATAAACAAAATGCTATTGAAGCTCAGGCTAGTATTATAGGTATTGAACCTAAACAAGAAGATTTGATTTTTAAAAAAGGAAATTACAATAATTATGATGTTATTAATGGGGAAACTGTTTTAAAATTTGAAATTCCCTATGAACAATTAAGATGGAAAAATTTTAAGAATCTAAATTCTTTTGATTTGGCTAGAAGATTAAGAGATTATGTTTATCCTTTTATAAAAGATGTAAATAATACAAGTATTGGAGACTTTCCTAGATTTGCTAAAAAATTAACTTTCGGTTTTGATGATAAAGAGAGATTATTAACTTCGATTGTTGATAAATTATCTGATCCAGAATTAGATTTTAACAATACTGATTTAATGGGTGATGTATATGAATACATGTGTGGAAGTGGAGTATCAGGTCAATTTAGAACACCAAGACATATTATTGATATGGCAGTAGAAATGATGAAGCCTAAGTTAGGTGAAATGATTATTGACCCTGCAATGGGTACTGCTGGTTTCTTGATTGAGTCAGCTAAATATATAAAAGAAAAACAAAAAGCACAATTGTTAAATGTAAACAATTCAAAAACATTTAGTGAATTAATGTTTTATGGTTGCGATAATGATAGTAATATGGCAAGAATTGGTTATATGAATTCTGTTCTACATGGTATAAAGAAACCAATTATATCAACTGATTCGTTATTAGAAAGTGAAAATGCAAAAGATTTGGTTGGTAAATTTGATTTAGTGTTAGCTAATCCACCATTTTCTGGAAGTATTGTAGAAGACGCTATTGATGGTAAAATATTATCTATTACTAAAACAGGTAAAACTGAATTACTATTTGTTGCACTTATGGTAATGCTTCTAAAACCTGGTGGAAGATGTATGACAATTGTTCCAGATGGAGTATTATTTGGTGGTTCGAAAGCCCATAAAAATTTAAGAATTGAATTGATTGATAATCAAAAACTTATTGGTGTCGTTTCCATGCCTCAAGGAATATTTAGTGCACCATCAAAAAAAGGCTCAGCTAGTAAAGGTGCTGGAGTAAAAACATCATTTATTATTTTTGAAAAAACAAATAATGGTGGTACTAATGATGTTTGGTTCTACGATATGACAAATGATGGATACACACTAGATGCTAAACGTACACCTATTGAGGGTTCAAATATTCCTGATATTATTAATAGATATCATAACTTAGAACTTGAAAAAAGTAGAAGTAGAAAAGAATGTTCTTTTATGGTTCCTGTACAAGATATTAGAGATAATGATTATGATTTAACAATTAATAAATATCGTGAAAGAGAAAAAGTGGTAAAAGAATATCGTCCAACATCAGAGATACTAGATGATATAGAAAATACTCAAAAAGAAATGGAAGAAGCCTTAAAAGAATTAAGAAAAATGTTTGGTGAGTAAAATGGATTATAAAATAATAGATGAATTAATTGATTATGTACAACCTAATGAATATATTGTTAAAAGTGAAAATTATAATGATTCATATTCGGTGCCAGTTTTAACCCCGGGTAAAACATTTGTTCTAGGCTACACTAATGAGGATGTAGGAGTATACAAAGCTAGTAAAGATAATCCCATTATATTATTTGATGATTTTACGACAGAATACAAATGGGTGGATTTTGATTTTAAAGTTAAGAGTAGTGCATGTAAAATCTTAAAACCTAAAAATAGTGTTAATCTTAGGTATGTTTATTATGCAATGCGTTTTGTAGATATTGATAAAAAATTACATAAAAGATATTGGATATCGAATTTTTCTAAGCAAAGTATTTATTATCCTGATGAAGAACAACAAAAAATGATAGTTAGTGTTTTAGATAAAATTGTATTTTTAAAAAGTGATCTTATTAAGACAATATCTAAATTTGAAACCATAGTCAAATCCCAATTTATCGAGATGTTTGGTGATGTTTTTTATAATGATAATGGATATCAATTGGTTAAAATTAATGATGTAGTAAAATATGAACAACCAACTAAATACATTGTTTCTTCTGAAGATTATAATGATTCTTACCAAATACCAGTGCTGACAGCTGGTAAAAGTTTCATATTAGGATACACAGATGAAAATGATGGTATATTTTATGGTAGTAAAGAAAAAATTGTTATTTTTGATGATTTTACTTGTGATAGCAAAATCGTTAATTTTGATTTTAAAGTTAAATCTTCAGCTATGAAATTATTACATATGACCAAAGATATTAATATTGATTTCTTTTATCACGCATTAAAACAAAATCATTATAATGTTGCAAATCATAAAAGACATTGGATTTCTGTTTTTGAAATTATGGAAATGGGATTACCACCAATTGAAGAACAAAACAAGTTCGCAGACTTTGTTCAACAAATCGATAAATCGAAATTTATAGTTCAAAAACAAATAAAATTATTAGAAGAATTGCTTGAAAAGAAGATGAATGAGTATTTTGGAGACTAAAATTCATTAAATTTCAGTAAAAAAAGACTGTGTAATATAATACTTCCGTCATAAAAAAGGAGGTATTTATTATGAAAGAAAAAATAATTAATGAAATTGCGTCTAATATGCTTGAAATTTTGAACAATGAGCAATTAAGTAAATTAAAAGACGCATTAGAATATTCGTTACATAATTGTGACATTATTCAAACAAACAATGAAAATGAGGTCGTTGATAATGAAAATATATTGAATTTATTTATTACCTCGAAAAAAATTGAAGGTTGTTCAATAAGAACTACTTCGTATTACGAAATGATACTAAAACGTTTATTTAAACATGTTCAAATTAGTGTAAAAAAAATTACAACTGAAGATTTAAGAAAATATTTGGATGATTATCAAAAGAAAAGTACTGCTGGTAAAGTTTCTATTGATAATATCAGAAGAATTTTGTCTAGTTTTTTTAATTGGCTAGAAAGTGAAAATTATATATTGAAAAGTCCTATGAGACGTATCCATAAAATTAAAACTGTAAAAGTTGTAAAAGAGACATATTCATCTGAAATGATGCAAATTATACGTGATAATTGTGAAAATATAAGAGATTTAGCCATAATTGATCTACTTTCATCAACAGGAATGCGTGTAGGTGAATTAGTTAAACTTAATAAATATGATATTGATTTTAATAATAAAGAATGTATTGTCTTAGGAAAAGGTGATAAAGAACGAAGGGTATATTTTGATTCTGTCACAAAAATTCATTTAAAAAGATATTTGAATTCTAGAGAAGATGATAATGAAGCATTGTTTGTATCGAAATTAAAACCACACAATAGATTAGAAATAAGTGGTGTTGAGATAATGTTAAGAAAATTAGGAAGAAAATTAGGTATAACTCGAATTCATCCTCACAAATTTAGAAGAACTTTAGCTACAAATGCTATTGATAAAGGTATGCCAGTTGAACAAGTTCAAAAATTGCTAGGTCATACTAAAATTGATACTACAATGCAATATGCTATGGTTGATCAAAATAATGTAAAGAACTCATATAGAAAGTTTTTGGATTAAAATAGACTATTCAATTAAATCCCAATTTATCGAGATGTTTGAAACTTTAGATTTATCTGAAGAAAGAAAAGAATGGATTGAAATTAAAGATGTTTCAAATATATATACTGGAACAACTCCATCAACTACCGATGAAAAAAATTGGGATGGTGATATTTTATGGATTACACCAGCAGAAATGAATTCTGATACATTCTATATTTTTGATACAGTAAGAAAAATAACTGAAAAAGGTAGAAATTCAAAATCATTAGATTTAATGCCAGTAAACACAGTTTTGTTGTCTACAAGAGCTCCTATTGGTAAAGTTGGTATAGTTGGTACTCCGATGACTTGTAATCAAGGATTCAAGAATTTTAAATGCTCAGATAATCTTAATCCTATTTATTTATATACTTTATTAAAAAATAACACTGAGTATTTAAATTCTCTCGGTTCTGGTACTACATTTTTGGAAGTTTCTAAATCAACTATTTCAAAATTGAGAATTCCATTGCCTGATATTGAACTTCAAAATAAGTTTGCTTCATTTGTTCAACAAATCGATAAATCGAAATATATTAAATCTTATACATACATTTTATGTATATAAAATAATAAACTTTACAGTAAATTAATAAAAAATATATAATTATTATGATATTTAACACAAAAAAATTATTTTTGGAGGAATAAATATGCCACGTAATGAAAAAGAAACGAGATTGCAATTAATTGATCCAGCTTTAAAAAGAGCAGGATGGAAAGTGCTAAATCAAAAATATATAATTGAAAAAAATAAAGCATGTATAGAGACTCCTGTATATGGACTACCAAAAACGACAGAAAATACTACAGGTAATGGTTTTGTTGATTATGTGTTATTTGGTGATGACGGTAAACCATTAGCATTAATTGAAGCAAAAAAATCCATTGTTAATGAAGAAAAAGGGAAAGTTCAAGCATGTCTATACGCTGATGCATTAGAAAAACAATATGGTGTTAGACCTATAATTTATTATACAAATGGGTATAGCATTAGAATAATTGATGGCTTATATCCCGCTCGACAAGTATTTGGTTTTCATAAAAAAGAGGAATTAGAGTATTTAATACAAAGAAGAAATTATGAATTAATTGATAAAACTGTTGATGCTTCGATATGTGGAAGATATTATCAACAAGAAGCTATTGATGAAGTTTTAAAACATCTCGGATCTCGTCATTCTCGTTCATTAATTGTTTTAGCAACTGGAACAGGTAAAACACGTGTTTCATGTGCCATAAGTGATATATTTCTTAGAAATAATTATGTTAAAAGAATATTATTTTTAGCAGATAGAAAGAATTTAGTTAAACAAGCAAGGGAAGATACATTTGAAAAGTTTTTACCTCATGTACCAATGTCTACTATTGTTGAAGGTAAAAGAGAGGGTGAAGAATCTAAAGCTCGTATTGTTTTCTCAACCTATCAATCAATGTTATCTATAATTAAAGACATTTCTAATTGTCCATATGGTATAGGTCATTTTGATTTGATTATAGTAGATGAAGCTCATAGAAGTTTATTTAATAAATATGCAGAAATTTTTGACTATTTTGATTCTTTATTAATTGGATTAACTGCAACACCAAGAAATGATATTCATAAATCAACTTATAAGGTATTTAATTTACAAGATGATACACCTAATTATGAATACGATGTTGTTAAAGGAGTAAAAGACGGATATCTAGTCTATTATAGAGCATTAGATAGAACACCTAATATTTTAAAAAATGGATTAACTTATACTGAACTATCTGATGAAGAACAAGAACAATATGAAGAGCTGTTTACTGATGAAGATGGTCATTTGC
The DNA here is from genome assembly GCA_964441815.1 of uncultured Anaeroplasmataceae bacterium. Lineage (GTDB taxonomy): Bacteria > Bacillota_I > Bacilli_A > Acholeplasmatales > Anaeroplasmataceae > Pelethenecus. The sequence continues at coordinate 4,732 of CAYTVE010000044.1, read as the reverse complement.
CTGAAAAAATTGAAGGTAAAGAGTTTTATTCGGTTATAACCAATAAAGATACAATTCGTGAAGTGTTAAAAGATTTAATGGAAGAAGGAATTAAGGTTAATAATGGTGATTTACTTGGAAAAACTATTATTTTTGCAAGAGATCATAATCATGCAATTCTTATTCAAGATATTTTTAGAGAGATGTATCCAGAACTATGCATTCCAAATAGTCCTAATGGTGTGGACTTTTGTGTTGTAATAGATAATCAAATTAAATATAATGAAGTTCTTCAAAGAGAATTTAAAGAAAAACAATCTATCAGAATTGTTGTATCTGTTGATATGATGGATACTGGTGTTGATATACCAGAAGTTGTAAATTTAGTATTTTTCAAAAAAGTATTATCTAAGATAAAATTTTGGCAAATGATAGGACGTGGTACTAGACTTTGTAGTAATATTAATGCGTTGTCACCTTCTAAGTCATATTTTGAAAGATTAATTAATGATGGTACTAGACAATTATATTCAGATAAACAAGGATTTTTAATTTTTGATATTTGTAATGTATTTCCATTTTTTAAACAAAATGTAAATGGAAGAATTGATAAAAGTGATAGTACACTATCATTATATCAAAAAGTATTCATGGAAAAGGTAGTATTATATAAGACTATGTCATATAACTATGCCAAATTAGATTTATCAGATAAAAAATTTTGTGAACAATTAAGAAATGAGTTGATTGAAGAAGTTTTAAAATTAAATAAGAATTACATTGGTGTAATCAATAGTCTTAAATATGTTGAAAAATATTCAATTGTAGAAGGATGGATAAATCTTAATCAACAAGAATTAATTGAAATAAAAAAACATATTGCACCAAATATTCAAGGAGTAATAGATTTATCTACATCTAGAGCATTTGATTATTTATGCTATCAATTTGCATCGAGAAAATTTCATCCAGACAAAGATTTTGAAAAAACAGCAAAAATCATTTATACTTTAGCAACATATTTAATGACATATAAATGTGATATAAGTGCAGTTCATGAGCATATTTCAACATTGAATTATGTAGCTTCAAATTCATTTATAAATGATTCTAATGTTACAAAAGTTGACGAAATAAGAATAGAGTTAAGAGAATTAATGAAATATATTGATAAAAAAGAATTAGATCCAATTATTTCTGATTTTGATGACGCAATTTTATCATTTGAAGATGCTGATGAGGAAATTGTAGATTTTAAAATTACAATAGATGATTTTAAAACGTTAGAAGAGAAAGTCCTGTTTTTTATTCAAGAAAATCCAAATATAGATTTGGTTAAAATGATTCAGAACATGAGAAAGCCAAGTGATAGTTCAATATTAGACTTTAAGAATAAAGTAATAGATATAGCTAAAACTGCTGAGGAATATAATGAATATTTTAGTGAAGATGCTAATTTGGTAATATTTATAAGAAAAAATATTGAATTAAATCCATTGGCAGTAGAAAATTTTATAAATAAAGAGTGTCAACATGGATTTAATGAAGAGCAAATTTTATATATTAAAGAATTATTATTATTTATTTCTCAAAATGGTAAATTTGAAAGAACAGATTTACTAAGAGAGGAATTGAATTTTAATGGAATATTTAATAGCCAAGAAATAGGATTATTAATTAAAGATTTAGAAGAAATATTTTAATCAACGTTAAGACTTCAACTGGAGGTCTTTTCTTTTGCTCATATGTAGTAATAAATCCCATTAAATGATATAATTATACAACCAAAGGATAAAACAAAATTCAATAATTAAGAAAAGAAGGATGAGTGGTTTATAATGAATAAAAATGATGATTTAAAAAAAATTTGAAAACTTTGTAGAAGATGATGTGGAAGATAATTTACTAATCAGCCACATGAATGGAACATTTAATGATGCATTTATTTTTATATATAATTACTTTGAAATGCCATCAGATAATGTATGTGCTAAGTTATGTGGATTAGATCATAAAACAATAGCGAGTTATTATAATAAAACTGCTAAAGAACCACATTATAAAAATGTTATAGCTATTTGTTGTGGTTTTAATTTAAGACCTAGAGTATCTAAAAAGTTATTATCCACGATTAGAATTGATTTAGATATTTCAACTGCACCAGAAGACCATCTATATAATATTTTACTTCATACAAATTATAATGAATCAATCGATGAATGGAATGAGCATATAAAAGAAGCAAATATTGGTTATCAGCACATGCATTAACATTGGAAGTATAGTGACAATTTTTTTATGCTTTTTTGTTGGGAGTTGCATCTCAAGAAGAAAATTAAGATGTGTTATTTTATTCACACTTAACCACTGTAATGGTTGATTTAGGTAATAATGTCTTGCAGGACATCACTAATTATTACCACAAAACATAACTAAATAGCAGTCAATTTGCCTTAGTGGGTGAAGGTACTACAAGAGAAAAATTGGAGTATAATTTTAGACTACATTCTTTTGCTTATACACTTCATTTATGAAGTTTTAGGAATTTCTTCAATTTTTCACTAATTAAGAAGGGGAAAAGTCTGAAAAATGGTTTTGAAGAATATTTAAGTAAGAAGAATCCTTCAAATAACACAATCTCGTCGTGTATTATAACATTTAAAATGTATGATTGTAATTGTCAATAAAAAACTTAATAAAAAAGGTAAAAAAAATATTAATAATTATGGTAATAATAATTTAATAAAAAAGGTTAAAATTAACTGTTGTCAATATATTTTTTTAAAATTTTCGTGCGTTTATCCTGGTTTTCTTTGCCATATTCTTTAATATTTTATCAAATTATGTTATAATTAAAAAAAGGTGAAATATATGAATGTATGTGGATTAAAGTTAAATTTGAAATTAATTAAAAAATTTACTAATTATAATATAGATCAATTAAAAAGGGAAGATATTAGAGGAGTTAATGAATTTGAGGAATACAATTGGGATGAATTAGATTTGGACGAATTTAAGACTTTAATTAAAGCTATGAATATATTGATTGCTTCTGGTAGTTTTAGCAAATTAAATGATTTACAAGAATTTGTTTTTTTCTATAAAACTGATGTGACTGAATTAGATATTGTTACAATTTTAAAATATAGAAAAAGAAGTGTATTAATAGATATTGAAGTTAAAAGTACTATCCAATCTTCACAAAAGCTTACAGCTCAAATTAATAAAAGAATCAAAACTCACTTTCCACAATTAATTCCCAATATGGAATACGTAATAATTGGAATTACAGATACTCAATTTTTAAGGGCTAAAACAAATTTAAAATCTCATAATAAGAAAATTACTTGTTTAGGAAATTTAAAAAATATATTAGATAAGTTCACTTATTCTCAAGATGTAAGAAATTATTTAATTCAGGCAAATAATTTAGCTTCGATAAATACAATTTTTAAATCTATAGAAAATAAAACTTTTAGTTATTATGAAGAAACTAACCAACTATTTAATTATGCAACAAGAAATTTTGTGAATGCTACAGATGTTATTTTGTGCTTGTCAAAAGCGGGTACTGGCAAATCTATTGCAGCATTAAAAATGTTTTTTGAAATTGAAAAATCTTTATTATTAATGATGAATATTAAATTTTATAATACTTTAAATTTAAATAAATATTATTCAGCAAATAGATGCACGTGGAGTCCAGATGTTTTTAAGACGTATGATTTAAATAATAATGTTTGTATTGTTGATGAGTGTCAAAGATTGTCCAAAGAACAAATTTTAGATTTAGCTAATAAATGTAGAAAACTAATATTGTTTGGAGATTTAGACCAATCGTTTATGGAAAATGATTTATTAACTAGTAAAAGTATTTTAGTTAGTACTATTTCATCATTAGGTAAAAAAGTTAAACAAAAGCAATTAGTAAATGTTAAACGGTTTTCTAATAGTGCCTCAATATGTATTGACTATTTATTAGACTATAAAGAAAAAGAAATTGTTGAAAAATTAAGTGGTTATAATATAAATATTTTTTATGATGAAGAGATGTTTATAAAGAAATACAATGATTGTCAAGGAATAAAAAAAATGTATATGACTTATAATCATAAAAATGATTTTATGACCAAAATAGGTGGTAAAACGTTTACGCATGCAAATTGGAATTATGATAATTTCTCAATTGATATAGCTAATAGTGATTTAATTGGAAATACGTTACACGCTATTTCATTTGATGTTGAACATTGTTTTGTATACTTACCTGATATTTTTATTAAAGAAGAAGGGGACAAAGTTTATTTTATTTATGAAGGGATAGAAAATGATAATATTAAAATAAGAAAATTACATAATGAGTTGGTAATTTTGTTTTCTAGAGGACAATTAAGTTTAAATGTTTGTGTAGTTGATTTAAAAACATATTTATTGTTTAATAAAAGATTTAAAAAAATAAGCCATTTATAAGTAATTTAGTATTTCATATACCATTATTCATTCTCTTGATTGATATGGTTGTATTAAATAAAATCACTATCTAGTATGTACCAAATATCACACCAGTTTGATTATACTATTTACATCAAAAAAGATTATAAAGATGAAATAACTCATGTTTGGATTATGACAGTTTGTATGTGCAATAAAAAAATTTTAATAATGTTTTATAAAAATTGAAGTCAGAAAAAGAATATAAACCTAAATTCCGCATCGAAATTATACACGTATAAAAGAGCCGCTTAACTGTGGC
>CAYTVE010000043.1:0-10795 GCA_964441815.1 uncultured Anaeroplasmataceae bacterium | reverse complement strand
TGATGATAAATATAATCATCAAACTATAATAGAAGAAATAGAAGTGTAAAGAGGATATGAATTGTATCCTCTTTTATAAGTTATTTATTATATTTAAAAAAATTTCTTTTGGTATTCTTTTAATATTTGAATCTTTTAAATAACTATTATCCAGGTATCCACTCCATACTCCTACCAGCATATCTTCGTTAAATCCTATCATATATGAATCATAATCCGTAAGTCCTGTCTTACCATAACATTTTGTTTTTAATTTATTTTGTAAATATCCAGCGGTTGAATGATTAATAGTATTATCAAATGTTGATGCCATTAATTCTTTAATTTTTTTAAAATATTTTTTTTCTCCTATTTGTATATATTTTATGTTTCTTTTATATATTATTTTATCATTTTTATTTATTTCTTTAATAAATTTTAATTCTAGATAATAACCTTCTGTAAAAAATTGTGAATATATTTTTGTTAAATCATATAGGCTCATACCAACGCTCCCTAACGCAAGAGAAGGAATGCTTTCTGCTTTAATATTATAATTTTTAAAATGATTTGCAAGAGTTTTATACCCTAATTCTTGATGCATTTTCATTGCATAAATATTATCAGATGTAGCTAAAGCAGTTTTCATTGATATATTTTTATAAGGATAAATCGAGGAATTATTTTTAATTGTTATTAGTTCATTTTTATACATAAAGGTATAAGGCCCACTATAAAATTCTTTATTTATGTCATAACCACACTTTAGTGCTTCATAATATAGTAATGGTTTAATAGTAGAACCGATATCTCTTTTTCCTAAATTAACTATATTAAAAGATGATTTATAATAATCATTATTACCAATAATTGATAATATATAACCATTTTTATCAACTACTATTGAGGCATAGTTAGCATCTATTTTATAATTTAAATCAATTTTGTTATAGTTGGTTTTAATTATAATATTTTTTTTATTTATCTTTAATTCATTTACTTCGTTTATTACCCCATCTAAATAAAATAGTAAATCACTACTATATATTTGATTTTCACCTATTTTTAAAGGCTTTAATGCATTTTTATATTCTTCATTATCAATCACATCATTTTTTAATAAAATCCTTAAAATGCTTTTTTTCTTAATTTCTAATTTGTCTAAATTATTAGAGTAGTATGTTGGTGCATTTAATAAAGCTATTAAAGTAGTCATTTGATTTATATTTAAATTTTGATAGCTTACATTAAAATAATATTTAGAAGCATTAGCTATTCCATATATATCATTTCCAAAATAAATATTATTTAAATAAGCTTCTAATATTTCTTTTTTTGAAGATTTGCTTTCAAGTTTAATTGAGTAATATAATTCTTTTATTTTTCTAATAATATTTTTATTATTATTTAAATAAATGTTTTTAATATATTGTTGAGTAATAGTTGAAGCACCTTTTTTTTGATTATTACATATATTTGAAAAAAATGTTTTAAATATTCTTTTAATGTTAAACCCCTTATGAGTGTAAAAATTTTTATCTTCGATATTAAGTAATATTTCAATGTTTTTATCATTAAAATCATCTAAATTAATTAGTGTGGTTTTATGATTATTTATAATAGTAGCTATTACACAATCATTATTATCTAGAATTGTTATGTGTGATTTATATGTATCATTTATAGAATCGAAAGGATTATAAAATAATATGAAACTGATGAATAATGATATAATAATGATTTTCTTTTTCAACATAATCACCAGTTTTATTATTTTCTATAATATAATATTTATGAAAAAAACTAAAGTTTTCACTTTAGCTTACCATTGTTTCTAAGTCGTATTCACGATATTTATTATAATCTTTTAACGGTATTTCAACATCATAATAAGTACCATAAGTTTGATATTCTTTTTGATATATGTAAGAAGTTTCTTCTAATAAATGAGATAATTTACCATCTTTATATGGTATTAAAAGTTTTACTCTAATGGTTGATGGACCTATATTAGACAAAATATTATTAAATAGTTCTTTAATATTCAACTTTGTTTTATTAGAATAACAAAGAGATGGATGACCTAATATTTGAATATTTTTATTATCATTAACATCCCATTTATTTAGCAAAAATAATGAAGGTATTTTATCTGCATTTAAAGATGCTAGAACTTGTAAAACAACATTTATTTGTTCATTAATGTAAGGGCTTGATGAATCTATTACATGAATAATATAGTCTGCATTTTTTATTTCAGTTAATGTTTGATAAAAAGAAGTAACTAAAGAGTGGGGTAATTTTGAAACAAATCCAACTGTGTCAACTAAAATAAAATCTTTTTTATCATATGTAATATGTCTGTTATATGTACAAAGAGTTGCGAAAAGTTGATCTTTTTCTAATACTTGCTTAGAATCACAACCGGTATATTCTAAAATAGAATTCATAGTTGAAGATTTACCAGCATTAGTATAACCAACCAACGCAACGATAGGTATATCATTTCTTTTTCTTTTATCTATTTGATTTTCTTTCATACTTTTCAAATTATCTAATTCTTTTTTTAATCTATTAATTTTAGCTAAAATATGTCTTTTATCTAATTCTGTTTGAGTTTCCCCTGCACCACGATTAGATAAGGAACCACTAGTTCCACCTATGCGTGATTTTTTTTCTCTTAAAAAAGATATTCTGGGTAATAAATATAAATTTTTGACTAATTCAATTTCTAAAGCAGATTCTTTAGTGCTTGAATGTTCTTCAAATATTTTTAAAATAAGATATGTCCTATCAATACATTCAATATTTAAATAATCACTAACATTTCTTAACTGAGAGGGGCTAAGTTCATCATTAAATATTACTAAATCAGCATTATATGCTTTTATTGCTTGATTTATTTGATCTAATTTGCCTTTTCCTACGTATGTTCTACTATTAGGTGAATTAAGTTTTTGATAAATACTAAAACAAACATTTATATTAATAGCTTCAGCTAAATTTTTTAATTCATCTAACGAATAATTAATATCATATATATCATAATTTGTATTTACCGCAACAAGTATAGCATTCATATAGTGTACCTCCGTATACATTATATAATATTTTTATAATTAAAACTAGTATCATATTTTTCGATATTTTTTTCATAATAGATGGTGTATATAATTAATATCACTTAAATAAGTAAGTGTATGATATTTTTTATTTAAGCATATAATATAATAAAAAGGAGGCCTTAGTATGGAAGAATTTAATACAAGAGCTAAACAAGTATTTGATTTAGTTAAAAAATATTCTATAAAAAATAATATAACAACATATGGCAGTGAATTTTTGATTTTAGCTATGTATGAAACAGAAGATAGTTTATGTCATTTTTTATTAGATGAATATGAAATAACAAGAGAAGAAATAGCTGAAAAAACAAATGAAGTTTTTATTTTAAGAAAAGATGTGGGAAAATATAATTCATCACTTGAATCTATATTACATCAAGCTAAACTTCTTGCAGGTGATGCAAGCATATCTGAAGAACATTTATTTATGGCAGTTTTAATGAATAAAAATACAATTGCATGTTCTATATTAGAAGCATTAGATTTAGATATTGAGGAATTAATAGATGATGTAAAAGAAATATATGATTTTGATAATAGTCAGGAATTAGCGTTTGTTAGAAATATAACTAAAGAGGCTAAAAATAATGAATTAGATAAGTTTGTTGATAGAGATGAGTATTTAAAAAGATTAGATATTATAATTAATAGAAAATATAAAAATAATCCTCTTTTAATTGGTAATGCGGGTGTAGGGAAGACTGCTATAGTTGAAGGATATGCGAAAAAATTAGCTTTAGAAAAAAGTGATATTTCAGTACTTTCTTTAAATTTAACTGCGATGCTTGCTGGAACAAGATATAGAGGGGACTTTGAAGAAAGATTTGATAAATTTATTAAGGATATTGCAAGTAGAAAAAATGTTATTATTTTTATAGATGAAATACATACGATTATTGGTACAGCAACTACAGATGGTAATTTAGATGTTGCAAATATGTTAAAACCTTTATTGGCTAGAAGTGGTATAAAACTTATTGGAGCTACCACATTAGAAGAGTATCATAAATCAATAGAGAAAGATAAAGCTTTAGCTAGAAGATTTCAAACAGTATATATCAGTGAACCAACATTAAAACAAACGAAAGACATTTTATATGGGATAAAAGACGATTACGAAAAATATCATAATGTTAAAGTATCTAACAATGTATTAGATTATTTATTAGAAGAATCTGATAGATGTATAATAAATAAATATCGTCCAGATAAATGTATTGATATATTAGATGATATGCTTACAATTGCTAAAATTAATAATAAAAAAGAAGTTGATATTAAAGATGTAGATACTACAATTTATAATTATTTAGGAAATAAATCAATTGATTATAATTATAAACTTAATTATGAAATATTAGATAAGTATAGATGGTTATATTCTAATCATTTATTAGATGAAATACCACTTTTAAAATTAGAGTATAGGGGTAATAATGATGGACTTATATCGTTAATAAATGATTGTAAAAACATATTTAATATTAAAGAAGAAGCAGTTTTAAATATTGATTTAACTGGATATAAAGATTCATTTATGTTAACGACCTTAATTGGAGCACCACCAGGATATGTAGGATATGAGGATGAAGGAATATTATCTAAACATATTTTATCATACCCAATTTCTATAATTGTATTTAAGGGATATAAATATGCAAGTGGGAACATATGTAATTTTATTTTTAATTCAATTAATAATGGATTTTTTACAGATCAAAAATCAAGATTTATTTCATTGAAAAATACAATAATAATAGTTGAAGGAATTAGTATAAAAAATAGTTTAGGATTTAATGATAAAATGATAAATAATGATAATTTATTTGATGAGGTTATTGAAAATAAGAACAACTTTATTTTAAATTTAAATCAGCTATATCAAAAGGCTTTATCAAGATTAAATTATGAAATATCGTTTGATTTTGATATTAATTCTAATAATAAAAGAAAAGTAAATTCATATTTATACGAATTTACTAAAAATAATAATAAAGGTCGATATGAAATTCATAAAGAAGATATATCAGACAGCATTTTATAGAAATATAAAACATCAGTAATTTAAATTAGAAAATCTACCTAATATTAAGGTGGATTTTTTATATTTTGATTTATATTAGTTAAAAAAATACAAAAATCATTTGTGGTTACAAAAAAGAAACTTAAATAAATGATTGTATAATAGAATAAAATATTTTATTTTTCAAAAAATGTAAAACTTTTTTTACTTTTTGTGATACAATAGAAACTAAAGGAGCGTTTATATTATGATACATATTATTACAGATTCTACAAATGATTTAGATTTAGATACTATAAAAAAAAATAACATAGAAGTTTTACCATTATATGTAAACTTTTCTGATTCATCTTATAAGGATGGTGTTGATATTACAACGGAAGATTTATATAAAATGGTTGATGAAAAAAATGAATTACCTAAAACTGCAGCAATTCCGATGCAAACATTTATTGATGTTTTTTCGAAATATGTTTCTTTAGGTGATGAAGTTATTTTTACAGGTATTTCTAAACAAATGTCTAGAACATATGAAAATGCTTATCTAGCAGCAAAGGAAGTAGGAGAAGATAAAGTATTTGTAGTTGATTCGATGAATCTTTCAACTGGTATAGGTTTATTAGTATTAAAAGCTTGTAAATATCGTGATTTAAAGATGTCTGCAAGTGAAATTGCTGCTAAATTAGAGGTCGATAGAAATCTTGTTTTATCTCAATTTTCGATTGAAAGAATGGATTATTTATACAAGGGTGGTAGATGTTCAGGTATGGCTAAAATATTTGGCACTTTACTTAAAATTAAACCAATGATTGCGGTTAGAGATGGAAAAATGCATGTTGCTAAAAAACCACATGGTAAAATGAAAGTTGCTTTAGATATAATGATTGAACAATTAAAGGCTGATTTACCAAGATTAGATAAAGATCAAGTTGTTATCACACATTCTCTAGCTTATGATTATTGTGATTACATTAAAGAAGAAATATCTAAATTTTTGGTAGATGTTCCTATTTTAACAACTGTTGCTGGATGTGTTATTTCTTCACATTGTGGACCCGGCACAATTGGAATATTATATATGGTTAAAGAATAATGGGTGGTGTTTTTTGTGAAACAAAAACTAAAAGATATAAGCCTACATCTTTTAGATTTAGGTAAAAGGAATAGGCTTATTAATTATAAAACTAATGGTTATAGGAATATTGATATTTTAAATAAAAATTTTGAAGTGTTATTTGAAAAAATCATTAGTGGTACATGGTTATCTATCTTTAATGTTGATCCAGTTTTGCAAAAATATCATAAGACTATTGATGGAACGAATGAAAAAGTAGAAGAATATTCTAAATTTAAGGTTTTTGACATTATAAATCCATTATTAAAAGCTAATGATATATTATGCTATAAAGAAGGTTATTCCTTAAATAAAATAATCAAAGTAATGTATAAAGAATATTCAGATACATTAATAGAAAAAGGTATTAATACTTTATATATGACATTTGGCATGATTGAATATCAAGAAAAAAATGAATCGTTTTTGGCTCCATTGTTATTAATACCAGTAACTATGGATGTTAATAACAAAAAAATAAAAGAAAGTGATGATGAAATAATATTAAATCCAACACTTTCTTATTTGTTAGAAACAAGCTATAAGATTCATTTAGATGAATTTGTTGAAGGTCAAATGAATATAAAAGATTATTTATTAAATATAGAAAAAATTATGATGAATAATAAAATGTCTTTACATTATAACATATCTATAGGTATTTATTCATTTTTAAAGATGAATATGTTTAATGATATTAGAAATAATATGGATACGATATTAAACAATAATAATATTTTAAATTTATTAGGGGAACCAACTTTTAAAGATATTAATAAAAACTTAAATATATATCCTGTTGTAGGAGCTGATGAATCTCAATTAGAAGCAATTAAATCCGCAACTAATGGTGATTCATTTGTTTTACAAGGACCACCAGGCACTGGTAAAAGTCAAACTATTACTAATATGATTTCATCACTTATTGCAAATGGTAAAAAAGTACTATTTGTTTCTGAAAAACAAGCAGCTTTAAATGTTGTTTATGAGAATTTGAAAAGAGCGGGCATTAATGAATTTGCGATAGAATTGCACTCTCATAAAGCAAATAAAAAAGAATTTATAGAAGAATTATATAAAACAGCTATTTTACCAAAATATGATATAAATGCTGATGTTGAAAATTATGATAAAAAATACGAATATTTAACTTTTATTTTAGATGAGTATCGTAAAACACTACATAAAAAAATCGACAGATTAGGGTTAACTATGTATGAAATATATTCTAATTATCTTAATGTTAAAACTGATTTTACATTTAAATTAGATAATATTTTAGAATATAATTTAGATGATTTAAATAAGGTAAAAAATAATTTAGATATATATGCTGATTTATCTGCTTCATTAGGATATGATTATCATAAAGGTGCATTTTACGGTTTTATTACTAAAGATATTGAATATATAAGGTATAATGCTAAAAGAGATTTAATTGATTTGTATGAATTTTATGAATCAATTAATAATATAAAGAAATTAATTATTCCTTTAATCCCTTTCAAAATAAATAGTTATAAAAATGTTATTGATTCATTACCATATTTAGATAAAATAGTTCAATTAAATTGTTTTTTAAGTGACTATTTTATTAAAGAAAAAAGAAATATATTATTAAAAAATATAACTGAATATCGAGATTTAATTAAGTTTATAAGGAATTCTACTTTAAATAAATTTATTAATCTAGATATTATTAAAACAAACGATTTAGAAATACTTACTAAAGAATTTAATAACATCAGAAAATCAAAAATAAGATTTATAAAACCTAGTTATTATAAAATAAGAAAAACTATAAATGGTTATACTAATTTAAAAATGAATGATGCTGATCTCGCCCAAAAATTAGAAGAAGCTTGTATCTATAAAAAGAAAATTATTGCTATAAATCAATTAAAGAAGAAATTACCTAATGAAAATAAAATGGGTAATTATGAATTGTATTACAATGATTGTTTGAGTTTAAATATCATTGATTTTGATTTAAATTTAAATGAAGAAAAATATTTAAATTTAAAGAAAAAAATAATAGATATATTATATCAATTTAATCAATTGAAAAAGATTAATTTAAATATTTATATTGATAAATTTGATTCTAATATTTTTAATCTAATAGAAGGAAATTTAGATGATATTGTTGTCAAATTGAAGGATATGATAGATTCTATCGAATTGTTAGATATACATTGTCAGCGTTTAGAAGTTTTAAAATATTTTGAAGATAAAAAAATTATTAGTTTTTTAGATTATACAATAGAAAATAAATTACCACTTAAATTATTAAGTAAAACATTTGAAAGTGTGTTTTATGAGAATAATATATTATATGAATTTAAAAATAATACAATTTATAAAGATTTTTCAAGCATGGGAATTGATTCTACGTTAGAGGAATTTAAACGATTAGACGAAATGCATTTAGAATTAAATAAAGCTTATATTGTGTCTAAATTATCCGCTATTAGACCGGATGAAAGTATAATGATAGGATCTAAATTTGCTGTTTTAGTTAGTGAATATAACAAGAGTAGAAGACAAAAACCGATTAGAATATTACTTGAAGAAATATTTGATTTAATATTAGATATTAAACCTGTATTTTTGATGAGTCCATTATCTGTTTCAACATATTTAAATAGTAAAACTGACATGTTTGACACTGTAATATTTGATGAAGCTTCTCAGGTTTTTGCATGGGATGCTTTAGGAGCTATATATAGAGCTAAACAATGTATTATTATTGGTGATAGTAAACAAATGCCACCTTCTAATTTCTTTAACAGTAGCATTGATGATGAAGATTATGATAATGAATTAGAATCTATTTTAGATAAAGGTAGTAGTGCATTTAAAACTAAAAGATTAAATTGGCATTATCGTAGTAGAAGTGAAGAATTAATAGCTTTTTCTAATGAAAATTTTTATGATTCAAGACTCATTACTATTCCTCAAGCTAAAAAACATAAAAAAGGACTTGGAATTGATTTTTATCATGTGATGGGCACTTATGAAGTAAAATCAAGAGTCAATAGAAAAGAAGCTGATTTTATTGTTGATTTAATTGTTGAGCATATAAATACAAGAAGTGATAAGTCACTTGGAGTTGTAGCTTTTTCTAATGCTCAAGCTGAATTAATATGGGATTTAACTGAAGAAAAACTGATGAATAATCCTACATATCGTGATTTCTTTTCAAAAGATAAAAAAGAACCATTTTTTGTTAAAAATCTTGAATCTGTTCAAGGTGATGAAAGAGATGTTATTATATTTAGTATATGTTATGGTTATAATAGCGAAAATAAGTTTTATCAAAGATTTGGTCCACTTAACGTATTAGGTGGTGAAAGAAGATTAAATGTTGCGATAACTAGAGCTAAAGAAAATATTTGTGTTGTAAGTTCAATATTATCTTCAGATATTAAATTAGATCAAACAGAATCAATTGGTGTAAAAATGCTTAAGAATTATTTGGATTATGCATATAATTCATCTACACCAAAACAAATTTCATTTGATTCTAAAGATGGGGTCATTAATTCTATTACAAGATTTTTAAATAAAGAAGGATATCTTGTTGAAACAAATCTTGGCAAATCAACTTTTAAAATCGACTTGGCTTTAGTAGATAGAAATACATTAGAATATAATACAGCGATAATGGTTGATGGTCCTTCATATAGTATTGGAAATTGTAGTGATGCTAATAGATTACAAGAACAACTATTAAAAAGATTAGGTTGGAAATTTATTAGAATATTTTCTACTGATTGGGTTTTAAAAGAAAGTCAAGAAAAACAAAGAATATTAAATTTTATAAAAAATGATAATTTAATTATTGATGATACAAATAATATTGATAATTTGTTATTGAAAAAAGAAAATAATTTTGATGAAAGTTTTGAAATATATCCTTATGTAAAGGACGATGAAATTAGATCAATATATAATAATAATCCAAATGGCGTTATTGAATACATTGTTAGTAAAGAAGAACCTATTCATATTGACTATCTTTTAAAAAGAATTTGTTTTATTTATGGTAGAACAAAGGTAACTAATATAGTCAAACAATATTTTAACGAAGATTTCTCTCAATTGAATTTACATATTGATAATAATTTCATTTCAAAAAATAATATTTCCAGTTGTTCGCTTCGAATTAAAAGTGATAGAAGTATAGAATATATTCATTGCTTTGAATTAATGGATGGTATATATAGAGTCGTTAAAAAGAGTAACGGTATTACTAAAGAAGGCTGTTTTAAAAATGTTATGAATTTATTAGGTTATGATAGAATGAGTGAACGTTCAATTGATATTTTAGAAGATGCACTTACTTTTTTGAAACTTGATGGTAAAATAATAGAAAAACAAGATTGTTTATATGTATAAAAATTCCTACAAATGTTTTATTGATTTTAATATAAAATTAAGTGGCTAAACTTTAATATTTTAAATTCAATATTTACAATTTGTTCAGAAAGTTGTATAACCTGTATTTAGGATTCACCCCTAATTTTGGGTTGTTAAAAAATAAAAAACCAC
>CAYTVE010000042.1:0-11594 GCA_964441815.1 uncultured Anaeroplasmataceae bacterium | reverse complement strand
AAATTATGATGATAAATATAATCATCAAACTATAATAGAAGAAATAGAAGTGTAATTCTTTTAATATTAAGTGGTGTGTATAATAAAATGGTTAAGGGATAACGTTAAAAAAGCATGTTATCCCTATTTATTGTTGAAATATATGAAAAGGATTGGGATTTAAATATGAATAAAACAATGTTATGTATTGAAATATTGCAATTACTATCAGCTAAAAATGTTATGAATACTAATGAAATTGCTGATATACTAGAAATAAATCCAAGAAATATAATTGAATACATCAAAACATTACAAAATTGTGGATATGATATTGAATCTGTTAGAGGCCCTAATGGTGGATATCATTTGAATAAAGATAACTTTCTACCTAAAATAAAATTGTCCGAAAAAGAAATTTCATTGCTTAAATCAACAGTATCTTTTTTAGAACACAAGTCTGATTTCTTAGAATATAGAGAATATGTAAAAACAATATCAAAGATACTGAGTGTTAATATTGATACGTTCAACAATGATGTAAAAATAATTGATAGATTTCCTTTAAGTATGCCTAAAGATGAGTTATTAAAAAGATATAATTTACTTTCAGAAGCAATTATTGCCAGTAAAAAATGTAATATATGCTATTTATCTGTTAAAAATAAAGAACATCATCACATAATTCATCCTTATCAAGTTTTTGTTTTTAATGGCGCATGGTTAGTGCTTGCTTGGAATGAAACAGTGAATGAATTTGGTTATTTTAAATTAAATAGAGTAAAAGACATTGAATTATTAAATCAAAATTTTACTATTTTGAAAACATATAATAGTTCGGATTATATAGACCAATATGGAATGAAAAACAACGGCGAATATTATGATATTAAAGTTGAATTTAATGATTTGTATACTGTTATTTCTGAACGCATTTATGGAAAAAAACAAAAGATAACTAAAATTGATGAACATAGAACAATATTAGAATGTTCTATGCAAAATAAGGACATGATTAAAAGTTTTATATTAGGTTTTGGTAGCAATGTCAAAGTAATAGAACCACAATGGTTAAAAGAATTAATTAAAGAAGAAGCAAGAAGGATGTTAGAAAATGAATAAATATATATTTTTAGATTTTAATGGGACCATTATAGATGATATTGATTTATGTTTGGATTTATTGAATGAAGCATTAAGAAAACAAAATAAAAAGGAAATTACAAAAAAAAGATATAAAGATATCTTTACTTTTCCGATAAAAAAGTATTATGAATTAGCAGGACTAGATTTTAATATAGAATCATTTGAAAGTATGGCTATTAAATATGTCGAAGCATATCAACCATTATCTTTGAAATGTAATTTATTTAAAGATATTACTAAAGCTTTTAAAATCCTTAAAAATAAAGGATATCATTTAGTAATACTGTCTGCAAGCGAAAAAAATAATTTATTAGAACAATGTAAGCATTTCGAAATAGTCGATTATTTTGATGAAATATTAGGTATTGATAATATATGCGCAGAATCTAAGGTTGATATCGCTGTTAGATATATGAAAAATAATAATATTAATGGTAATGATATTTTATTTGTCGGAGATACATTGCATGATTTAGAGGTTGCAGATGCTATGGGAGCTAAATGTATGTTAGTATCTTGTGGACATCAATCTGTTAATGTTTTAAAAAAAGGTAGAGTACCTATCATAGATAATGTATATTCTTTAGTTAATATTTTAGATGATGTAAAGTAAAATAGTAATATATGAGGATTCCACTGATTTAGAGCTGAATTAATTTCCTATTACTTCTTCGGAAGTATATAATATTGATAATGATGGGGATAGACGAAATAATTTGTTTTGATAATAATATGTGGATTCATAAAGCAGAAATCTATGAATTAAATAAAAAATATATTAAATATAGTGATGATGATTTTTCTAATTATAGAGGAAAATTTTTAATTTCAAAGGAATATGAGGTATAGTTATGGAAGAAACTGTTCATAAAAGAAGAAAAAGATATAGTGGTACACATCCTAAAAAATTTGAAGAGAAGTATAAAGAGCTTAATCCAGAAAAATATAAAGATACAATAGAAAAAGTAATATCAAAAGGTAATACACCAGCAGGTATGCATATATCTATTATGGTTAAAGAAATACTAAATATTTTGGATATTAAGCCAGGGGAAACAGGAATGGATTGTACGCTTGGATATGGTGGTCATACTAAAGCAATGTTGGAAAAACTTAAAGGCAAAGGACACATGTATTGCTTAGATATTGATCCAATTGAGATATTAAATACTAAAAATAGACTAAATCAATTGGGGTATAATGATGATATATTAACCATTAAGCATATTAATTTTAGAAATATTGATAAAGTAATTGAGGATGGTAGTAAAGTTGATTTTTTACTTGCAGACCTAGGAGTGTCTTCAATGCAAATAGATAATCCTGCGAGAGGTTTCTCTTTTAAAAATGATGGACCTTTGGATTTACGATTAAATCCTAATGAGGGCGTTGCTGCAAGTGCAAGACTTATGGAATTAACAAAAGATGAAATAGAGGGTATGTTGATTGAAAATTCCGATGAACCTTATGCTAGTAAAATAGCTTTAGAAATTGTGAAAAATAAGTCTAAAGGAACAATTGATACGACAAAAAAATTATATAATATTATTGTCGATGCTTTAAGTTTTTTACCGGAAAATAAAGAGAAGAAAGACATTATTAAGAAAACTTGTCAAAGAGTTTTTCAAGCAATAAGAATTGATGTTAATCAAGAATTTGAAGCACTCTATGAATTTTTAGAAAAATTACCATCTATATTAGCACCAAATGCAAGAGTTGTAATATTAACATTTCACTCAGGTGAAGATAGGCTTGTAAAAAAAGCATTTAAAAATTATTATAATAATGGAACCTTTAAAGAAATATCCAAAGATGTTATAAGACCAACAAGTGAAGAGTGTTTTAATAACCCACGAGCTAAATCAACAAAACTTAGATATGCAATTATGAAATAGATATACAACTATTTATTTATAAAAAAACATTGCTAAAATGTCCTTTTTCAGTTATAATACTTTTTAGAGTATTTATTTATGGAGGCTAAAATGAAAAGATTTTTAAAATTAACAAGTTTAATGTCAGTTTTATTATTGATGATTATCGTTATGACTGGCTGTTCAAAATATAATTTTTATAATGATTTTAAGGATGCTGGCGCTGAAATCGAAAAAGAAAATATTTTTGAAGTAATAACATTAGAAGAAATTCAAACAAAAAAAGAAGCTGGAGAAACATTTGTAGTACTATATGGTGCTAGTTCTAATAGTAGTTGTGTTAGAGTGGTTACAAGTTTACAAACTCAAGCAGAGTATTTAGGTAATAAAGATGCTACCATTTATTTCTTTAATTCTAAAGAATATAATACAACATCAAAAGTTCGTGAAGTGAAAGAAGCTATTAAAATGCATAATCCATCAAAAGATGGTAGTCCTATTATTATAACATTTAAAGCAAAAGCAGTAGATATTGACACTTCGAATACTGATAAAGTTAGAACAAAAGAATTTATTGTTGATGGTGAAATTAAATATTCAAGCCTTGCTTCTGAAATATTTAAAAATATTTTAAAATAATTGACCTATATTTTAGGTCTTTTTTTAAAAAAGAAAAATGCCAAAAAAGGCATTTAAATTTCTTTTGTGTATTCAATTAACCAATTCTTTTCTTTGTCATTTAGATAAGGACTTAATAACTCATAAACATTTCTATGATATTCATTAAGCCATTTTCTTTCATCACTTGTTAATAAATCTATTTCAATTGCATCTAAATCAATTGGTGCATAAGTTATTGTTTCGAATCCTAGAAATTCACCAAATTCATTTTTTTCTTTATTTATACATAACATTTCGTTTTCTATTCTAATACCATATTTATTTTCTAAATAAATACCTGGTTCGTTTGTTGTAATCATTCCTGAAGTGAGTTCTATTGAATCATTTCTTTCTGGTACTATTTGCCATCTAAATCCATTTGGTGCTTCATGAACTGATAGAAGATAACCCACACCATGTCCTGTTCCACACTTGTAATCTATTAATTGTTTCCAAATAGGCCCTCTTGCGAGAATATCTAAATTATATCCCTTACAACCTTTTAAAAATATTGCTTGAGAAAGGGCGATGACTGATTTTAAAACAGTGGTAAAGTGTAGTTTTTGAATATCTGAAATCTCGCCTAATGCAATAGTTCGTGTAATGTCTGTAGTTCCATCTAGATAATGTCCGCCAGAATCTATTAATAATAAATCGCTCGGTTCTAATTTGTAATTAGTCTCATCTGTTGCAGAGTAATGCATCATTGCAGCATGGTCTCTATATGCACATATTGTATCAAAAGAGATATCAACAAAACTTTGTTGCTGTTGCCTAATTTTTTTTAAATAATTTGAAACTGATATTTCAGTTAATGAATTATCACTATTAATATTGGTTTTTAGATAATACATTAATTTCGTAAACGCTACACCATCTTTAATATGTGCATATTTAATATTTTCTATTTCAGTTTCATTTTTAATTGATTTCATTAATAATGTAGGGTCAGTTTTATTTATTATTTTGTTATTGTTTTTTATTGATTCATATGTTAAATAATTTGTTTTTGATAAATCTATTAATATATTTTCATTTTCAATTTCCTTAATGAAATTATAAAAATCATTATATGAGTGAATTATAATATCATTATCTTTTAAATACTTATCAATTAATCTATCAATTTTTCTTTCATCGATAAATAAATGACATTCATTTTCTGTTATATATGTAAATGCTAAAAAAACAGGTGTATGAGAAATATCATTAGCTCTTAAATTATAAAGCCATGCTTGATCTTCTAAGCTTGATAGTATGTAACAACTAGTATTATATTCATGCATTTTGTTTCTTACAGCATTTATTTTTTGTTTGAAAGATTTGCCCGAATAAAATTCCTCTAATTTATATAAGAATGAAAAAGGTAAAGGTGGTCTATCTTCCCATAATTCATTAATAATATTAAAATTGGAAATGATATTTAACGAAGGCTTCTTTTCTAATATTTTTAAAATCAAATTAGTTGGCATTAAAAAACCATCAAAAGCTATGCTATAGCCATCATTTAAATTTGTTGATATATAATCTTCGACGCTTAATACATTTGGTTGTCCTTGTTTCATAAGTGTTATATTTTTACCTTCAATTTGTTTTGAAGCTTGAATAAAATATCTTCCATCCGTCCATAATAAAACTGTTTTAGGAGTAATTACTAGTGTGCCAGCAGAACCGGTAAATCCTGATAAATATGCCCTGATTTTATAATAATCACTTAGATATTCACTGTTGTGTTCATCAGATGTAGGAATTATATAGGCTGCAATTTGATTTTCTATCATTTTTTTTTGAATATATTTTATATTGTCCATTAATATCACCATATATATTATAACTTTTTTTAAAGAAAAATTAAATAGCAGAGATTATTTTATTAATCTTGAAAATATTTAAATGATGAGTTATACTATTTACATAAATAGAAGGGTGTGATATAGTGGATTTTAAGTATTTTGGCATAATAGACATTGTTTTAGTTTTAATAATGATTATTAGTTTAATATTGGGGTACAAAAAAGGTTTTGTTAAAAAAGCTATTGGACTTGTTGGTTTATTAGTTGCACTTGTTGTTGCAGCTGTGTTTTGTGGCAAACTATCTTTATTTTTGCAAGAAGAGAAAGTTTTTTATTCTATTTATACTAATGTTAAAAATAATGTTATTGATGCCATGATTGAAAATAATATGACTAATGATGCAAAATCAGCATTAACTCAAATGGGGGTTCCTGACTTTTTAGCTGTTTTTCTAGCCGATAAAATAACAGCTAGTTTAAATCCATTTGAACTAGCTGATAATATAGCTACATTTTTTTATGGTATAGCAATGAACGTTATAAGTTTTGTAACATTATTTATTGGAGTATTTGTAGTTACTATAATACTTAAAATAATAGCAAATATTTTAAGGGCTAACGCAATAATTCACTTTGTTGATGGATTGTTAGGGATGGTTTTATATTTTTGTTTAACGATGCTTGTTGTCTATGTTATTTTTGCAATAGTAGGATTGTTGTACAATCAATCGTTCTTTGTTTCAGCCAAAGAATTTTTAGATGTTGATATGAAATTGAATGAAAATACATTTAGATTATCTAAATTTTTCTATAACAATAATATCATCACTAATTTTTTTCAATTGTTTTTGCCTAAATAAATTTATTGAAATAAACTGTAGAAATACAGTTTATTCTTTCAAACTTTCAAGCACTATGATATAATATTTTATATATATTTAGAAAGGAAATAATAATTATGAGAATTAATCCAAAATTATTTTCAATAGCTGATGGGATTGAAGCTATTGATATTCAAGAGTTCGATGGAAGAAAAATAGAAGTGTTTATGATGGAACCTTTTCCACAAGTTAAAGAAGAATTTATAAATAAGGGGAAATTTGCTGTATGGTCTTCAATTGATGGTACTAATTATCGTTTGTTTGTTGAAGATGGCTATTATAATGAATTAAAACCATTATATGAGGCTAATGTAAATAAAATATGGGTGGATTTTTGGGATTCATGTGAAAGTATATCTAAAAAAATGTCTAGATGTGTTATATTACCTGTGACTGTTGTAGCTGTTGCTTTATGTATTGGTTTTTCATTTTTACCTGTAGGTTCATTTTATGCAATGCTTGCGGTGGTTGTTGTAGCTTTTGTTACAATGCTTTTTTGTAACAGATTAACACGTAAAAAAATTGCAGATGTTAATGCTGAAAGTGTTGACTTAATAAAGAAAACATTGGGAGGCAAAAGGGAATTTGATGATTTGTTAGATCGTCAAAAGGATTATATGGATAAATATTATGACAATTTATATCCCGAAGAAGAATACGATGAAGAAAATTCTGAAGGTTTAGAAATAGAAGAAAATGATGTTGATACTACTGCTGAAAATGTAGAAGTGATTGAGGAGAATAGTGATAATGAATAATTATATTGATGATGAATGTATAAAAACTTTACGTGTTATAGGTGCTGAAATGATCACTAAGGCTAAAAGTGGTCATCCTGGAATTGTTTTAGGAGCTGCTCCTATTATACATACTCTTTTTACACGTCATTTAAATATAGATTCTAATGATGAAAAATGGTTTGATCGAGATAGATTTATTTTGTCTGCTGGACATGGGTCTGCATTGCTTTATTTAATGCTTCATTTCGCTGGTTTTAATATTTCAATGAAAGAATTAATGAATTTCAGACAAAAAGGAAGCTTAACTCCTGGACATCCAGAATATGGTCATACACCAGGAGTGGAAATGACTACAGGTCCTTTAGGCCAAGGTATTTCTACAGCAGTTGGTTTTGCTATTGCTGAAGCTCATTTAGCTGCAAAATTTAATAAACAACACTGTGATATTATTAATCATAATACATATGTTCTATGTGGAGATGGTGACTTACAAGAAGGCGTTTCAATGGAAGCTATGTCTCTTGCAGGTCACTTGGGATTAAATAAATTAATTGTTTTATATGATTCAAATGATATTCAACTTGATGGAACTGTTAGTCTGACAGCTTCTGATTCAATTGAAAATAAAGTTAAATCAATGAATTGGAATTACATAAGAGTAGAAGATGGAAATGATGTTGAGTTGATTGATGAAGCTATTAAAGACGCAAAAATTTCTATGAAGCCTACATTAATCGAAATTAAAACAGAAATTGGTTATGGAACTCCTAATAGTGGTGAATCATCTATTCACGGTAAACCATTATCTGAAGAAGAAATAATTCAACTGAAAGAAAATCTTGATTCTAAGCAAATGGCGTTTACTGCAAAAGAAGATGTTATTGAATTTTATAAAAAAACAATTATTAATCGCGGTAGTCAAGCCAACTCTAGCTGGAATTATTTGATGAGTCAATATGCCGAAAAATATAGCGAAGACTATAAATTATTGAATGATTACATGTTTGATGATATTAAACTAGATAATTATGAAGAAATGCCTGAATTTGAAGTTGGAAGTAGTGTTTCAACACGTGTTGTCATGGGTAAAGTTTTGGATTGGTTATCATCAAAATTACCTTATTTAGTTGGTGGGTCTGCTGATTTAACACCTTCAACAATGGTTAAAGGAGCTGATGGTATTTTTAGCAAAGTTAATCAAACTGGTAGAAATATCAAATTTGGTGTTCGTGAACATGCTATGGCTGCGATAACAAATGGTATAACATTGCATGGTGGATTAAGAGGATTTTGTGCAGGATTCTTTGTGTTTAGTGATTATATGAAACCTGCAATACGTTTAGCTGCAATAATGCATTTACCTTCTTTATTTTTCTTTTCACATGATTCAGTATGTGTAGGGGAAGATGGTCCTACACATCAACCTATAGAACAATTAGCAATGTTTAGAAGTACTCCAAATACAAATGTATTTAGGCCTGCTGATGCTAAAGAAATGGCTTCTGCTTTAATTCTTTCTGTTGATAATAAAAAAAATCCGACAATCATTGTATCTTCAAGACAAAATCTAGATGTATTAGATTGTACAGATTTTGATGGCGTATCCAAAGGTGCTTATATTGCATTTGAACCAAAAGGTACTCCAGGAGCTTTATTTGTAACATGTGGTTCGGAGTTATCTTTATGTATTAAAGTTGCTAAAAAATTAGAAACAATTGATAAATATGTTAGAGTTGTTTCTATGCCGTCAATGTATTTATTTGAACAACAATCAGAAGAGTATAAGAATTATATTTTACCAAAGAGAATTACTAAGCGTATGGCTGTTGAAATGGGCTCTAGTATGCCTTGGTATAAATATGCTTCTAATGTCCATGGTATTGATGATTTTGGACAATCTATGCCATTAAAATATATTAATGAAGAATATGGGTTTACAGAAGAAGTATTATTTAATGAATTCTTAGAAATATTAAAAGATTAATTTATGGCTGCCTTTTTTAGGCAGCTATAATAATATAAAACGATTTCTTTATTATTTGGTTTTATTTTATTTATGGTTGTGCTATAATGCTTTAAAGAAAGTGATGTGGTTATATGATTCCTAAACATTTAGAAAAAAATGATAAAGTAGCTATTGTGTCATTATCAAGTGGAATATTAGGTGAAAACTTCATTAAACATGAATTGGATTTAGGTGTTAAAAGGTTAAAGGAATTTGGATTAGAACCTATTTTTATGCCTAATTCAACAAAAGGAATTGCTTATCTAAAAGAACATCCGGAAGCAAGAGCAGACGATTTAAAAAATGCTTTTTTGGATAAAAGTATTAAAGCAATAATTTGTGCTATTGGTGGAGATGATACATATAGAACATTACCATTTTTATTAGAAGATGATGAATTTAAAACTGCAGTTAAAAATAATCCTAAAATATTTTTAGGTTTTTCAGATTCCACTATTAATCATTTTATGTTTTATAAATTAGGTTTACCAACATTTTATGGACAGGCATTTTTGCCTGATTTAGCAGAATTGGATAAAAAAATGCTTCCGTATTCGAAAGAATCATTTCTAAATCTTTTTAGTAAAAAATTTAATACTATTAAATCAAGTAAAGTATGGTATTTAGAACGACATGATTTTAGTCCAACTGCTGTTGGAACTAAAAGAGAAGAAATGGTAGAAGAAAAAGGTTTTGAAAGTATTCAATCAAGTGGTGTTGTTAAAGGTGTATTATTTGGTGGATGTCTTGAAAGTATGTATGATATTATTTCCGGAAAAAGATATAATGATCAATTAAATATTTTTAACAAATATAATTTATTTTTATCAAAAGAAGAATGGTCTGATAAAATTTTATTACTTGAAACATCTGAGGAACAACCATCTGTAGAAGACTATAAAATTATGTTAGAGACACTGAAAAGTAAGGGTGTATTTGAAAGTGTTAAGGCTATAATAGTAGGTAAACCAATGGATGAAAAACATTATGAAGAATATAAAAGAGTATTAATTGAAGTTGTTGACAATCATAATTTACCTATTTTATATAACATTAATATAGGACATGCTACACCTAGATGCATATTACCATTACAAGCTAAAATAACTGTTGATTTAGAAAAAAAAGAATTAAGATTTGAAGAAGATGTCTTATCCTAATTAGATGTTTTTCATTATTGAAAATTGGCTTTATAATTTTTAATGCTATAACATTTTTATAAAAAATGTATTAAATTTTGTGTAACAAATTGCAAAATGTGATTTTCTATGCTATAATTCCCATGTTTTTTATAAAAAAACGAGGAGATTATATGAGCAAAAATGAATTAAATATATTAATTAAAAGATTAGTAAAGAATGATGAAAAGGCATTAGATATACTTTTTGCTAAAACTAAATATGAACTAAGAAATTTTGTATTAAAAATATTAATCAAAAAAAGTTATGTTGATGATGTTTTATCTGAATCGTATTTAAAAATTTATACTAAGTCTCATACATTTAGGGATGAATTTGATGGGAAAAATTGGATTTATGAAATTGTTAAAAATACAGCTATGGATTATAATAGGAAACATTTAAAAGAAAATTTTTGTGATGTTGAAGAATTGCCATATGAATTAATAGAACCTTCAAATCCACTATCAAATGAAATAAAACTAGCATTAAAAGTTTTAGATGATATTGAATATAAAATAATTAGATTGAAAATATGGGAGAATTATTCATTCGAATTTGCTTCATCTGTTTTAGATTTAAATATATCTACTTTATATAGAATATATAATAAAGCAATAGATAAAATGAGGATTTTTTTATTATAAAAAGGGAGATTTTTATGCAACAATATGAGATACTAGATAATTGCGGTAACATTGATCCTTTAATAGGTGCTACTAAGAAAAAGTTACGCAGAAATAAAGAATTTATTAGAAAATCAAGAATAAGGTTAATTAGAAAAACGTTATTACTTTTTTTTGCTTCTCTTTTGATTTTATCAATACCAATTACGTATGCTTGTGTTAATCCGAACAATAATTGGTATATCTTATCAGGTGGTATACATACTAATTATAATTCTTTATCAAAGGAAACAATTAATTCAATATCAGATTTTAATAAAGATAATAATTATATAATTCATTATTTTCGAAATGTTGAAAAAAAAGATAGTTATTTATTGAAATGTAATGATAAAAATGCATTATTGGAAGAACATTATATATATAATGATATTGAAATAAGTTTATATATGAGCCATAAGAATTCAAGCATAACCATAAGTGATTTTAAAGATAAATATAACAACAACATGACGATATCTGATTATAAAATTAAATATTATAACATTGATGGATATTATTATTTAGAAATATTAAGTGGATATAAATATAAAATTAAAATTCATACATCCAACCTAGAAATCGTTAAAGAATTAATTAATGAATTTAAATAACTGTTAATTTAAGCTATAGTGATTAATCATTATGGCTTTTTTTGAAAAAAAAATAAACT
>CAYTVE010000041.1:0-11735 GCA_964441815.1 uncultured Anaeroplasmataceae bacterium | reverse complement strand
ATTTTTTCCGTTAATATTTTATTTTTTTTAAGACATTTTCCCAAACTATTGACAGCATTTTTTTATTTTTTTTATTTTAATTTAATATTAAATGCGAAGGATGTAATTTTATAATTATGCATTTTTATTAAAGTTATATTCTTAATTACTTTTTCTTTTCTCTTTAATATCCATAAACGAGTTTACTAATTTTATTTATATTTTAAAGTATTAAAAGCAAACTTATTTATGGAAAATTTAAAAGTGAGGTGTGTACATTTTGTTTTTCAAAAAAAATAAAGAAGTTAGAGCAATTTACAAACTTAAATTAACAAAATTTGAAGTAGCTAAGTTGATTGAAAGTATAAATAATCAAATATTAGATTGTATGACTGAGATAGAAACATATTCTAAGGAATTTAATAAAATTATGTTGTATGACTTAATTATGACCAAACGTACATTAATGTTAACTATTCAATATTTTGGTTCAAATATATATGATGATGAAATAAAGAAATTTAAACCAGTTATGAGTGAAATAAAAATTATTGAAGATGAAACGAAAGAAAAAAACAATGTTTTAATTTCCAACATACCACCAGATTCAAAAGATGATATGGGTGAAACATTATGATAAATATTATAGAACTGGAAGAGAAAATATTAAAAGTATTAGGAATAAAGAAATACATAACACCTGATACTTTAGTTGATAAAATTACATTATATGAACTTATACACTTAATAGTATTAGATAGTGAGTTTACTAAGATAAAGATTGTAAATGTAAAGTTAAATGAAAAAATGATATTTAGTGATAATAAGTATGATGTAGTTAGTGTACCATATTTTGAAATAAAAAGAAAGGAGCAAGATTGAATGATATATAGTGATTATTTCACATAGTTTATTTAAATCATTTAAAAGAAAGGATGGTGAAAATTTGACAACAATTAATGGTAGAATGGTAAATTCTAGAAGAAAAAAATTTTGCGAAGAACTTCACACTGGTAAATCTTTTGGCACTGATGGCAAACAAAAAAATTTAAGTATCCGTCAAAAATCATGGCGTGCAGGATATGTATCAGGTGTTAACGATTCTAATTCTGCTGTTAAAAATGCAGTTGGCTTAAAGCAAAATGAAAGGGTTCCAAATAACAAAATAATAAAACATAATTTAATTGATATAAGACAAGCAGCAAATGCTAATGTGCCTACTAAAAAGAAAAAATATTAAATATATTAAAAAATAATTAAAATGTTCAATTTGAAAATGAGAACTATATAGTCCTGTTGTGTGATGTGTGTAAAGAAAGAGGTAAAATAAAATGAATTTTAATGTTGAAAAAATAGAGAAAATAGTATCTGCAAGAAATGAAGAATTAATTAATAATGGAAAAAAAATAATTGAAATAAAATTACAATCAAGTGATGGAAATGAATATTCAAGTAATTATGTTGTTGAAGATTGGTTTATTGAAAAAGTTAAAGGAAAATCATCTATATATTATCGTTTAAGAAAAAATATTGTTAATGCTGTTGGTAAAAAGATTGAATTTGTATTTTCTTTAGATGGTGAACAAGTAGAGTATATAAATTATCACCATAATGATTTATTAGCTAAAATGGGTTCTAATAATTTATTAAAAATATATATTAAAACAAGATTTACATATGGAGTATCAACAACAAATATACCTTATGTAAGATGTCAATTAATTATAGCTGATAGAGTAAGATTATCAATGTTTGCTTCAAATTTAAAAACTGAGATATTATTTGATTCTTGTTCTTCTGCTTCAACTGCTTTAGATGTAATAATGGAAAGAAATACGACATTTGAAGAAAAAGATATTGAAGAAGTAGCAATGCTATAAAATCTATTTATAAAAATAAAAGAGGAAAAACTTAATAAATGGTTTTACCTCTTTTATTTTTTAGAAAAAAGGTGGTGAATTTATGTCTATTAGAAAAAAAATTTTTGTATTATTTTTAATGATAATAAGTTTGGTTTCAATTACAAGTATTGGAATCACATCTTCAGCTTCAACTGGAAGTGTTGATTCAAATGGTAATTATATACCAACTGGTGATTTAACAAGATATGATAAAATTACATCCCAAGCAAATGCTCCATATTGGGTATTACATCAAGGTTTTATTATAGATCAAACAAGAATATATTTAAGAATAGTTGATGAAAATGATAGATGGATTAGTGATATAGTTAAGATTGAAGCTGATTATTATATTGGAAACAATCTTTATCACGTTGAAAAAGATAAATCAAGTGGAAGTTTTTTTAATTTTGGAAATATATTTTCAAAAGAGGGAAAATTTTCAAATTATGATGGTGGCGATGATAAATATTTAAGAAAAAAATTTACAGGTAATGATAATGAAAAAAAATATCAAGATTGTAATTATTATTGGGCATTTAATTTTAATGTTAGAGAATTTGAAACATTGTATATATGGTGGAATAATGATAATGGTGAATTAGTTGGTGCTTCTATGTATGCTGATGGTATGCATCCTAAATACGATTCTAATGGTGTTTTTTTAGGTATATATGATAAAGATGACAATTTAAAAAGTGGTTATTCATTGTCAAATAACGGATTATTAGTTAGTCCTGAAAGTGTTGAGGTTGATTTATCAAAAGAACAAAAACAAGGAGAGGCAAATAGTGAAGTATTTGATTTGTTTAGTGGAGCAAATAATAGTATAAATAATTTTTTTAATACAATCAAAATAATATTTTCAATAGTTATATTTGCAATAATATTATATTTCTTATTAAAGATAATAGCTCTTATAGTATCTATTTTCAAACGAAGAAATTAAAGAAAGGTTTGTGATATTTTATGAAATTTAAAAGTAAATTATTTTTAGGTGTAGCAGCATTGGGACTAGTTGGTATAACCTCTGTATTTAGTCCTATTACAAGTAATGCAAGTGAAAATGTGTTGATATGCAATGAAGACAACATAAATACAGTGGCTTATTCTTCATGTCCAATAGGTCATGATAATAAGGAATTTTTAGAAATTGAAGAAAATTTATTAGATAATTGTCAATTTGAAAGTTATGATACTTATAAAGATATTGCAGGACAATCATATTCATATTCAATTTCTTATAAGTTAATAGTATGTAAAGCTGGAAAATATTATCATTATAGATATGAAAATTCAACTCCATTTGTAACAGCATTTGTCAATTATGCATCGGGGCCTAAAACAGTGGATTATACGATAAGTAATAATACGGTATGTTTCGGTTTTCCTGGAGATGCTAATGATAATAGTGCATATAGTGTTTGTTTAGTAACTAAAACATACATAGATGAAGATGACGAGGGAGAATACGTAGAAGGTGTTGAAGGTTGGGTATATGAAGCAGGAGATTATATAGTGTCTGATATGACACCGCCAACTGTTGAATTTGATGCAGTTTTTACGGTTAATGTAGATGATATGCAATCTTTAGATGAAATAACTTCACATATTATAGTTAAAGATGAAAGTGATCCTAATCCTAGAATTGTTATTGAATCTACTAATTATGATTATAATGTAAGAAAAATAGGAAAATATAAAGTTAAATTTCATGCAGAAGATAAATCTGGAAATATAACAGATTCATATTCGTTTACAATTAATGTTGTTGATGTTAAAAACCCTATTATAACATGTAATGATATAACAATTGGAAATTTACGAGTACTATCTAAAGAGGAACTTTATACTTATTTTTCTATTTCTGATAATTATTCAAGTAAAGAAAATATTAGTTTAGTAACAAAAATTGATAATTATACAGCTAATGCTACAAAGCCAGGTACTTATACTTATACTATTCAAGCTACTGATGAAGCTGGTAATGTGTCTGAAAAAACAATGAATATTACCGTTTATGATAATACAGCACCAAGCATTAGTGCAACAAATATGTTTCAATATAATACATCGCAATTAAGTAGTTCTTCATTGTTATCTTTATTTAATGTAAGTGATGATGTTTCTACTGAAGGGAAAATTAAAAAGGAAATTATAGTTGATAATTATACAGCAAATTATAGAAAAGTTGGAACTTATGAAATTACATGTCGTGCAACAGATGAAGCAGGTAATTATAGTGATAGCACTATAACAATAAGTGTAATTGATAAGATAAATCCAACAATTAATAATATAACAAAAGAAACTGAATATTTTAATAAGATCACAGACTTTAAATCATTATTTACTTATTCAGATGATACATCATCAAAAGATAATATAACATTTGAAATTGTATCAGATGAATATACAGAAAATTATAATAAAAAAGGTGAATATGTAGTAAAAGTAAAAGTTACAGATGAAGCAGGTAATTCATCTACAGGATTATTAACAATAACAGTTATTGATACAACAGCACCAATAATTACAGCTCCAGCAAATGTAGAAATAGGTAATTCAATATTATTTACAATAGATAATTTAAAAGAAAAAATTGCTGTAATAGATGGATATGATGGGAACTTATCCAATTATGAATTAATAGATGAAAATAATTATTCAACTAATTATAAGACTTTAGGTGATTATAAATTTACAATTAAAGCTACAGATTCATCAGGCAATTCAGTTACTGGAACAATAACACTTATTGTATCAGACACAACAGCTCCAGAAATATTTTATGATAGTTATTTTATCTTAGTAAGAGAGGGTGAAGAATTAACTCGTGAAATGATAGTATCATATGCTACACAAGTATTAGGATTAGAAGATGGTTCTTCTATAGTAAATATAAGTGGTGAATATGATACAAATATGGAAGGTGAATACATATTAACTTTAACATTAAATGATGATTCGGTGAAAGAATTTACTATATCTGTAGGTGCTAATAATACTTTAAATGAAGTTGAACAAATTGGAACTTTTATAAAAGATAATTGGATTAGTTTGATTACTTCTTCTTTAGTCTCAATATTATTAATTGTATTAGTAGTTGGTATTATTGGTCATTTTAAGAAAAAAAGAAATTAAAAGATAAGAGAGGTGTAAAGGAAGATTAATATGAAAAAGAAAATTTATTGGATTTTAATTATATTAATATCTTCCTTTTTTACCTTTTATATTGGCGAATATTTATACAATCGTATTTTAGATATGATTATCAAAATGAAAGTCATACCTTTTTATAACTATTCATCTGATATATCAGGTAAATATGATGATATAAAAAATAATATCAGTATTTTTTTCAATAATTTTAGTTTAGACTATTTCAAAAACTTCTTCTCTTTAATTTTTAATATTAATACTTTAATTATTATATCTTATATTATTCAATCAATTATTATAATTAAAATATTTGTATCTATTTGGATTAATGGTTCCAATTACAAATATAAAGAAAGTATTTTGGCAAAAAGTTTAATAAAATTTGTAGACTTTATCAAAAAAAATATTATTAGTTTTATTGAATTTCTAAAAGAAAATAAGAAAAAAATAATATTAATATTTATGCTTTTCTCATTAACTGGCTTTATGTTAGTTTTTGAAATAATGCTATTTTTAATTGATTATTTAATGAGTATGATTAATTTTAAAAGTCATCTTTTAATAATTAATTTATTTAAATGGTGTTTAGTTGAAATAGTTGATTTTATTCTTTATAAAAATAAATTTATTGTTGTAATAACAATTATAGTTATTTATTATACTTATGCTTATAATCATGCATTTAAAAAATTAAATAGATTATGGGCTGCGTTTAAAAAAATGGTATCAGAATCAGCAACAGTTAATGCTATTGATGGTGAACCTGGTGCTGGTAAAACTTTAACATTAACTCAAGCTTCTTTAGCTGCTACAGAAAACTTTTTAGATGAATACGAAAAAAGTATGGTTGAATTTGAATTTCAATATCCAAATTTTAATTTTGCAAAGGTAAGATTATTATTGAAAATTTTTTATTTAGATTTTAAAGAAAATGAGTTGTATGATGTATTAAAATATAATTCTAATTTTATTTTTGAATTATTTAATTTAAAACAATTTATAAATACTGATTTAGCAAGAATGTTTTTCAATGAGTATTATCGTGGTTCTTGTATTGTAGGATTAACTCCTATTAATGATCCATATTATAATAGTTTTTGTAGAATAGGCTCAGTTCAATCAATGAGATTTTTTCAAAAAATGGATTCATTTCCATATGAACCGGATATGTCTTTAGTATTTCCAGAATATGATAAAGAGTTTAATTCACACGATTCTAAAAAAGAAGTTGGTGATGATGGAACATTCGCTTTCTTTGCTCTTCTTTCTCACTTACTTGAAAGACATGGTTCTGCTTGGCTGGATTGTCAAGATAAAGATCAAGGTATTAAAAGAATTAGAGCTGTTGCAGGTGGATATTATCATTTAGAAAAAAGAAAAGTATGTATGCCTTTATCTATTAAAATAATTTATAAACCTATTTTATGGTTTTATAATAAGATTTTAAAACTTAGTATAGCTTATATAGGTTATCGCCCTAAAACAGAGCCTAGATGGACAGTTAGAAAGAAACAAGTAAAATACAAAAGAAATAATTTAAGTTTTTTGTATCAATCATTAAAGTATTTAGGTTTTATGTTAAATAAAATTGTAAGTTATTTAGAAAAGTTTCAATATTTTAAAATTTATGCAACTTACGCAACTAATGATGAAATGAAAAATGCAAAAATGATTCATTATTCAATACCTGTTATGAATTTAGATCATAATGGTGAAAAAATATATTCATCAACACCATTCAAGAAATTTTATGATGATTTAAAAATAAATATAAGTGAAGAAAAACAATTGAAACAAAATTTAATGTTATTAGATAAATGGTCTAGTTTAGATCCTGATATTTTGGAATATTGTAAAACTGGACTTAGAAATTATGCAAAAATTATTAATGCTCAATTTGATGATAAAGGAAGAAAGGTCTAATGTATGTGGATAATATAAATAATGAAAATGTACAAATTCATATAGATTATCTAGCTTTTACAATACCTCTTGAAAGTGATATTGATGTAGTAAATGCTTTTGAAAAAATCAAAGAGGAATTAGCTAATTTATTTTATATGACATCTTTTGATTATGGTGAATTACATAATTTTTTTGTAGATAATTATGAGTATAATTTATCTTTAGGAGAAAATATAAATATTCGTTTTGGTGGTGAAGCAACAAAAACAAGAAAAATATTAGATTATGGTAACGATGATAATTCAATTTTAAAAAGTATTGATAAATATGATTCGTTAATGGTTGAAATTAAAGGTCAAGGTTGTCGAGAAATTGAATTTTTATCTGGTGGAAAAATAAATTATATTGAAATTATTAAATGGGTAGAAAGTAAAGGTGGAAAATTTACTAGAATAGATATTGCTATTGATGATATGAAAGGTGATGTTATTAAATTAGAAAAAATATTAGAAATAGTGTCAAAAGGTTTATATACATCAGCATATAGAAGTAAACCAATAATAAATGGTAGTATATTAAAAAAAGACAATTATTTAAATATTAATGTAGATGATGAACCATGTACATTATATTTTGGTAGAAATAGTGATAAAGTACTTTGTATTTACAATAAAAAGGCTGAAAGATTAAATAATAATGATAGTTTTTTAGGAAATTATTGGGTAAGATTTGAAATGCGTTTCAAACACGATAATGCTGATAATGTAGCATATTTTCTTAAAAAAAATAATATGTCTGATATTGGTGATTTTGCATGTTCTCAATTAAAAAAATTATTAACATTAAGATGTAAAAAGTATAATGGTAAACTTAGTGATTGTAAAAATATACGCATGCTAGACATAGAGCCAGCGTGGGAAAAATTCTTAACATATGTAGAAGGAACAAGTTTCAGTGTTAGACCTATACTTGAATCGAGTATTGATAAAAAAATAGAGTGGCGTACTTCTTCTTTGACTAAACAATTAATACTACTTGATATAGCTGATGGATATGATGAAAGTGAATGGATAATATCCGGGCTTGGTAGACTTTATAAAGAAAAACAAGATCAACTTAATTATTTATTAGAAAAAAGAAATAAAATCTATATGACTGATTTAAGAATGATAGATAATTATAGAAGAAAACAAAAAAATAACATTTTATTAGAAAATTTATCTGATAAAGATATAAATGAATATATTGAAAAATTAAAGTGTGATATTAAATATATGGAAGAAAATTTTAAACTTCCATTTTAAAAAAATGAAAAATGTGAGGTAATTATGATAAAAAAAATATTTAAAATAATATTATTAATGTTAAGTATCGCAGGATTAATAAGTTTATATTCTTACGCAAAAAACAATATACATATTGGTGATGAAGGTAAAATAATATTTGGCGAAGCACCCCAGCATAAAAGCGATAATATGCTATTAGATGATGGTGAATATATGATAGCTTTAAATAAAATAAATGCTGAAAGTTATCTAGCAACAACAGCAATAACTTCTCCTTTTGATATTAGTGATTTATATAAATCATTAATACCTATTGTATCAGAACAAGAAAATATTGTTATTGGAGATACGTTACAAGTATATTTAAATTGTATGAGTGATATAGATATGGAAATGTATATAATAGGTGAATTTAAATTTGAATCATCTTCATTAGTTAATGTGTTTTTTAAATGGTATGATGGTAAATCTATTTTTAGTTTTAACAATAAAAGTTTTAATTTAGGTGAAAAAGACAAAAGAGCATATAAAGGTACCTCAATATCCTTAACAAATAATTCTTTTATATATATGAAATCTTCATATTATGATAATAAAGAAAAAGATTTAGTTGATGGATATGTATCATTAATTGATTTAGGTATTGAAAATGAAAAAATACAAAAAATATGTAATTCTATTTATTATGATTTATTTTATACTTGTCAATCAGAAAAAGATGATAATAAAAACCAAGATATAAAAGAATATTGTATGAATTGGGTAATTGATTATATTAATGGTGAAGAAGATTATGATTTTACATATGATGTAGAAGCTTTTGGTTGTAATGGTAATGTTCAAGAAATACTTAAACAACAATATGAATTTATATATTCTAATTATGAAACATTAGTTGAAGATGAAGGTGCAAGAGATTGCATGAAAGGTTTATTATTTGAATACGCTTATATAAATAAATCTACCTTAGCTGAAAGAAAAATATATATTTATATGGATGGTTTTTTTAGTGGTAATTTATCTTATTCTATTATGATTTTTGAAGATAATTCATATAAAACAATATTTTCCATGTTTTCTGATTCAAATGATTGTATAATGGATGACAATTATTTTTTTTATGAAATATATAGCGATTTATCTTATAACCATACTCATCTAAAGATAGATATGACTAATTATGCATTAATGTATGATTATATTGAAATGGATAAATATAATACATATTTAGTAAAAGATATGGCTAAAGATGAAGAAGGTTGTTATTATTTTGATAATTCAACTAAAAAATATTTAGTTGCTGGTCAATATGATCTAGCAAATCAATTTAATTTATTCAGGTAATATTATGAAAATAAATGATATTAAAGATTTTTGTAATCCATATTCAAAATGTATTGAATTAATTAAAATGATTGATTCACATATTTATTATATTAATTCATTAAATAATATATTGTGTTTAAAAATATGTTCTATAAGTTTAAATAAATATGATAATGATGTTTTAATTGATTTAATATGTGTACCTATATCAACATTATTATGTCCAACATATAATTATAATGATATAACTTTATCATTAGATGATTTAAATATACAATGGTTTTATTCATTTAATGACGCTAAAAAACGTGTTAGAAAGATTTTAAATTCAAATAGATTATTTGATTTATAAAAGAAAAAGGACTTGAAAAAAGCCCTTAATACCTTTCCTGTTGTGTGCTGTGTGTAAAATTAAGAAAGGCTTGTTTATTTTAACAATTAATAAAGATATATGCAAGATGATGTTTATTTACAAATAAAAGATTTAAAATATTGGTATTGCTTATTTTTTAATTTAAAAAAGATTATTATTAATAGTGATTATATAAACATTATAGATAAATATTTAAAATGGATTGAATCCGTTTTAAAATCCGTTAGAATGGCTCAAAACGAAAATGAAATAAAAGAATGTTTATTTTATTATAAATTGAATTTAATGGTGTTTAATAATTTTTTAAATTATTATATTTTAAATAAAAAATGTTTCAAATAAAAATAATAAAGCTAGAATTCGAACATATTTAAATTCTAGCTTTATTTTTAGCAGTTCTTCTTATTTAGTGATAGCCGTATTAATTAATTTTAATACGGCTATACACTTTTTTTATTATCTCCCTTGATTTTTTCTTACATTATGTTAAAATTAATAATGTAAGAATTCTATTATTACATAACCTTTTTGTGTCAATTTTATAAATTGGGCTATGCTAATAGAATTTAATTTGATGGTGATTTGTTCACCATCTTTTTTTAATACTACTTTCATAGATGGCTCCTCCTTTCTTTAATATTCAAGTATTTCAATATTAGTATTAAAACACTTGTAAAGGGCTTAAATGCTGTTTTTAAGGCTTTTAAACCTTTTATAAATATTTTAACTTTAGCACCTTTCAAAGGTGTATATAATACGAAGCTAAAGCCTTTAGGATTTGGAATGTTTACATTCCATTCACTTTTTGTTCTTCCTTTTAATGTTTAGTATATAGCCGTATTAAAATTAATTAATACGGCTATATACTTTTTTATTATCTCCCTTGATTTTTTCTTACATTATGTTAAAATCAATAATGTAAGAATTCTATTATTACATAACCTTTGGTGATCAATTCTATGAATTGGGCTATGCTAATAGAATTTAATTTGATGGTGATTTGTTCACCATCTTTTTTTAATACTACTTTCATAGATGGCTCCTCCTTTCTTTAATATTCAAGTATTTCAATATTAGTATTAAAACACTTGTAAAGGGCTTAAATGCTGTTTTTAAGGCTTTTAAACCTTTTATAAATATTTTAACTTTAGCACCTTTCAAAGGTGTATATAATACGAAGCCAAAGCCTTTAGGATTTGGAATGTTTTCATTCCATCCACTTTTTGTCCTTCTAGAGATGAGGGGCACAGGTGGGTCCTCTATTTTTAATTTTATCAAGTTGTTTTTTTTATCAGTCTCCTATCTTTAAATTTTTTTGTTCTTCTGTCAAAGTTGGGTGTCTGGGTTGCCTCACCTCATCGTAATTATGAAAATTAATTATTTCAAGACAAAA
Source organism: uncultured Anaeroplasmataceae bacterium (assembly GCA_964441815.1). Classification (GTDB taxonomy): domain Bacteria; phylum Bacillota_I; class Bacilli_A; order Acholeplasmatales; family Anaeroplasmataceae; genus Pelethenecus. The sequence goes on along the minus strand of CAYTVE010000041.1, from coordinate 410 downwards.
TAAAAAAATTTCTTTTATTTATAATGAAAGACATTTTTTTATTTTTCGGTAAGGTGGAGATTTATAGCACCTTTGAAATAATTCATTTTTATAATACGATAATAGAGGTAGGGCTTCCCTGATACACAACGCAGAAGACATAAAATGATAGGTGCTGAGAAAAAAGAAAAAACAACTTGATAAAATTAAATTTCTATTAAATTATAAATTCATCCTTATTATTCATTATAAAAAAGTCCCTTTAAGATTAAAGGGATTTAGGGTTTTGATATTGGAAAATTGGAAAAATTTGCACAAAAAAGCTTTAGCATAGGGGGGCTGTACTAATAGCCCCCCTATGCGTAAATGGAAAGTATATGTTGTGCTATTAATAAAGTAGACACTATAGGGGTAATTGTAGACTTTGTAGT
>CAYTVE010000040.1:0-12069 GCA_964441815.1 uncultured Anaeroplasmataceae bacterium | reverse complement strand
ACTACAAAGTCTACAATTACCCCTATAGTGTCTACTTTATTAATAGCACAACATAGCACAACAAAAATATTGACAAAATGCGGGGGGTATAATAACCTTAGATATGGAGGTATAGTTTATGAATGATAATAGAGGATATATGCAAGATAGTGGATCTTATGGCGCTGGATTTGCACTTGGTTTTTTATTGGGTTTGATTGGACTAATAATTGCTTTAGCAATTAATAAAGAGGACACTAAACGAGGCGCAATAACGGGGTTTATTGTTATACTTGTAGTTTGTTTTGCTATTTTGTTTTGTGCATTTTTTTCTACTTTAATAGTATTTAATAATTAATAAGCATGACATTATTTATAAAGTCATTAATAGATAGAATGAATAATTTTAGTAAAATGCCATTATGTAATTTAAACCCTGAACATGGAATATGGATTAGTAATTTTTGCTTACCACTATGTGCTAGATGTACGGGATTTATGTTAGGAATTTTTATTTCAATTTTATTATTTATTTTTATAATAAGAAAACAAAAATATAAATTAATATATCATATTATATTTCTTTCATTAGCGATTCCTTGCTTATGTGATGGTGTTTTACAATATTTCTTTCATATTGAAAGTAATTTGTTTAGAAGAATGATAACAGGAATATCACTTGGTATTTCTGTTGTTTTTTCAATTTGTTATTTTGTTAATTATTATGAACAAAAGAAAAAATCTAAATGATAAAGATAAATTATTATTAGAAATTACAATGGAAATTTTATTGTAATTAGGCTATACATATTATTCTATGTTTTAAATAAATATGAAATTTTGCATTAACTACACAATCCGAAAATAGATTTAGTTAAATCAATATCATATACTTTTAACATTAATATTTTACGATATCATAAATCACGGATAAGCATTTTATTTATAATTGTTTGGCAACTTTATTATAAAAAAAGAAGTATTTTTTATACAATGAATAAAGAGTCAAAATTAAAATAAACATCGTAATAAGTAAAGTATAACATCACAAATTAGTGGACATACTTTCTTTTTTACTATAAAAAAAATATATTATTTAACCTTTAGGTTTTTTCTTTTTTATTATATAATGATTATGGTGATAGTTTATGGTTGTTGAATTAATAGTTAATTATTTAATTCAAATATTTATATTCATTGGAATTATTTATATATTTGGATATTTAATTTTTTTGATTAATAGAACTTTAATTAAATTTGGATTTAATTATAAAATATATATTTATACAGGTATTGTTGGAACTGTTATTCATGAAGCAAGTCATGCATTAATGTGCTTATTATTTTTTCATAAAATAACTGAAATAAAACTTTTTTCACCTTCTGAGGATGGTACACTTGGATATGTATCCCATTGCTATAATAAAAAAAATATATATCAAAAAATTGGCAATTTTTTTATCGGTATTGCACCAATATTAGGAGGAACTGCAGTAATATATTTATTGTTATATATTTTAATGCCCGATAAATGTATTATAATTATTAATAATAATTTAAATCTTTATAGTATTAATATAAGAGATTATAAAGATATTATTAATTATTTTCTTTTAACTATTACAACAATTTTTAGTGATTTTAAAAATTGGAAATTATATGTTTTTTTAATACTATCTTCTTTTATATGTTTACATATGAATTTAAGTGGTGCAGATGTTAAAGGTAGTTTAATAGCAATACCATATATTTTAATTATAGTATTAATAATTGATCTATTTCTATATTTTGTTTTAAATAATATTTATAATATATTTTTCAAATTTTGTCTAAATTTAGGTATATATATATTTTCATTTTTATTTTTATCGTTATTTTTGTCACTCATTGTTCTAATATTATATTTATTAATATATTTAATAATGAAAATATTCAAAAAAAATTAATCAAATTTTTACATCTATTGACAAAAAAATAAATTACTTTTATAATAAAAGTTAGGGATTAAAAAGGAGTGATATCCGTGAATAGAGTTAAAGAGCGTTGTCTTATTGAAAAAAATGCTAAATTCTATTATGCTTCTAATCGATTATTTTTTGAATTAAAAATAATTAAGATTATGTTATATTTTTTAGCTGTAATACCTGTTTTAATAACAGCTTTACCTCAAATAAAATCAAATCCAATTTCTAATGTTATTTGTACAATTTTGTCTTTTAGTATAACATTAATAAATGAAGCTATGGGGTCTTTTACAAGTTCACATAAAGATAGTGCAATTTATTCATTACAATTATATGAAATGGGCATTACTGCCTCTACATTTTCTAAAATTGAGTATGATAGAGAATTAACTAATGAACTAAATGAATTAGCTATTAGAAGAGGTATACCTGCAATGCAAAAACAGGATGAATTACATACTATAGATGTGCCACAGGATATTTCTGATGATTATAGTTATCTATATATATGTAGAATTAATGCAGCAACTAATAAATATTTATTAAGTAGAATGGTTTATATTTATATATTTGTATTAATTGCGATAGTCATAGCTTTTGTAGGGGCAATATTTTTAAAGACTGAAACAGAACAATATTTAATTTTACTAATTGGATTTTATCCACTTATCAGTCCAATAATTAAAGATTTAAGTAGTTGTAAAGAATGTATAAAAGATTGTTCTAAGTTAGCTGCAGATATAGATAATTATTTTGCGGATGGTGATGACACTGTTGAAAGACTTGCAAGAATTTATTATTATATTCAACAACTAGAATTTGAGATGTTTTCAAGTAGACCTACAATTTTCAAAATATTTAAAAAAATGTTTGCAAGAGGGGTTGAGGTTTTACAATCTGGTGTAACAACTAGATTTGAATCTTCAATAGTTGAATTAAAACAAAAATCTTTAATTAATAAAGGTTTAATATCAACTCCAAAAGGAAAATCTTTAATTACTCAAAAAGAATTTGATTTAGAACAACTAAAGAAAATAGAAAAAGAGAAGAAAGTGATTAAGGTTAAAAAAGTAGATAATATTACCAAATCTACAGTTGTTGCTAAACCTAAAACAAGTACAACTAAAAAAACTACTGATGTAGAATCAAAATCTACAGTAAAGAGAACTACAACAACAAAACCAAAAACTGCAACAACAACCACTAAAAAGCCATCAACTGCTAAAAAAACCACAATAACTAAAAATGTTAAATAGTTTTATAGCGTATATTGTAATATTAAATAAAAAAGTGTATAATAACTTATGTCCATAAAGAGAAGATGAGAGGCAAGCTCTGTGACTCTTCAGCAACCTGCTTAGGCAAGGTGCTAATGCTTGTATGATGGTTTAAATAATAATTCAAGGCCATCATTTTGATGGTTTTTATTATGAAAAGGATGTGGTGGAATGATAGCAAGTGTAGTTGTTGATGTTATTAATAAACAAGTTAATCAAACTTTTGATTATTTAGTTCCACCATATTTAGAATCTGTTATTAAGGTTGGATATAGGGTTAGAGTATTATTTGGTAGAAGAACAGTTTTGGGATTTATTGTTAAACTTAAAAATGAAACTTCTTATCGTAAAACTTTAAAAGAAATATCAGATATAGTTGATGTTTATCCTGTTTTAAATGAAGAATTTATTAATTTAGCAATGTATATTACTGAAAATAATTTTTCATATTATGCAGTTGCATTACAAACAATGATTCCATCAGCATTAAAAATAAAATATCAAAAAATTGCAATAAAGAAAATAGATGATTCCAAATTAGATTCCATTTTTAATGGTAAAAAAGAAATTATTTTAGATAATAGAACTCCTGAGGAATTAAAAATCATTTATGAATGGCATAAATTAGGATATATTGACTTAGATACTAAATTTAAACAAAATAGAAAAGAAAAAAAGATTGAATACATTTATTTATTAGATGAAACAATTAAAGCTACAAGTAAACAAGGACAAAATTTATTAGATTATTTAAAAGAACTTAATGAACCTGTTCCACTTTCAATTGTTTTAGAAGAAACTAATTATTCTAGGTCAGTTATAGATACTTTAAAGAAAATAGGAGCCATATCTTCTTTTAGTAAAGAAAATTTAAATATAGATGAAAATATTGAATGTGAAAATTTTGATTATGATTTAAATGATTATCAAATGAAAGCTTATAATTCTTTAGAATTTAATGAATCAAAGACTTATTTATTAAATGGTATTACAGGTAGTGGTAAGACTATATTATATATTAAATGGATTAAACAAATTTTAAATCAAAAAAAACAAGCGTTATTACTTGTTCCTGAAATATCATTAACACCACAAATAACATCAATATTTAAAAAACATTTTGGTAATGATGTTGCAATTATTCATTCTAGGTTATCCGTATTTGAAAGATATACTGCTTGGAAGAAAATATTAACTCATCAAGTTAATATTGTTATAGGTGCAAGATCAGCTATATTTGCTCCACTTGATAATTTAGGTATTATAATTATTGATGAAGAACATGAGAAATCTTATATTCAGGAAAATAATCCTAAATATAATGCAATTGAGATTGCTAAATTGAGAAGTAAAACTCATAAATGTCCTTTAGTTTTAGGTAGCGCAACTCCTAATGTTTGTGATTATTATAAAGCAATAGAAAATGAATACGAATTATTATCTATACCAGTTAGAGCTAATAATAGACCACTTCCTAATAAAATGATTGTAGATATGCGTGAAGAATTAAAATCTGGGAACAAATCAGTTTTTTCTAAATCTTTAAAAGAAAAACTAGTTGAGGTATTTAAGAAAAATGAACAATCTATTTTATTTTTAAACAGAAGAGGGCATTCATCTTTTGTAATGTGTAGAAGTTGTGGAAAAGTTATTGAATGCCCTCATTGTGATGTATCGTTAACATATCACGCAAGCAATAATACTTTAGTTTGTCATCATTGTGGATATAAACAAATGAATGTTGATAAATGCCCTTCTTGTAATAGTTCTAAAATAAGATTTGTTGGTAGTGGAACTGAAAAGGTGATGGAAGAAATAAATAAATTAATTCCAGAGGCTAAAGTATTAAGAGTCGACTTAGATACCACTTCTAAAATAGTTGATTATGAAACAGCATTTGAATTATTTAAAAATCATGAAGCTGATATAATGGTTGGTACACAGATGATTGCTAAAGGACTAGATTTTGCTGATGTTACATTAGTAGGGATTATAAATGCGGATTTAGCACTACATTATCCTAGTTATGATGCAAATATGGTTGCGTATAATTTAATTGAACAAGTATCAGGTAGGGCTGGTAGGGCATCTAAACAAGGTGAGGTCATTATTCAAACTTATCAGCCGGAACATTTTGTTATAACTTCAGCAGTAAATAATGATTATGATAGTTTTTTCAAAAGAGAAATTCAAAATAGAAAAATAATGGGAATGCCTCCATTTTCTCTTGCGATAGAAATAATGGTAGAATCTAAAGATTATAATCTAGCAATAAACGAGGCAAATAATGTTGTTTATGCTTTGAAAAAAGTGTCGTATAATAGTGTTATATTAGGTCCTGCTACTGCATTACCTTTCAAACTTAATGATACATATAGATATATAATTCAGGTAAAAATAGTAGAGGATATTGTTATGGATAAAATAAATGAAATTTATCCTATTTATCAAAAAAATAAAGATGTTAATATTAAAATAACAAGGATGTGATTAAATGAAAATAGTGTTTATGGGAACTCCTGATTTTGCTGTTCCAATATTAAAGGCGTTAAATGAAAAATATGAAGTAGCTTTAGTTATCAGTCAACCTAATAAGATTAGGAAAAAAGGAATTTTATTAGATACACCTATTGCTTCTTTAGCAAAATCATTAAATTTAAATTTATATCAACCTGAAAAAATAGGAGATGGCTTAGAATATATAAAGTCATTTAATGCTGATGTTTTAGTTACTGCAGCTTTTGGACAGTATATACCATCAAAAGTTTTAAATTTATTTAAAAAAACAATAAATGTTCATGGTTCATTATTGCCTAAATATCGTGGTGGTGCTCCTATTCAACGTTCAATAATGAATGGTGATAAAATGACTGGTATAACTATAATAGAAATGGCGAAGAAATTAGATGCTGGGGTAATGTATGCAAAAAGAGAATGTCCAATATTAGATACAGACAATTCGTCTTTATTATTTGAAAAATTATCAATAATTGGAAGGGATTTATTATTAGAGGTAATTGATGATATTTATTCAGATAAATTAAAGGGAGAACCTCAAAATGAAGCTGAGGTAACTTATGCTCCTAATCTACTTCCAGAAGAGGAAATAGTAGTTTTTAATAAACCTGCTGATAAAATAGTTTGGCAAATAAAGGGATTAGCTAATAATCCTGGTGCTACTATCATTTTTAATGATGTAAAATTTAAAGTATTTGATGCAAAAGTAATTCCGGATAATTCAAATGAAAAACCAGGAACAGTTTTATCACTAAAAAAACAAGTTGTAATTAAAGCTTTAGATAATGCGGTTAGTTTGGATATGATATTAGTTCCAGGTAAAAAAATGATTTCTGCAAAAGATTTTGTTAATGGACAAAAAATTTTAAAAGAGTTTGATGTCATTTAATATCAAATATGATATAATACTATCTAGGTGAGGGGGTGGAATATTGTCGCTTAAAAATAAAATTAAGAAAAATAAGTTTTTCAGCAATAATTTTGGCTTTGAAAGTGGTATTGATATTGCAAATGAGACACAGGTTTTATATCGTAAAAATATTGTTATAAAAAATATAATATTTTTATCGAATCTAGTATTTACATTAATATTTACATTATTATCATTTGGTGAAAGTAGTAATCTAGTTTTAGCTGCACTACTTGGTATTGTAACCTTTGTATTAAATGCTTATTTAAAACGTAGTATTAATAAAGACCCTAATAATTATACCTCACAAGAAATAGCTAGTTATCTATCCTGTTTTTATATGTTAGCTTTAGTTATAGTTATTTATATTAAATTAAAATTTGGTGAAATTAATTATTTAAAAGAATGTGGATATATTTTAATATATTATTCACTTGCGGTATGTTCTTTTTACCAAGATAAAAAACTATTAAAAACAGTATTTTTATGGACACTTATTATTGTTACAATACTACATTTTTCTATAACATATCAAGTCATTGAATCAGACATGGCTAAAGATATTTATAAATTTATCACTGAATTTTTTGTCAGTGATATATTCAAGGATATCTTTTTAAGAACTTTATTACTATGTATATTTATGCTTGTATTATATTGTATTGTTGCAATGAGTGGATATATGCAAGATGAAAGAAAAAAAGAATTAATGAAGAGAAGAGAAGTTCAAGAAGATTTTACTAATGTAGTAACAAAAATATTTGAGGTTACAATTGATAATGCATCAAGAAGCGAAGAAGATAAACAAAATATTTTTATTGTTTCTAATATGTCTAAAAAATTAGCTGAATTATTAAGTTTAAGTGATGAACAAATAAAAGATGTTGTTATAAAAGCTAAGATTCATATTGAACAAACTGTTCATTTTTCGCCTAGCGACGATATGAATGAAGATGATAAATATGTACTTCTTAGAGAACAAACAAATTTAGGTAGTGTTATAATTTCAAGATTACAACTTGAAAGAAAATGTGAAAATATAATTCGTTCTACATTTGAAGGTTCTAATACAGATGATTTTATTAATAGAATGAATTCTATTCAAAATGATATAGAAGCTCAAATTATTTTAATTTGTGAACTATATGTAACTATGCGTAGTGTTAAATCTTATAAAAAAGCTTATAGTCATAAGATTACTATGCAATATTTAAGTGAACATTTTAATGTTTACTTTGATAGAAATGTATTTGAGCGTTTTGAACGTTTTAAAGATGAATTTGAAAAAATATATGATGGAAATGAAGGAGAAGATTATGACTTATAATTATGAAACAAAAGGCACTTGTTCAAAAAAAATAACTTTTGATATTGATGAAAATGGAATATTACATAATGTCAGTTTTACTGGTGGTTGTAATGGTAATTTAAAGGCTATTGGTAAATTGGTTGAAGGTAAGTCAGCGGATAATATTGCTGAAATTTTAAAAGGAAATACTTGTGGTCCTAGAAATACTTCTTGTGCTGATCAATTAGCACAAGCTATTATGGAGGTAAGAAAGAATGCGTAGATTATTTACATCAGAATCAGTTACAGAAGGACATCCAGATAAAATTGCTGATCAAATTTCAGATGCAATTTTAGATGATGTTTTAGCACATGATCCAAATGCGAGAGTAGCTTGTGAAACAATATGTACAACAGGTTTGGTTATGGTATTTGGTGAAATTACTACTAATCATTATGTTGATTTACAAAAAATAGTTCGTAAAACTGTTACTGATATAGGTTATACAAGAGGAAAATACGGTTTTGATGCTGACAATTTAGCAGTTTTATCTGCTATTGACCCTCAGTCACCAGATATTGCGCTAGGTGTTGATGAAACAAATGAACATGAACAAGGTGCTGGAGATCAAGGTATTATGTTTGGTTATGCTTGTGATGAAACAGAAGAATACATGCCTATGGCTATAACTTTAGCTCATAAACTTGCTAAAAGATTAACAGATGTTAGAAAAAATGGAATACTTAATTATTTGAGACCAGATGGAAAAACACAAGTTACTGTTGAATATGATGAAAAAGGTAGAGTAGAAAGAATCGACACTATTTTAATTTCTACTCAACATTCAGCAGATGTTGATATGGAAACTTTAGCTAAAGATATTAAAAGAGAAGTTGTTGACTTTATCGTACCAAAAACATTAGTTGATGACAATACAAAATATTTATTTAATCCAACTGGAAGATTTGTTGTAGGTGGACCTCAAGGAGATTCAGGTTTAACAGGAAGAAAAATAATTGTTGATACTTATGGTGGTTCTGCTCCTCATGGTGGTGGTGCATTCTCAGGAAAAGACCCATCAAAAGTAGATAGAAGTGCTTCATACATGGCTAGATATATTGCCAAAAATGTTGTTGCAGCTGGACTTGCAAAGAAATGTCAAATTCAATTATCATATGCAATAGGTATTGCTGAACCTACGTCTATTTTAGTTGATACTTTTGGTACTGCAAAATATGATGAGGAGTTAATATCTAATGCTATTAAGGATGTATTCCCACTTACACCAAAGGGAATTATTAAATGTTTAGATTTAAAACGTCCAATTTATAGACAAACTGCTGCATATGGACATTTTGGTAGAACAGATATTGAATTACCATGGGAAAAATGTGATAAGGTAGATAATTTAAAAAAAGCCTTAAATATTTAATATTGTATTTTACAAATTATGAGTATATAATTGTATTGTAAGAAAAGATTGGAGGAAAATATAATGGATACTGGAACTATTATTTTGATTGTAGTTGCTATTGTGGTTGTATTATTAATTGCTATTATTGGTTGGTTTATTAGTACAAGAAATAAATTTGTTAGAATGGATCAAGATGTTGAAAACTCATTATCACGTATTGATGTTTATTTGACAAAAAGATTTGATTTATTAACTAAAATGCTTGATACAACAAAAGGATATATGAAACATGAAAAAGAAACATTAACAAATGTTATTGAAATGCGCAATCCTGGCGCTTCTGCATCATTAAAAGAAAAAGCTAATTTTAATGAACAATTATCTGAGGTTTCTAAACAATTAAATGTTGTTGTTGAACGTTACCCTGACTTAAAGGCTGATAAAATGTTTCATAATCTTCAAAATACGTTAGTAGAAGTTGAAGAAAATTTACAAGCTGCACGTTCTAATTATAATTCTAATGTTGCAAGTTTTAATAAAGCGATTCTACAATTCCCTGCTTCTATTGTTGCTGGTTCAAAATTCACTAAAAAAGAATATTTTGAGGCAGAAGCACAAAAGAAGCAAGATGTTAAAATGGAATTTTAAAAAACTAGGCTTTACTTTAAATAGTAAAGCCTTATTTTGTAGGTATTAATATGAATAAATATGAAGAACTAAAAAAAATAATTAATGAAAGTAAAAATATAGTGGTTTTTACCGGAGCAGGTATAAGTGTTCCTTCAGGTATTCCAGATTTTCGTTCATCAAATGGACTTTATACTAAAAAATATAATAATTTAAATCCAGAAGAAATAATATCGCATAGTTTTTTCATTAAAAATCCCCAATTATTTTATGATTTTTATGGGAATAATATGGTGTTTTCAAATGCTAAACCGAATTATGCTCATTTATATTTCGCAAAATTAAAAAATGTTTCTGCAATAATAACGCAAAATATTGACGGATTACATCAACTTGCAGGCAGTGAAGTTGTATATGAACTTCATGGTAGTGTTTTAAGAAATTATTGTATGAAGTGTCATAAATTTTATGACATTAATGAAATTAATGTTAAAAAAATACCTTATTGTAGCTGTGGTGGAGTAATCAAACCAGATGTTGTATTATATGAAGAACCATTATCAGATGATATTGTTATGGAAGCAGTAAAAGCAATAGCCTCTGCAGACACATTGATTATTGTTGGAACATCATTAGTAGTATATCCTGCATCATCATATATAAGATATTTTAAAGGTAAAAATCTTATTTTAATTAATAAAGGTAAGACAACTTATGATAATATGGCTAATTTGGTGTTTAATGAGGATGTTATTGATGTGTTAAAAAATATATAATAAGAAAAATATATAAAATTAATACAATAAAAAAAGAAAATCATTGATGAAGTTAATTGTAATAGAAAGGATTAGGTAATCATATGCAGTGGCAGGATTTTATAGACGAAGAAAAAAATAAAGAGTATTATAAAAAGTTAATTAATAAAATTGATTTAGAATATAATAATTATTTATGTCATCCTGATTATAATGATATTTTTAATGCCTTTAAATTAACACCATTAAATTGTGTTAAAGTTGTAATATTGGGTCAAGATCCATATCACGAAATAAATCAAGCTCATGGATTAGCTTTTTCAGTTTTATGTGATAAATTACCGCCATCATTAGTTAATATTTATAAAGAAATATCAAATGATTTAAACTTGAATATAAATCAAGATGGTAATTTAGAATATCTGGCCAAACAGGGTGTATTATTACTTAATACTATTTTAACAGTTAGAGATGGAAATGCTTTATCTCATAAAAATTTTGGCTGGGAAATATTTACTGATAATGCTATAAAGCTTTTAAATTCTTTAAATCAACCAATAGTATTTATATTGTGGGGGAGTAATGCTATTTCAAAAAAAACTTTATTAAATAATCCAAAACATTTGATTTTAACATCCGTACATCCTTCTCCATTATCTGCTTATAGAGGATTTTTTTCTTCTAAACCATTTTCTAAAACTAATGAATTTTTAATTAGTAATAATATTGAACCTATTAAGTGGGTTAAAGCCTAATTTATAACTTGCTTTTATCATATATTTAATATGGGTGATTTTTTAAAAATGAATTATTATAATCAAAATTATAGTGAACAATATATAGTAAAGCAAAATGATTCCTTATATATGATTGCTAAAAAATATGGGATAAATGTTGATGATTTAAAAAAATATAATCACTTAGTTTCTAATATGATTTATCCCAATCAAATATTATTTATTCCAAAAAATAATAATTATATAACGCAACCAAATGATAGTGTTAGTAGTATTATTAATAAATATAAATTAGATTTAAAGGATATATCAAACTTAAAGGTTGTTCCTAATCAAAATATTATTTCAAGAGAAAATCAAGTTCATATTGTTAAAATAGGTGAAAAAATAGAAGATATTTTAGCAATGTATAATCTATCTCCTTTAGATTTATTAAAATTAAATGAAACTATTATATTGAAACCAAATGAAAAGATAATAATTTCAAAGTGATGATTGGCAGAATGTAGAACTGCCTTTTTTTACTTCAATTATAGATTATTATTTTAAAATATGATATACTAATATTAAGGACGTGATGATATGGCTAATTATTTAAAT
>CAYTVE010000039.1:0-14702 GCA_964441815.1 uncultured Anaeroplasmataceae bacterium | reverse complement strand
GAGCAGCATAATGGAATTTATTTTGTACTATCTTGAAGAATTTTATTGTTTCTTCAGCTTTAAGATTATAATCAATAGCGGTAGCATATAAATCTAGGACTTATCTGTATAGTACTTTTTCAGATGATCTTATATCTTTAATACGATTTAAAAGTTCATAGAAATATTTTCCACCGCCAAGATTTTTAAGTCTTTCATCATCCATAGTATAGCCTTTTATTATATATTCTTTAATTCTTTCTGTAGCCCATTTTCTAAAGCGAACTCCTTCTAAAGATTTAACACGATAGCCAACACTAATTACTACATCTAAATTATAATAGTCTACCAAATGAGTTTGCATTTTCCCTTCTATTGCACCATACTTCTTTCCAATTCACCTTCTTCAAATATATGTTTTATGTGTCTAGATATAACTGACTTATCTCTTCCAAATAACCTAGACATTTGTTCTAAAGACAGCCAAACTGTTTCATTTTCTAAATTAACATCTAATTTGATATTTCCTTCTTTAGCTTCATATATTAACAATTCTAATTTATTATTTTCTATAATATTATTTTGCATTTAGATTCCTCCTTTAATGTTTTTGATATGTGACATCTATTATTTATAATTGTTTTACATATTTAGTTATAGCTTACTCATATATATATCAATTTCTTTCATAATTTTTTAATAATCACAGAACAGTTGATTTTTGTTGAAATAATAAGCTTTATTTAAGTTTTAGAACACATATACATTCAACGTGCCGTGTTCGTTAATTATGAATAGTTGTTTTTTATATGTTAGGGTATAACTGACCAATACATGATAAACATTCAACCACTAAGAGTGTTTATTATATATAGTATTTGTACTTTAAGTATTTTAAAAATATTATTTTTTTATCTCATGCAAAACATCATTTAAAATCGTAATACTTTCTATTTTATTAATAGCAAAGCACTTCTTCCCTAGATCTTTAAAGCTACTACCACAGTGATATATATTTTTTTTATCTATAATAATAAATCTATCGTGGAACTTGTCGCTAAACATTAATTCAACATTATTATATTGACTTTTATATTTTTTAATTAATATTTCATTCATATTTGCAGAACAAATTATTATATTAACACTTATTTCTTTTAAAATATCTAGTAATTCTTTACCAGCATAATTATCAATAATTATAATTTCTTTTTTTGCATTTTTTAAAATATCTAATAGTAACGAGTAGGCATCATAAATTTGTCCCTCAAAAAATATTGTATTTACTTTTTTCTTTTCTTGTAATTTATCAAAAGAATCTTTTAATAACTTTATTTCTTCATCATGCTTATATACTAAATTATTGATAAAATTTTGATTTAACAGTGTGCCAGAAATATATTTTCTCATAGCAACAAATGCATCAATAATTTGAACATTGACTTTAGCCGCAATATCACTCTTAAGAAGGCCTGATAACATCATTATCCCTTGTTCTGTTAAAACATATGGTAAATACCTTGTACCACCATGTATTATCTCATTTCTTAAACTTGAGATCACAAATTGTGATTTCAAGTTGATTACCTCTTCTGCAGTCAACTGAAAACAAAATGTTTCGGGAAACCTCATAATATTTCTTTTAATTGTTTGATTTATAATTCTTGTCTCAGTTTTATACAGTTTAGCAACATCTGAAGATAAAATAACTTGTTTACCTCTTACTTCAAATATCATTTCTTCAATTTTTATATTTTCTTTTAACATTAATTCATTCATAACCTAAAACCTCCCTCTATTAAATTATACACCACATACCACCTAATAAGGTATGTGGAAACATATTCTCCTCAGACAACCTCTTTAAATTTTATACTTTTTAATAAGCACAGAACAGTTGGTTTTCGTTGAAATATTAAGCTTTATTTAAGTTTTAGAACACATATACACTCAATATGCTTCGTTCTAGGAAACATTTCAAGCATATACACTTCATCTATATTATATATATTACTTAACACCTCAAGATCCCTTACCAAAGTTAACGGATTACAAGACATATATATTAACTCATCACACTTAATTTTAATAATATTCTTTATCGTCTCTTTATTCAAACCACTCCTTGGAGGATCAATTATAATACAATCAATCTCACTATTTATTTTAGATATATTAGAAGAATCACCTAACATATACAAATTATCCTGCTTATTCATTTTACTATTTACTATCGCATTACCTATCGCATCAGGAACAACCTCTATCCCAAAACATTTATCCTTATTAACAAACATACCAAGCGTCCCAACACCACAATACAAATCAACTACAGTACCATAACACTTCTCACTTAAAATACTAGCTACCTGTTCTAATATACTATTATTAACCTGAAAAAAAGAATTAACACTTACCTTAAACAAATATTTATCTATTTTCTCAATAAAATAATTCTCACCATATATAGTTTCATTATTTAAAACAATACCAACAATCTTATTATTTATTATTAACCTATCAATATCAATATTAACATCATAATCACTATCAATCTTAATTAAAATCTCATCATTATAATTAGATCTAATAACAATTTCTCCCTCATCAATATCAAACAAATCTTTCTCCCTAATTATATTATTAATAGAATCCTTAACCAAATAACAATAATCAATCGGAATAAAATCATGACTATTAGAATTATAATACCCAAAACAACCATTCTTAACCTTTAAACTAATCTTATTCCTATAATTATACTTTAACTTAGATTGAATAACCTTAATACCATCAACATCCAAATTATGACGCTTAAATAACTCCTTTAAATTACTATACTTAATCCTTAACTCCTCATCCAAAGAAATATGCAAAAAAGAACATCCACCACAACTATTATAATAAGGACACTTACCCTCTAACCTAATAGAAGAAGGAACAATCACCCTTTCCAACTTACCAATAATATATTTATCCTTTTCCTGAACAACAGAAAAAGAAACAACCTCACCAATAACCGTATTAGGAATAAATACTATTTTATTATTATAGTATCCTATACCTCTCCCCTCATTATCATACTTATCTATTCTTATATTCATATAATTTTTTTACTTCCTTTATAGTTAAAGAGCGATACTCACCACTTTTTAAATTCTTAATACTTAAAAAAGCATACTCAACCCTTGTTAATTTATCAACCAAATAATCTAACTTTTCAAATACCTTTTTAATAATATGATTTCTACCCTCAATAATAGTTATCTCAACAATAGAATAATTCTTCAAAGAATCATTTTTCTTAAGTTTAACCCTAATTGGAACACATTTTCTACCATCAATATCAACACCCTTTTCAAGTTCCTTTAAATCCTTAATATCCATATATCTATTTAATTTAGCAACATACTTCTTAGGAACCTGATTCTTTGGGTGAGTAAGTATATTAGTTAATTCACCATCATTAGTAAGTAAAATTAACCCAGTTGTATCATAATCAAGACGACCTACCGGATATATTCTTTTATTAGTATCAATCAAATCAACAACAGTCTTTCTATCCTTTTCATCCTTAGCAGAAGATATTATTTGTCTAGGTTTATTTAATAAATAATAAACATAATCAGTTTTAGTTAAAGTAACCCCATTAACAGTTATAATATCACTATAATTAGCCTTAGTACCTAAAGTAGTTACCTTAACACCATTTACATAAACCCTTCCCTGTTTAATTAATTCCTCAGCATTCCTTCTAGAAGTATATCCTGACTGAGCTATTATCTTTTGTAATCTTTCCATATTATTATTTCTCCTTTATATGTGTATATTTTAACATAAATATTATTTTTAATAAATATAGAAAAACTAGAGTAAGCTCTCTAGTTACGATTTATTATATTCTTTACATTTTTCCTCCAATAAAATAAAATCACAACATCTTTTCTTGATAATTTCATTAAGAGTATTATTTTTATAACCATTATATAAAATTTTACTCATTTTATACATTTTTTTTATTACGATTTAACCAAAATATTTGTTCTTTTAACATTTTAATATATTTTTCTTCAGATTTATCTTTACATTACTTTTCTAAATCAATTCTTATAATATTATCATCAGTTACAGGTAACATATTATTAAAATTAATTGCTCCTAAATCACCATCTGATATTTTAAGAAAATCTAATGTATTTTTCATACTTTTATGTTTAGGTTTAGGACTTGATAACGGTGCAAAGTATTTACAATTATTTACATTAAATAACACACCAACAAATGGTCTTTGTGTTTTTTATCATAATTATATGGTACTTTACTGTCATACTTTCTTAAATAATCACAATACTTTGAATCTATTTTAACTAATACTAAATCTTTCATGTTCTCTCCTTTATGGCAGTATTATAAATATATACTTAATATAAAACTAGAGTAAGCTCTCTAGTTTTCTTTTTTAAGTTCCTGTTATGGTCGGAATCACCGCTTTTTTAAGTTCCTCTTATAGTGGGAATCACTAGCTTTTTTATGCTACTTAGTAGCATTATTATTATATGCATAAATGCATAACATAATTGCTTATGTGATAGTACTATACCATATTTTTACCTAAATGTCTATTAAATTTATTACATTATTTTTCACTTATGTTTTATGCCTTATGTTTTATGTTTTTTAATATTAAAGATTAGTCTAGTTTTTGGTACATTATTATTAATTTCAACAAAACTTTCAAAATTATTTAACCAAAAATTTCTAATAGAATCAGTTATACCAATCTATCTGGCACATTTCTCAATTAAAAGTAATATTTCACATTTTTTACATATTTTTAACAAAAAATATCACATTTTTTACATATATATTACTATAAAATATCACATTTCCTACAATGCTTATAAATTATTTATTAAATTCATCAATAACTTCTAATATCTTATATATATCAGTATGTGGATTATAAGATAATAAACCTTCATTATTTTTAATAATATTCATTTCTGTAGATATAACAACATCTCTAGCTTTACCAGTTATATTTTTAATTAACTTATACATATCCATACTTTATATATAAATACTATTTTAAATTTTGTAATTTCATTTCACTTCTTTACTTGACCGAAATTTTAATTTATTATTCCTATAATGCATTAAATACCATATTTCAAATGCTGGAGAGATGTAATTATCTCAAAAAAACTGTCGAAAAATTAAGATTTTATTTTACGACAGTTTTTTTATACAAATATTAATCTACGAAAATATTAGTCATATTTATATGTGATACTATAGATAAAATAATAAATATTTAACAAATATACATAAACAATTATTAGAATCATTTTAAAAAATCTAAAGTTTTATATTTTAATCTTTTGTGTTGGTAACATAATTATATTATCTTCCCTAATTCCTAAATCACATAAAATTTTCTTAAATATCTTATCATCACTACTTTCATAATAATAAACATTCCAAATCGCATTCTCATCAATTGAATTAAAGACTTTAATAAAATATGGTAGATCAACATTACCAAGAGAATGTCCAATAACTTCAACTACATCAATATCAGACAAATTCTCAAAAAAATCTTCATTCTTCTTAATTATTTTATCTGTTTGTTTTAGTGTCTTATTACAATTATTTAAACTAAGATCATAAATTGATACAGCTAAATCATCAAAAATTTTTTCATTCTCTTTTTTCTTTTTTAATTCTTCAGAAATAATCTTTTGATCACAATGACCTATAATTAATTCTTCATTTTGATTTCATACATAACCATGAATATGTTTAATATTTTTTGAGTTAATAGAATACACCCTTTCAAGTGTATCTGTATAATTAAAAGTTAAAAATTTTGAATCTTTATCAATTTTATAAAACATTTCCTTTGATGTATCAATTGATTCAATCCATAATCTTAAATATTTAGGTAATTTATTTAAAAACCTGTATTGTTCATCCAACCATATTCCTATCCCCATATCATCCAACGAATTATAATCAAGTTCTTCACGCATTTCATTTCCCATTTGAAATCCATTTTCTTCAATATATATTGCACATAACGGTAATTCATTTTCAATATTTTTCCATAATTCATCTGTATAATTATATCCGAACATTATACTACTATAATAATATGGATATTTGTTTATAAGAAAATCTCTAAAATCACTATATCGACTTTGAATTCCATGTGCAAGATCAAAACCATTACCTATAATATATAATTTCATACTTTACCTTTCTAAGTATACTGATTCTAAAAATTTTATCATCAAAATAATCAATTACTTAATCATAATTAATAACAAAAAACATATATATGTTTTTAATCTCTTGCAAATAAATCCCTAGTATATATCTTATCTTTTATATCTTCTATATTACTATCAATTCTATTTACTATAATAATATCAGATAAACTTTTAAATTCTTCTAAATCAGTAATAACTCTACTATTAAAAAATAAATCCTCTTCTAAAGTAGGTTCATATACCACAACTTCAATTCCTTTTGCCTTTATTCTTTTCATTACTCCCTGAATAGCACTAGCTCTAAAATTATCAGAACCAGATTTCATTGTCAATCTATATATTCCAACTACTTTTGGATTCTTACTTATAATCATATTAGCAATATGATCTTTCCTAGTTCTATTTGATTCAACTATAGCACTTATTATATTCTCCGGTACATCCCTATAATTTGCTTTCAATTGTTTTGTATCTTTTGGCAAACAATAACCACCAAATCCAAATGATGGATTATTATAATGATTTCCTATTCTAGGATCTAAACAAACACCATCAATTATATCCTTAGTATTTAAACCTTTTAATTCAGCATATGTATCTAATTCATTAAAGTAAGCAACTCTTAATGCTAAATATGTATTTGCAAATAACTTAACAGCCTCAGCTTCAGTCGAATCCATAAACTTAACAATTACATCATCTTTTAAACAACAATCCTTTAATAAATTTGCAAATCTTTCTGCCCTTTCAGACTTCTCACCTACAATGATTCTTGACGGATATAAATTATCATACAATGCTTTTCCTTCCCTTAAAAATTCAGGACTAAACATTATGTTATCATTATTATATTTCTTTTTCATAGACTCTATAAATCCAACAGGAACTGTAGACTTAACAATCATTGTAGTATCAATATTCATTGATATAACCTTTTGAATTACATCTTCAACAGAAGATGTATCAAAATAATCCTTTTCAGAATCATAATTTGTAGGAGTACTTATAATTATAAACTCGGCATTATTAAATGCTTCCTTATAATCTAAAGTAGCTTTTAAATTTAAATCTTTTTCACTAAAATACTTTTCAATATATTCATCCTGAATAGGACTAATCCTATTATTAATTTTATCAACCTTTTCTGCTATAACATCAAGTGCTATAACCTCATTTTTTTGACTAAGTAATGTAGCTAATGATAAGCCTACATAACCTGTTCCAGCAACAGCTATTTTCATTTTTGACCTCCCATATAAAATTCTTTATACCATTGTGCAAACACTTTTAATCCATCTCTTAATGAAGTATTTGGTCTAAATCCATAATCTTTTTCTAATGGTGTTGTATCTGCATACGTTATAGGAACATCTCCAGGCTGCATAGCAACAAGTTCCTTATGTGATTCAAAATCATAATCCTTTGGTAATACACCAGCTTCAACTAATTCCTCCTGCAATATTTTAACAAAATCAAGTAAATTCTCGGGGTTAGAATTTCCTATATTATATATAGCATATGGAGGTATTGGTAATCCATCTTCTCCTATTTTCTTCTCTGGTGCACCTTTTATTACTCTAAGTATTCCTTCAACGATATCATCAATATAAGTAAAATCCCTTTTACAATTACCATAATTAAATATTTTAATTTTTTCACCATTAATTAATTTATTAGTAAATCCAAAATAAGCCATATCTGGTCTACCTGCTGGACCATATACTGTAAAAAATCTAAGTCCAGTTGATGGTATATTATATAATTTGCTATAAGAATGTGCCATTAATTCATTACTTTTTTTAGTTGCTGCATATAAACTAACTGGATTATCAACCTTATCATCTGTAGAATAAGGAACTTTTTTATTAGACCCATATACTGATGAAGAAGATGCATAAACTAAATGTTCTACTGGATAATTTCTGCATGCTTCTAATATGTTATAAAATCCAATTAGATTTGATTTAATATAACTATCAGGATTAGTAATAGAATATCTAACCCCAGCCTGTGCTGCTAAATTAACAACTATACTAGGTTTATAATCTTCAAATAATTTTGTTATTAAATCATTATCAGCCAAATCTCCTTTTATAAATGTATAATTGTTAAACTTCTTCAATTCATTCAATCTATATTCCTTAATTTTAACATCATAATAATCATTCATATTATCTAACCCGATTATCTTTATATTTTGTTCTTCTTTTAATAATCTTTTACATAGATTAGCTCCAATAAATCCAGAAGATCCCGTTACTAATATTGTTTTATTATTTAAATCTATTTTTGTTTTCATTTTTTAACCTTCTTTCTAAATTTTTTAAATAATTCTAATACATATTTAAAATCATCTCTATACACTAAATAATTAATACATACAATAATAAAAGCAGTTACAGTAAATACAATTATTGCATAACCTATCCAAGATAAATATGTATTCCCACTTATATTTGGTATATAACTAATTATAAATACTATAATCGTTGTTTCAAGTAAACATAATAAAATTTTTTTTAAACTTATCATCACACTTCTTTTTAAAATATATTTATTTGTATGAATAACAAACTCTATAGTTCTTATTATCATAGCAATTATTGTTCCGATTGCTACACCTATTATACCATATCTATTTACTAACATAACAGATATTATAATATTTGTTATTGCTTCTATCCATGCACCTTTTTGTGTTTCTTTAAAATGCCCTGCAGCTAAAGTTAATGAACTATATGGTAATCTTACAGCCCAAACATATTCACTTATAACAATTAAATATCCAAATAATGGTCTAATATAATTAGCATCTGTTATATTTATTGTATATACTTTTACAAATGGTGTTATAAGTATAATTGTACATGTAAATAAAATAGTTACAATTGTAAAAAATAACAATTCATATATATTAAATTTTCTATTTAGATTATCGTATTCATTTTTTGCGAGCATATCTCCAAATAAAGAATCAATACCAGTTGAAAATACTTGAACTAATTGTTTAATTCCTTTTACTATCAAATAATATACAGAATATACTGATACTTCTTTTAATTCACAAAAAATAGTCAATATTGTAATATCAGTATTCCCATGAATAACTGATGCAATATGTTGAGCAAGTCCATCCCATTTTTGTTTTAATTTAAATTCATTATCAGCATTCTTTAAATTAATATTATATTTTCTCTTAACATACCAATTCTGCAAAATTGGTCTTAATACAAATATTAACCCACTTACTAGTTTAATTGTTTGAATAGATGAATCAAATAATGCTAAAATCACTATTGCAATTGTACTTAAAATATATGTTGTAATTTGTATAATAGAAATAATATATGTTTTTTGATCAGCCTGTAAAAACAATCTGTATGTCATACCAAAATAATATTCTGCAAATGTACTAATTGAAATAATTATTATTAAAGATATAGTAAACATATTATCAAAATTATTATTTATAATTAATGGATAGAAAAAACATAATCCTATTATATATATTATAAATATAATAGATATTATTCTAAAAAATTTTTCAGATGATTTTAATATACTGGCAATACTTTTATTATCTTTATTAGCAATTGGTTTATAAAGTACTGACTTAACAACTGGACCAAATCCAGATTCTAATAATGTTACATAAGCTAAAAACTGTGTAATTGACGATATCAAACCATTAACATCAGAACCAAATTTATTAATTACAATTTTAGGAACTATAAATCCATATATAATAACTATTTCTTGTAATAATAAATTTGTAATTACATTATATACTGCTTTTTTACTTCTCATTTTTATTCACCAAACTCAAATCAATTAATTTGCCTAACTTATAATCCCATTCTTCAGGGGCAAAGCCCTCAAAACCTGCACTTGGATAAAATGTAAGTTCTCCAAAATATACTATATTATCAATTTCGTACAAATCAACTCTTATAAATGGAATTAGCTTCGAAAGTTTTTTTGCTATATTTAACATTGTAAAAAAATTTTTAGGTTTTTCTATACCAAATGGATTATTCTCATGATTAGTTCGTGTAAAAGGTAATAAATTCCAATCATTATCATAAAAATCAGTATTTTTATAATTTCCTTTTCTATTAGAACAAACAAGTGTAAACCTTGGTTCGCCGTTAAAACAAAATATTTTATAATCATTTAAATTTGTTCCCATATATTTTTCAATAATAATTCTTGGTTTTACATTTTTATAGGGCCATTCTCTTCCAGAATAATAATAATTTCTTTTCAAAGATTTATTTATTATTTTTCTTGCACCTTTTTTATCAAATTTATTCTTATCCTTACATATTACTAATCCTCCTGAATCATGAGTGCATTTAATAACAAACTGATTAGGCAATTTTTCAAAATCTATATCATCAAATCTATCATATATTCCTACAGTTGGAATTATATATTCCTTTCCAATAATATTTTCTATATATTTTTTTACTTCATACTTATCAACCATAGTTGTATATATATCTTTTCTATCATATAATTTTAACCACTGTAACTTTTCATTAAATGCTTTTGGATTATCAAAATCTATTTTTTTTCTTAAACATAAAGAATATTTAATTTTTAAATACACTTTATCAGGAAGGAAGAAAAAAAGATTTTTATTCATTAAGCAAATTAAGAAATGCCTTTTATCATTCCAATATTTTTTTATTTTCATATTATCACCACCTAATAATTATTTATACATTACGTTCCCTACAAAACAGACAGTAAACAATCAAACCAATTATTATATAAAAACATCCAAAAATTATGACTGATAAATCATAATAAGCAATTACTCTTAACCCAAAATATACACCTACCAAATTATAAATAAAACTCATAAAGATTGAATCATATTTTGAAAAAAAGCGTTCTATTAAAAATGCAATTATACTAATTACAAATGGCAAGATTAAAATCCCGAAAAATCCAAACTTATAAATTGATGCAGTAATAGCGTCTGTTGGTATTTGACCAGATATATTATAGTAATTACTAGTATTAATATCAAATAAATTTTTTGAATTTTCTTTAAATCTTTCAGGAATCCATGCTAAAAAAACATTCTTTATATCATTTATCTCAGTAGATGTGGACAGTGCATTATTCTCTTTCAAATATAAAACATTTATGTTGTTCATATGAACAAAAGAAAATTCATCACCAACTGTTTTAAAAATATTATTTTCACTATCACCTAACCTTTTTGTGCCTTTAACATAACGCAAAATATCATTTGACTGTCCAAGCAAAATAATACTAACTATCCCTACTAAAATTATTCCAATTATATTTTTTAAATTCAGCTTAATATTTTTATTAATGTAAAATAGAATAAATGTTAAAACATATATTAAAATAAGCATTCTTCCGTCATTAGAAATAATTAAAACAAAACTATTAAACACAGCAAACAAAAAACATAATAAACTAACAATAGTATTTTTTCTTGATAACAAACACAAGAAAAAAGCATAAGAACTTATAATTGAAAAATAACATAAAGGTTTTAAAAATGTATACTTATTATAAATTGTTATTATGCCACTTCTTATAGAACTAGCATATTTAAACATACCAAACGGATATCCATAAACCTTTACCCATAAATAAACACTTAAACTACCTATTATTAAAAACATAAAACTAACCATTAAAAATCTCGTTGAATTAATATTCAATTGATAATTTGCTTTATTATCATTAACTTTGACTTTTTTCAATAAATCGTAGCTCTTTTTAAGAAGCAAATAAAAAACTATGGAAATCAAATATGATAAATAAAAATATTTAACATTCGTTGATATATATTTATAAGATAATGTACTTGGCGAGTAAAAAATTATTGATAAAATGGGGGTGACACAATAAGAAATAAAATAAAAAATTTTAATATAAGAAAAAGTTTTTATTTTTTGATCATTATTAATATCTCTAACAAAATCACAAATCACATATAAGGAAAAGAAAAAATACAAAAAACATAAAAACACAAAATCAATTGTTGGTATAATCATGATTTTCTCCTCCTTTTAAAATCATTTCAAAGAAATCATTCCATTCATTAAAAATCATTGTTGGTTCAAACATTTTAGACTCTTTTTTTGAATTAGCACTGAACTTCTTACATAAATCTTTATTTTCATACAACTTTTTCATTGCAAGATATAATTCATTACAATTACCTACCTCAACCAAAAATCCATTCTTACCATTATCAATAATCATATTAGGACCACCACACGGGCAATCTGTAGAAACGCTAGGAATACCAACAGATAATGCTTCCAATAAAGCATTAGGCATTCCCTCATAATCAGAAGATAATACAAAAATTTTTGATGATGAAAGAACACCTTCAACATTTTTTACTGAATCATATACCTTTACTTTATTACCTAATTTTTTAGATAAAATATATTCTTTTAATTCCTCTTTATTTCCACTTCCGTAAATTTTTAATTTAGAAGAGCTATAATCATTATTCAATTTTTCAAAGGCATCTATTAATAATTTATGATTTTTTTGTTCGCAAATTCTACCCATTGTTACAATATCATTAGAATCGAATCCATTATATGTAGCATTAAACAATTTTGGATCAACTGCATTAAATATAATCTTAGATTTTCTTTGCATTTTTTCCGGAAAATATGATTGTGCATCCTTTGTTTGAAATACACATCCATCAGCCTTAGGTAATATAAATTTTCCAACAAGCTTTCCAAAAAATCCAGAATATTCCATGTTTGGATCGTTTCTTACTGAAATTATATTATTAACAGGTAACCCTATTGAAGCAACAAGCGCTCTAAAATTTGGTTCACACATAAAAGATACTACTAAATCTGGCTTCTCATCTTTTATAATTTTCCTTAATTTCACAATTCTTGTTACATTTCTTTTTATTTTACCACATTTTATTTCGGTTTCTTCCAAGCTTAAACGTTTAACATTACTATCAACAGCATATTCCCACTCATCAACAAAAGATGTAACTAAAACAACAGAATCTCCATTATCGGAAAACTGTTTAGTCAAATTAACCATTACACGTTCTGCTCCACCATTATGTATTGCATTAATATAAAATAATATTTTTTTCATAACATCACACTCTTTTATGTAATTATTTTCTTCTTTTAAAATATATATATTTTAACAATTTATCAAAAAAGTTCTGTTTTCTCTTTGTTCTAAATAAAACAGAAACATCTTGTATAAACTTATTTCTATTTTCTTGAATAAATTTTTCTAACAAATCAAAATCTTGATCACTCATCATATTAGGATGATAACAAAAAGTAACAATCTTAAAAGGCAACTTTCTAACACTCCCTGATTGTTGTGGAATGAATACAAAATTTTTTTCACAATATGTATCATAAGCAATAGTATCACTAACAACTCTTATTGGAGTTTCATCGCGTAATGAAATAAGAGTATTATTATCAAATGTATGAGAAGGTGCAAAAAAAATCTGCGGTTCTATATTATGTTTTTTAAATATTTTATACGCATTGCTTATTTTCTCTTTTTGAATATCTAAATCCAATCCAGCAAATTCAGAACGTTTGTTAACAGGATTAATTCCACCTTCATCAGTTACATATAAATGCTGATATCCATGCATTGCAATTATCCAATTCTTACGTTTCCACTCTCTTACTTGTTGCCAAAAACCATTATTTTTTTCATATATATCAATCATCGTTTTATCCTTATTATTGGGAATAACACCAACAATAGGACAAATACCATATTTATCAAGAATATTTTCTATTCTATTCCATTTTTTTTGATTGCAATATTCAGAAGCATCATCTAATCTTATAATATACATTTTATTCCTCCATTATATTTAAATAAAAATCAGTAATCAACTTAGCATTATTTTTTATATCAAATCCAAGGCAAGAAATTTCATCAAAATTATTAGTCCTCTTGATTTTAATATTCTTATTAATTGTTTCAACCCAAATTTCTTCTGAATCATTAAGATTAAGCTTATGAATTAATTTTGGAATCAAAAATCCATCAGTGATAGTATCAGAAACAACGCAAGGAAGTGATGCAGTTTGTGCCTCAACTAACGTTAATGGCAATCCCTCATAAATAGATGGCATAATAAATAAATCCATTGTCTGTAACAATTCATTTACATCACTTCTATTAGATAGAATAATTACATTATTAGTTAACCCCATTTTTTCTATTTCCTCAATTATCTTACCTTTCAGACTCCCATCACCAACTATCAATAAAACATAATTTGGATTAATTTCTACGCACTTTTTTATCACTTTCAAAGTAAAAAAATGATTTTTTACATATTCTAATCGTCCAACCTGACCAATAACAATCTTATCTTCTAACCCTAACTCTTTTCTTTTGTTTTTTCTTATTTTCTCATCATAAATAAAT
>CAYTVE010000038.1:0-15000 GCA_964441815.1 uncultured Anaeroplasmataceae bacterium | reverse complement strand
ATTAAGACATTTTCCTGGAATAACACTTAAGACATTATCACAGAATAATCATACTTGTAAAATAAAAAGATAAAAAACTATTGACAATTGAAAAGTTTTTTTGTAAAATTTCTAATGGTACATTTTTAAATGCAATTTATCCACAATTGCCCTCATAAAAAATTTAGGAGGAAATAAGTATGAATAATACATATATGGCAAATAATCAAACTGTACAACATGATTGGTATGTTGTAGATGCAGCTGGCTTAACATTAGGACGTTTAGCAACTGTAGTAGCTTCTTTATTAAGAGGAAAGCATAAACCAATTTATACTCCACATGTTAACTGCGGAGACAATGTCATCGTTATTAATGCTGACAAAATCAAATTAACTGGTAATAAGTGGCAAGATAAGTTATATCGTAATCACTCAGAATATAATGGTGGTTTAAGAACTTTAACAGCTGAAACAGTAATGGCAAAATACCCAACTAGAATGGTTGAACATGCAATTTATGGTATGTTACCACATACTAAGTTAGGTGATCAAATGAGAAGACAATTATATGTGTATGCTTCTGCAACACATCCACATACTGCTCAAAAACCAGTAGAATTCGTAGTGAAGGCATAAGGAGGAAAAGGTAATGGCAAAGAATTTAGTTCAATATCATGGAACAGGTCGTCGTAAAAGTTCAGTAGCTAGAGTTTATTTACGTTCAGGTAAAGGAACTATAACTATTAATGACCGTGCATTCGAGGATTATATTCCTTCAGCAGCAATTCGTTTAGATGTTTTACAACCACTTGAAGCTACAGAAACAACAGAAAAGTTTGATATATTAGTTAATGTTTATGGTGGAGGTTTAACAGGTCAAGCAGGTGCTATTCGCTTAGGTATCGCTCGTGCTTTATTAGAAGTTAATCCAGAATATCGTGCTGTTTTAAAACCAGCTGGTTTAGTTACACGTGATTCACGTTGTAAAGAACGTAAAAAATATGGTCTTAAGAAAGCAAGACGTGCTCCACAATTTTCTAAACGTTAATTTGTTTATAAATTGTATAAAAATAGAAAGTCTCAAAAATCTCGATTTGAGACTTTTTTTCTTGAATAAAAATTTCTTAACAAGTATAATATAAGAAGGTGATAGAAATGTTAAAAAAGGTATTAAATAAATATACATTAATAGGATTAGGTTTTTTATTTATTTTTTTATTTTTATTAATATTATTAATGAGTGTAGATAAAGTTGATAATATTTATAAACAAATAGGATTATATAATTTTAATAAGATTTTATTAGTTGATTATTATAATGAATCTTGGGATGGTTTTTCTGATGTGATTCTTTATATATCCTTAATCTTTTTATTAGGATTGATAATTTATGGAATTTATCAATTAAATAAAAGAAAAAGTTTATTTAAAGTTGATAAAGATATTATCTTAACTGGCTTTGGTTTTATTTTTATTATAATTTTATGGTTTGTTTTTGATAAAGTAATAGAGGTTAATTATCGTCCTATTTCTGTTGATGGACGCGCTCAAACATCGTTTCCTTCAACACATGTTATGTTATGCTGTTTTTCTTTGTTAGCTACTTCTAGAATTATATTGAAAAGAAATACTAACCAATTTAAATATTATATATTGGGTTATAGCGGAGTATCATTGTTAATTTTTTTATGTTGCTTGGGTAGAATCTTATCTAAGATGCATTGGACTACCGATGTACTAGGAGCCATATTTATTAGTTTAGCCACTTTCTTTATTACTATAGGTTTAGATAAAGCGTTAGAAGAATAATATGAGAAAAATATTAGAACAACAAAGGAAATTCTTTAATGATGGTAATACATTATCTTTTAAAACTAGAAAAAGATATTTATTGACTTTAAAAGAAAAAATTAAAGAATACGAAAATGAATTATATGATGGAATTTATAGAGATTTAAATAAATCTAAAACTGAAACATACATGTGTGAAATAGGACTAGTTTTAAATGACATTTCTTATCAAATCAAACACTTAAATAAAAATGGTAGAATTAAAAAGAAAAAAACACCTTTATCACAATTTAAAAGCAAAAGTTATATATTACCTGTTCCGTATGGTAATACTTTAATTATTAGCCCTTGGAATTATCCAATATTACTATCGTTACAACCACTTGTTGGAGCAATTGCATCTGGTAATACAACTATTTTAAAATTGTCAGAATATTCTCGAAACACAAATGAAGTAATTATTAAAATCATTAATAAAGTATTCCCTAAAGAATATGTTAGTATAGTTTTAGGCGATTATAAAGTTGCAGAAGAATTGTTGAAATTAGATTTTGACTATATATTTTTTACAGGTAGTATTAATGTAGGCAAAAAAGTAGCTATTGCAGCTGGAGAAAAATTGATTCCAACAACATTGGAATTAGGTGGTAAAAGTCCAGTAATAGTAGATGAAACAGCTAAATTAGATTTAGCGTGCAAAAGAATTATTTTTGGAAAATATTTAAATTCAGGCCAAACTTGTGTTGCTCCAGATTATATTATCGTAAAAGATGAAATAAAAGATAAATTAATCCATACATTAATTAAATATATTAATCTACTTTATCCAGATAGTTTGAACAATTTGGACTATGTTAAAATTATAAATGAAAAACATTTTGAACGTTTGTTAAATTATATCAATTCTTCAAATGTTATCTTTGGAGGAAAGTATGATAGAGCAAAATTAAAAATCGAACCAACGTTAGTCTTGGGAACTTTAGAATCTAAAGTTATGCAAGAAGAAATATTTGGCCCTATTTTACCAATTTTAGAATATAGTAATAATAATGATTTATTATCTATTATTAAAAGAAATCCTAATCCATTAGCATTGTATTTGTTTTCAAATAATAAAAAAAATATTAATTTTATTACTAAAAATATATCCTTTGGTGGTGGGTGCATAAATGATACTGTAATTCATCTAGCTAATCATAATATAGCTTTTGGTGGAATTAGACAATCTGGAATAGGTAGTTACCATGGTGATAAAAGTTTTGAAACATTTAGCCACTATAAATCTATTTTAAAAAAAGCAAATTGGCTTGATTTGCCTATGAGATATACTCCATATACAAAAAATAAAGATAAAATAATAAAAATGTTTTTAAAATAAAAAAACTTCAATTTGTTGAGTAATCAACATTTTGAGTTTTTTATTCAGTCGTTTTCTCAAACTCATATTTTGTATTTTGATAGAGTGATACAATTTCACTTAAAATGTCAGTATGTGAAAATCAGCTTCAGCTACAACTGTTGTATCAACTACGATGACAATTAAACATGATATGATTTTATTGATAAATCATTACAAATAGTCGTTTTAGATGTTATATTTTTACCAACATTTAGTTTTGCATTATATTTTGAAAAGGAAAAAGCTGGTATAGGATTGCATTTGAATAATAGAAAAATACTTTAAATCATTATATTAAATTTATTTGCATAACATTAAATAGGTGATAAAATGGACATTAATGTTATGAGAAGTAATCCGAAAGGGATTGTTTGTATATCTGGTGCTAAAAATGCTACTATACCTTTGTTATGTGCTAGCATACTTGCAAAGGGGAAAGTATTGTTTAGAAATGTACCAAGAATTACTGATGTTTATGATTTATGCAACATATTGAAATATTTAAATTGTAGAGTATTATTTAAAGGTCATACAATGCTGATAGATAATACTAATTTAAAATATAAACCATTATTATTAGATGAATGTAAAAAAATAAGAGGTTCGTATTATTTTATTGGTTCTTTTTTAACGCTTTTTTCAAAATGTGAAATAGTACTTCCTGGTGGCTGTAAAATAGGTTCAAGACCGATAGATCTACATTTGAATGGATTTTTAGATTTGGGATATAAGTATAAATTAGAAGATGATAAATTAATTATTTATAAGAATAAAACAGTTTTAAATGCGAATATTGAATTAAAAAAGCAAAGTGTTGGTGCATCTATTAATTTGGTTTTAGCATGCTTGGGATCGAATGAATGTATAATAAGAAATACATTATTTGAACCAGAAGGCTTAGATGTATTATTGTTTTTACAAAAGATTGGTTATAATATTGATTTGAACAATAATGTTTTACATTATAAGAAAAGTAATATCGATTTTAAAATGATTAAACATAATATTGTTTTTGATAGAATGGAAGCAGTAACTTATACTGTTTTAGGATTGTTAAAGGGTGATTTAACAATAAAAAAAGTAGACACGAGATATATAAAAAAACCATTAGAAATATTAAAAGAATCGGGTTTTAATATATCATATACAGATAATCAAATTGTTGCGAAAAGAAGTTATGGTAAAAATATTCATATTAAAACTGATGTTTATCCAGGATTTCCTACAGATTTACAGTCAATATTTGGGGTATTAATGCTTAATACTTTGGGAGTATCAAAAGTTGAAGAGACTATTTTTGATAATCGTATGCAAATTTATTATGATTTGAAAAAATGTGGTACGAAATGTAATATAGATGGTAATGTATGCGAAATAAGTGGTTTTAATAAAATAAGTGTTAACGAATTAGAAGCATGTGATTTAAGGCATGGTGCAGCTTTGTTATTATTTGCGATATATTATGATGAAGATATTATAATAAAAAATTTTGAATATGTTTTAAGAGGCTACGATGATATTTTAAATAAAATGAAGTCGATAGGCATTAAAATACAAATTATTTAATTTTTTTTTATAAATAAACTAGATAAAGTGTTATTTGTTCTTGCTAGAAATCCAAATTTAAGATATAATATTTAAGAAGTATATATATAAAGGATTTGGTTATTATGAAACGTTTAATTACATTAACTTCTACACTGTTATTAGGTGTAATATTATTATTAACAGGTTGTAGCAATAAAAATAAATTACCTAATGTTGAAGGTACTTTAGATATTCAAATTTTTAAAACAGATATTGTTGTTACTCCTAAGTTTAAGGATACAACAGAACATGATTTATATAATGATCTTGTAAAGTCTTATGTAACAGTAAGTAGTACAGGAGAAGATGCAAAAGAAATTTCGAGAAAAGATGTTACAGTATCGAAACCTTCAATTGCAGAAGAAAATTTAACTGGTAATAAGCTTGAATTTTCTAGTTTAACTTCTGACACATTATATACTGTTAAACTTATTATCTCTTCTAACGGTACTCAAAAAACATTAGCAACAAAGGATATAACTACATTAAGTACTGGTGAAACTGCTGAAGATCCTATTTTAGTAGATAGTTTAGATATGTTGTTAGGTATGAATAAAACAAAAGATGCTTATTACAAATTAACAACTGATATTGATTGTGGAGGTTCTCTATCTTCAATATTTAATTCAAGTAGTTCTTTCCAAGGTACTTTTGATGGGGATGGTCATAAAATTTATAATTTAACATATGATAGCAACCAATATACAGGATTATTTGGATATATGGCTAATGCTACAGTTAAAAATTTAGTTATTGAAGCTCCTGAATATTCATCAAGTCGTGGTAATACTTATTTAGGTGCATTAGCTGGTTATGCTAAAAATTGTATAATTTCTAATGTAACAGTTTTAAATTCTAAGTTTACACATTCTGGTCAAACATCATCATATGGATATATAGGTGGACTTATAGGTCAAGCTGATAACTCTGTTATTGACAATTGTGTAGTAGAAAATATTGAATTAACTATTAATGAAGCAAGATTAAAAATGTATGTTGGTGGTCTTGTAGGTGAAAATAAAAATTCTAAAATTACTGATTCTTATGTAACAGGTAGTTTAAGTGCTAAAATATCATATACATCAAATAGTGATGGTTGTTTATATCTTGGTGGTTTTAGTGGTGTCAATGATTCTGCGAAAGGCATTTTAGATAGTTATGCAAAAGTTGATATTAAAATCACAGAACCAGAAAGTGTAACAAATGATGGTAAAAAGACATTTAAGTTATGTGTTGGTGGTTTTAATGGTGGTAATATTCATAATTCATCAAAAGTAGAACAATGTGCAAGTTATGGAGATATTGATGTATCTGCAGTCCATACGTATTTTGCATATATAGGTGGATTTGTTGGATTTACTGATAATCAAAACATTTCAAGTTATAAAAAATGTATTTATGTACCAAAAGAAAATGGAATAAATGTTAAATTTACTAAATTAGATGAAAGTGCTAAAGAAGATGAAAAGATTGAACAAAAGGCATATTATTCTTTAGGTGTTGGTATTATTGGTACTAAAAGTACTGATACTATAGATGTTATAGCATATAATGAAAAAATCGTTGTTGAAAATGAACATGACGGTGTTGTTTTAAATGTATGTACAATTTCTCAAGATTTAACTAAATATAATCAAAAAATAAAAGATTTAATCTTAAAAGCATAATTGGGGCCGTTGCTCCTTTTTATGCTAGTTATAGGAGATGTGAAAATGGGACTTAAAATATATAATTCATTGTCAAATAAGCTTGAGGATTTTATTCCTATCAATAAAGGTAAAGTTAATATGTATGTTTGTGGTCCCACAGTTTATAATCACATTCATATAGGTAATGCTAGACCTGTTGTTTTTTATGACATGGTAAAAAAATATCTAGAATATTTAGGCTATGAAGTAAAATATGCCTCTAATATAACAGATGTAGATGACAAAATTATTAATCAAGCAATATTAGAAAATAAAACAGAAGAAGAAATTGCTAAACATTATGAACAATGTTACTTTAACGCAGTTGAGAAAATAGGTAGTTCTTTTCCAGATTATATTCCTCATGCTACAGAATACATTGATGAAATGATAAAATTTATAAAAGAATTGATTGATAAAGGTTATGCATACGAGGTTGATGGTGACGTATTTTTTAGAGTTAATAGTATTCCTAATTATGGATGTTTATCAAATCAAGTTAGTGAAGATTTAGAACAAGGTGCTAGAATTGTTGTTAATGAAAAAAAGGAAAATCCTTTAGATTTTTCATTGTGGAAAAAAACAAATGTTGGTATTAAATGGGATTCTCCTTTTGGTAGTGGTAGACCGGGATGGCATACGGAATGTGTTGTTATGAATCATAAATTATTTAGTGGGCAAATAGATATTCATGGTGGTGGTATGGATTTAAAATTTCCACATCACGAAAATGAAATAGCTCAAAATGAAGCTTTATATCATAATTCATTAGCAAAATACTGGATGCATGTTGGTAGACTAGAATTTAATGGTGAAAAAATGTCTAAATCTAAAGGTAATGTTATTTATGTTAAAGATTTAGAAAATAATAGAGCTGGTATGATTCTAAGAATGGTACTAATATTTACACCTTATCGAAATAATTTTTCTTATTCTGATGATGTTTATAATCAATATGATGTAACATTTAATAAATGGCAAAGAGCTTATAAACAAGGATTATATGAAATTCAATTAAATAATATTATTGATACATCTTGTGATTTAAATGATTTAAATTTGTTTGAAGAATATATGAATCAAGATTTTAATGTTCAAAATGTTATGATGTTAATTGAAAATATAGTTAAGGAATTAAATGCTTCAATTAGAAACAAATCATTAGAAATTGTTTCAATGAAATTTAATACATTGTCAAAAATATTAAATGTTTTAGGTATAAATTTATTTGTTAATCCAATGACAAAAGAAGAATTAAATATTTATATAAAATGGAATGAATCTAGAAAAAATAAGGATTATGAACAAGCAGATATTTATCGAAATGAACTTTCGAATAGAGGTATATTATAATGGATGCTAATTTATGTAACGGTTTAAGTTTAGCATATATTGGAGATGCAATATATGAAGTATATGTGAGAAAATATGTTATGTCTTTAGGATATGGTAAAGTAAATGATTTGCATAAAAAGGCTATTATATATACAAATGCTAAATCACAGGCTTCAATAATACATTATTTTTTAGAAAATAATGTATTAACTGATGATGAAATTAAAATATTTAAACGTGGTAGAAATTCATCTGTAAACACAAAAAGAAAAAACGTTGATTTAGCTGATTATTTAGATGCTACAGGATTTGAAGCGTTACTTGGTTTTATTTACTTAAGTAATGATATAAAAAGATTAGAGGAATTAATTAATATTTCTTTAAGAGTAAATTAGAGGAGGTAATTATGGCAACTTTCGATGATAAGAGTATTTTTTCAAGGCGTGAACTTGAAAAAGAAGAAAAGGTTTTGGAAGAAGAAACTCAGTTAGAAGAAACAAATGAAGAAGAGGAATCTTTAGAAGAAGTAGAAACTATTTCAGAAGAATTAACTGATGAGATTAAAGTCATTGGCGAAGAGTTTATTGAAAGTGAAACTGCTAGAAAAATAAGAGAAAAGAAAGAAAGAAAAGAGAAAAAAAACCAAGAAAAAGAATATAATAAAATGGTTAAAAAACATAGAAAATCTATGAAGAAAAATCCGGAAAATATCAAAAGATATGACACAGATATCGAAAAGGGACTTCCAGATGAAATTGTAGAAAAAAGAATTTTGGATAATTTAATTAATGTTACTAAAAAAGGATCTACAAAGTCTAGAAAAAGAATTGTATTCTCAAATATATTTACTTTCTTTAATATCTTAACATTGTCTATTGCTATATGGTTAATGTCCATTCAAGCATGGACTGATTTAGTGTTTCTTGTTATAGTTACTGCAAATACAGTTATTGGTATTTATCAAGAGTTAAAAGCTAAAAAAACTATCGATAAATTGTCTTTATTATCTGCTCCTAGTGCTGTTGTAATCCGTAATGGAGTAAAACAAGAAATAAGTGTTGGAGATGTAGTTTTAGATGATTTATTAGTTTTTAGCGCAGGTAATCAAATTTGTGCTGATAGTATCGTGGTAAGTGGTTCTTTGGAAGTTAATGAATCGCTATTAACTGGTGAAAGTAATGCAGTTATAAAAAAACCTGGTGATTTATTATTTTCTGGTTCATTTGTTGTTTCGGGAAATTGTCGTGCTAGAGTAGATAAAGTAGGCAAAGATAATTATATTGAAAAACTTTCCGCTCAAGCCAAATTATATCGTAAACCTAATTCAGATCTATTAAAATCTTTGAAATGGATTATTTGGGGTATGACACCAGTAATTATTGTTACAGGTTTAACATTATTCTTATTACAATTTTTTAATCCAGATATTAATTATGTTACAGCAGTAAGAAAAACAGCTGGTGCTATGATTGGAATGATTCCTTCTGGACTTTGGTTATTAACTTCTGTAGCTTTATTTGTAGGCGTTATCAAATTATCTCAAAACAATGTATTAGTTCAAGAATTATATTGTATAGAGATGCTTGCTAGAATTAATGTTTTATGTTTGGATAAAACAGGAACTATTACTGATGGAACAATGAGTGTCAAAAAAGTTATTGATTATAATACTTTCTTTGGACTTACAACAAACAATATTGTTTCTGCTATGCTTAATGCGTTAAATGAAAGTAATTTAACCGCAGTAGCTTTACAAAAAGAATTTGGTTTAAATAAAAGAATTAAACATGTTGAGACAATTCCTTTTAGTTCTCAAAGAAAGTTTAATGCTGTTACATTTGATAAAATGGGAACATTTGCTTTAGGTGCACCTGAATATGTGCTAAAAGATCAATTTCTTCAAGTTAAAAAAGAAGTTCAAAAGAATGCTAGTTTAGGATATCGTGTGTTATGTTTAGCGCATTATAATGGAACTATTGAAAATCAAAAATTACCCAATAGTCAAGCAGAAGTTGTCTCTTTAATTTTAATTGAAGATAATATTAGACCTGATGCAATAAAAACTATTAATTATTTTAAAGAAAGTGGCGTTTCTGTAAGAGTTATATCTGGTGATGATCCACTTACAGTTTCTAAAATATCAGAACGTGCCGGTATTGAAAATGCTAATGAATATATTTCATTAGAAGGGTTAAGTGATGCTGAAGTAGAACGTGCAGCTTTAAAATATACTGTTTTTGGCCGTGTATCGCCTTCACAAAAAAAATTATTAGTAACAACATTAAAAAATGAGGGTAAAAAGGTTGCGATGACTGGTGATGGTGTTAATGATATATTAGCCTTAAGAGAAGCTGACTGTTCCATTGCAATAGCTTCTGGTAGTGAAGCTGCTCGTAATGTTAGCCACTTGGTTTTATTAGATTCTAATTTTGATTCTATGCCTAAGGTAGTGTCTGAAGGAAGAAGAGTCATTAATAATGTTACTAATGTAGCTTCATTATTTTTAACAAAAACTATTTTCTCATTATTACTTGCAATTCAAGCAATGATGAGCGGTGGAGCTTATCCTATTTCAACTAACCAATTATTAATGATAGATTTATTTGCTATTGGTTTACCTTCATTTGTATTAGCTTTAGAACCTAATAACAAAGAAGTTGATGGTAATTTCTTGGCAAATATATTAAAAGGTGCTCTGCCCGGTGCTTTAACGATAATGATTATATCGTTATTAATATTTGGTTTATCTGACAGTTTAGACCTAGATACTATTAGTATTCAAACAATTATTGGTATTGCTGCAACTCACACATGTTTAATGGTATTATTTAAGGTGTGTAAACCATTTAATACTTTAAGAAAAACTTTATGTACGATTTGTTATGGTGCATTCTTGTTAATAACTATTTTATTACCACAATTCTTGGAATTTAGGCCTATTGTAGGTTTTTCTGAATATTATAGTTCAACATTAAAAGAGGAAGTATATACAGATTTTCCGGGTATTAAACGAAGTGATGTTAATACATATGTAGTTGACGGTAAGTATTTGGCTGGATTTCAAAAAAATGCAAATGAAAACAGTATTAGTATAGCTTGTGTTCAAAAAAATGGAAAATATTATTATACATTTAATGGTACTATAGCTTATAAAGAAGATGATAATACTAACCAAGTATTATATAGTGAAGAAGTAGTTATTCCAAGTATTTCCTATTTATATAATGGTAATATCGTTTTAGGTGGTGAAAGAGTATTCTATGAACAAAAAACTGGTGATTTCGGTACTGAATTAGTAGACATTAAATATTATGAGGGTATTGAAAAAGAATTTAGTTTAGATGAAGATGGATACTTAAAATATAATGATTTTTATGTTATGAAGACTTTAACTAAAACAAATAGTTATTATGGTTTTTACAATAAGTATGGTGGTACATTAACTCAAAATGTAAAAATATGTATAATGCCTACTATTGAAATTGTTAATGACCAATTAACAGTTATTGCTAGAAATTCTAGTATTAATTCCGAACAAAGTTTGAATAAAACATATAAAACAAATTTATCCAATAGAGATAATATTTCATTAAAAATAGATGTTACTACTAAAGAACTTTTGGTTAATGATTCTAAATTAGCCCCTACATCTCCAGACGGAACTTTATCATCTGATACTTACAAAGTTGAAATGCCAACAATTTCGTTTGATAAAAGTGGATATGTAACAATTAATGGTATCGATACACAAATTTCAACCGAAAAATTTGGTTCAACTGACATTATGACTGATTATACAAATTTAGCTATAAAAGTTGTTCCATATGATGCCTCATATTATGTTACAAGTGATTTTACAACATCTATTCCAACAAACGGCTATAATACTTCTGTTAGATTATCAAATCCTAGTATTTGTCCTGTAGTAGAGATTGCTGAAACTGGTAATTGTGTTATCGACGGATATTATACTAATTTTAAATATAATACTTCAGCATTTAAAACTGCTCCAAATTTAAAGGTTGATAATGATAACAATTTAGTAGTTGGTGGTGTTGTGACAGATTATAGAGTATCAGTTGATAGCATTTCGACTACAAAAGGTGGTATAGTTAAAGAATTGACAATACATGCTAAAATATTCTTATTAATGTTATGTTTATTATCAATTCCGTTAATGCGTTTATTGCAGGCAATTGTACCTTGGATTAAAAGACAAGTTGAATTTGTTCAAAAAGTATTATCTAAATTTTAATTTTAAAAGTCACCATTTTGGTGACTTTTAGTAATATTAATTAAAAATGTTTAATTTTATTATTTAAT
This sequence comes from uncultured Anaeroplasmataceae bacterium, assembly GCA_964441815.1. Lineage (GTDB taxonomy): Bacteria > Bacillota_I > Bacilli_A > Acholeplasmatales > Anaeroplasmataceae > Pelethenecus. Next base: position 2,896 of record CAYTVE010000038.1, on the reverse strand, counting down.
TTGATATAATAGAATATGCAAAATAAAATGGTGATATTATGATAAAAATATATGGTAAAAATTGCATTAGAGAAGCAATAAAAGCAAATAATGGATTAGAAATAGTATTTATTTCAAGTGATTCAGCAAAAAAAGATAAAAAATTTATTGAAATGCTGAAAGATAAAAATATAAAATATAAAATTGAAGATAAAAAACAAATGGATAAATTGTTTGGATTTAATCATCAAGGTTATGGTGCATATCATATAGATTATAAAATATATGATGAACAAGTTATTGACTTAATTAATACAAATCCAAAAAGAATATTAATTCTTGATGGCATAGAAGATCCACATAATTTAGGAGCTATTTTGAGAAGTGTAGATGCGTTTGGATATGATGCAGTTATATTACCTAAAAACAGAAGTTGCTCAATAACTGAAGCTGTAGCTCATATATCAACAGGAGCTATAGAACATGTTAAGATAGCCTATGTAAATAGTTTATTTACTTTTGTTGAACGTTTGAAACAAAGTGGTTATTGGATTTGTGGCACTGATGCTAAAGGCGACTCAAATTTAGATGATATTGATTTAAGTTTAAATTTAGCTGTTATTATTGGTTCGGAAGGATTTGGTATGTCTAGAACCTTGGTTAAACAATCTGATTATTTAGTATCTATTCCTATGGTAGGTAATGTAAATAGTTTAAATGCATCTGTCAGTACAGGAATAATTTTATATGCTTTAAGAAAATAATTTTAATGTATGTTAATGTAAATGATTTTGAATTATTATATTTAATAAAAGATGGAAATTCATATGCATATAATTTTATGTTTAAAAAATATGAACATTTAATTAGTAAAATTTATTATGATAATAAATTACTACAAAAAATCCTTTATTGTGATTTTATGCAAGAGGGGTATATGTGCCTTGATAAGGCTATTAAAACTTATAATGAAAAATATGAATGTGGCTTTTATTCTTATTTTTTAATAATCTTAAAAAGAAGAAGTATCAGATTGATTCAAAATGGAAGTCTTTATTTAAAAGAATCATCAACAGTTTATCAAGATGAAAGATTTTTCAAATCTAAAAAATATAAATATATTTTAATAGATTCATTAAAAAAAGATTTGAATTTAAAAGAAAACATTGATAAAGATTTATTTGAAGAATGTATAATAAATAATGTAAAGGTTATAAAAATTGCAGAAAAATATAATCTTGATTATGGCATTGTGTACTTTAAATATAAAAAAATTAAGACAAAAATAGAAAAAATATTGACTAATATTGTGGTTTGATATAAAATAGTATTAGACCTTAAAAGGTTTTTTTATTTTGGTGTTTGGAGGGGATTATATTGCGAACTAAGGTTATACTTGTTTGTGAGGAATGTTTATCAAGAAATTATACTACAACTAAAAATCCTCAAAAAACAGTTGAAAGAATTGAAGTTAAGAAGTTTTGTAAAACATGCAATAAGCATACATTACATAAAGAAACAAAATAAGGAGAAGAAATTATGGCAATTAAAGAAAACGTTCAAGATAAGCCATCTCGCATTTGGCAATATTTAAAAGAAACACATAAGTGGGAAAATTATGTATTTTTAATTTTTTCAGTTTTAGTGTTAGTTTTAGGATGCTTAATTTTAACAGGAACACTTACAGTTAGAAGTGATTTTTGGCTAATAGGGGATCACCCTACTGTGTTTGGCTGGGTTCTTGTTAGTTTAGGTGGTTTGTTCACTATTTATGGATTATATCCATTTTTTAAACCAGCTTTACCTGAATTTAAAAAAGTAACTTGGTTAACTTTTGGTAAATGGGCTGCAAACTCTATTCGTGTATTATTATTCCTAGTAATATTTGCGTTATTATTCTTATTATATGATGCATTTATAACTCAAATTCTTGCAAGAATATTTAAGTAGGAGGCAGTATATGAAAAGATGGTATATTGTTGGTACTTATTCAGGATATGAAAATGCAGTTAAACAAGACCTTGAAAAACGTAGAGAAAGCATGAATATGCAAGACATGATTTATCAAGTAATGGTACCAGAAGAAACTGTTGAAGTTACTGATAAGAAGGGTAAGAAGAAACTTAAAGTAAATAAATTATTTCCTGGTTATGTTTTTGTTGAAATGGAAGTTGAAGGCGAAATGGATGATCAGGTATGGTTTATGATTCGTAATACACCAAAAGTTACAGGATTTTTAGGCTCAAGTGGAGGAGGTACTAAACCTGTTCCAGTACCAATTGAAGAGATGAATCGTATTTTGATTTCTTTAGGTATCGTAGCAAAACCACAATATGATTATAATGTTGGAGATCGTATTGAAATAATTACTGAACCATTTATGGGTAAAGTATTTGAAATAGCTTCTGTTAATCAAGAAACAGAAGAAGTGATTGTTTTAGTTGAAATGTTTGGGGGAAGAGCTACACAAATGACATTCAACTTCAAACAAATTAAGAAAATTTAACAATTTATACTTGCAATATTATTTGTAATATGATAGAATATTTTGGAAACTTACTATGATTTAAAATCATGGCGGAAGGAGTGTAAGAGATGAAACAAGGAATCCATCCAGAATATAAGACAGTTAAAGTTACTTGCACTACATGTGGTAATGTATTTGAAACAGGGTCAATATTAGACGAAATTCGTGTTGATACTTGTGCTAACTGTCACCCATTCTATACTGGTAAACAAGCATTTACTCAGGCAGATGGTCGTGTTGAGAAATTCAACAAACGTTATGGCGTAAAAAATAATTAATGAAAACATAGCCCAGTAGGGCTTTTTTTCATTAATTTATAATTATATATTTTCTATTATAGATTCTAAACTTAAAATATGATATACTAATATTAAGGACGTGATGATATGG
>CAYTVE010000037.1:0-15898 GCA_964441815.1 uncultured Anaeroplasmataceae bacterium | reverse complement strand
TTAGCAAATGATTCGTCCAACTTAATTGTGTCACCAGTGGTGACACTTTTTCATCATCTTTATATAATTCATAAAATTGTTTCATTCTATATAAACCACGACGATTAAAACCTTATAATAAATCAAATATTTCAATGGATTTTTATATATCTAAATGATATAATAGATACTAAAGGTTGTGATTAAAATGGGTACAATTATTTCAGGTACAATTATTGCAAAAGATAAAAAACAACAAATGGCAATAAACGTGAAAAGCTTATATGAAAAATATAATAGATTGCCGCATCTAGCTGTCATATTAATAGGTGATGATGCAGGTAGTGTGTCTTATGTTAAGGGTAAAGAAAAAGCATGTTTAGAAGTAGGCATTTTAAATACAACAATAAAAAAACCTAATACTATAACCGAAGAAGAGTTATTAAGTATTATAGATGACCTAAATAATGATGAAAATGTTGATGGTATATTAGTTCAATTACCACTTCCAAAACATATTTGTAGTGAAAAAATCATTCAAGCTATAAAAAAAGATAAAGATGTTGATGGTTTCCATTATGAAAATGTTGCAAAAGTTTATTTAAAACAAAAAGGAATTGTTTCTTGTACTCCTAAAGGGATTATAGAAATATTAGATTATATAGGTTATGATTTGGAAGGAAAAAATGCTTGTGTAATTGGCAGAAGTAATATAGTTGGTATGCCCGTATCAAAATTATTACTTGATAGAAATGCAACGGTTACTATTTGTCATAGTAAAACAAGAAATTTAAAGGATGTTACAAAACAAGCGGATGTTTTAATTGCAGCTGTTGGTAAGCCATTATTTGTAAAAGAAGATATGGTAAAAGAAGGTGCTGTAGTTATTGATGTAGGTGTTAATCGTAATTTAGAAACAAACAAATTATGTGGAGATGTAGATTTTAATAATGTGGAGTCTAAATGTTCATATATTACTAAGGTTCCTGGTGGAGTTGGCCCTATGACTATATGTTGTTTAATGGAAAATACAATTGATTGTTATTTAAAGCATGTAAAGGAGTAAAATATGATAGAACGTTATAGCAGACCAAAAATGCGAAAAATATGGACTGATGAAAATAAATTTAATGCCTTTTTAAAGGTGGAAATACTTTCTTGCAAGGCTTGGGCTCAATTAGGAGTAATTCCAAATGAAGATGTATTAAAAATAGAAAAAAATGCTAAATTTGATTTAAATAGAATTTATGAAATAGAAAAAGAGACAAAACATGATGTTGTAGCTTTTACAAGAACTGTTTCTGAATCTTTAGGCGATGAAAAAAAATGGATTCATTATGGCCTTACGTCTACTGATGTTGTGGATACTGCAAATGGATATTTGTTGAAACAAGCAAACGATATAATTTACGAAGATTTGATTAATTTGTTAGGCGTATTAAAAACAAAAGCAATTAAATATAAAAAAACACCATGCATTGGTAGAACACATGGGATTCATGCTGATATTACATCTTTCGGATTGAAATTTTTATTATGGCATGAAGAAATTAAAAGAAATATAGAAAGATTTAATAATGCTCGTTTAGAAGTAGAGGCAGGAAAAATGAGTGGTGCTGTTGGAAATTTTGCTAATATTAATCCTTTTATTGAAGAATATGTTTGTAATAATTTAGGATTAATTCCTGCTAATATTTCCACACAAATATTACAAAGAGATAGACACGCCTATTATCTTGCAACGCTAGCCACTATTTCAAGTTCACTTGAACAAATGGCAACTGAAATAAGACATCTTCAAAGAACAGAGGTTCATGAAGCTGAAGAAGCTTTCAGTAAAGGTCAAAAGGGGTCTTCAGCAATGCCACATAAAAGAAACCCTATATCATCAGAAAATATTTGTGGTTGTTCTAGAGTAATGAGAGGGTATATGCATACAGCTTACGAGAATATTGCTTTATGGCATGAAAGAGACATATCTCATTCCTCAGCAGAAAGAATAATTTTACCTGATGCAACAATGTTATTAGATTATATGCTCAATAGGTTTAAAAATATTGTTGATGGATTAGTTGTTTATGAAGATGTTATGCTTGAAAATATTTATAAAACAAATGGTGTTATTTTTGCTCAAAGAGTAATGAATGCTTTAATTGAAAAAGGATTATCTCGTGAAAATGCTTATGATCTAGTTCAACCAATTGCTATGGAAGCTTATAATAATAAAAAAGATTATCAAAGTCTTTTAATTAATAATAAGGATGTATTAAATAATTTGACAAAAGAAGAAATTGATAAATGTTTTACTCTAGATTATTATTTTAAAAACATAGAATATATCTTTGAACGTTGTTTAAAATAAAACAATGAGGAGTAATATGAAAAAAATATTATTAGTAGATAATTATAAATCTAAACTTAATTTATTACAAACAGAAGAAGCTATTAAACTAGTTAAAGATAATTTTGAATTATTGCTTGCTGAAAAATTATCTTTGAAAAGAGTTTCTGCTCCTTTATTTGTCATCCCTTCTAGTGGTTTAAATGATGAATTAAGTGGTGTTGAAAAAAGAATAAGTTTTGAACTAAAAGGCATAGATGAAGAAGTTGAAATTGTTCAAAGTTTAGCTAAGTGGAAAAGAAATGCGTTAGCTAAATACAAATTTGATATTCATACTGGTTTATATACCGATATGAATGCGATTAGAAAAGATGAGGATTTAGATAGTATACATTCAGCATATGTAGACCAGTGGGATTGGGAAAAATGTATAGGAAAAGATGAAAGAAATATTGATGTATTAAAAGATACTGTAAATAAAATATATGAAGTAATGAAAAAAACAGAACACCTTGTTAATGATAAATATTCTAATTTAGAATGTGTATTACCTGATAATATATATTTCATTACGACAAAAGAATTAGAAGAAATATATCCTTACTTATCGAATAAGGAAAGAGAAAAAGAAATATGTAAAGAAAAAAAAGCAGTATTTTTAATGCAAATAGGATTGCCATTAAGTGATGGTAAACCACATGATATGCGAGCTGCAGATTATGATGATTGGAACTTAAATGGAGATATATTAGTTTATTATAAAGAACTTGATATAGCTTTAGAATTATCATCAATGGGAATTAGAGTAGATGAAAATTCTTTAATTAAACAATTGAATTTTAAAAATGAAGAGTATAAATTAAATAATCAATATTCTTTAGATATTTTAAATAATAGATTACCTTATACAATTGGTGGAGGTATAGGTCAATCAAGACTTTGTATGTTTTTCTTGAAAAAAATTCATATAGGTGAAGTACAAGCTTCAATTTGGCCTGATGAGGATATCAAACTTTTGGAAGAGAAAAACATTATATTATTATAAGGAAGTGTTTTAAATGTTAGTATTAGGCGTAGAAAGTAGTTGTGATGAAACATCTGTTTCTATTGTTAGAGATGGAAAAGAAGTTTTAGCGAATGCTATTAATTCTCAAATAGATATACATAAAAAATTTGGTGGAGTTGTACCTGAAATAGCTTCAAGAAATCATGTTTATCAAGTTTCTATGATTTTTGAAGAGGCTTTAAATACTGCTGGTGTGAAGCCGGAAGAAATAGATTTAGTTGCGGTAACAATAGGACCAGGGCTAATAGGTTCTCTTCTTGTAGGTGTTAATGCAGCTAAAACATTTGCTTTACTTTATAATAAACCTATTATAGGTGTTCATCATTTGGCAGGACATATTTATGCTAATTCTATAGAACATAATATGAAATTTCCTTCTGTAGCTTTACTAGTATCTGGTGGCAATACAGAATTAATATATATGAAAGACCACTTCAGTTTTGAAGTGATTGGTCAAACATTAGATGATGCTGTAGGAGAAGCATATGATAAAGTGGCAAGGGTGATTGGTTTGCCTTATCCTGGTGGACCAGCTGTTGATAAATTAGCTCATATGGGGAAAGATACTTATCATTTACCTAGAGTATATTTAGATGATAATTCTTATAATTTTTCATTCTCAGGTTTGAAAAGTGCGGTTATTAATTTAGTTCACAATGCTTCCCAAAGAAATGAAACTATTATTCCTGAGGATTTATGTGCATCGTTTCAAAATGCAGTTAGTGAAGTATTAGTTAATAAAACATTTAGATTAGCTAAAGAAAAAAATGTTAAACAAATAATTGTTGCAGGAGGAGTTTCTGCCAATAAGGGATTAAAAGAAAGATTTTTAAATGAAAATCCAGGATTTGAAATATGCATACCTTCAATTAAATATTGTACAGATAATGCTGCTATGATTGCTTGTGCTGCATATTATCAATTTCAAAAATATCAAAAATATGATGATTTAAGTTTAAATGCATATGCATCATTAGATTTAGAAGAATTATATAATTAATATAATGGATGAAAGGAGACGATTTAATGAAAAAAATTTTAAATTGTTTACATAAACATTTTTATTTAGAATTAATAATATTGATGTTTTTCCTTTTATCTTTTTTTATAGATATTAATAATATATCAAAAATATTTACAGGATTTATTGATATAATAACATCTCCATCAATTTTAATAACTGATTATGTATATATTGCTGGATTAGAAGCAACATTTTTAAATGTTTCTTTAACGTTATTAATTAATTTAATTTTACTAAAATTACTTAAAATAGAAATGAATGGTCCTATTTTTGCTGGATTCATAATGATAGGTGGTTTTTCTTTTTTTGGAAAAAATATAATTAATACATTGCCAATCTATTTGGGTATATATTTATTTTCTAAATATAAAAAAATACCATTTAAAAATTTCATATTATCTATATTATTTTCAACTGGTATTTCACCACTTGTTAGTTATACAATGTTTGGATTTGAGTTAAATCTATTTATATCAATTCCTTTAGGAATATTATTTGGTATTATAGTAGGCTTTATTATTCCTTCTTTTTCATCGCATACTATTATTTTTCATGAGGGTTATAATTTATATAATACTGGATTTGCGTTAGGTATAATTTCGGCGTTGTTTTATGCATTATTTAAGTTTTGTGGTTTAGATGTAACAACAGTAAGCTATTATAATTATGAAAAAGATTTAATATTTTATTTTATATTACCAGTAATATGTGTTTTATCTATTATAATAGCATTTATTAACAATAAATTTGTTTTTAAAAATTATTTTAAATTAATAAAAACAAGTGGTAGACTAATTAGTGATTATGCATTAGAATTTGGTAATGATGCGGTATTATTAAACTTTGGTATTTTAGGTATTATTTCATATATTATTTGTTTAATATTTAATGTTCCATTAAATGGTATAACATTCGGAACAATTTTATCTATATTAGGATTTGCTGGCTATGGATTACATATTAAAAACGTATTGCCTGTATGGCTTGGTTGTGGTTTAACTATATTTGTTGGTATGGCTATAAAAAATGATTATACTTTAACTATAAGTAGTATTATGATGTTTTTCTTTGCTACAGGATTAGCTCCAATAAGCGGAAGATATGGTATTGGATATGGTTTATTAATTGGTATTATGCATATAATTATGACTCCAATCATGATTAATTTCCAAGGTGGATTTGATTTATATAATAATGGACTAGCTGCAGGATTTGAGGCTTCTATAGTTACGGTTTTGGCTGAAAAAATATTTGTAAGGAGAAAACACAATGATAGAAAATCAAAAGATTTGTAAAATAATAGAAGAATTCAGCTTATATTTGTTAGAAGCTAATATTAATATGCTAGATATATCTATTAAAAGATATAATAATAAAACATTAATTACTTTTATTTGTGAATCAATTGACGATATAAATGAAATCACCTCAATATTTAGTCGTAAAAGACAACATGAATATGAACTATATGGTTGGGAACTTATAGGACAAGGAGATGCAGATGAACACGAACTAATGCTTGTGAATAACCTAATTGATTATTATACATACTATTATAAAGATGAAAGGATTTATTTTAATTTTGTGAGATATGAGTAAATTAAATTGGAAATATGCAATTAAATACCTTGGCATTGTTTTATGCGTTATCACATTTATAACTTTAGCTGTAGTTATATATTTAAATAAATTAGAACCACTTTATTTAGATGAGAAAATACGTGATTTTGCATATTCTATAAGAGGAGAAAAATATGGTTTTGGATTTTGGTTCTTTAGGGTAATAACAGAATTTGGCAATTTATACATTGTCGGTATAATTATAATTTTAGTTGTTTTAATGACTAAATGTGATTACAGGGGGATTTCTATTTCACTAGGTATTTTAATAGCTGTAATGCTTAATATAGGCTTGAAAGAAATATATATGCGTCAAAGGCCTATTGAAAGTATGAGATGGATGGATGAATATACAACTAGTTTTCCATCAGGACATTCAACAGCCGTTGGATTTCTATATCCATTTTTAATGTATTTAGCATTTCATTCAAAAAAATTGAAAAACTGGCAAAAAAATATGATATATGTTTTGTGTATATTAATTATTGCGTTAGTAATGTTTTCAAGAATTATTTTGGGTGTTCATTATTTGTCTGATGTTTTAGCAGGTGTAAGTATAGGAATTATGATTTCTTGCTTAGCAATGCTGTTTTATAAAATATGTGAAAAATATGATTTTATGCAAGAAGGTTTATTGGAGAAAATTAATAAAAGTAAGAATAAATAATTTATTAAGGTAGGTAAAAAACCTATCTTTTTTTTACAATTTTTTTACATTTAATTAATATGTATTTTACACCAATTATTTATAATATTGTGGTATAAAGGAGAATATGTATGAATGCTATTGAGATTAGAGGTTTAAAAAAATCATTTCGTGGAATGTATGCGTTAAATGGGCTTGATATGACTGTTCCTATTGGAGCTATTTATGGCTTTATAGGTGAAAATGGTAGTGGTAAATCGACTACTGAAAAATTAATTTGTGGTCATTTAGTTGCAGATGAAGGAGAAATTAAATTATTTGGTAAGGATTATAATGATGCTGGAGTTAGAATGAGAGTAGGTGCATTAATCGAAAATGCTGGTTGTTTTCCTAATTCGAGTGTATGGGATAATTTGATGATGCAAGCTATTAATTTAGGATTATCTAATAAGGAAGATGAGATAAATAGAGTTTTAAAAATAGTTAGAATGGAAGAAAATTCTAAAATTAAATTTAAAAGCTGTTCATTGGGGATGAAACAAAGAATAGGAATTGCTATGTCATTGCTTGGTAATCCACTTCTTTTAATATTGGATGAACCTATTAATGGCCTTGATACTGATGGCATGAAGCTTATGAGAGAAATATTAGTTGATATTACTAAGAATTGTAACTGTACTGTTTTAATTTCATCACATATATTAGGAGAATTAGAAAAAATTGCAACCCATTATGGTATTATTAGGCAAGGAAGAATGATTCAAGAAATTTCTGCAAAAGAAATGGAGAAAAGATCAAGAATTTTTGTATCTATTGATACTAATAATAATGAAGAAGCATACAATTTTTTGAAATTAAAGTTTGAAAAAATAAGTTATGATGAAAATATAATTAAAATATATGATATTGATGACACTGAGACTATAGTTAAATATTTAATTGAAAAAGAATTTGATATCAATAAAATTAAAAAGAATAAGGTTGGCTTAGAAGAATACTATATTGAATTAATGGAAGGGAAAGAGTAATTATGGAAAATGGTTTAAACTTTGATAATCCTAGTTTCTTAAAAAGATTAAAGGGAATGTTAGGCGTTGATTTTTATCGTTTATTTCATACGCCTATGTTTTATATATTTTTAGCTATTGCTGCAATCATTCCAGCAATGGTGTTAGGAATGACTAGTGTTGAAACAGTAGAAGGAACAAAACCATTATTTACCAATACTTGGAATATTGTTGCTGCTGATAAACCCTTATATATTATCACTGATATTGGTGAATATGCTAATATGAATATGATCTATATTTTTGGAGGAATAATGATTTCAATATTCATTGGTCATGATTATAAAAGTGGTTATGTTAAACAACTATTTACTACACATGCAAAAAAAGAAGATTATGTAATGTCTAAAAGTATAGTCGGTGCTTTTTCAATGATGTGTATGTGTGGAACTTATCTTATTGGAGGTATTGCTGCAGGTATATTTGCACAAACATCATTTTCAGTTAACGTTTCTTCTTTAATATGTGCCATATTAGGTAAACTAATTATGAGTTTAGGTTGGGCAAGTCTTTATACTTTTTTAAATGTTATTTTTAGAAGATATTTTGGTATTTCTATTGCTTCATCATTTATTTTAGGTACAGGTATACTTATTATAGGTGTTGCTGGAATATTAGATAACACACCAGTATTAAATATTTTTTTATATGGTTCAAGTGTATTTGCTTGTCTTTCAGCTAATTTCTTATCAGTTGTAATATGTTTATGTTGTTCAGTTGCATGGGCTGTTATTTATAATGTATTAGGTTCATTTATATTATATAGAAATGATGTTTACTAAGAGGAGAAAAGGTATGAATGCTATAAAAATAAATAATTTATGTAAAAATTTTAAGGACAAATGCGCATTATCTAATTTCAATATGACAGTTCCTGTTGGTGCAATTTATGGTTTTATAGGTGAAAATGGTAGTGGTAAATCTACTACAGAAAAAATAATATGTGGACTTGTTTTACCAACAAGTGGTTCTATAAAACTTTTTGATAAAGATATTTTAAATGATGATGTCAAAAAAACAATGGGCGTTTTGATTGAGGCACCAGGTTGTTTTCCTAATTATAGTGTATGGAATAATTTGATGTTACAAGCTTATAATTTAAAAATTGAGAATCCAGAAAATGAGGTTAGAAGAGTTTTAAAACTTGTGAGAATGGAAGGTAGTGCTTCTAATAAATATAAGAATTGTTCGTTAGGTATGAAACAAAGAATAGGTATTGCTATGGCATTACTTGGAAGTCCTAAATTACTTGTTTTAGATGAACCAATTAACGGTCTTGATGCAGACGGTATGCGTATTATACGTGAAATATTAGTTGAACTTGCAGGTAATGGTTGTACGATATTAGTTTCATCACACATATTAGGAGAATTAGAAAAAATTGCTACACATTATGGCATTATTAGAAATGGTAAAATGATTAAAGAAATGACTTCTGAAGAACTGGATAATAATTGTAGAAGATATGTTTCATTGAAATGTGATGATAAAAATATTATAGAAACACTAAGAAAAAAATATAATAGGGTTGAAAAAGATGAAAATGAATATATCCGCATTTATGATAATGTGAGTACATCAAATGTAATAAAATATCTTGCAAATAATAATATTTATGTTAATGAAATTGATACTGCTAAAGTAAGTTTAGAAGAATATTATATAGATTTAATGAAGGAGGCAAAGTAAAATGAAGAATTTTATTAATAGAAGTAAAAGTTTATTAAAATTAGATTTTAAAAGAATGTTTACTATGCCTTTTATCTATATAATGATAGGTATAAGTCTTCTAATGCCAATTTTAATATTAGTAATGACTACTATGGTATCAACGGATGAATTTGAAAATGTAGATATGTTTGTTAATACATGGCAAGCAATCGGTTCTATCAGTGGAAATACTCCAGCAACAATGGATTTGACCGGAATGTGTAATATTAATATGTTATATTTTTTAGTTATAGTTGTTGTTGCAGTATTTGTTGGTGGTGAATTTAGATGTGGCTATGTTAAAAATTTATTTACTACTCGTGGAAAAAAATCAAATTATATATTATCTAAAACTTTGGTACTGTTTAGTGCCTCATCATTGATGTTTATTGCTTATTTTATAGGTTCAATTATTGGTGGTACTATTTCTGGATTATCTTTTGATATGATTGGCTTTAGTACTGGAAATTTGATTTTATGTTTGTTCGCTAAAATATTTGTTATATTAATTTTTGTAAGTATTACTTTATTAATTAGTGTTGTAGCTAAGGAAAAAGTTTGGTTATCCATTGTGGGTGGTTTTGCCGGAGGAATGCTATTATTTACAATGATTCCGATGATAACACCATTGAATACTACTTTTATTAATCTAATATTATGTGTAGTTGGCGGTATATTATTTTCTATTGGCTTAGGGGTTTTAAGTAATATTATTTTGAAAAAAATAAGTATTTTATAATAATTATCTCGTTATAAACGGGATGTTTATTTTTGAGGTATATATGAAAAAAATTGTCAAAATAAGAAAAGGTAATGGAATAGTAGAAGAAAAACAAGTTAGTTATATTCCTATACGTTATATAATTGCGATAATGCTAATCATAATTGAGACAATTATAATAATTGGAATTGTAGTTATTTTGTCAATTTATATCCCTTATTTTTACATTGCAGTATTATTTACACAAATAGGTGTTGTTATTCATATTATTGCAAGTGATAATAATCCGGATTATAAAATACCATGGCTTTTATTTGTACTAATTATTCCAATCGTTGGGTTTATGCTATATTTTTTATTTGCAAAAAGAAAACTTAATAAAAAATATATTAAGAAATTAGATAATTTGAAAAAATATAAATATCAATACGATGATACAAATAACTTTGAGTTATTGAAAAAAGATAATTTATATGCTTATAATCAAGCAAAAATGCTTTGTAATATTGCAGATACTAAGTTATTTTTAAATACATCAACTAAATATTATAAATCTGGAGAGGATATGTTTATAGATATAATTGAAGATTTACAGTCTGCAAACGAATTCATTTATTTAGAATATTTTATTATTGAAGAGGGGAAATTTTGGAATTCAATATTAGATATATTAAAGGAAAAAGTATTAATTGGCGTAGATGTTAGAGTTGTATTTGATGATATAGGTTGTATGATGACATTACCAGGTGATTATTCTAAAAAATTAAATAAATTAGGAATAAAATCAACAACATTTTCAAGAGTAAAAGGAAATGCTGATAGTGAATTTAATAACAGAAGCCATAGGAAAATATTAGTAATAGATGGGAAAATAGGTTATACTGGTGGAGTTAATATAGCTGATGAATATATTAATGAAATTATTAAATTCGGGCATTGGAAGGATGGAGGAATAAAACTAATAGGTAGTGCTGTTAATCACTTAACAAAACTATTTATTGAAGATTATGGAATAAATGTTAAAAAAATAGACATGGTAAAAGATAATATATTTAAAAATTATGTTGATTATAATGATGGATTTGTTATTCCATTCGGTGATGGTCCTAAGCCTATGTATGAATATAGAGTTGGCAAATCAGTTATTTTAAATATGATTAATAATGCAATAAAATACATATATATTACAACTCCATATTTAATTATTGATAATGAATTATGCTCGAGTATAGAAAATGCTTCATTAAGAGGTGTTAATGTGAAGATAATTGTTCCTCATATACCAGACAAAAAAATGGTGTTTGCAATGACAAGAAGTTTTTATACAAGGCTTATAAAATGTGGAGTTGAAATATATGAATATGAAAAGGGATTCATTCATTTAAAAAGCTATTTAGTAGATGGTGATTATGCAATGCTAGGAACTATTAATTTAGATTATCGAAGCCTAGTACATCATTTTGAAAATGGTGTATGGTTATATAAAAGTAGTTGCGTTGATGAATTAAAGGTAGATATTAAGGGGCTTTTAAATCAAAGTATAAAAATAAATACTAATATGTTAAAACATAATGCGTTTTACAGGTTCTTTTGTTCTGTGATAAAAATATTTTCACCATTACTATGAAACTTGTTAATACAAAAAAATGTATGTAATAATGAAAAAAGATATTCACTTTTAATTAGTTTAACATTAATTATTTCATTAATTTTTTTTCGGTTATTAATTTATTAAATTATTGTAACATCATTTCTCATTTATAAGCTGTAAGTCCATTGTTTCAAGTTTACATAGCCTAATTTATTGTTGAATAGTATTGTTTATAATTTTTTGAGCATTAGTAGTAATTCTTATTCTCTTTAAAAAATAGCAAAATAAATAATTCATTAAATTAAAATTTTAAATTTACTCTACAACACAGTAGAGTTTTTTTATATTAAATTATAGATTAAATGGCTTGTTTTATTGAAAAAAATAATATTATTGGTTATAATAGAAACAATATAGAAAAGAGGTAAAAAGATGAAAAAATACACAAAGATTACTAATAAATTTATCGAAGATATTCAATCTAATGTAACAATTTATAAACATAATAAGAGTGGTGCTCGTATTTGTACTATTGAAAATGATGATACAAATAAAGTGTTTTCTATTGCATTTAGAACACCACCAATGAATAATGGTGGATTAACTCATATTCTTGAACATTCAGTTTTATGTGGTTCTAAAAAATATCCTGTTAAAGACCCATTTGTTGAATTATTAAAAAGTTCATTAAATACATTTTTAAATGCATTTACTTTTCCGGATAAAACAATGTATCCTTGTGCAAGTAAAAATAATAAAGATTTTAAAAATTTGATGAGTGTATATATGGATGCAGTATTTTATCCACAAATATATCAACATGAAGAAATATTTATGCAAGAAGGATGGCACTATCATATTTTAGATGAAAAAGATCCTATCACATATAACGGTGTAGTGTATAATGAAATGAAGGGTGCTTTTTCAGATCCACAACAAGTACTATTTAGAAATTTAATGCATTCACTATATCCTGATACTGCTTATGGTTTGGAATCAGGGGGTGACCCTACATATATTCCAGATTTGACATATGATGAATTTAAGGAATTTCATTCAAAATATTATCATCCAACTAACTCATATATCTTCTTATATGGAGATTGTGATATGGAAGAAAGAATGGAATGGTTAGATAATGAATATCTATCAAATTTTGATGAAATTAATTTTGATACTTCGATTAAATATCAAAAACCATTTGATAAACCGATTTATCAAACAGATTATTATCCTGTTTCAAAAGAAACTCCACTTGAAAACAAAAGTTTCTTATCATACAATGTAGCATTTCCTACAACACTAGATACTAAGCTAACTATTGCTACATCGATATTAGTAGATGTATTATTAAATAATCCTGGAGCTCCTTTAAAACAAGCATTAATAGATGCTAAAATAGGAGCAGATGTAGAAGCAGCTTTTGATGATGGTTTACTTCAACCTTTATTAGGTATTATTGTATTTAATGCAGATGATAAAAAAGAAGAAGAATTTATTTCAATAATAGATAATACATTAAAAGATATTCTTAAAAATGGATTAGACCATGAAGCTATTAAATCATTAATTAATTACGAAGAATTTAAAGTTAGAGAAGGTAAATTTGGACAATGGCCTAGAGGACTAAAACTAGGAATTAATTGCTTGAGTTCTTGGCTATATGATGAAAATCAACCATTTTCTAAGTTGGAAAATCTTAAATATTATCAAGAATTAAGAGATGATATTGATAATGGTTATTTCGAAAATATAATTTCAAAATATATATTAAACAATAATCATAAAAGTTATTCAAAATTATGCCCTTCTTATACAGTGGCTTTAGATAAGGAAAAAGTATTAAATGATAAGCTTGCTAAGTTTAAAGAATCATTATCAAATGAAGAATTAAATAAACTTATTGCTAAGAATAAAGCATTAGCGGTTTATCAATCTACGCCATCTACGCCAGAAGCTATTGCTACTTTACCTAAATTAGAATTAACAGATTTAACTGATAAACCTGAAAAACTTAATTGTGAAAAAATTGAAGGAAAATATAATATATTGAATTCAAATTATTTTACTAATGGTATTGAATATGTTAATTATTCATTTGATTTAAGTCATATTTCTGCCTCTGATTTGCAATATGTTGAATTATTATGTGACTTATTTATTTCATTATCAACTAATAAGAAATCATACTCAGAAATCAATCAATTTATTCAAAACAATACTGGTGGAGTTTCATTTAGTCTTGGTTCTTATAAAACATTAAAAAGAGAAGTAAAGGTTAATTTAGGAGTTTCATATAGTGCTTTAACAATAAATGTAAATAAAACTTCAAAATTAATTGAAGAAATTATATTTAATACTAATTTTAAAGATTATAAGAGATTATATGAACGTTTAAGTGAAATAAATACAGCATTAGAAATGAATATTGTAAGTAGAGGTCACGCAGTTGGATTGGTTCGTGCTGCTTCATATTTTGATGAAGGTAGTTATTTAAATGATTCAATTAATGGTATTGGTTATGTTGATTTTATTAAAAATATTTATACTAATTTTGAATCAAATAAAGAGGAACTTGTTAATACTTTAGAAGAATTAGTTAAAAAGGTATTTACACAAAATAAATTTTTCTTAAGATATACTGGTAATTCTTTGGATGACGTCAATAAAACTGCTGAAAAGTTTTATAATTATTTAGAAAAAAAATCATATAATTTTGAATCAAAATTCGAACCAAAATGTTTAAATGAAGGTATTCAAACTCAATTTGATGTTAACTTTGTTGCACGTGTTGGTAGAACTGATAAAGAATTTAATGGAGCTATGTATGTATTAAGTAATGCATTAAGATTAGATTATTTATGGATGCAAGTTCGTGTTCATGGTGGAGCTTATGGTTGTATGATGAATGCACAACCATCAGGAATTATTGGATTTACGTCATATCGTGATCCTGAAATAGCTCGAACAAATAAGGTTTATGAAGATGTTATAGATTATATTGAAAATTTAGATCCAAGTGAAGACGATTTATTAAAATATAAAATTGGTGCTATCGGTGGACTTGATTCTGTTCTTCATGTTAGTGATAAAGGTAATTCTGCTCAAATGGATTATTTAGCTGGTAATACTTATGAAAATCAATGTAAACTTAGAAAAGAAGCTATTAATGCTACTGCGGATGATTTACGAAATCTTGTTGGTATGTTTAAAGATGCTTTGTCGATGAAGAATTTATGCGTTATAGGTAATGATAAAAAGATTGAAGAAAATAAAGAATTATTTGATAATTTAAGAAAATTATAAATCATATTAAGCTAGTAGGAAACTATTAGCTTTTTTTATTATATTATTAAAATTATTTTTTAGATTTACAAAAAAGGACATAATAGTATTCTTTGATTTAAATAAATAGGAAGCTTTACATTAACTAAATCTACACTATCTAAAAAAGATTTAGTTAAATCAATATGATATCTTTTTAATTTTAATATTTTTATGATATCTCTATTCATAGATACTCCTTTTGTTTTATTGTTTGGCGACTTTATTATAACAAAAGGAGTATTTTTTACATAATTAATAAATAAAAAAGAGGTTTAATAAAAATAAATCTAGTAATTGTAAATTGGAACCCTACAATTTGGTGGACTTAATTCTTTGTCATAAAAAAGTTATAAAATACCAAATATATAGATTTTAATGATAAAATTAATAGGAATTATATTTTGATAAATGAAGAAAACAATTGATATGATTGATATAAATTTTAATAATGTGTTATTATTATATGAAATAATAGTTATATGATATTTACTAATTATGACATATAATAATATAAAATTGTTGAAACATATAGTTTTCTTTCATCTCATTTATAATAAAATATAAGCTTCAACTATTCATTACGGAATTCACCTTTACAATTAATTAATAAAAAATTCAAAATTTATTTTATATGGATTCCTAACTTAAAATATGATATTCTAATATTATACGAGGACGTGATGATATGGCTAATTATTTAAATCAAGGTAATAATATGGTTTTAAAATATTAAAACAATGATATATTTATAGATAAATCATTATTAATAAAAGAAGTTAATAAATCATTAAATCTTGAAAGTAAGA
>CAYTVE010000036.1:0-15993 GCA_964441815.1 uncultured Anaeroplasmataceae bacterium | reverse complement strand
TACTACAAAGTCTACAATTACCCCTATAGTGTCTACTTTATTAATAGCACAACAACACTTTTCATTTTTTCAGGGGGGGGGTAAGAAAACTTATCATCAAATTTTGGTCTTGGTTAACTCCGAGACTTTTTATTTTTTAAAGATTGGTGAGGGATAATAATGATGAAAAAATTAAAGTATTTATTAGGTTTATTTTTAATTTTCGGATTAGTTTCATGTGACTTTGGAACAGATAGTAATATTCCAGGTGAACACGTACATGAATATGGTGATTGGGAAATAACAAAACAAGCTACTGAGACTGAGGATGGAGAAAAAACTAGATCTTGTAAAAATTGTGATTATAGTGAAAAAGCTTATTTTGATATAAATAATAATCGTGTCATTTACATTGACAACACTAGAACTATGTATGAATATGATGAAAATGAAAAGTTGATAAGTAAAACAATTACGAAATTCGATTCAAAAGGTAATATAACTGACAAGAGTATTATTTTTTATGATACAAATGGTAATATAACCAATGAATATGAAATAAAAAGTACAAGTGTTTATAGTGATAACGAAAAGAACGTATATGAGTATGAATACGATGATAATTGGAAAGAAACAAAATATACATCTACAGAATATGACGCTGATGGTAAAGTAAAAACCAAAGATGTATATATTTATGATGAAAATGGAAATTCAAAACATTATTCTATAATAGATACACTTGTTAATAATGATAATAGTAAAACTATTTTTGAATCTGAATATGATAAAAACTGGAATAAAACGAAATCAACATCTACATGTTATGATGCTGAAGGTAACGTTAAAACCAAAAATGTATCTATTTATGATGAAAATGGAAGTTATAAGTTGTATGAAATAAAAACGGAATATACAGGTGTAGATATTGATGGTTTATCATATTGGGGCATCGAAGAATGCGAATATGATGATAATTGGAATCGAACTAAACTTACAAATACAAAATATGATGCTGAAGGTAACATAACAAGCAAATTTGTAGATGATTACGAATATGATGAAAATGGCAATAAAATAAAAGAAACATACACAAAATTCGATTCAGAAGGTAATATAACTGACAAGAGTATTATTTTTTATGATGCGAATGGAGATTTTTCAAAACATTATTTTATAAAAGAAACATTTGTTTATGATGATGGTAGCAAAGATACTTATGAATATGAATATGATGTAAATGGAAATAAAACGAAATCAACATTTACAAAATATGATGATAAAGGCAATATAACTAGTAAAAGTGTGTTTGAATATGATGCTGATGGTAATGAAATTAGAAAAGCTGTATATGAGTATGATGAAAATGGAAATAAAACAAAAGAAACATGGAAACATTATGATACAAAAGGTAATGTAGTATATATAGGTGCTTGTGAATACAAGGATAACAAAATAATAAACGAATCACTTATATATTACGATACAAAAGGCAATGTAACAAATAAAGCTGTATATGAGTATGAATATGATGCAAATGGAAGTTGCAAAGTATTATATAAATATTATGATGCCAAAGGTAATGTAACTAATAGTTATATAACGTTTTATGATGAGAATGGAAAATTTGATAAACGCTATTCATTAATTTATAAAGAGGATAATACTATTTACGAATATGAATATGATGAAAATTGGAACAAAACAAAACAAATAATTACACGTTATGATGCTGAAGGCAATGTAATTAGCAAGCATGTTTACGAATACGATGCAAATGGTAATCTAATCAATTAATTTAACACTTAAAAAGCTACAATCCTAAAAAGGTTTGTGGCTTTTTAATATTCATATAAATTATTGAAAAAAAACTTAGTTTATAATATAATTTAATTAGGAAAACCAATTCGTTCTTCGTATAGGGGAACTATTTTTTTAAGAGGTGGAGTATGAACAGGAAACCTAATTATATATTTGTCATAGGTGAATCTACCAAATCACTTAAACGAACAAGGATTACAGCTATAATCGCAAGAATGTTAAAAAAACGCAATTATAATGTTTTTCTTCAAAAACTTGTTGTTGATAAAAATAATATTGGTGAAACATTTGTAATAGAAGATGGTACAGAAACGGATTTTTCTATAGGGGTTTATGAAAGATATTTAGATGAATCACTTAGTAATAATTGTTATTTAAAAATTAAAGAATATTCCGAATTTTTAAATTATAAGTATGATGAAAGTAAAGATTTTATTATAATTGAAATCGATTCTAATGTAAAATTAAATTTACAAAAAGATTATGAAAATTCATTCATCATAAATAGTGACGATTTTTATGATATAGAATACCTTTATGATGAAAAAATAGATCAATGTATTTTAAAACATTTTAATTATGAAATTGAACCAATAACTTTTTATTTGCCAAAATATATATGTTATATAAAAAAAGTAAATATAGCTTTAGTAGGAAAATATACAAAAATAGAAAACTCTTATGTAAGCATTATTGAAGCATTAGAAACTGCAAGTCATTATTTACATTATGAAATTGAAATTATTCAATTAGATTCTAACTTATTAAATGATGATAATATAAGTCAATTAAAAAAATACGACGGCGTCATCGTACCAGGAGGATTTGGAAAAGAAGGCTGTGAAGGTATAATATCAGCTATTAAATATTGTAGATTAAATAATATTCCTTTTTTTGGCATTTGTTTTGGCATGCAACTCACATGTATAGAATATGCTAGAAATGTTAAAGGCTATGTAACCGCAAATTCAACAGAAATAGATTCAAATACTGATACTCCAATTATTCATAAAATCTCAGAATTAAATAAAAATTGTTTAAGATTAGGCTTATATGAGTGTAAAATAGAAAAAGAAACGAAAGCATATAACGCTTATAAAAATGATAAAATAATCGAAAGACACAGACATTCGTATGAATTTAATTATAAATATGATGATATATTTGATGAAGATTTCATTATTGCATCAACTAATATTAATACTAATTCTTTAGAAATTGTAGAATTAAAAAATCATCCATGGTTTTTAGCATGTCAATTTCATCCAGAATTTGTTTCAAGATATAATAATCCTCATCCTTTGTTCAAAGGATTTTTAGAGGCTATAATAAAAAATAAAGAGGTATAATATGTGGGAAAATAAAAAACCTAGATATGGTGATCAAATAAAAGTAAATAGGGGATTTTATTCTCATCATGGTATTTATATATCAGATGATGAAGTCGTTCATTTTGCGCCACCTGGTAATGCTGGTGTTTTAGATCCTAGTCTAGCTAGAATTATTAAAACAAGTTTAGCTGAATTTTTAAATGGTGGTAATTTAGAAGTAAGAGTATATACAGAAGAAGAATTGAAAAACAAAAAAAATCCTGATGAAATAGTAAAATGTGCATTATCACATTTGGGTGAGGGGGGATATGATTTAATATCCAATAATTGTGAACATTTTTCTAATTTATGTGCATTTGGGTCTAAAGAAAGTAATCAGGTAGAATCAGTCTTATCATTATTATTTGGAGGTATGAAGAAATGAAATTTGGAATTGATATTGGTGGAACAACAGTAAAAATAGGAATAGTAGAAAATAATCAAATTATTGATAAATATGAAATAACAACAAAAAAAGAATCTTTATTTGATGATGTATGTAATTCAATTAAAGATTATATGAAAAATCATAATATTGATAAAATAGAAGGAATAGGTTTTGGTGTTCCTGGTAATGTTATAGATAACTACATATATAATTTACCTAATATTGGTTTATCAAATATTGATTTAAAAGCTGTAGTTGCAAAATATTTCCCTAATGTTTTAGTTGAATCTAAAAATGATGCGAATGTAGCTGCGTTAGGAGAAATGCTATATCATAACGAATATAAGAATGCATGTATGATTACATTAGGTACAGGTGTAGGCTGCGGAATAGTATTAAATGGAAAAGTACTTGAGGGAATACACGGTGCTGCAGGTGAAGCAGGACATATGGTTATTGCTGATGATTACAATTTTAGTTGTAGTTGTGGATTAAATGGCTGTCTAGAAACTGTGGCTTCTGCAACAGGTGTTGTAAGACTTGCAAAATACCATTATAACGAATTTGAAACTAAACTTGGAAATGAATTTAGTGCTAAAGATATATTCGATTTAGCTAAAAAAGATGATCCATTATGCTTATATGTTGTTGATAAAGTATCTTATTATATAGCTAAATGTATTTCAATCCTTGCGATAACCGTAGATGTTGATGTTTATTACATTGGTGGTGGAGTTTCTAAAGCAGGAGATATTTTAATTAACAACATCAAAAAACATTATGCTAATTTATCACATTATGCTGTAAAAAATGTAAAAATAGAAGCAGCTAAATTATTAAATGATGCTGGCATGTTAGGTGCTGCAGGATTGATTTAAAACCTATGAATATTTCTAAATATTATAAACCCGAAATATTAACATGTCCTAAATGTGGAGAAAAGCTTGTTTATAAATATGCTGTATCTAATAAACTAATTTATTTTACAAGTGGTAAACAAATGAGAATACATAATTTAGGATATGGATGTCCTAAGTGTAAGGATAACAATATTTATGTTTCTCAAACTGCTAATAAATTAGCTTTTAAAGGATATACATATTCAGCTAAAATTGTTTGCTTAATTTCAAATTTAAAAGAAAAATCAAAGAGTAGAGATGAAATATGTGATTATTTTTTTGCTAGAAATATAGAAATATCTGATCGAAATGTTGATAATTTATATCAAAAATATTTAGAATGCATTAATTTAAACTCTAGAGCATTAGTTTCAACTGCTTATAAATTAATGCTTGATAATTATAAAGAAATAAGAATATCCATTGATTTAATAACTATTTCTGGAACTTATTTTATTATAGTATATGATTATTTTTCTACTAATATGTTAGGTATGGCTAGATTTGATGGTTTCAACGAGAAAATGATTGATTTTTTAACTATATTTATTAATAAAGATTACGATATTTCTGTTATTACAACTATTAGACGTGATTCGAATTTGGTTCCATTATTAAGAAAGCTTTGTGGAATGAAAACCAAATTTATTTCATTTCTTAAGATTTAAAACATAAAAAGTGTTTTATTAACTAATAAAATTGAATTTTTAAAACAAATTGTCTAATATTCTTTACAAAATATTTTTTAGTGCTATAATTAAGATATCGTACACGAAAGGAGAAGATGACAATGAATAAAATTAGGTTAGATATGTTCGATAAAAAAATTATTGAAACATTACAACAGGATGCATCTATGACTAATTTAGAATTATCTAAGAAAATTGGATTAGCACCTTCATCTTGTTTATTACGTGTTAAAAATTTAAGAGAAAATAATATCTTAAAGCAATTTACTGCTGTTGTTGATGAAAAAAAATTAGGCTATCAAATAACATGTTTTGCTAAGGTCTTTATTTTGCCTTTGAATCGTGAAAATTGTCAAGCATTTATTGAAGAAGCAAAAAAAATACCAGAGGTAGTAGAGTGTTATACAATCACAGGAGATGCTTCGTTTTTACTAAAAATTGTTGCTAAAGATTTTGATTATTATAGAAATTTCGTTTTCGATAAATTATTGATGGCACCATATGTTAGTAATATTGATACGTCTATTGTTGTTAGTTCTGAAAAGAATAATTCTTATATACCAGTAGAAATAGACTAAATTACTTTAAGAGCTTACTAAAGCTCTTTTTTATATAATATTATGTGAGGAGAGTATTTATGAGAGGAATAAAAACATTATGGGAATGGGGAAAGAAATATTTATGGTTGGTTATACTTATCGTTATTTTATCAACTATATTACAATGGTTATATGCATATCTTCCTCTATTTATTCAATATGCATTTGAAAGAATTAATAATACCGTAATTAAAACTGATTTACCGCAATTCTTATTAAATTGGTTTAATAATATAGATGATTTACTTACTTGTCTTTTAATGGTTGGAGTAAGTATGATTCTTTTACAAACAGTACGTTCTATCATGCGTTTTTTAGATAATTATTATCAAGGAGCATTAGCGCATTATATAGGTTATGATATGAGAACAAAATTATATGACCATATTATGAGTTTATCATATTCTTATCATAATCATTCTGATATAGGTGATTTAATTCAACGATCTACATCTGATGTGGACCAAACATCAACTTTTATATCAAGTATGATACCTGGTTTGATTGATATATTTGTCACTGTATCTATTGGTGCATATCGTGTATATCAAATTTCACCTGTACTAATGTGGGTTAGTTTAGTTAGTATGCCTATTACGGCAGTATCTAGTGTAATTTATTTTAAGTATTGTAATAAAGCATTTGATAAAATAGAAAAATCTGAAAGTAATATGACTACAATAATTCAAGAAAACATTAATAGTGCTAGAGTAGTTAGAGCTTTTGCAAATGAAAAATATGAGTTTGAAAAAATGGATGAAGCTAATAAGGATTACACACATAAAAATGGCAAGTTCAATACTGTTATGGCAATCTTTTGGGGATGCAGTGATTTTTTAGTATTTTTACAATATGCACTTACAATGAGTGTTGGTATTTTCCTGGCTAAGGATAATTTGTTAAGTTCTGCAGATATTGTGGCAGCATTACTATTAATGGGGATGCTTATTTGGCCTATGCGAGGTCTTGGGCGTATTATTGCATCTTTTGGTAAAGCAACTGTTGCAGCAACTAGAATAGATGAGATTTTAAGTAAAAAATCTGAATTTGAAATTAATGGTTCATTAACTCCAAATATAAGTGGTAATATTGAATTTAAAAACGTTTCTTTTAAGTTCGAAGATGATTCTAAAGCATTATTAAATGATGTATCTTTTAAAATTAATGCTGGTGAAACTGTTGCTATTGTCGGTAAAACTGGTTGTGGTAAATCAACAATTTGTAATATATTAACAAGAATGTTAGAAATTGATTCTGGAGATATATTATTCGATGATGTATCTATTAAAGATATTGAAAAAAAGTATTTAAGAAAAAATATAAAATTAGTATTGCAAGATCCATTTTTGTTTTCAAAAACTATTTATGAAAATGTAGCTATAACTGATCCTAAGTTGCCTACTGAGATAGTATTTGACGCTGCAAGATGTGCATCAATTCATCAAGAAATAGAGAAGTTTGAAAGAGGATATAAAACTATAGTCGGTGAAAAAGGAACTACTTTATCAGGAGGACAAAAACAAAGAATTGCGATAGCTAGAATGTTAACTACTAATTCTAATATAATAATTTTTGATGATTCACTTTCCGCGCTTGATACAAAGACAGAATTAATGATTAGAAAATCATTAAAAAAGAAAAGTGATAAACAAACAATGATTATTATTACTCATAGATCAACAACTGCTAAAGAAGCTGATAAGGTTATTGTATTAGACAAAGGTTCTATATCTCAAATTGGAATTCACGATGAACTTGTTAAGGTTGATGGTTTGTATAAAGAACTATGGGGTATTCAAGGAGAACTTGAAGAAGAATTTAATCAAGTGTTAAAGGAGGGAAAATAGTATGGAAGATTTTGATTTAGAACAGGAAGAATTAAATGATTTAGATTATCGTTCTAATAATAAAGGACCATGGAAAAAAATATTTAAAACTGTATTGTTACATAAAAAAACGTTTATTGGTCTTTTAATATCGGTTTTATTTTTAGCTCTATTAGATGTTGGCTATCCTTTGATTAATTCTTTTGCAATATCACATTTTTTTGAAAGTAATGATGCTAAAAGATTTGATTTAATTTGGGTTATGGTTTTATGCTATATAGGTGTTAGTATTGCTTATGGGATTTGTGTATTCTCGTTTTTATTCTTTGCTGGTAAAGTCGAAACACAAACATCATATGAACTTAGAAAAGAAGCATATTTAAATTTACAAAAACTACCATTTAGTTATTTTGACAAAACAGCTCAAGGATGGATAATGGCTAGAGTTACATCTGATTCAAGGAAATTAAGTGAAATAATTTCTTGGGGATGTGTTGATTTATTATGGGGCTTATTATCAATGATTGGCATATTATGTGTATTATTAATAGTTAATACACTTCTATCAGTTATTGTTTTAATAATTTTACCAATATTGATTTTTATTACAATAATTGTTAGAAAAAAAATGTTATCAAGTTATAGAGATGCTAGAAAAGAAAATTCTAAAATTACAGCAGCATATAATGAAGGATTTATGGGAGCTAAAGCTGTAAAAAGTCTTGTTATAGATGATAAATGTAATAAGGAATTTGTTTCAAAAGCAACTGCATATAAAAAGTCATCATTAAGAGCAGTTTTCTATTCTGCAATTTTCGGACCTATAACTTTTATCTTATGTTATGCTGGAGTTGGAACTACGTTATATTTTGGTGGTAATATGGTTTTATCAGGTTTAATTGATAGTGCTATTCTATATTTATTTATTGATTATACAATTAAATTTTTTGATCCAATAATATCAATATCAAGAGTAATAGGTGATTTTCAACAAGCTCAAGCAAGTGCTGAGCGTATTATATCTTTAATAGAAGAGGTTCCTGAAATAAAAGATAGAGATGATGTTATTTTAAAATATGGAACAATCTTTGAACCAAAATATGAAAATTTTGAACCTTTAATAGGTGATGTTGAATTTAAAAATGTTACATTTAAATATTCTAAGGGCGAAGAAGTATTAAAAAATTTTAATCTTCATATTCCTGCAGGTTCAAGTGTTGCGTTAGTTGGACATACTGGTAGTGGTAAATCTACTATAGTAAATTTAATTTGTAGATTTTATGAACCTACAACTGGAGATATTTTGATTGATGGAAAAAGTTATAAGGATAGGAGTATTACTTGGTTACATTCAAATATCGGTTATGTATTACAAACTCCTCAATTATTTAGTGGTTCAATAATGGAAAATGTTAGATATGGTAAATTAGATGCAACTGATGAGGAAGTAAAAAATGCTTTGAAGGTTGTTGCTGCTGATGAATTCATATCTAAATTAGATGATGGTTATGAATCGCTAGTTGGTGAGAGTGGTTCTAAATTATCTGTTGGTGAAAGACAATTGATAAGTTTTGCACGAGCTATTGTAGCTGATCCTAAAATATTAGTTTTAGATGAGGCAACATCATCTATAGATACTCAAACTGAAAGTGTTATTCAACAAGCTGTTGAACGAGTTATGCAAGGTAGGACAACATTCATGATTGCTCACAGATTGTCAACAGTTGTTAATGCTGATATTATTTTAGTGATGAAAGATGGCTGTGTAGTTGAAAGTGGTAAGCATCACGAACTTTTATCAAAAAAGGGATATTATTTTGAATTATATAAAAATCAATTTGAAGAAGATGCAGTTAATAAAATATTAAATGAATAATTTACATATTAAATAATATATATGACTATGAAATTCAATTATTTGATTTCATAGTTTTTTTAACAATATATTATAAATATATTTTCATTATTTCTAATATGTCTTTTCTCATGGTGTAATATTTTAGAATAATTCTAAAATTTTATAACAAAAATAGTGTAAAACTGTTAATCTACATTTTTAAAGACCATAAAGGTGTGAAGATAAAAACTCAGACTTTAACGAAAAGTTAAGTCATGCGTGATATAAAATTAATTAATATCTTTACGACATATTTGATGTTTTGGTATATTTGAAAAAAATATAAAAAAGTATATAATGGTTTTGTTATATAAAACTTCAATATTATTTCAATCTATATGATTTATAATATAATTCTATTGTTTTATAAGTAACTTATATCGAAGGAATATATTTTTTATTACAAATGATATAAACTATATATTATAGGTTCTTTAAAAATAATCAAGAGGTACGAAAATGAAAATAATACTTATCGAAGATGAAAAAAGAATGGCTCAAGCCTTAGGCGAAATATTAAGACAAGAAAAATATGAGGTTGATCACTTTTCAAATAGTTCTGATGGGTTAGAGGCTATTAGAAGTAACATTTATGATGTCATTATTTTAGATGTAATGTTACCTGGAATAAATGGTTATGAAATTGCTAAAACTGCTAGAAGAGAAGAAATTAAAACTCCAATATTGATGTTAACTGCAAAATCAGAATTAGATGATAAAGTTATAGGGTTAGATAGTGGGGCAGACGATTATTTGACAAAACCATTTATGACAAAAGAGTTATTGGCACGTCTTAGAGCTTTAATCAGGAGAAGTTTAAATGTTTCTGAAGGTGTTATATCATTTGGAGACATATCATTAAATGTTAATACGTTTATTTTATCAAATATTAATAATTGGAAAAATGTTAAATTAAGTGACAAAGAATTTCGTATATTGGAGTATCTGATTGCTAATAGTAAGCGAATATTGACTAGAGAACAATTGGCTATAAAAATATGGGGTTATGAAAATGATTCTGAATATAATAATGTAGAAGTTTATATGTCATTTATAAGAAAAAAATTAATTTACATTGGTTCTTTAACAGAAATAAAAGCTATTCGTGGAGTAGGATATGAATTGAGGTGTACAAATGTTTAAAAAAACCAGAAGAAGAATTGTATTGACAATCATGCTTATTTTAACGTTTGTATGGGTTTTGTTTCTAATGTTGATATTTATTTCAAGTTATTTCGATATGTTTTCTAGAAATACAAATATGTTAAAAATGCATTCAAGTTTTTATATTTTAAACCAAGAAAATTTAGATCAAGATGATGAATTTCCAGATAAAAACGGAGATTTTCCAATGTTTCAATTAACAACTTTTTACACTGTAGCTTTTTCTTATGATGGAAAGGTGTTAGAAGTTAGAAACGAACAAGAGGCACTTCATTCAAATGAGGAATTAATAAATTTGGCGTATAAAGTGTTAGATAAAGAACATTTTGTTGGACTGAAAAGTAATTTAGTTTATTATAAAACTGATAAAGATGGTTATATCTTAATAACTTTTATGGATAATGTATTTATTAATAGAAGTACTATAACATTATTTCGATATACTATGATATTTGGTGGAATTGCATTAGCGGTATTTTTGGTTTTATCGATTTTCATGTCTAAGAAAATAGTTAAACCATTAGAGGAAAATTATCAAAAGCAAAAACAATTCATTTCAGATGCTGGGCACGAACTAAAAACACCAGTATCAATAGTAAATGCAAATTCAGAACTTTTATATAGAGAAATTGGTGATAATCAGTGGTTAACTAATATTCAATATGAAAATGAAAGAATGGGAGCACTAGTTACCCAATTATTAGAACTTGCTAAAACTGAAAATGTTGTTTTAGAAAAAGAAAAAATTGATTTTAGTAATCTTTGTAATGGCGAAGTTTTACCGTTTGAAAGTATAATATATGAGAATAATATCACCCTCAATTTAGATATTTCTGATAACTTATTTTTGCTAGGAAATGCTGTTCAACTAAAACAGTTAATTGCAATTTTAATGGAAAATGCTATAAGATATAATAAAGAAAATGGGGAGATAATTTTTACATTAACCAAGGAACATAAAAACGTAAAATTATCTGTTATAAATAAAGGTGATGAAATTTCGAAAGAGCAAAAGAAGTTGATTTTTGAAAGATTTTATCGTGTAGATACTTCGAGAAATAGTGAAGAAAAACATTATGGTTTAGGATTAGCAATTGCAAAATCAATTGTGAATAATCATAACGGAAAAATAGAAGTTTTAACTTATAACGGTTATGTTGAATTTATAATTTTAATTCCGTGTGTATAATTCAATAATACTTCAATCTTCAACCTGTATAATATCATTATTATGCAGGTTTTTAATTTGCAAAAATAATATTAGGAGAAAAGAAAATGGCAAGTATATTAAGAATAGCTAATCTTTGTAAAACTTACAAAATCACAAATACACAAAAGCAAGAAGTTTTAAAAGGAATTAACTTAGAACTTAATGACGGAGAATTAGTTTGTTTATTAGGTGAAAGTGGTTGTGGGAAATCAACTCTTATTAACATTATTGGTGGTTTAGATACTGATTATACTGGTAGTGTTGTTATTAAAGGAAGTTTCATAAGGGATTTTTCAGAACAAGAAATGGATAATTATAGAAAAAAAAGAATAGGCTTAATATTTCAAAATTATAATTTGATCAATACTATGACTTTAAGAGAAAATGTAGAAATTTCAATGCAAATGAGTGATATTGAAAAAGAAGTTAGAGAAGCAAGGGCATATGAATTACTAGAAATGGTTGGTCTAAGATCACATGCAGACAAATTCCCAAATCAACTTTCGGGAGGTCAAAAGCAAAGGGTTGCGATAGCAAGAGCATTAGCTAATAATCCATCAATTATTTTAGCAGATGAACCAACTGGGGCATTAGATAAAGAATCAAGTGTTCAAGTGATTAAAATATTAAAAAAAATTGCAGAAATGGGCAAATTGGTTGTTGTAGTCACTCATAGTAGTTTGGTTGCTGAAGAATGTAGTAGAATAATAAAAATGGATGATGGAGTTATTATCGATGATAATGTTATAAGAAAACCATCGAAAAATAAATATGAAAAATATAAAGAAGTTGATACCAAAAATATAAAAACGAAAGACATTGGTAAAATATCCGTTAGGAATCTTTGGTATAAGAAAAGTAGAAGTTTATTAGTGTCATTAGGTATATCTATAGGTATTACTGCTCTTATATTAATATTGGCATTAAGTCGAGGAATAACGAATTATGTGAAAGAATATTATGCAGCGGATGTATTATCAACGGTGATAGAAGTTACAGACTCTTCTTTTTCTAGTTCTGAAATTGAAAAAATAAGGAATTTGGATGGAGTTTCTAGCATTACACAATCTCATGTTGGGAAAAATGTTTCATATAGTATTGGAGAAAAAACTGGAAGTGTAAGTTATTTATATGAAAGTTTAAATATTAATAAGCCAATCATTCTTTATGGAGATGGGGTAAATGCAAATGATGAAGTGGTTATAGATTTGGATTTTGCAGAAACAATTACGACTGATGGCGTTATTGAAGCAATTGGAAAAACGTTAACTGTTGCGTATAATGATATAACATACGACTATAAAATTGTAGGAATATTTGACAATGAAGGAAGCAGTTCTATTTACATTTCATGTTCTGCATTAAGTAATTATTTTACAAGTGGTAAAAAAATAAATATTTTATTTGTGAATGCTAAAGATGTAACTTATTTAGAAAGTTTAGCATCAAAAATTGAAGATTTAGGTTATGATGCAGAAATTAAAGATGACACATCGTCAGTGATTCTTGACTATGTTGACTTAGGTACAAAAGTATTAACAGCGGTTGCTGCTATATCTACTATTGTATCTGCAATTATGATAATAATAGTACTATATATTTCTGTAATAGAAAGAACAGAAGAAATTGGAATACTTCGTTCTATTGGTGCAAGAAAAGGTGATATTCTAAAAATGTTTATGATTGAAGCTGGAGTGTTAGGGCTTGTAGGTGGATTATTTGGGGTAGGCTTTGCATATCTAATTGCAGGTATAACAAATATTGTAAGTAAAGTATCATCAGGGTTCTCATTTATTAGCTTTAATCCTATTTATTATTTTATAGGCTTATTAATCAGTTTTATGGTTAGCGTTTTAGCAGGAATTGCACCAGCGAAAAAAGCATCAGATATGGATCCTGTTGAGGCATTAAGGTTTGAATAGGTGATAATATGGCGCATAAGGTATCCAAAAGCAAAAAAGCACAATTAAGAAAACAACGTGCCAATAGAAAAATTAAAAAAATGGAAAGTCAAGATAGAAGAGGCATTTCAAGAAAAAAATTAACGAATTCATTAGAACCTAAAATATTTGTAATTTTAAAAATCGTATCAATTGTTGCTATACCAGTTTGTTATTTAATATATTCACCATTATTAATATTATGTGTTATTTTTTCTATATTAATGTACGTATTTGCTACTATGGCGGAAAATCATATAAATCATACATTTATCAAAAGTAATCATATAAAGTTTTTGAAATTTGATAGTGTAATAGCTGTTTTGGTATTACTTGTTACAATCGTTAGTTTTTTTATGTCATTAGAAACTAAAAAAGTAATTCCGTTTGAAAACAAAAAAATGCAAATAGTTAAGAGTTTAGAAAATTTTGGTTCATGTCAAACTGGTGCAAGAAGCATATTTAGATTTGGTGGATTTGGAATGAAATTTGGACCAAAAGATTTTCCGGATGATATGCCGCAAATGCCACCAGAAGGATTCAAGCCTAGTGGAGGACCTGATATTTCCCAGTTAAATTTAGAGGACTTGCCGTTAGAAGCGGTATTTTCACAAATGCTTTCTTCAGTCAATACAATTATGATTTTTTTAATCCCAGTGGCTGGTATTACTACACTAGTTCATTATTATTATAAAAAAAAGAAATTTGACTTTGATATGAATGAATTAATACAAGATGAACTACCAAATTTAGATGAAATAGATTTAGAAAAATTATTTATGTTTGGCTATATATTAGAGTGATAATATAACATTAGAAAGAAATAATAAGAATATCGTTACTTTAAAATAAGTTTTTTTGAATGAATGTAAAAAGAATAATAAAATGTTGTATATTAAATTGTAAAGTAGTATAATTAGTGTGAAACAAAACATTGAATGATGTTTCACATAAGAAAGGCGATTGATATGTATAATATTGCAGAATTATTACACGAGCAAGAATTACTTAAATCAAGAATCAGTAAAATGTTATATGGTTCAATAGAAATAAGAGAAAAGAATAAAAAAAATATATTTATGTACACTTTAGAGAAGATGGTATATCAACATCTAAGTACATTGGTGAATATTCTAATGAATTGTATATTTTAATTTTTGAAAATAACAATTTGGTTAAACAATATAAAAAAAACGCTTAAAAACATAAAACAACAACTTGGACTTTTGCAATATCAATCTTTTGAATTATCAGATAAAATTAAAATTAATATAGATTTTGCAAGAAGAAATATGGTAGATTCTATTTATAAGCAAGCAAAATTAGAAGGTGTTGCAACTACTTATTCAAATACTGAAACTATTATTAATGGTGGTAAAGTTAAAGATATGATAGCAACGGATATCTCTAAAGTTTTAAATCTTAAACATGCTTGGGACTTTATTCTAGGAGAGGGAGTAATAACATATCCTACTAATTTTATAGTTTTATCGCAAATTAATGCAATAGTTGAAGAAGGATTTTCTTACACTGCTGGTAATATTAGAAGTGTTCCTGTTACAATAGGTGGTTCAACATATATTCCGCCATTACCATATGAAATACAAGTAAAAGAAGATTTGAATTTCATGTTATCCAAGGAACCATCATATGAAATTGCTATTGAACTTTTATTATATGTAATGAAAAAACAATTTTTTTTAGATGGTAATAAAAGAACAGCAGTTCTCTACGCAAATCATTATTTGATAAGTAGAGGTTTGGGATTAATAGTAATTCCTGCTGACTTGGTAGATGAATTTAAAAAACATTTGATAAATTATTATGAATCAAAAAATGATAAAATAAAAGAATTTTTATGTCAAAAATGCTTGACTAAAATTTAATGCTTACCAAAATGGTAAGTTTTTTTATATATAAACCTACTTGCATGTTAATCGTAAAATTATTTAAAACTAATAGATTATATATCAATATAAAAGATATTTCATAACTTTCATCATGGAAAGAAAAAAATTGACTATGATTTTTGTGGTGGGGAATTCTTTTCAAGTTATAATACAAAAGTAAAAAAATAGTTTTTCATAATTGCACTAGTCAATAGAAAGTAGACACTTTTTATATTTTAAGGGGTATAAAGTTCTTTAAATTGTTTAGGTGTTAAGTAATTAAGAGAATAAGATGGTCTTTCCTCGTTAAAAAACTTAATAT
>CAYTVE010000035.1:0-16577 GCA_964441815.1 uncultured Anaeroplasmataceae bacterium | reverse complement strand
TCTTACTTGGACGTGTCGAATTATTTTAAAAGTTTAATTATAGGATTAGAAAAAAAAGTTGCTTTTTTAATATTGAAAAAACATGGGGGGCGAACTTTTTATGAAATGGTGCGAAAAAAAGTGACTAGGGTGCTAACAATTTTTGGCAGGGTGCGAAGTAGTATCAAAATAGAATGACTTTGCCATTGTAAAATAAAACAAGCTAAAATTAGTTGAAATATCAATCAATTTTAGCTTGTTTTGTTTTCTTTTGTTTTTACTAATCGTTCTATAAACATTCTTTTTATATATTTTGTTAATTGTAACATTATTTAATGTAAAACTAATAAAATAAATATCAGCATAAATAATGGTAATAATTAAATAATTTAATAGTCAACAGGAATGTTGATAAAAGAGTAAGTTGTATTTTATTGTTGTCGAAGCAATACTTTGTTATTATATGTATAATCAAAATTCTATGCATGATTGCTTTAATCGTTGTAAAAAGAGTAATAATAGAACGAAAATTTCTTGTATTATTTGCAATCTAGTTATTAATAATGACATTACTTGTAATTAATAAATTAAGCATCAATATAAATAAATGAAGGTATAATATTAAATAATTTGATTAATATACAATCAAAACTATTGATGTTATCCTTCTTATAATTAAATCAAAATATGTATCTTTGACTAACGTTGGAGATCTTTTTTATATTGATAGAATAGATAAAGAAATGTGATTTAAGTAATAGAATAATTTAAAAAGTTATCAATAATTGTAATTATTATAGATGAGTACAATGAAAAGAGGAAAATCTATGAAATATCTTGAAACTGAACAAATAGAATTAAAGAGAATTTTAAATGATACTTTTGAAAAAGAAATAGTAGCGTTTTTGAATAGTCATGATGGAATTATCTATATAGGTGTTGAAGATGACGGTACTATTGTTGGAGTTAATAATACTGATAAATTATTAAAAGAAATATCTGATGTTATTACTGATAAAATATTACCTGATTGTAAGGCGTTTGTTCATCCATCTGCTTTTTTAGAAGATGGTAAAATGATTATTAAAGTAGATGTAAGTAAAGGAAATTCTTTATATTACATTAAAAAGTTTGGTAGAAGTTCATCAGGCTGTTATGTAAGAATTGGTACAACTTGTAAAAGTATGAGCGAAGAAGAAATTGGAAAAGGTTATATAAAAACATTAAATATACCTGAGTATTCTTTAATTGAAGAGGAATCATATTTACAAGATTTAACTTTTAATACTTTAAAAATATTTTTAGATAATAAAGGTATCAATTATAGTGATAATAATTTTTATAAAAATAATAAACTATTAACATCTAATGGAAAGTTTAATTATTTAGCATTTATTTTATCTGAACAATTTGATTTATCTTTTAAAATTGCAAAGTTTGATGGAAATAATAAGAGAGGTGAATTCGTTTATCGTAAAGAATTTGGTAATTGTTCACTTTTGAAAATTATTACATCTGTTCCTGAATATATTGAAAATAATATTAATGTTGTACGTTCATATTTTGATCAAGGTGTAATTAGGAGAGATGAATTCCTATTAGATAAAAATAGTGTAAGAGAAGCATGGTTAAATTGCTGTATACATAATGATTATTCAAAACATTTAGGACCAGCAGTTTTTGTTTATAATGATCATGTTGAATTTTTCTCATATGGTAATCCTTTAAAAAAACAAACTAAAGAAGATTTTTTAATGGGAATATCTAATCCTGTTAATCCAGAATTAGCTAATATATTAATGAAATTAGGAATAATAGAACAAAGTGGAAAAGGAATAAATACTATAGTTAATCATTATGGTGAAGATGTTTTTAATTTTACAGACAATTATTTACAAGTAAATTTACCATATAATAAAGAAGCATTAAGTCAAAATGACGCCCAAAATGACGCCCAAAATGATGCTCAAAATGATGCCCAAAAAGATATAGAAGCAGTTTTAATAAATCTTATACAAAATAATCCACAAATAACACGAATTGAGATGGCTAAATATATCGGTAAATCGAAAGCAACTATAGAAAGAATATTAAAGAAATCAAAAAAAATTAGTTATGTAGGTTCTTCTAAAAATGGTCATTGGGAAATTAAAGAATAAAATAGAGTAATTAAAAATAATTTGATGGTATATAGCTATGAATTGTCATTCTTTGTAATTATTGTTGTAAGAATATTAAATGTGTTAAGTTCAATCAATATTGTTATGGAATTCCATTTAATTAGACTAATAAAATATTGAGATTTTTTATAGATGTTTAAACTAAATTGTTAGTGATTTTTTAAAGTACCCCTTTATTTTTAATGATATACATTATATCAAAATCATCTATTACAGAAGACAATAAACTTTTAAAGATTGCAGAGATTTTATCGACTAAATTCATCTAAAATTAAATATTGTAATTCACCACAAAATCAAATTAATGTTAATTTCATAATTATAAACAATTGTTAAATAATATATATTTAATTTATTTTTTTAAAATGATATAATTTAGTATAAGAGGAGAGTTGATAAAATGAAAATTATTGGAATAAAATCTAATGTTTCTGAACCAAAAATAACATCATATATCATTAATATAAATGGCTTAAATGTATTATTAGATTTTGGTAATCGAATATCTGAAGATGTTTTAAAAACTATTGATGTTATTTTTATATCACATGAACATAAAGATCATATTGCTGGATTATTAGATTCATTATTATTAATAAATGATAACTGTAAAATAATTTTAACTAAAACAACTAAATTAATTATCACAGAAATGATGAACAATGATTATAATATAAATAAAAAGGAAAGAAAAATATCTCGCTTTTCTAAAGCACTAGAATTATTATATGAAGAAGATTTTATTTACAATAATGTAATATTTAGATTATATCAAGCTGGTCATACATATGGTTCGTCAATGTTATATATAGAAGGTGAATATAAATTATTATATACAGGAGATATAAATTTTTATTCTAAGTATAATGCTTTACAATATAAATGTGATAATTTAGAAATTGATTATTTAATCTTAGATGGGACAAATTTATTGATGAGTGATTTTAAAAAACAATCTATAACACATTTAAATAAACTTGCAAAAGAAAAAAATAAATTTTTTGTTCATGCACGAGCGGAAAAAGCAATATTAATCGGTCAAATATTAGCATTAGATGATAATATAAATATTTATTATGAACCAGATTTAATGTGGTACACTAATATCTTATATGTTCAAGGATATTCACCTTGTTTAATGTTTAAAATTAACTTTGATAAAGAAAAATTATACGAAAAAAAAGATGGAGTTTTTATTTCATCTTCTTTGTTCGAAAAATTTAATAAAGAATGTAATATTGGATTACATATATCTAACGACGATTTAAATGATTTTATTTATAAGTTTAATAATCCTAAAATCCTTGTAGGACATTATCGTTTATCTTCATATGAAGAAATAAAAAATAAAACAGAATACTATTTAATTAAAGAAGGTGAGAATATTGTATGAGAAGCATATATTTTATATTTTATAAATCTAAAATTTATATTTATGAAAATTTAAATGGTTTTATAAATGAATTAAAAATATTTTCTAATAATAATTATTCAACTTATGGAGTAGATGTTCATGATAATGTTTATCTATTACCTGATGAAAGACCATATATTAATGGTAACAATCAACCATTTGATATAGTTTTTAGAGAAGGAAAACATCATTTTTTAATAGCTTTTTATATAAATGAACTTCTAAAAAAAGTTGGAAAATATGATGATTTTTATATTATATTAGAAAATAAAATGTTATGTAGTGAAGAAATTACATCTATTTTAGAACATTTTTTTGAAAAAAAATTTAGAGGATTATATGTTATTAGTGCTTTATTATATGGAATATTATTGTTATTAAATAAAAAAATAGTAATTATTGATGACGGCTTTTGTGTAGGATTAGGGTATAAAAAATCTGGATTTTCATCAAATATATATAATACATTTTTTAGTATGAGTAGGACGGATATAGAAAATATCTATTATTCTTGTCATTTTGATAATATATATGATGATATTCCTTATGAATTAATATCAAATATAATTAAAGGAGCAGTGAATAATTATTTAGATGAATATGATGAAGATATAAATGTTATTAGTAGAGATAGAAGGATAATTATTCCAAGTGATTTTAATAATGATTTATATGTCAAATATAAACTTAATGATGTATTTGAATCTTTAGAAGAAATTAATATCAAAAAAAGTGAAGTATATATAGTATCTTCATCTAAAAGATTTGTAGATGATATTTTAGAAAAATATAATTTTGAACAAAGAGAAATAGTTACTAAAGAATTGTTTTTTGAATATTTTAAAACTATTATTGAAATAAATGAAGTACCTGCAGTGAAATATTCAATGAAAATTAAAAAGAAATATCCAATATGTTACATTAGAAAAGAAGATAATATTAATAACAAGAATAAATATGAACAAATGTTAAAAAAAGTAATAAAAAAATATTTAGTATTATAGGTGGACGTATGAATTTAGATAATGAATTAGATAAATATTTGAAAATAAAAACGACAGGAAGAGATGATTCTAATTCTAACTATAATAATTTTCCTTACGAGGCTACTCCTTATATAATTTTAGAAGAATTAACAAATAGTGGATATATTACAAGAAATGATTATTTAATTGATTATGGCTGTGGTAAAGGCAGAGTTGATTTTTATTTAGCCAATTATACAAAATGTAAGATGATTGGAATTGAATATGATGATAGATTATATAATAATGCCTTAAATAATTTATGTAATTTTAAAATAAAAACTAGAATCAATTTTATTAAATGTTATGCTGAAGAGTATGAAGTAAATGATAATACAACTGGTGCATATTTTTTTAACCCTTTTTCAATAGATATATTAAGTGTTGTCTTTGAAAATATAAGAAAATCATTGAAAAGAAAAAAACGAGAATTCAAATTATTTTTCTATTTTCCATCCGATAAATATCTTAAATATTTAAGTGATAATAATATCAAAATAATGGATAAAATAGATTGTAGCAATCATTTTAAAACTGATAAAATGAGAGAATATATTTTATATTGCAAATTATAAATTTAAAATTTTATTTCTTGAATAAAAATTAAAATTAGACTATTATATATTTGTTTAGAGGTGATATTTATGTGGAAATATTTGAAAAAATATTGGATATTTATGATACTTGCTCCTATATTTATGGCAGGAGAAGTAATAATGGATTTAATTCAACCACAATTAATGTCTAAAATAGTCGATGATGGTGTTTTAGGAATTAATAATAATGGCGTTGGAGATTTAAACGTTGTATTAACTGTTGGTCTACAAATGATTATAACGGTATTAATTGGATGTATTTTTGGAATACTTAGTGGTGTTTTTGCAAATATATGTAGTCAAAATTTTGCGAATGATTTAAGAAGTGATTGCTTTAAAAGGGTAATGAATTTATCTTTTGAACAAACTGATGAATTTTCAACTGGTTCTCTTGTTACAAGAATAACTAATGATGTTACGCAAGTTCAAAATTTTGTTAGTATGGCTATTAGGGGATATGTCAGAACATTACTTTTATTTTGTGGTGGTATTGCTTGTATGCTTATGCTTGATATATCATTTGGTGTAGCTTTAGCTTGTTCACTTCCTATTGTAATTGTTTTTGTTATATTTTTCATCGTTAAAGCAAAGCCTAAATTTAAAATTCTACAAGAAAAGCTAGACAATTTAAATTCTATTATGCAAGAAAATGTTGGTGGTGCTAGAGTTATTAAGGCATATGTAAAAGAAGAAGCAGAAGAAAAAAGATTTAATGATGCAAATACTGAATTAAGTAATGAACAATTATATGTTTTAAAACTTTTTAGTTATATGAGTCCGATTTCTAATTTAATATTAAATATAACAATTATAGTTATTATTTATATTGGTAGTATAAATGTAAAAGAAGCTACAGGAGTTACAACAGGTAATATTATGGCCGCAATAACTTATACATCACAAATACTTAATGCTGTTTTAAGAATGGCTAATATTTTTCAATCTGTTTCACGAGCAATAACTTCAGCAAATAGATTAAATATAGTTTTGAATACGTTGCCAATTATTACCGATGGTTCTTTTGATGGCAATACTAATGTTTATGGCAAATTAGAATTTAAAAATGTATCTTTTGCTTATCCAGATAGTCCTAATGTCAATGTTTTAAATAATATTAATTTAATAATAAATAGTGGTGAAACTATAGGTGTATTAGGTAGTACAGGTAGTGGTAAAAGTTCATTAGTTAATTTAATTCCTAGATTTTATGATACCACACAAGGAACTGTATTAGTAGATGATGTAGATGTTAAAGATTATAATGTTAGAAATTTAAGGGAAAAGATTTCTATTGCATTACAAAAAAGTGAATTATTTTCTAAAACCATTTTTGAAAATATTGCATGGGGGAATGAAACTGCGTCTTTAGAAGATGTGAAAAATGCAGCTAAAGTTGCACAAGCTGATAGTTTTATTAGTGAAAAATCTGAAGGTTACTATACTATGGTGGCTGAAAAAGGTGCTAGTCTTTCAGGAGGACAAAAACAAAGAATTGCAATATCAAGATGTATTTTAAAGAATAGCGAAATATTAATTTTTGATGATTCCACTAGTGCACTTGATTTAAAAACTGAAAGTAATCTATATAAGGAATTAAAGGAAAATTATAAATCTACAACTAAAATCATTATTGCTCAAAGAATAGCTTCTATAAAAGATGCTGATAGAATAGTTGTATTAGATAATGGTAGCATTGTTGATGTTGGTACACATGATGAGTTAATGAGTAATAGTGATATTTATAAAGAAATATATAATTCTCAATTAAGGGGAGGTAATTTAAATGAATAAATTTAATTGGCAATCCTTTATTGATGAATTAAAAATAGAATATAATAAAAATGGCAAATTATCAAAAGAAAGTTTAGAATTGATAGAGAAAAGAAAAAAAGAATATAATGATATATCCGAATTTTATCATTTAGAATTGGCAAAATTAACTAATAATATAAGTAAAGCATCTGATACTAAAAAAACTATGAGTTTAAATTTTAGTGGTCGTGGTCCAAGAGATTTTACTGGTGGAGAAAAAGCTTCAAACAAAAAAGGAACTATATCAAAATTGTTAGTATATTTTAAAAATCAAAAAGCATTAATCACTGTCTTATTTATTAGTATTTTAATAATGGTTATATCACAAGTAATTACACCAATATTACAAAGTAATGCTATTGATTATATTGATAAAGGGTTATATAATAAGCTTCCTAAAACGCTTATTATAATGGGTATATTATTTGTTATTCTTTCTATTGCAAGTTTAATACAAGGTTTATTAAGTGCTATATTAAGTCAAAGAATAGTTAAAACAATGAGAAATGATTTATTTAATAAAATAATAAATTTACCTATTAAATATTTTGATAACAACTCTCATGGTGATATAATGAGTAGAATGACTAATGATGTTGATAATATATCTAATACTCTAGCACAAAGCTTAGGTTCATTATTATCAGGTGTATTAATGATTATGGGTACTGTTCTTATGATGTTTATTACTTGCTGGCAACTTGCATTAGTTTCGTGCTTGATTGTTGTATTAACATTATTTGTTACTAAGGTTTTATCAAAATTGATGCGAAAGTTCTTTAAAAAAAGACAAATTTTATTAGGTAGACTAAATGGAATTGTTGAAGAAATGGTTGTAGGCCATAAAACAGTAAAAGCTTTTTCTAAAGAAAATGGTGTTATAGAGGAATTTAACGAGACATCTAATGCTTTAACTAAAACAGGTATTATAGCTGAAATATTGGGTGGTTCTATGGGACCATTAATGAATTGTATAAACAATATAGGTTTTGTTATTATTTCTTTATGTG
Organism: uncultured Anaeroplasmataceae bacterium; assembly: GCA_964441815.1. Lineage (GTDB taxonomy): Bacteria > Bacillota_I > Bacilli_A > Acholeplasmatales > Anaeroplasmataceae > Pelethenecus. The sequence continues at coordinate 8,561 of CAYTVE010000035.1, read as the reverse complement.
GTGGTTATTTTGCTTATACAGGTTTGATTTCAGTTGGTATAATTTCGGCATTTATTATTTATGCAAAACAATTTTCAAGGCCAATAAACGAATTAGCTAATCTATATGGTCAAATAGAAACTGCCTTAGCATCTAGTGAAAGAGTATTTATAGTGTTAGATGAATTATCAGAAGATAAAAGTGGGAAATTTGGTATGAATGATATTAAGGGTTTAGTAGACTTTAAAAATGTCAATTTCTCTTATATTAAAGGTAAACAAGTATTATATGATTTCACATTAGATGTAAGAAGTGGGCATAAAGTTGCTTTAGTAGGAGCTACAGGTAGTGGTAAAACAACTGTAGTTAATTTGCTTATGCGTTTTTATGATATTGATAGTGGACAAATATTAATTGATGGAATTAACATAAAAGATATTGATTTAAATGAATTAAGAAAAAATATTGGTATAGTTTTACAAGATACAGTATTATTTAAAGATACTATTAAAAATAATTTAAAGTATGCTAATCCAAATGTAACAGATGAAGAAATGGTTGTTGCTGCGAAAGAATGTAATTGTCATTCCTTTATTATGCAAATGAAAGACGGTTATGATACAGTTTTAGCTGAAGGTGGAAGTAATTTAAGTCAAGGTCAAAGACAATTACTTTCTATTACAAGAGCTTTTTTAGCTAATCCTAAAATATTAATATTAGATGAAGCTACATCTAGTGTTGATACAAGAACAGAGAAACATATCCAAGATGCGATGCTTAATTTGATGGAAAATAAAACCAGCTTAATAATAGCTCATAGACTTTCTACAATTCTTGATGCTGATTTAATCGTTGTTATGGATAATGGTAGAATAGTTGAGATGGGTAATCATAATGAATTAATAAAGAAAAAAGGTAAATATAACGATTTATACAATAAACAATTTCAAGGAGAAGAAATTTAAACTAATAGTTGACAAATTTTTTAAAATTTGATAAACTATGCAAGGTTAGTCAGGACTAACATCCTGACTTTTCTAATATAAAAACTGTTAGCCGCGACTAATTCGAGGATGGAAATGAAAATAGAAAAAGAATTGAAAATATCAAAATTAATGATAGATATATATTGTAAGAAAAAGCATAAAGAAAAAAAATTATGTAATGAATGCAATGAATTGTATGAATATGTCACATTACGTTTGTCTAAATGTCCATTTCAAGATGATAAAACATTTTGTTCTAACTGCAAAATTCACTGTTATAATCCTGAAAAAAGACAAAAGATTAAAGCAGTAATGAAATATTCAGGACCAAGAATGATATTTCATCATCCAATACTTGCTGTAAATCATTTAATAGAGAGTAAAAAGGAGAAAAAGAAAAATGATAAGAAATAGAATTTTAAGATTTTTAGTTATGATATTAGGATTCATATCGCTAGCTTTAGGCTGTATAGGAATTGTTTTACCCATTCTACCAACTGTACCATTTTTTCTTTTAACAAGTTTTTGTTTTGTTAGAAGTAGTGAAAAATTTAATAATTGGTTTTTAAATTCTAAATTATATAAAAAACATTTAGAAAATTTTGCAAAACACAGGATTATGACATTAAAAGGAGAACTAATTTTGCTGTTATGTGTTTCAACTATGCTATTATGTAGTATGTATTTTATTAATAATGTAACAATGACAATTGTATTTTCTTGTTTAATTTTTTTTAAATATTTATATTTTGTTATAAGAATCACTCCTGTTAACAAAGAAACTTATGTAAAAATTAGAGGAGAAAATGCTGTATGATAGATAAGGATTTATTAAGGTATATTGCTGGTAAAAGAAAATATATCTTTTTTATTGTATTTTTGAATATATTAGGATTATTTTCCTCTTTATTAACAACTGGTTTATTAATATACATTATTAAATTAATAATTAATAAAACATACTACGTAGTGATTAATAATGTAATATTATTACTAATTTTAATAATTGTTAGAATATTCACTTCATATTTTTCTTCATATTATTCTAATAAATTAGCTAATTATGTAACATATAAATTAAGATGTGAAACATATCATAAGTATTTAATGTTGCACGGTAAAACACCTTTTACAACCTCAGAAATGGCTACATTATCTACTGAAGGGGTAGAACAATTAAGGTTATATTATTCAAATTATTTACCATCTTTTTTTTATGCAATGCTTGCTCCAATAATATTATTTATTATATTTATGTTTATAAATAAACCAACAGCTATTTTATATTTAGTTTGTATTCCATTAATACCAATATCTATTATTTTAGTATCTAAATGGGCAAAGAAAATATTTAATAAATATTGGGATAAATATACATCTTTAGGAGATGATTTTCTTGATAATACAAAAGGTATGAAAGAATTAAAGATATTTTCATATGATGAATATAAACAACAGGAAATGATGGAAAAATCTGAAGATTTCAGAAAAATAACTATGAAAGTATTAACAATGCAATTGGCATCGATAACGATAATGGATTTAGTAGCATTTGGTGGAGCTTCAGTTGGAATAGTATTATCGCTAATAGCTATGAATAGTGGCTTAGATGTTTATAAAACATTATTTTTAATATTAGTTGGTGCCGAGTTTTTCTTACCACTTAGAGCTTTAGGATCTTCATTTCACGTTGCGATGAATGGAGCTACATCAGGTAAAAAAGTAATTAAATTATTAGACGTAACACCAGAAGAAGACGGTAATGAGGATGTTTTAAGTATTAATAAAATTGAAATCAAAAATTTAAATTTTTCATATGATAATAAAAAAATATTAAATAATATTTCATTAGAACTAGAAAAGGGACTATATAGTATTGTAGGCTTATCTGGTAGTGGGAAATCTACTTTAGCTAAAATATTATCTAAAATAGAAAAAAATAACAATGAAGTTCTAATTAATGATACTTTATTAAATGATCTTAATTCTAAAAGTTATTATAAAAAAATGTGTTATATTTCAAATAATACTTATATATTTAATCAATCAATTAGAAAATCTTTTTTAATGTATAGAGATAATATAAAAGACTGTGAAATGAATGATTTATTAAAACTAGTAAGATTAGAACATTTATCACTTGATTTTGTTATAAATGATTCTATGTCAAATATATCAGGTGGAGAAAAACAAAGATTGGTATTAGCTTTTTATTTAGCTAATGATTATGATTTTTATATTTTTGATGAGGCTACTTCGAATATTGATGTGAAATCAGAAGAAATAATATTAAATATTATTAAAAAACTATCTTTAAATAAAATTATATTATTAATATCTCATAGATTAAAAAATGTAATTGATTCGAAACAAATATTTCATCTAGAAAATGGTGAAATTCGATCTTCAGGCAGTTTTATTGAATTAATAAATAAAGATTTTAGTTTTAGTAATTTATATAAAAAGCAAGCTAGTTTGGAGGATATCTATAATGAAAAAGCGTAATGTATTTAATGTTATTTATAACCTTTTAAAATTAATAGGTCCTTATATTATTTATATCATTTTAGCTGTTTTTTTAGGAGTATTGGGATTTGTTTTTGCAATTAACATAACTGTGTTTGCTGGACTTGTAATAGCTAAATATTTAGGACTAATAATTAATATTAGTTATACAGTTTTATTCATTGTAATTATTGTTAGTGGTATCTTAAGAGGTATTTTAAGATATTTTGAACAATATTTTAACCATTTTACTGCTTTTAAACTTTTAGCTGTTTTAAGAGGAATTATATTTAAAAAATTAAGAATTTTAGCACCCGCTAAATTAGAAGATAAAAATAAGGGAGAAATAATATCTTTGATTCAAGCAGATATAGAGGCTTTAGAGGTTTTTTATGCTCATACAATAACACCTTTTTTAATAGCTATTATTGTTTCTTTAATTTCATGTATTTTTGTAGGTGTAATGACTAGTTCATATTTAGCAATTGTATGTTTAATAAGTTATTTTATTATAGGTACAATTATCCCATTTATTTATTATAAATTTAATCATAAAAATGGTAATGATTATAGAAAAAATTTGGCAAATTTTAATGACTATTATTTAGATTCAATTTATGGTAATTATGAAATAATTGCCTTAAATAAACAAGAAAATAGAAAAAATGAAATTAATGATAAATCTAATAAATTAATAAATATTAATAAAAAATTAGATAACAAAAATAGTTTATTTAAAAACATAACTAATACTAGTATTATTTTATTAAATTTAATAATAATCATTATTGGTGGTATTTTATATAAAAATAACATTATTGATTCATATGAAATTATTATTGCATTTGTTGTTTTAACGTCATCTTTTGGACCGGTTTTGGCTTTAGCTAATTTACCTAATAATCTTGTTATGAGTTTTTCTGCTGGTAATAGAATGCTTAATTTATTAGAAGAAGAACCTAAAGTGAAAGAAAATATAAATTCTAAAAAATTTGAATTTGAAAACTTAAAACTTAAAAATGTTTGCTTCAGTTATAATGAAAATCTTGTATTGAAAAATATTAATTTTGAAATAAATAAAAATGAAATTATTGGAATATTAGGTGATTCTGGTAGTGGTAAATCTAGCATATTGAAATTGTTAATGAGATTTTATGATGTTAATAGTGGTTTTATTTTATATAATAATTTAAATATAAAAGATATTAGTTTTGAAAGTTTGTATAATAATGTTAATTTATTTTCACAATCCACGTATTTATTTACAGGTACTATATATGACAATCTTATAATTGCAAATCCTAAAGCAAGTAACGAAGAAATTATTGAGGCATGTAAAAGTGCATCAATATTAGAATATATTGAAGGATTACCTGATAAATTTATGACAAAAATAACAGATTTAAAAGATAATTTATCTAGTGGAGAAAAACAAAGACTAGGACTTGCAAGAGTATTTTTGAAAAAACCAAAATTACTATTATTAGATGAGGCTACGTCAAATATTGATTCAATTAATGAAAGTATTATTTTAAATGCATTAAAAAAATATAAAAAAGATATGAGTATTATAATGATTTCTCATAGAAAATCAACATTATCAATATGTGATAAAATTTATGAATTAAAGGATGGTATTATTTATGGATCATAGATTAATTGGGTTAATTACATGTTTTTGTATAATTTGCATATCTGTAGTGGCTATAGTGATAAGATATTTTATTAATAAAAGAAAATAATAACGCTTTACTAAGAGAAAATTAGGCTAATTATCTTTACTTTTTAATGGATTTGGTATAACATTAAATAGATGAATAATTATATTATTTAATACTTTTAATATTTTAATAAATAAGGAGACATAAAATGAAACTATCATCACTTCAAAAAGCAAGATATCAGTATGTTCCAAAACTTCCTGGAATGTTAAGAAATGGTATTGCTGAAATTTGCGTTAAAGAAGGAGAAGCTACTAAAAGCGTAGCCGATCAAGAAAAAATTGCAAAGTTATTTCCTAATACTTATGGAAAAAAAGAAATTACTTTCGAAAAAGGAAAAAATACATCTGTTAATAAAAAACAAGTAGTTGGTGTTATTTTATCTGGAGGTCAAGCACCTGGTGGTCATAATGTTGTATGTGGTTTATATGATGCATTAAAGGCTACAAATAAGGAAAATGTTTTATTTGGATTTAAAAATGGTCCAGCAGGATTATTAGAAGATAATTATGTTATCTTTGATGATGAATTTATTGACCAATATAGAAATACTGGTGGATTTGATATTATTGGTTCTGGTAGAACAAAATTAGAAACTAAAGAACAATTTGCAGTAGCTGCAGAAGTTTGTAAAAAGCATAATATTACTGCAATAGTTATTATCGGTGGAGATGATTCTAACACTAATGCAGCTGTATTAGCTGAATATTTTGCAGCAAATAATACTGGTGTACAAGTTATAGGTTGTCCTAAAACTATTGATGGAGATTTAAAAAATGAAGATATTGAATGTTCATTTGGTTTTGATACTGCAACTAAGACTTATTCTGAATTAATTGGTAATATTGAAAGAGATGCTAATTCAGCTAAAAAATATTGGCATTTTATTAAGGTTATGGGACGTTCAGCTTCACATGTTGCTTTAGAGTGTGCACTTGAAACTCAACCTAATATTTGTTTAATTTCTGAAGAAGTAGCTGCTAAAAAAATGTCTTTATCACAAATAGCTAATTATATTGCTGATTCTGTAGAAAAAAGAGCAGCAAATGGTATGAATTTTGGTGTGGCTATAATTCCAGAAGGTGTAGTTGAATTTGTTCCTGAATTTTCTGTTTTAATTCATGAAATAAATGAATTACTTGCAGGATCTAAAGCAAATGAATTTAATGCTTTACCTAATTGGAATGAAAAATATGCATTTATTGAAAAAGGTTTAACAAAAGAATCTATGGCTGTATTTGCTATTTTACCTCAAGGTATCCAACAACAATTATTCTTAGAAAGAGATCCACATGGTAATGTTCAAGTTTCTTTAATTGAGTCAGAAAAATTATTCTCAGCACTTGTTAAGAATGTTTTAGATGAAAGAAAGAAAAATGGAACATATAATGGTAAATTTAATGCATTACATCACTTCTTCGGATATGAAGGAAGATGTGCATTCCCTTCTAATTTTGATGCTGATTATTGTTATTCATTAGGTTATAATGCATTTATGCTTATTCAATATGGTTATAATGGCTATTTATCAAAAATTTCGAATTTATCTAAACCAGCTGAACAATGGGTTGCTGGAGGTATGCCAATAACAAAAATGATGAATATGGAAAGAAGACATGGTGAAGATAAGCCAGTTATAAGAAAAGCATTAGTAGAACTAGATGGTAAACCATTTAAATATTTTGAAGCTAATAGAGATACTTGGGCAGTAGAAACTGCGTATTTATATCCTGGTGCCATTCAATATTATGGACCAAGTGATGTTTGTGATTTGACAACTGTTACTTTAGCTCTAGAACAAGAATAATAAATAATGGAATTGTGTACTAATAAAGACACAATTCCTTTTTTATAATAAATTTAAAATTATATGTAAAATTATAATTAAATATTATTGTAATTGTAAAAGAATAGTTTTAAAATATATTTGTTATAAAGAATATTATTTAAAATATCATTAAATAATAATATATATGGGGTGATGATTCTTGAAAAATACATTATTAGTAGAAGAATTAATAAGAAAAGGTTATAAAATAACTTGTGCTGAAAGTTGTACTGGAGGACTTTTAGCTTCGACTATTGTAGATGTTTCTGGTTCATCTCAAGTAATTGATATGTCGTTTGTCACATATGCAAATAGTGCGAAAATAGAATTATTAGGTGTATTAGAAGAAACAATTAATAATAATGGTGTAGTTAGTGAAGCTGTTGCAATAGAAATGGCTAAGGGTTGTGCATTAAAAGCTAAAGCAAATATTGGTATAGGCATATCTGGTATTGCTGGTCCTACGGGAGATACACCAACTAAACCAATTGGTATGGTTTGTTTTGGTTTTTATGTAAACGAAAATTTATATTCATATACATCTTTTTTTGGTAATATTGGAAGAACAAATGTAAGAAAAAAATCTGTTGAATTTGTTATAGATACTTTATTAGATTTATTGAAAAAAAACTAATTTATTAAAGTATGTTATTTTTTAGTATAATTAAATGTAGTAGTGGAGGAGTTATAAATGAAACCTATTTTAATTGCGATAGCTGGTGGAACAGCTAGTGGAAAAACAACAGTAGTTGATGAAATAATAGAACACTTTAAATCCGATGATGTTGCGGTGATATGTCAAGATAATTATTATAAATCACAAGATGATATGACTATTGAACAAAGAAAACAAACAAATTATGATCATCCTAATTCTTTTGATTTAGATTTATTATATAACCATTTACAGGATTTGATAAATGGCATAGAAATTAAATGTCCTGTTTATGATTTTAAAGAACATAATCGTAAGAAAAATGAATTTTTAGAAGTTAGTAGTAAAAAAGTTATTATATTAGAAGGTATTTTAGCATTATATGATGCTAGAATAAGAGAATTATGTGACATTCTTATATATGTTGAATCTGATCCAGATATTCGTTTTATTAGAAGATTAAAAAGAGATATTAATGAAAGAGGAAGAGATTTAGATAATGTTATATATCAATATTTATCTACAGTGAAACCAATGTATGATGAATATATAGCACCTACAAAAAGATTTGCTGACATTATAATACCTAATGATACGAAACATGATGTTGCATTAGAAATACTTGCTGCTAAAATCAAAGATATTATTAAATAATAAAGGAATTGTGAAATTGATTTTTCACAATTTTTTATATATTATTAAAAAATATACTAATAGTTAAAATATTATAATCAGTGAAATTTTTGTATTTACATTTATTAATAGTGCACTAGTCAATAGAAAGTAGACACTTTTCATATTTTAAGGGGTATAAAGTTCTTTAAATTGCTTCGGTGTTAAGTAATTAAGAGAATAAGATGGTCTTTCTTCGTTGAAAAACTTAATAT
>CAYTVE010000034.1:0-17709 GCA_964441815.1 uncultured Anaeroplasmataceae bacterium | reverse complement strand
GCATATAGATTAGGACAATCGACAAAACTTCAATCATTTATAAAAGAACTTGAAAAAGCTGATGAAGTGCTTGATGCGTGGAATGATGAACTTTGGATGCTTATGATAAAAAAAGCCATAGTGCATAAAGATAAGTCCATAACATTTAAATTCTATAATGGTAATGAAATAAGAATTGAAGCTGAATAAAGTAGGCTTTTTTTTTTGTGGCAATAATTTTGACATTTTATACGAATGATGTTATAATTCTTATAACCCCCCTATGGGGGATGAAAAGAGGTTAAAAGTATGAATGAAAATAAACATTATCATGAGAATACAAAAGTAGTATTAAATAGAATGTCACGTGCCATAGGACATTTTCAATCTGTAAAAAAAAATGATTGAAGATGGTAGAGATTGTAGTGATATTTTAATTCAATTATCTGCAGTTAAAGCACAAATAGAAAGTATTAGTAAGGTTATACTAAAAGACCATATTGACCATTGTATAGTTGATGCAGTAAATGAAAATGATGAAGAAACTATTGAAAAATTAAAAGGAGCTATTGATAGGTTGATATGAAAAAAGTAATAAATAAAGGTGTGCTTCTTGCTATATTAGCAGCTGCACTATATGCAATAAACTCTCCATTTTCAAAAATTTTGTTAGATTATATGCAGTCAACTCTAATGGCAGGATTTTTGTATGTTGGTGCTGGAATTGGAATGCTTGTAATAGCACTTGTAAGGAAAGTACGTCATAAAGAAACAAAAGAGGCATATTTAACAAAGTCAGAATTACCATTTACAATTGCAATGATATTATTAGATATTGCTGCACCTATTTTTTTATTACTAGGTTTAAAGTCGACTTCATCAGCAAATGCATCATTACTTAATAATTTTGAAATAGTAGCAACAGCGATAATAGCTCTTATGATATTTAAAGAAAAAATAAGCCCACGTTTGTGGTTAGGTATTATCTTTGTTACTCTTTCTTGCTTATTATTGTCAATTGAAGATTTTTCAAGTTTTAAATTTTCATATGGATCGTTGTTTATAATTGTTGCCTGTGTTTGTTGGGGCTTTGAAAATAATTGCACTAGAAAAATATCATCCAAAGATCCATTACAAATTGTTTTATTAAAAGGGATATTTTCTGGACTAGGTTCTATAATAATTGGTTTATGTATTGGTGAAAGAGTGACTGTTTTGTGGAGCGTTTTTGCTGTATTACTTGTTGGTTTTGTTGCATATGGATTAAGTATTTTCTTTTATGTTTATGCACAAAGATTATTAGGTGCTGCTAGAACGAGTGCGTATTATGCAGTTGCACCATTTATTGGTACAATATTATCGCTTATAATTTTTAAAGAGATTCCACATTATTCATATTTTATTGCACTTGGTTTAATGATTATAGGTGCTTGGCTGTGCTCAACAGATGAGCCTATATTAAAAAAACATAGAAAAAAATCTGACGAATTAAGTAGTAAATAAGGGAGCGAAGAAGAATTAAGGGTGCGAACTTTTTATCCTTAGGGTGCGAAGTTGTATCAAAATAGAGTAACTTTGCCATTTAAGTAGATTAATCTTGATACGGTAAATGTATTGAGATTTTTTTGTTTTTATAGGGGTTCACCTCCCACCGTTAAGGTTAGTTAAAGCTTATTTTTTTGTAAATAGTACAATTATTGTATTAAAATTGTAGCCTTTCTAACCGTTTTTAGTAGTAGGTGTTAGAACGATTATTTCGACACCCCTAGAAGATAAAATATAATGTTTAACATGTTCATACACCTCGCATAAACATAATTTTATATAATATTTATATTGCTGGCAGTGTTAGATTATTTAATAGAACAATAAATTATAAATGGAAAATTTTATTTTATTTAGAAATTGATATTTTTAAATTAATTGAATAATAATATTATATTTTGAAATTATAATTAGGGAACTTTTAGAGATTATCTTTTAACGATTGTTCCCTATAGTTCTTGACTATTAGGGAACTTTAAGATAAAATAATATTAGAAAAATTCCCTATAGGAGGTAATAAGATGTCTGAACAATTTAATGAAATACAAGAATTGTTAAGGAAAAAAGCTGATTTGAATGCTAGACTTAGTCTAATGGCTTATGATGGTACACCCGAAGTTAAACAAAAAGGTGATGGAAAATATCTATATATTAGAAAAAGAGTTGCAGGAAGATTAACATCGACCTATGTTGGATTATACACGGATGAACTTTATAATCTTCTTTTAAAAAATGCAAAAGAGGCTCGTGAAATTAGAAAAGGTTTACGTGAAATTGAAAAAAAACTTGCTTCATTGGGATATTCAGAGGATGAACTTTCTGCTGATGTGGTAAATAACATTGCATTTGCTAGAGCCAATATGAAGATGAATATTTATGATCAAGCAGTTTTAGAAGGTGTTGCAACATCTTTTCCTCAAACAGAAGAAATCATAGAAAATGGAAAAGTAAATGGCATGACAGCTACTGATGTTCAAAAAATATTAAACTTAAAACACGCTTGGGAATTCATACTTGATAGAGATGTTATAGCAAGTAAAAGCGGTTATTACATGCTGTGCCATATAGCAAAACTTGTTAATGAAGGCTTCTTTGCTGAGGGTGGTCGTATTCGTGGAGTGCCTGTCACAATTGGTGGTTCTTCATATATTCCTCCACTTCCTAACGAATTTGATGTGAAAGAAAAAATTCAAGAAATAGAACTTAAAGAAAAGGATGCAATTGATATAGCTATTGAGTTATGTCTTTATTGTATGAAGACACAAATATTTCTTGATGGGAACAAGAGAGCATCCGTTATTTTTGCTAATCACTATTTAATAGCTCATGGTGGTGGATTTTTAGTTATACCAGAAAGAGAAGTACCTGAATTTAAAAAATTGCTTGTGAAATATTATGAGGGCGAAGATATATCAATAATTTCAAAATTTATGAAAAAGAATTGTTGGAAGACCATTAATTCATAAATTATTTGAGATTGACAAAAATTAATTTTATCTAAATCTATAAAAGCATCTATCAAAAACTGTAGGTGCTTTTATTTATGTTTCAATCATAATAAATGGAAAAAATAAATAACTCTTTAGTATTGATGATTTGTCATTATATAGAAGATAAGTTACAACGCCTAACAATGTCTCTATACATTATTTTACATATAACTAAAAAAAATTAAGTATATAGTAAAGTCCTATAAGAAGACCTTGTTAGACATTGTAATTGATGATATTAAATCAATAAATACTGATGTAATTTATTATCTGATAAATATGGTTTTATTAAAAAGTTATCAACTATTAACTGGATATAATATCGCTTTTATGGTAATGTACGTGAGGATATTCTTGAAGAAATACTAGACTTTCTAGCGTCACAAATTAGTTCATTAACCAATGCGACAAATATTGCAAACGCACTGTCTGGTATGAAAAATGAAAAAGTTAATCAGGCTTTAGTTGCAAACTATGTTCAACACATTATGGATTCGTTTTTGGTATCTATGGCAAAACGATATGATGTTAAAGGAAAGACTTATTTTAAATATCCCAATAAATATTATTATTCTGATATTGGTCTACGTAATGCACGTTTAAACTATCGACAATATGATCCAGGACATATTATGGAAAATATTATTTATAACGAATTGGTATGTAGAGGCTATTCTGTGGATGTCGGTGTAGTTACTGATCGTACTGGTGGAGCTAATGTGCAAAAAGAGATTGATTTTATAGTAAATGATAATGATAGAAAAATATATATTCAGTCTGCATTCCAAATGGATAATGAAAAAAAAGAATCAACAGAATTATCATCATTGCTTTTAACACGAGATTTCTTCAAAAAGATTATTATTCGTATGGATATTCCACATAATTTCTATGATGACAATGGAATATTTCATTGCAATTTAATTGATTTCTTACTTGGACGTGTCGAATTATTTTAAAAGTTTAATTATAGGATTAGAAAAAAGAGTTGCTTTGATATGAACGATTATTTCGACACCCCTAGAAGATAAAAAATACATGGTGTTGTGCTATTAATAAAATAGACACTATAGGGGTAATTGTAGACATTGTGTTATGATTAATAAAAATATAAATTGATATTTGATGGTAAAAAAAGAAAATGACTAAGAGAAATCAATTAAGAAAAATGGCGAAAATATTAATAAAATTAACAAAATAATAGGAATTTTGAGAAAATGTGATATACTCATATAAAATAAACACAGGTGTCAAAACGTATGGATTTAAGTGTTAACTTTAATAATAAAGCAAATTTTATGTCTAAAGACATCTTATAAATATAAAAAGTAAAGAAGGATAATATTATATGGAAAACAAAGGTTTTATTTACATACTTACTAATCCGTCATTTCCACAATATGTAAAAATAGGTTATGCTGATAATATTGAAAAAAGATTAGAACAATTAAATAGAAGCGAGTGTATTCCGTTTGCTTTTCGCTTATATGCTTATTATAGAGTGCCAGTTAGGTTAACAGATATGAATTTGCATAGTATGATTGATAAATTAAATCCAAACCTTAGGGCTATTGATTATTTTAATGGTAAGAAAAGAGTTCGTGAGTTTTATGCTATGAATGCTTATGATGCTTTTTCAATTTTAGAAGCCATTGCTGAAATACATGGTTTAAAGGAAAATCTTGTTCTTGTAGAACCAACGATAGAGCAACAAGAAAAGGAGGATGAAGCACAAGAAATACGAACAAAACGTTCAGTTAGATCATTACCTAAAATGGATTGGTTAATAGAACAGGGAATAGTTCATATTGGTGACGAAATATATGTAATCAATCATTCAGAAGAAAAAGCAATAATAATTGATCATAAAAACGTAAAGTACAAAGAAGAAGTAATGTCATTCAATCAATTCGGATGTAAAGTGACAGGGTGGAAATCAATACAATGTTATGCTTGTATGAAAGTTGTTGGGAATAATGATGTATTGTCAGAACTTAGAGAGAGAAAAATGCGTGAACTAGGTATGATATAATAATTATAATGAATAAATTGATGCCTATCTAGAAGTAGATCTAAGCTAGGCTTTTTTTAAAAAAGATTTATTTGGTAATAGTGTTTTCAAGCAAGAAAAAGTATGGTAGTAGAAATGAAAAAGTGTGATTGTATCATTTAAATGATTTTGTTAGATTATCTGTGAAATATAGATAATAAGGATTTTATATCTCAAAGAATAAACATCTATAAAATTAATATTAAGATATAATTGATAAAAATATTTATTATAATATAATCATAAAATTATATTGGTGACATAATATGATCAAAATTTTAAATATATTTATCTCATTTTTGTTAATGGTTCCCATATATTCTTACACTAACACTTCATCTTCATATATAGTTATAGAAAATACAACTAATAGGATACTTGATGGTAAAAACGTTAATAATCAATATCTAGTAGCTTCTACTGCAAAAATATTAACTGCTATAACTGTAATTGAGAATTACAATCTTGAAGAAGAGGTAATTATAAAAAAAGAAGATACATTAGAAGTTGGGTCAAAAGTTTATTTAAAAGAAAATGAAAAAATCAAAAGAATTGATTTATTACACGCTTTAATGTTGAGATCTGCAAATGATGCTGCATCTGCATTGAGTTTTCAAAATTCAAATGAATTTATAAAAAAAATGAACAATATTGCCAAAAAAATAGGAATGGTAAACAGTGTATTTGTCAATTCATCTGGATTAGATGAAAAAGAATATAATTTATCAACTGCTTATGATATGGCAATATTAGCTAGTTATGTAAATAAAAATAAGACATTTGTTGATATTGCTAGTAAACATCAATATAAATCGTCTACAAATTTTTATAATTATAATTGGATAAATAAACATAAATTAGTTATTTCTAATGATGATTTCATTTGGGGTAAAACTGGTTATACAAAAAAATCAAAAAGGATATTAGTTTCAAATTATTCAAAAGATAATAAAAATTTAACAATTGTAACAATAAATGATCCAAATGATTGGAATACACATAAAAAACTCGTAGAAAAAAATAGTCAATATAATTTTGTGACTGTATTAAAAAAAGGAATATATAACATTAATGATGATATTAATTATTATATTTCTGTAGAAGATGATTTAATTATACCAATAAAAATTAATGAAAATGAAAAAATTAAAATTGTATTTATATTATATAAGGTGAATTCTAGATTAGAAGTATATTTGAATGATAATTTAATAATTGTTAAAATAATGAATATATATGATAAAAAAAGTATTAACATTGAAAAAGTAATAGATTTATTAAATTAATAAATATAATTATGTTGTAAAAATAAAAAAATATGTTAAATTAAAAAAAGTGAGGTTGTATAAAAATGAATGAAACATTAAAGATAATTAAAAATAGAAAAAGTACAAAAAAATATAAATCAGATCCTGTTCCACAAGAATTGATAGATTTGATTGCAGAAGCAGGAAGCTGTGCCCCATCAGGATTAAATAAGCAATCTCCTATCATAATAGAAATTACTAATAAAAAAATGAGAGATAAAATAAGTAAAATAAATCGAGAAGTTGCTGGAATGGATGGTGATTTTGATCCTTTTTATAATGCCCCAGTTGTATTAGTTGTATTAGCGGATAAAAATATACCTACATACATATATGATGGAAGTGTTGTTATGGAGAATATGATTTTAGCAGCTAGTAGTTTAGGATTAGGATGTTGTTGGATTCATAGAGCTAAAGAAACATTTGAAACAAAAGAAGGAAAAGAAATATTAAATGAATTGGGGATTGAAGGAAATTATGAGGGTATTGGAAACTGCATCGTTGGATATCCTCAAATTGAAGCTAATGTTAAACCTCGTAAAGATAACTATATTTATAAAATAAATTAGTTCTAATATATTGATAAGTATATTTCATATATTAATATAAATAATTTTATAATTATGTTTATAGATATATGAATTATAATTTAAACTATTATAGTTTGTTTTAATCATTGTTATGCATAAATTTTGAATTAAAAATATAAAAAAAATCCTTAAATACTAGGAATTTATTTTTTTTGTGGTATAATATTTAAAAGAAAGAGGTGTTTAGAAGATGAAAAAATATGATGGCGTATTTTGGCTAATTGGTTTATGTTCATTTGTAGCATTATTTTGTAGCGGATTATCATGGATTTTAGGTTTATTTGATGGTTCATTAGGTATTTTAACTACACTTAGATCTATTGCTTCAATCATTTTAACTATTTGTGCTTGTATTACAGGTTGGTTATGGTTATCATCTACTTCAATGAATAAAACTGCAAAATTAGTTTTACAAATATTCTTTATTATATTTGCAGTATTAGCTGTTTGTGGATTTATAAATTGGTAATTAAAGAAGCTCATTAATGAGCTTTTTTTAATTTATAAGGTAGATGTTTGCCATTAAAATTGAAGCATATATAGTCCAAATAATATAGGGAATAAATAATAAATATTCCTTATTTTTATTTTTAAAAGAAGATATGAAAATGAATAAACCGGAAATAAATGAAGCAAAAGTTACTGTAAAACTCAAGAATAAATTTTTATCGATAAAAAAAACTTTGTTAAAAAAGAAGCTTATTATATAATTGATAAAAAAATATATTATTGTTTCTTTAGTAAAACTATTTTTAAATATTTTTAAAGTTATATAAATAGAAAATATAATATATAATATTGGCCAAACAACAGCAAAAATATAGGCTTTAGGAGCATATATAGTTTTATTTAATGAATTATAATATGCTTGGTTTGATTTGAATAACAAAGACGGTAAGAAATATAATAATAATATTATTAAAAATATAATTATGTATTTTATTTTTTTCATTTTATCACCTATTAGAATTATATCCATATAATTTGAAAATATGCAAAAAAAGATTATATTAAGTGGATATAATCTTTTTATATTGTTATTTATTTAATAATCTTATTTCGTTATTACAAGCATCTATTACATATGAAATATTTGGTTTTATTTCACCATTAAGTATTTTAGTTGCAATAAATGTCTCAATATGTTTTTGAATATATCTTTTAACTGGTCTTGCACCAAATTCTATATCAAAACTTTGATCTATAATATAATTTTTAAGTGAATCTACAAAAGTAATATTAATACCTTGATTTAATAGTCTTATATCTAGATCATTTAATAATTTATTAACAATTTTTAATTGTACATCTTTTGTTAAAGGTTTAAAAGTGATTATTTCATCAATTCTATTAAGAAATTCTGGTTTGAAATATTGTTTTAATAATGAATTTAATTCGATATTTTTATTATTAGAAAGAAGAAGTTCACTTCCTATATTTGATGTCATAATAATTATAGTGTTTTTGAAATCTACTGTTCTTCCTTGTGAATCAGATAGTCTACCATCATCTAATATTTGTAATAATAAATTAAAAACATCATGATGAGCTTTTTCTATTTCGTCAAAAAGAATGATAGAATAAGGATTTCGTCTTACTTTTTCAGTTAATTGTCCACCTTCATCATAACCTATATAACCTGGTGGTGCACCAATTAATTTGGCGATGCTATGAGATTCCATATATTCACTCATATCAATTCTTATAATGTGTGATTCACTGTCAAATAAAGAGTCAGCTAATGATTTAGCAAGTTCTGTTTTACCTACTCCGGTTGGACCTAAAAATAGAAATGAACCTATAGGTCTATTTTCATCTTTTATACCTGCACGTTGTCTTATAATTGCATCACTAACTAAAGATACTGCTTCATCTTGGCCAATCACTCTTTTTTCTAGAGTTTCTTTTAAATGTAATATTTTATCCTTTTCACCTTGCATTAATTTAGAAATAGGGATAGTAGTCCATTTAGCGACTACTATTGCTATATCTTCTTCATCAACTGATTCAGAAAGAAGATGATTATCTTTTTTTCTATTTTTATATTCTTCGATTTGTTTTTCTAACGTTGGTATAGTTGAATATTGAAGTTCGGAAGCTAATTTATAATTACCCTCATTAAAAGCTTTTTCTAGTTCGAATTTTTTTTGATCTAATGTTTTTTTTAAATCTTTAAAATTAATTAATTCTTTTTTCTCTGCTTGCCATTTATTAGTTAATTCTTTTTCATTAGCCTCTAAATCCTTTAATTCAATTTCGATATCATCTAATCTTTTTCTAGAAGTAGGATTAGTTTCTTTCTTTAATGCCATTTGTTCAATTTTTAATTGAGCTATTTTACGATCTAAATCATCAAGTAACGCAGGTTTTGAATCTAATTCCATACGACATGAAGCACAAGCTTCATCGATTAAATCAATAGCTTTATCAGGCAAAAACCTATCAGTTATATATCTATTTGATAATGTAGCTGCAGCAACAACAGCGTTATCAGATATTGATACTCCGTGATGAGATTCAAATCTATCCTTGATACCTCGCAATATAGATATTGTATCAATTACACTTGGTTCACTAACTAATACTTTTTGAAATCTTCTTTCAAGTGCACTATCTTTTTCGATGTATTCACGATATTCTTTTAAAGTTGTAGCACCAATGCAATGTAATTCACCTCTTGCAAGCATAGGTTTTAACATATTAGAAGCATCTAGTGCTCCATCAGATTTACCAGCACCGACGATTAAATGAATTTCATCAATAAACATAATAATTTTTCCATCTGACTCTTTTATTTTGTTCAATACAGCTTTTAAACGCTCTTCAAATTCACCTCTATATTTAGCGCCTGCAACCAGTGCTCCCATGTCTAGTTCGAATATTTCTTTATCCTTAAGAGAAGAAGGAACATCATTTGCAACAATTCTTCTAGCTAAACCTTCTACAATAGCTGTTTTACCTACGCCTGGTTCACCAATTAAGACAGGATTATTTTTTGTTTTTCTAGAAAGAATCTTGATAATACGTCTAATTTCCTCGTCTCTTCCGATAACTGGATCGATTTTTCCACTCCTTGCAAGTTCTACAACGTTTCTACCATATTTTTCTAAAACATTTTCATTTTCTTGGTAATTTTGTTCCATGATAAATACCTCCTTTAATATTATGTAGTATTCTTAACTACAATTATATTATACTCTCACTTTTTAGCACTGTCAACGCCAGAGTGCCAAAAAAATAAAAAAATAAAATTAGGTTTGACAATAAACCTATAGTTTGATATAATCTTAATCGCAAAATTGTTAATATTAAATGGCCCTGTAGCCAAGTGGTAAGGCACGGCACTGCAACTGCCTGATCATCAGTTCGAATCTGTTCGGGGCCTCCAGTTGAATATTAGTAATTTAGATTATATTTTCTAAATTAAAAATATCTAAAAAGGTTGGAGTTTCAATGTATTTTTCACTTTGATAACAACCTTTTTTTATTTCATAGATGTCAATTTTCAATACTGTTCAGCACTTGAACAGCTTTGATTTTACTTTTTTCTTCTATTTATTATATTTATTAAGAGGATTATATTTGAAGTTGTTTTCTTTTAACTCTTCATTAGTAAAATCTAAATATCTTTGTGTTGTTTCTAGTTTTTGATGTCCAAGAAGTTCTTTGACTGTGTATATATCAGCCCCATTTTTTAAAAGTTCAGTTGCATATAAATGTCTGAATTTATGAGCGGATAATACATCAATATCTAAGTCTTTTTTAAGTTTAAAAAGCATTGAAGATATACTTATCTTATCAAGGTGACTATTTCCATGTTGTAATAAATATTCATTATCTGGATTTTTAACCTTGTTTTTTTCAATCAACTCTAGAAGAAGAACTTCAAGTTTTTGTCCAAAGTAACAATATCTAGGTTTACCAGATTTTGTATGCTGTAGATAAATTGATTTTTCTTTAAAGTTAATATTTTTTATTTTGATGTTAACAAGTTCATTTCTACGAATGCCAGTGGATATCAAAAGTAAAATAATGATTTGATGTTCAAGTTTCATATTATGAAGATTATCAAAGATCTTAAAAATATCGTCTGTTTTGATTATTTCTATTTTAGCTGCTTGTTCTTTAAGTTTTTGAAATTTAAATTGTGGTTCAGATATAAGACCAACATCAGCACATCTTTTAAGCATTGCTATAAACATGCCTATACGCTTATTGATAGTAATAGGTTTATTGTTATTACTAAGACAATGTTTTACGTATTTATCAATAATAGTTTGTGTGATTTGATTAGTTTCAAAAACATTAAAAGCATATAACCATTCAATCATTAGACTAAGATGATCTTTATACATTGTAATTGTGTCTTTTCTTACTTTCGTTTCTTGAATCATTATGTAAGCTCTTAGTAAAGCTTTAAGTTCCATAGAAGAATTTTCTTCTTCTTGATTTTTCTCTTTAAGAAAATTAAGTAATTCTTCAAGAGAAATAGATTTTTTAAAATTGTTATTGCTCATAACTACTCTCCAAAATAAATTTTTTTGTTGAATCATATTTTAGTAAAATAATTAAAACAATAAATTTAAACACAACTTGCATAATTTAATTATTTAAAAAATTTCCTATTTGTCTAATTAACTGATAGGATTTTTTTATCAGTAATTAATATAGTAATTGATACCTCCCTTTCTTAATAGGTATTAGTGAAGAATTAAAAGCAAAAATGATTAAAAATAGTAATAACGTATTCACTAAAAAAATAATTAAACTCGCAATTTAATTATAACATATTAGAAAAAGACATTTAAGTGATTTTTTAATTATTTTTTTTCAATATGAATCAATTAGGTTATTTAATAGCTTATTGAGATAAAAAAAGACATCTTTATAATAATTTCCGTAATTATATTTGTTGAAGATGTCAATTAAGGTAATAAGTGATCGTTAATATTTATAAATGTATCACTATTTATATAAAAATAAGTGATTTTTCATATAGAACTAAACTTTATTCCTCCAGTTTGGTTCTATATGAAAAAAATGCTAAAAGGAGTATTTGAAAATGAATGACAAAATAATTTTAACTCAGGAACAAAAAGAAATATTAGTATTTTATTATGGTTTACAATTTGAATTTACTAAAAGAAAATTAGAATTACTTGTATCTAAAGATTGTGATATTTATAAATGGACATTAACAGATGGAAGAAAGCAGTTAGGAGCTTATTTATCTGATTATGCAGTGGAACAAATAGTAGCACTACCAGAAAGTAGAATAACTTATCAAGAAATTATTAATGAAGCTAATGTTGGAGATAAACTTCAAGGACATTTTTATTTAAATACAGAATTCGGAAGAAGAGAATGTAAAGAAATTGTTATTAATGACGAAATAATAGGAAGATTAAACGAGCCTGATATAAAAGAAGGTGCTAGATATTATGTGAAAATATTAGATGCTAGATATAAATATATGGTTATTGTCAAAAGGTAAAAATATGGAAAAAATAAAACAAGGTAAATTTTATATAAATTATACACATGATCCAAAAGGCCATTCATGTTATGTTATATATAGATATTCAAATGGTAAATCATACATTGTTAAGATAACCCATGATTCAAAGAAAGCATATAAATTGTTGAAAAATGCTGATGAAAACGATATAAGACCTGAATATATTTATAAGAAATTATTTGAAGTGAATAATCCCAAAGATTTTAGAAAAAGATTAGATGATTTATATATGGATAAGCAAAACAAGCCAATAATTTAAAAAATCAAAAGAAAAAGAAAATAAAAAAAGCGTCGTCCGCACCGATACTAGATAAACTAGGGGCGGCCCCTCCACGCTTCATTAGGCATTATAATATAATATATAAGTAAAGTCAATTAAAAAAAATAAGTATACCTCAGTCCATATTAACTGCTCCGAAACAATTAAGCTCCACTTCCTTCTTCTTTAATTAAATTTTAGCAAATATATTGTTTTTGGTCAATAAAAAAAGGATTGTGCCAGAATAACTTAAAGTTAACGGCCACCTATATCAAATAAGTGAACAATCCTTACAAAAACATTTTAGCATAACATAAAAAAAAAGTAAAGAGGAGAATTTTAAAATGGTTATAAAAGATGTTAAATTAGATATTATAAAACCATCTAAAGCAAAACGCTTATTCATTCATATTAGAATGAATAGGTGTAACAATCATCCTGCTATCATAATTGGTGAAGATGGGAAAAGCTATTTATTTATTCCAATGACAAGTAATCCTATTTCAAATACCAAAAAATTAAGACAAAATCCTAATCCAGTACATTGCAATAAGCCATCTTATATAATTTTCAGAATGAGATCAAATAAAAAAGGTGCTTTTACAGCACCACTTAATTGGCAATTAGAACCATCGGATTATAAAATGATTGAAGATTATGCTAAAAGTAAAATAAAATAAAAAGGATTGTGCCAGAATAACTTAAAGTTAACGGCCACCTATATCAAATAAGTGAACAATCCTTACAAAAACATTTTAGCATAACATAAAAAAAGTAAAGAGGAGAATTGAAATGAAATGTAGAAATGAAAAGAAAGATTGCTTTGCTAATATTAGTGGAGAATGTAAAATTCTTATTGACACTAAATTTGTAGATAAGCGTGGTAAAAGAAGACAGTGTCCATTTTATAAATATTGTTCACCAGAAGAAAAAGAAAAATTAAATAAAACATACTTAATTCAAGAAATATTATAAATTAAAGCTTCTATAATAGGCTAAAATTTTTTCTATATTTTAACTTAGTATAATCATTTTGGCATATTGTAAAAACATTAATTGCTTTAGGAGGACTTGGAAATGAATGAAAATAAAAATGAATTATTTAGCTTTAATGAACAACATAACAAAATTATTAAAGCTGCAACTAAGGTAGGACTTTATTTATATGAATTTTGTAAAGCATTATCTGAAATGAAAGATAGTAAAGCGTATGAGTCTGCTGGATATTTATCATTTGAAGATTATACATTAAATGCTTTAAAAATTAAAAAAAGTCAAGCATATACATACGTTAAGCTTGCTGAATCTTTTTCAAAGGAATTCTTCCAGTCAACTGGAAATATAGGTGTTACAAAACTAGAACTACTATCAAAACTCCCTGAAGAGGAAATAAAAGCATTTATTAATGATAATGATATTTCTGATATGAATGTTAAAACATTAAAAAGAACTATCGCAAACTATAAGGATTCTAAAGTTGATAAAATAATTCAAGATTATCCAAAAGATGAAATAGTTGAAATCATACGAAATAGTTATCCAATATCATCGTTTGGAACATTTGTTAGATCAAAAAGGCTAGACAAAGGTTTTACATTAACAGAGTTAGCTAGAACATTAGGAATATCTGTTCAATGCTTAAACAATTTAGAATCCGGTAGATCAGGATTATCATCAAAGAAGCGTGGTTTTTATGAAGATTTAATAAGAATTTTAGAATTAACAAAAGAAGAAGTTAAAGAGTTTTATTATTGGAAAGAAGAAGATTTTATTACAAGAAGAGTATTAGATCCAGAACTAAAAAAATATGTATCTAGTAATAAATTAATTAATGAAGTTTTAAGAACTGCATTAAATACAAAAGTTAGTGATGAAAAAATAGCCAAAATATTAAAGATATTACAAACAGTATGAGGTAGAAATATGTATTTTCATATTATAGTTGAATCAAATAACACTCAGGAAAAAAGAGGTAAAGCAAATTCAATAGATGAACTTTTTAAAATTTTAACTAAAAAGGAAATTCAAACAATTTTCAGGTTTGATGGTTTTAAAGTTTTGCAAAGGATTTTTAAGGCTGGAAGAATTGCAAGTAGTGATTCTTTCATGACAGATTTAGGAGGAATTAGTTGTAACTTTATTTCTAATGGTTATGAAGTTACAACATTAGTTTTCTTTTTTAATGCGTAATATTATTATAGATTTAATTACATTATTTATTATAATAATTGGAGCTTTATTATTTGATTTAACTAATTTGAAATTAACAAGTGTATTTATAATAATTTTAGGAATTTTGATTAATATGTTTGGAGGTTATGAGTAATGAAGAAAACAAAAAATAAAACTTTATTTAGAATTGATTCAGTTTTAAATAATGAAAGATTATATATTGATATTAGAGATGATATTGCCTTATTACAAGCATTAATAACTGATAAGAATCTAGAACTCGATTATTATACTATGACATTTATAATAAGTCTTAGAAGAAGTATTTTAATGACTTACGAAAATATTGGTGAAGAAGTTATTAAAATACCTTCTAATAGTCTATATAAATTAAGGAAAACAATTATTACTGGTGATATAGAAATAGGAAAAGAATATGTTTATTCATCACCAGACATGGCATTGGTTGAAGAAAATCTTAATGAAGAGTTATGTGATAAAAAAGAAGAAATAGAAGAGTAGCTTGCAAGATAATCATGTAGGTTCTACAAAGTGTTTTACATTTGTATACTTGTTCCTCTTTATTAGTAAAGCACTTTGTAGAGCCTTAAAGGGCTTAATAATTCATTTTCAAGTAAGGAAGTCTAATAAATCATTAGGCTTCCAACTTACCCCAAAATTAGCAGTAAGGAAGTGATACTATGAATAAACTTAATAATATAATAAAAACAACAGGAAAATATCCGGATATAGCTTATCATGGTATTACTTTTGAACAGTGGAATAGACCTACAAGTATAATGCTTAGACCTGGAAAGAATAATCATAAGAATAAAATGGTTAAAATATATGAATCTAGCATAGGTGTTGCTGAAAAGGTATTATTTATGATAGATAGATTTTATCGTAATATTGATAATAAGGGAAAAGATTATTTTGTTTCTACAACTGGTATTTTAAAGACATTAAATAAATATGGATTTAATTATTGTAGAAGAACAGTTCAAAATGCTATTAATAAATTAGCTAAATATAATTTAATAAGCATAGTACCATATCCAGCTACAGAAGATGAATTAGCTATTAATCCTAAAAATCATCATTTAAAAAGAAGAAAATTAATAGCTAATCTAGAATTAATCAATAAATATATTAGTGTTTTTGATGAAGATGATCGAATTTTAAAAGAACTTCCAGATAGACATTTCTTAAAAAAAATTATTAAGAAAAGACCATATTCATTAGTTGGAAGTGAAAATGAAGTAATAAATATAAAATACGAGGACTATCAAATAAATATTAAAAGGAGGAAATTATACAATAGTCCAAAAGATATGTTAACACACTGGAGTTTTAGAGTATCAAGTAGATACTATAACCAAGGGTTAACAAGACAATTTATACCAACAAACTTAGATAATGTTCAGGAGGTAGTAGATAAAGCTGAAATTTCTAAAGTTTCATCAAAAGGAATTATTGATATTAATATCTTTACAGCATATAAAGATAATATTGATGAAATGACTAGAGAACAAAGAGAAGTTTTGATAGGCTGGAAAGCTCCACCAGAGTTCCAAAAAGCATTATCTGAAATTGGATATGTTGTTTCATCAAAAGGCTTTATAACAGGCCTTACAGGTGTTATAAAAACACAAGGATTTGATACATTATAATTGTATTAAAACATATAATTAATTCAAGTAAGTTGGTAGCAATAATTCAAAAAAAATGAGGTAGTGATACCTCTTTTCGTGCTTGTGTTAAAATTTGAGCTTTAATGGCTCTCTTTTTTTAGCTTTATTTATAATATTATATTCCATTTGAAGAATTATTTTATTCCATTTCAAGACAAGTTTTATTCCGTTTGAAAAAGCATTTTGTTCTATATATAAATAAATGAAGATTAATTTAATTTAAGTTTATATTGTAATTAAGAATGTTGCTGGAACTACATATTTAATTTACGCAGCTCTAACGAGCTTTATATCTGTTATAGGTAGATTTCTTTATTTTAAATTCTACTTTATATATTTATTATAAATTTCTTTAAATTATAATTTTATTGAAATAGGCGTTCAATCGCCTTTTCAAGTCGATTAAATAATATTGTTGCAAGCTATCGCTTGCTACTAATTAATTTAACATGCTGAGGGCTCCTCAGTTGTTAAAATGCCCGCACTTACGTGCTCCTAGTCTTGGAGTAAAACATTTGATACTTTTGTATCTAATATTAGATATTATTCTTAGTAGGATTGTATTTCTATTTATTACTAGCAATGAAATGTATTTTAATTTAACAAATTAATAAAAAAAACATTTATGTATTGCTAATTTAATGAAAATAGCATATAATAATAGTGTAATGAATACATAAATAAACAAAAAAAGACTAGTTGGCGCTAGTCTTTTTTCTCATTTTATGGGAATAATGAATACATAAATTGTGATTCTAAATTATTTTTTAGAACCACTATCTTTAATGATGATTAATATAACCAGTATTAATACCAAAATCACCACTAAGATAGTTAAATACTCCATTAAGGAATACCTCCTACAATTTTATGCGTCCATCGTTCCCTCCGAACGTTGTAAAATCATATCTTCATTACTCCTTTTATAAAATGATCCACTGTAAGTGGCATAATCATATTATCATTAATTTAATAAAATGTAAATATATATTGTTGTATTTACTCGAATATTGACTATTGATATTTCAATTTCATATTGTTATAATTATATTACCTGTATTTAGGATTCACCCCTAATTTTGGGTTGTTAAAAAATAAAAAACCA
>CAYTVE010000033.1:0-20679 GCA_964441815.1 uncultured Anaeroplasmataceae bacterium | reverse complement strand
ATTAAGACATTTTCCTGGAATAACACTTAAGACATTATCACAGAATAATCATATAAGTTTTTCTATTTTGAAAAAAGTAGTTGACAATCAATTCATTTTAGACTAAACTTTTATTTGATAAGGGATGTGAAAGCATTGCAAAACATAATAATAGTGGAATCTCCAAGTAAATCTAAGACAATAAGCTCATATTTAGGAGATGGTTATTTAGTATTATCATCAAAAGGACACATATGTGACCTTGCAACAAGCGGTAAAGATGGACTTGGAATAGATGTTGAAAATAATTTTAAGCCAAATTATAAAATAATGAAAGATAAAGAATCATTAGTGAAATATTTAAAAGATACTTGTAAAGGACATAAAGTATATCTTGCAACAGACCCTGACCGTGAAGGTGAAGCCATAGCATATCATTTAGCTAGAACTTTAGATTTAGATTTAAATGATTTAAATAGAATAGAATTTCATGAAATTACTAAACCAGCTGTAAGGGTTGCTTTAGAAAATCCTCACAAAATAGATATGAAAATGGTAAATTCTCAAGAATGTAGAAGAATGATTGATAGAATTTTAGGTTTTAAATTATCTAAATTATTACAAAAGAAGATTGGTTCTAAAAGTGCTGGTCGTGTTCAAAGCGTTGTTTTAAAGCTAATTGTTGATTTAGAAAAAGAAATAACAGCTTTTATACCTACTCAATATTTTGAGATGGAAGCTGTTTTTAATACGTTTAAATTAAAATTAACAGAAATTAATGGTGATCCTATTGATTCTAAAAATAGAATATTAGATAGAAATATATTAGAGATTTTAAAATCAAAATTATTAAGTTTTCAAGTTTCAAATATCTCAAATAAACTTGTTAATAGGAATAGTTATCCTGCGTTTACAACTTCAACTTTGCAACAAGAAGCATCAAATAAATTAGGTTTTTCACCTAGTAGAACTATGCGTATAGCTCAAAGTTTATATGAAGGTAAAAATATTGGTTCTGAAACCGTAGGTTTAATTACTTATATGAGAACTGATTCAACAAGATTATCCGAATTGTTTATTAATGATGCTCATAATTTCATTAAGTCAAATTATGGAGATAAATATTTAGGTAATGTTAAAATTAAAACTCAAAAAAATATGCAAGATGCTCATGAAGCGATAAGACAAACAAGTATATCTAGAAAACCAGATGATATTAAGTCATATTTAACAGATGATGAATATAAATTATATAAATTAATTTATAATAGAGCAATAGCTTCTTTAATGGCTCCAGCTAAATTTAATTCAGTAAAAATAGAATTTAGTAATACAAACTCATTATGGGCTGTAACAGGTCAAACAATGGAATTCGATGGTTATTTAAAAGTATATGGTAAAAATGAAGAAGATGAAAATAGTATGCTTCCTAATTTTAATTTAGGAGAAAGTTATAATGCTATTGAAATAAATATTTTAGATAAAGAGACTACGCCTAAATCAAGATATACTGAGGCTTCAATAATAAAAGAAATGGAAAATTTAGGTATAGGTAGACCATCTACATATGCTCAAACAATATTAACTTTAAAAGAAAGAAATTATATAACAGTTGAAAAAAAATCTCTTATTCCTACTGAACAAGGAATACTTACAACTGACAAATTAAATCTATTTTTTAGTGATTTAATTAATGTTAGTTATACTGCTAATATGGAAGCAAATTTAGATGAAATAGCTTCAGGTAATAAATTAGAACTTGATGAATTAAATGATTTTTATAATACATTTATACCGTTATTTAATAATGCTAGTGAAAACATGAAAGCTATGTACCCTATTTATACGGAGCAAATTTGTCCTTTATGTGGTAATTTATTAGTTATTAGAAAATCAAAATTTGGTGAATTTATAAGTTGTAGTAATTACCCTACTTGTAAATATGTATCAAAAGAAGACAAGGTTGAAAATGAACCAAAAGATACTGGCATAATTTGTCCTAATTGTAATACTGGACATATTGTTGAAAGAGTTTCTTCAAAAGGAAGAAATAAAGGAACAATTTTTTATGCTTGTAATAATTATCCTTCTTGCAAAACTATATATAATTCAGAACCAGTAAATGAATTTTGTCCTAATTGTGGAAGTATAATGCTCAAAGATGAGAATGATAATATTTATTGTTCAAATGAGTGTCAAAAGCCAGTTGAAAAAGAAATTCTATGTCCATTATGTCTAAAAGGAAAAATGGTTAAAAGAATTGCTTCTAAAGGTAAGAATAAAGGAAATATATTCTATGGCTGTTCTAATTTTCCTAAGTGTAAAAATATAATGACAGAAGAAGATGTAAATAAGCTGTGATTTCACGGCTTTTTCTTTCTTTTCTTGAAATAATATATTTATATATGATATAATTATATTTAGTTTGGAGTGATTTTATGGGATTTTTTGATTTATTTAAAAAAAAGGATAAAGAAAAAAGTAAAAAATATAAATTAGGTTTACATAAAACAAGAGAAGGTGCTTTAGCAGGACTTAGACAAATATTATCTAATAGTTCTAAAATAGATGATGAATTATTTGATGAATTAGAAGAAATATTTATTATGGCAGATATAGGCGTGGATACTGTTGTAGATTTTATTGATGAATTAAGAGGCGAGGTTTATCATAAAAAAATAGAAGACCCACTTTTATTACAGGAAATAATAATGGATAAAATGTTTGAAATTTATCTTAATGGTGAAATTGTTAATGCTAATTTAAAACTTAAAAAAGATGATTTATCAGTAGTTTTATTTGTGGGTGTTAATGGTGTAGGTAAAACTACTTCGATAGCTAAAATAGCATATTCATATAAAAAACAAGGGAAAAAGGTATTATTAGCTGCAGGAGATACATTTAGAGCCGGAGCAATTGAACAATTAACTGTTTGGGCAGATAGAATCGGTGTTGATATAGTTACAAAAGAAGCTGGTTCTGACCCATCAAGCGTTATATTTGAAGCTTGTAAAAAAGCTAAAAATGAAAATTATGATTTATTATTATGTGATACTGCTGGACGCTTACAAAATAAAGTTAATTTAATGAATGAACTTTCAAAAATGAAAAGAGTAATTGAAAGTGTTTGCCCTGGTTGTCCTGATGAAACATTACTTGTTATAGATGCTACAACTGGTCAAAATGGTATGAGTCAGGCCAAAGCTTTTAAAGAAGCTACAGATGTAACAGGTGTAATATTAACTAAACTTGACGGAACATCTAAAGGCGGTATTGTATTAGCTATAAGACATGAAATGGGTATTCCTATTAAATATATAGGGTTAGGTGAATCAGTTAATGATTTAGAAGTATTTGATATTGAACAATATTTATATGGATTATTTGCTGATTTCTTTGAGGAATAATTATGACTTTTGAAAAAAGAGAAGAAATTATAAGATTATATGATACTTATAGTTCTTTATTAACAAATAAGCAAAAACAATATTTTGAAAATTATTATTTTGATGATTTATCTATAAGTGAGATAGCATTAAATTATAATGTATCAAGAAATGCTGTTTTTGACCAAATTAAAAGAGTAATTTCAATATTAATTGATTATGAAGAAAAACTTTTATTTATAAATAAAATAGAGAAAATTAATAAATTAAATATTTCTGATAATGAAAAAGAAGAAATATTAACGATATTAAAGGAGTGATTTTATGGCGTTTGATAGTTTAAGTTCAAGATTACAAATGGGATTAAGACGTCTTACTGGTAAAGGAAAATTAAACGAAGATGATATTGATGAAATGCTTAGAGAAGTAAGATTATCATTGTTAGAAGCAGACGTAAATTATAAAGTTGTAAAGAAATTTTTAGCTAATATTAAGGAACAGGCTTTAGGAGAAAATATTCTAAAAGGACTAAATCCTGGTCAACAAGTAGTTAAAATTGTTAGAGAAGAATTAAAGAGAACTTTAGGTGATGAATCAGTTGAATTAAATATAGCAAATAGTGGTATGACTGTTGTTATGGCTGTTGGTTTACAAGGTGCAGGTAAAACTACTGCAGTAGGTAAAATGGCTTTATTTTATCGTAAAAAATTAAAGAAGAAACCTATGCTTATAGCTGCTGATATCTATCGTCCTGCAGCAGTTGACCAATTGGTAACATTAGGAAAACAAATAGATGTACCAGTTTTTGAAATGGGTACTAAAGTATCAGCTCAAAAAATAGTTACAGAAGGTTTGAAAAAAGCTAAAGAAGAAGGATATAATTTAGTATTTATTGATACAGCTGGTCGTTTAGAGATTAATGAAGAATTAATGAATGAATTAAAAGATATTGAAAAAATAGCTACTCCAAACGAAATATTATTAACTGTTGATGCTATGGCTGGTCAAAATGCTGTTAATGTTGCTTTAGCTTTTCATGAAAAGTTGAATATAACAGGTTGTATTTTGACAAAGCTAGATGGTGATACTCGTGGTGGTGCAGCTTTATCTATAAAAGAAATGACAGGTATTCCTATTAAAATTATGTCAACTGGTGAAAAACTTGATTCTATGGAAATTTTTTACCCTGATCGTTTAGCTGATCGTATTTTAGGTATGGGAGATGTTTTATCATTAATTGATACTGTTACAGAAAATATTGATGAAGATGAAATGAAATCTATGGCTGAAAAAATGATGAGTAATTCTTTCAATTATAATGATATGCT
Source organism: uncultured Anaeroplasmataceae bacterium (assembly GCA_964441815.1). Lineage (GTDB taxonomy): Bacteria > Bacillota_I > Bacilli_A > Acholeplasmatales > Anaeroplasmataceae > Pelethenecus. Next base: position 15,986 of record CAYTVE010000033.1, on the reverse strand, counting down.
TAAACAATTTAAAATGATTAAAAGAATGGGTTCATTATCTAAAATATTAGGTTTTTTACCTGGTATGAAAAATATGAAACAAGCCATTGCAAATATAGATGATAATGCTTTTGATAAAATAGAATGTATTATCTTTTCTATGACAGAAAAAGAAAGAACTCATCCTGAATTAATTGATAGAGATTATAAAAGAAGAGAAAGAATTGCAAAAGGTTCAGGTCGTTCTATTCAAGAAGTTAATCAATTAAGAAATTCATTGGATCAAATGAAAAAAACTATGAAACAAATGAATGGTATGAGTGAAACTGATGCTATGCGTATGCAATCGCAAATAAAAAATGGAAATTTTTCAGGTATGCAAACTCCTAAAGCTCATAAAGGTAAGGGAAAAGGTAAAGGTAATTTTAGATTTTAATATTATAATGCCTAAGAATTCTTAGGCATTATATTATGAGGTGGATTATGAAAATAGTATGTAAAATATCTAATTTAAATTTATTAAAAGATATTATTAATTATGTAGATGCTGTTATGTTAGATGATAATGATAATATTGTTGATAATATAAATGTAATAAAAAATAACAATTTAATACCTATTTATAATCTTGCTAATATGATTTGCCCTTTTGATTTGGATGTATATAAAGAAAAAATAAATTCTGTAATAAGTACAAATACTTTATTTTATATAACAGATTTAGGATTAGCTAAATATATTAAAGATCTTGGATATATTAATAGAGTAATATATGATCCCATAACTATGATTACTAATAGTTTAGATGCCAAAGAATATTATTCATATGGATTTAATGCTGTTGGATTAAGTAATGAAATAATTTTAAAAGATGTTAAGAAGATAAGCGAAGATGTTGGATCATTTTTACAAGTTTTTGGATATAGACTAATGATGAATTCTAGAAGAAAATTAATATCTTTATATAAAGAAAAAATTAATAAAGAATTTTTAAATAATAATATAATTATTAAAGAAGATACAAGAGATGAATATTTCCCAGTAATAGAAGATGAAAAGGGAACTAGAATATATCGTTCTTATTTAATTTCTTTATTGAATGAATTTAATGATTTAAATCTTAAGTATGCTTATTTAGATAATTTTAATATTGATGATGAAACATATATTGAAATATTAAAGATTTATAAAGAGTCTTTAAATAATAAAGATGAAGCTATACTAAAATTAAACAAATTAAATTTAAATATTAAAGATGGTTTTTCTTACAAAGATAGCATTTATATGAAGGAGGAGTTTTAAATGGTAGAGTTACTTGCTCCTGCAGGAGATTTAGAAAAATTAAAAATTGCAGTATTATATGGTGCTAATGCTGTATTTATTGGTGGTTTGAAATTTTCTTTACGTTCTCGTGCTTCCAATTTTACTCTAGAAGATATTAAAGAAGGCTGTATATTTGCTCATAAACGTAATGCTAAAGTACATGTGACATGTAATATTGTAATGCATGAAATTGATACTACTGAAATATTAGAATATCTAAAATCTTTAGAAGAAGCTGGAGTTGATGCTATAATAGCTTCGTCCATAACTATTTTAAAATTAGTAATTAATAATACCAAAATGGAAGCTCATGTTTCAACTCAAAGTTCTTGTTTGAATGAAGATGCCGTTGCATTTTATAAAGAATTAGGTGTAAATAGAGTTGTATTAGGAAGAGAATTGTCTTTAATAGAAATAGAAAAAATAAAGAAAAATACAAATATAGATTTAGAAGTATTTATTCATGGTGGCATGTGTGTGTCATATTCTGGTAGATGTATGATGTCTAATAATATGACAAATCGTGATGCGAATCGTGGTGGTTGTGCTCATAGCTGTAGATGGAATTATGATTTATATAATGATAATGAAAAAATAAATCCCATTGGTGATTTCTTTTCTATGAGTAGTAAAGATCTATGTGCTATAAAAGCTATACCTAAATTAATTGAATTAGGTATAAATTCATTTAAAATAGAAGGTAGAATGAAAAGTCTTCATTATATTGCAACAATTGTTAAAACTTATAGAACAATTATTGATGATGTTTATAATGATGCCTTAAAAGATTTTAATTATTATGAAAATATGATTAATAAAGCAGAAAATAGATTAACATCTACAGGATTTTTATATGGGCTACCTACAATTAATGAACAACTATATGATTTAAATTTGACTGTTCCTTCTAAAGACTTTGTCGGAATAGTATTAGATTATGATAAAAATACAAAAAAAGCTACTATTGAACAAAGAAATTATTTTATACCTAATAGTAGCTTAGAAGTATTTGGACCTAATCATAATGATATAATTAATATCAAAGAAGTATATGATTTAGATGATAATAGTCTTGATGCTGCAAGACATCCTAGACAAATTGTTTATTTTTATGTAGATTATCCTTTGGAAAAGGATGATTTACTTAGATTGAATTAATTTTCTTACCTTTAGATATGCATTGGATAATTTAGTATAATCGATATCTTCTATGAAATTAGCAATATCACAAATATCTAAATTACATTCAAGCAATGGAAAAGAATTGTTGTTTTCATTTTTTAAGTCTTCTGGGTACATAATGAAATTTAAAAGTCTATTAATACCGAAATATAATCTTCCTTTATTTCCGTATTGATAAGCTTTATATACTAATTCTTTTTCAAAATTTATTTTTGAACCATATGCATTTTTTAGTGATTCAATAAATACCTCTGAAATTGTATTTGACAACATATAATAGCTCCTTTCTGGTGGTGATAATAATGATAATAAGTGTGAATGATGTTGATTTTACAGTTGATATTATTTTAAAAAAATCAAACAGTAAAATATATCTTCGCGTTAGAGATGGTGTACTAAAAATAACTACACCTGTGAAGCTTTCTAAAACATTTATAGAAGATATTATTTCAAAAAACTTCAGTTATATTAAAGAATATATGAATAAAAATCAAAAAAAAGAAGATGAATTACACTTTTTAGGAAAAAAATATTTTTTAACTATAAATAATTCTATCGACAATACTATAAATGTTTTAGAAAATGATATTATTGTATCTACTAGCAATGAAAATGTTTCAAAACTAGTGGATACATTATACATAAATGCTTTAAAAAAAATTGTCGAAAAATATTTGAATGATATTTTGACAAAGTTTAATTTAGATTTCATTCCAATTATTCAATATAAAAAAGTAAATGGTTATTATGGGGTATGTCATCCGCATAAGAAAAGAATAATATTATCAACAAGATTAGCAAAATATGATTTGAAATATATTTTATCTGTTATATATCATGAATGTGCTCATTTTAAATATGCTAATCATCAAGAAGAGTTTTATATATATTTGGAACAAAGATATCCAAATTATAGAAAAGTTCAAAAAGAATTAAGAAAAATAAGATATAATGATAAATATTAAAATGGTAATAAAATATTATCATTTTTTCTATTTTCAGTATAAATTTTTGGTATTTTATGGTATTATTATAATAGGTGATTATGATGTATGGATATATAAATGGTGTTATTACTAAAATAACTCCTAAAAATATTATAATTGAAAATAATGGTATAGGCTATTTACTTACTGTAAGTAATCCATATAATTTTAATTTAAATAAAGAATATAAAGTTTATGTCTATCAATATGTTAGAGAAGATATGATTGACTTATATGGGTTTATTAGTGAAGATGAAAAAGATTTATTTTTAAAATTAATATCTGTTAGTGGTATTGGTCCCAAAAGTGCTTTATCTATATTAGCTACTGGTTCAGTTAATGAAATTGTTAACGCTATAGAAGCTAGAAATGATTCATATTTAAGAAAATTTCCAGGTATAGGTGCAAAAGCTAGTCAACAAATTATTCTTGATTTGCATGGTAAATTAAATTTTGATGATAATATTATAGTAAAAAATTCAAAGCTAGATGATGTTGAACAAGCATTATTAGCTTTAGGCTATAATAAAAAAGAAATTACTAAAATATTACCTAAACTAGATCAAAGTTTAGATGAAGGTGCTTTAGTAAAACAAGCATTAATGTTTTTAGTTAAGTAGGTGAAAGATTTGGAAGATAGAATTGTAAGTTCTAATGTTATTGAAGAAGAAGATAGTCTATCTCTTCGTCCTAGTTGTTTAAATGAATATATTGGACAAAAAAATGCTAAAGAAATGCTTAATGTATATATTAAAGCAGCATTAAAAAGAAATGAATCTTTAGATCATGTTTTATTATACGGACCACCTGGTCTTGGTAAAACTACACTTGCTCAAATAATAGCTAATGAGCTGGGAACATCTTTAAAGGTTGTTTCTGGGCCTTCTATTGAACGTAGTGGTGATTTGGCTGCAGTTCTTTCATCATTAAATGAAGGTGATGTTTTGTTTATTGATGAAATTCATCGACTTCCACGCTATGTAGAAGAAGTTTTATATAGTGCAATGGAAGATTATGTACTTGATATTATGGTTGGAAAAGATAATAATACTAAAAGTATTAGAATTGAATTACCACCTTTTACTCTTGTTGGAGCTACAACAAGATTTGGTGATTTATCTGCACCATTACGTGATAGATTTGGTGTTGTTTTAAGACTTGAATATTATACATTAGATGAATTAGAATTAATTATAAAAAGAACGGCAAGCGTTTATAATTCAAATATCGATAGTGAAGCGTTAAAAGAACTTGCTAGTAGAAGTAGAGGAACTCCTCGTATTGCAAATAGATTATTTAGGAGAGTAAGAGATTTTGCTGATGTAAAAAATGAAGGTAATATAACGTATTTAATTTGTAATGAAGCCTTATCAAAACTAGGAATTAATAAAAATGGTTTAGATTATACTGATCAACGTTATTTAAAAGCTATAATTCAAACTTTTAAAGGTGGACCTGTTGGAGTTGAATCTTTAGCTGCAACTATTTCTGAAGAGGTTACAACAATAGAAGACGTTTATGAACCATATTTACTACAAGAAGGTTATATTAAACGTTCTAGTAGAGGAAGAATCGCAACTGAAAAGGCTTATAAAGAATTAGGCATTCCATATATGAAGGGGTTGTTTGTATGATAAAAACATCTGATTATGATTATAATTTACCAGAAGAACTAATAGCTCAAACTCCACTAAAGGATAGAAGTAGCTCAAAGTTAATGGTATTAGATAGAAAAAATAAAAAAATTGAAAATAAAAACTTTTATGATATTGTTGATTTATTAGATGAAAATGATGTATTAGTATTTAATGATACAAAAGTTATTCCTGCAAGAATTATTGGTATAAAAGAAGAAACTAACGCAGTTATAGAGCTTTTATTATTAAAAGATTTGGGAGATAATTGTTGGGAAACTCTTGCAAAACCACAAAGAAGAGTTAAAATTGGTACAATCATATCCTTTGGTGATGGGAAACTTAAGGCTAAATGTATTAGTAAAGAGGATATGGGGATTTGTAGATTTGAATTAATATATGATGGAATATTAGTTGAAATATTAGATGAATTAGGAAGTATGCCTCTTCCTCCATATATCCATGAAAAATTAAATGATAAGGATAGATATCAAACTGTTTATGCAAAACATCCTGGATCTGCTGCCGCTCCAACTGCTGGACTACATTTTACTAATGAATTATTAGATAAACTTAAAGCTAAGGGTGTCGAATTGATTTTTATTACATTACATGTAGGACTTGGTACATTTAGACCAGTTGAAGAAGATGATTTAACTAATCATATTATGCATGAAGAGTATTATGAAGTATCTAAGGAAGCTGCAGATGCTTTAAATAGAGCTACAGCAAATCATAAAAGAATTATTGCGGTTGGAACCACATCTACTAGAACTTTAGAATCTATTTATGATAATGGCTTTAAACAATGTTGTGGTTCAACTAAAATATTTATTTATCCTGGTTATGAATTTAAAGCTATTGATGCTCAAATAACTAATTTTCATTTACCTAAATCTACTTTAATAATGCTTGTTAGTGCCTTAGCTGGTAGAGAATTTATATTAGAAGCTTATAATGAAGCAGTAAAGGAAGGATATAGATTCTTTTCCTTTGGTGATGCAATGTTTATAAAATAGGAGGGAATTTATAATGATTTATAATGATTTATTAAATGACAAAAATCAAAAAGTTAAAATGACAATAAAGAATTTTGGAACAATTACATTAGAATTATTTAGTGATGTTGCTCCAATTACAGTTAATAATTTTATCAATTTAGTTAAAAATAATTTTTATAATGGTTTAACATTTCATAGAGTAATAGAAGGCTTTATGATTCAAGGAGGAGATCCGCTTGGTAATGGAACAGGTGGTTCTAAAGATAAAATAAAAGGAGAATTTTCAAGAAATGGATTTGATAATCCACTTCTTCATACTAGAGGAGTTATTTCTATGGCTAGAAGTATGTTTCCAGATTCTGCAAGTTCTCAATTCTTCATTATGCATAAAGATGCACCTCACTTAGATGGTTCTTATGCTGCATTTGGTGCTGTAATTGAAGGAATTGAAGTTGTAGATGAAATAGCATCTACTGATGTTGATTATAATGATAAACCTATTAACGATATTATTATTGAGAAAGTTGAGTTGATATAATTATGCAACCTGTATGGTATGAATTAAAGCACGTTTGTAAACAAACAGGAGCTAGATATGGTATATTACATACCCCACACGGTGATTTTGAAACTCCTATTTTTATGCCAGTTGGAACAAAAGCTAATGTTAAAACATTAATTCCAAGTGAAGTAGAAGAAGTTAGTGATGGACTTATTTTAGCTAATACATATCATTTATGGCTACAACCTGGTGATGAATTAATTGCTAAGGCTGGAGGAGTTAGAGGATTTATGAAATGGGATCATGCATTACTTACTGATAGTGGCGGATTTCAAGTATTTTCTTTATCTAAAATTAGAAAAATAACTGAAGACGGTGTTGAATTTAGACATCATAAAAGTGGAGAAAAATTATTCTTATCTCCAGAAAAATCAATTCAAATTCAAAATAATTTAGGTGCTGATATTATTATGAGTTTTGATGAATGTCCACCTTTTCATGCGGATGATAAATATTTAAAAGATTCTATTGATAGAACAATTCGTTGGGCTAAAAGAGGAAAAGAAGCTCATAAAAGACCTGACGAACAAGCTTTATTTGGTATTGTTCAAGGCGCTGGTAATAAAGAACTTAGAAAATATTGTTTAGAAAAATTAATGGAAATTGATTTTCCAGGTTATTCTATCGGTGGGTTATCAGTTGGTGAATCTAAAGAAGAAATGTATGAAATGTTAGAATATTTAAAAACAATAATGCCAAAAGATAAGCCTAGATATTTAATGGGAGTTGGTTCCCCTGATGATTTAATAATAGGTTCAATGAATGGTGTAGACATGTTTGATTGTGTATTACCTTCAAGAAACGCAAGACACGGAACTGCTTTTACATCTTATGGTAAGGTTCAAGTTAAAAATCAAAGTTTAAAATATGATTTTTCACCGCTAGATCCAGAATGTAATTGTTATGCTTGTAAAACATTTACTAAAAGTTATTTGAATCATTTAATAAAATCTGATGAAATATTGGGTATGAGATTACTTACAGTTCATAATCTAGCGTTCTTAAAAAAATTAATGGCTCAAATTAGACAAGCCATTAAAGAAGATCGCTTATTAGATTTTAAAAATGAATTTTTTAAGAAATTCGGCTATGAATAAAATTAGTTAGATGTTGTTGATGATGTACATAATTCTACAGTTATAGGTTCAAAACATTGAATACACTTAACTTCGTCTAAATCTATTACCATAGTTCGAAGAGTAGCAGTTAAGGCTTCATCATTTTGAGTTAATAATCTAAGTGTAACAAATCTTCCACAGCGTATAGATTCAATTCTAAAATATTGAGTGGTTGTTCCAGTAAGATCAGTTAAGCCTGTAAATGTTGTTCCACAACTAGTATATAATACAACAGGTATTGTATTATTTGCAGGATTAAATAAAGATGTATCACAACTTACACATCTATTTTCTCCAACAGTAATAACTTCCTTTTGTAATTTATCAATTTTACAAACTGTTTCTTTTATATAATTACAGTCTAAGCAATCATTAATATTATCTATTGGCATTATGAATTCACCTCCTACAATATAATTATGTATTTAGGAGTATAAATGCATAGACAAATGCCAAAATAATTTAAAATAAGGTGAGGTATATATGATTTTATCAATTAATTTATTGCCAATCATAATAATAATTTGTTTTATTATTTTAACTTTAGGAATTATATTTTTTATAGTTTTTAAAAAGAAAAAAAATAAAATCAAAATAAATGATGATTTTATTAATAATTTATCAAATGCTTTAGGAAAAAAAGAAAATATTAATAATATTAAAATGATTAATGGAAGATTACATTTTGAAGTTAATGATTTAGATATTGTTGATTTAGATGAATTAAAAAAGTTGTCTACAACAGGTGTTTTTATTACTAATCAAACTATAAAAATATTGTTTTCTTATGATAGTAAAGCTATTATAACAGCTTTAACAAGAAAGTAGAGGTTTTTTTATGGATTTTGATGTAACAAAATATTTAGATGAAGGATTTATGATTCTTTCAAAATTAATATCTTATAAAACTGTTTTAGAAGAATTTGATGAAAAAAGTGATGCTCCATTTGGAATTGAAAATAAAAATGCATTACATTTTATTCTAGATTATGCTGAGAAAGATGGGTTTAAGGTTTTAAATGATTCTAATTATGCTGGACATATAGAATTTGGTAAGGGCAAAGAATTATTAGGTATATTAGCTCATTTAGATGTAGTTCCTGTTGAAGGTCAAACTTGGGATACAAATCCATTTGTTTTAAATATTAAAAACGATAAAATGTATGGTAGAGGAACTATGGATGATAAAGGTCCTTTAGTTGCAACATATTTAGCAATGAAATTATTAAAAGATAATGGATTTGTTCCTAAAAAGAAAGTTAGATTAATTATGGGATGTGATGAAGAATCTGGCTCAAGATGTCTAACACATTACTTTAAGAACAATCCAGTTCCAGAATCAGGATTTTCACCAGATGCTGAATTTCCTTTAATTTATGGCGAAAAAGCTCATATGACATATAATTTCATTGGTGAATTAGAAGAAGATGAAATTATTAAAAACTTTAATTGCGGAAATAGATATAATGTAGTTCCAGCACTTGCAGAAATGACTTTAAATATTAATTTAGAGAAAGAATATCAAGAATTTTTAATAGAAAATAATTATGAAGGTAAAATAGAAAATGGTGTATATTATGCTTATGGTAAAGCTTCACATGCTATGGTGCCTCAAAAAGGATTAAATTCTAGTTTTATTTTATTTGAATTTTTAAATAAATATCATCCTACAAAATTATCTAATTTCTTTGTTAAGTATTTAACTTTTGATCCTTTCGGCAAAAAATTAGGTTATGATATTTATGATGAACAAATGAAGGAATTGACAAGTAATGTTGGTGTAGTAAAAATTAATAATAACAATATTTTAATTGGAATTGATACTAGAGTTCCTTTGAATTCACATAAAGATAAAATGATTGAAAAAATTAATGCTGCTTCAAATGAATTTAATTTAAAAACAGAAATATTAGGTTTTGGTGGTTATCATTACGTAGATCCTAATAGCTTTTTAGTTGAAACATTAATGAATGTTTATAAAGAGGTTACTAATGATTACGATGCTAAACCTATTACTATTGGTGGTGGCACATATGCTAAATTTATTGATAATGCAGTGGCATATGGACCACAAATGTTAGGAAGAGAGGATGTTTGTCATATTGCTAATGAATATATGTGTATAGAAGATTTTAAAAATGCTATATTAATATATGCAAAAGCAATTTATGAATTAACAAAATAATTATGAGATTAAGAAAAGTAAAGAATGCTTTAGAAAAATTAGAAACCTCTAAATATTTTATAAAAAATCCTTCTTTGTATAAAGGAAAATGGAAAGAATTATTTAATAATGATAATCCAATTCATATTGAAATAGGATGTGGTAAAGGGCAATTTATATCTCAATTAGCTAATATTAATCCAAATATTAATTACATAGCGATAGAAAAATTTGATTCAGTACTATTAAGAGCTAAAGAAAAATTAGATAATATCGAATTAAATAATTTAAAATTAATACTTCTAGATGCAACATTGTTATTAGATGCATTCGAAAAAGAAGAAATAGATTTAATATATATTAATTTTTCAGATCCTTGGCCTAAATCAGCTCATAAAAAAAGGAGATTAACTTATAAAGCATTTTTAGATAATTATGCTTATGTATTAAAAGAAGATGGAAAAGTATGCCAAAAAACTGACAATAGAAAATTATTTGAATTTTCTTTAGAATCTTTTAATGAAAATAATTGGCGTATTTCTAATATATCTTTAGATTTACATAAAGATACTGACATATTTAATATTGAAACTGAATTTGAAGAAAAATGGTCTAAATTAGGGCCTATATATCGCTTGGAAGCTTCCAAAAGGTGATCATATGACTTATTATGCACTTATAGGTGGAAGAAGTATTGAAAATATAACTAATTTTAAATTAGAAGAAGATATATTTAATTATTTAAATATAAAACCTAAACAAATATTATTTATTCCTCTTGCAACAATAAATAATTTGGACAATGCTATTAACAAATTTAAAAATTTAATTAATAATAAATATAATGCATATTGTTTAAAAGAATTTAATTATGAATTTGTTAAAGAAAAAATAAAAGAATCTGATGTTATTTATTTTAATGGTGGTTGTGCAGAAGAATTAGTTAGATTAATGCAAAAATATAAATTAGATGAATTATTTAATAACGAAATATTGAATAACAAATTAGTTATAGGTATATCAGCTGGAGCTATCATGTTATCAAAATATGGTATGGGTGATAGATATGCATATAAGGATAAAAATAATATTTATAATTACAAAATAGTTAAAGGATTAGGTATACTACCTATAACGATATGTCCACACTATGATCATAATGGATTAGATTGTTATAATAATGAGGTTAAAAATTATCCTTTTAATGGTTATGCGTTAGAAGATGATACTGCAATATTATTTAATGATGTCAAAGTATTTAAAATATATAAAAATAAATCAGTTTATTTATTTGATTACAAAAATAAATATTTGATGAAATCAATTTATTAAAAAAGGAGTATAAATTATGCGTGCTGTTGATATTATAATTAAAAAAAGAGATGGGTTAGAACTATCAAAAGAGGAAATTGAATTTTTTGTTAAAGGATTTACTGATGGTAGTATTGATAATTATCAAGCATCAGCTTTAACAATGGCGATTTATTTTAGAGGAATGACTGATAATGAGGCTACATATTTAACTGAAAGTATGCTACATAGCGGAGATGTTTTAGATTTAAGTGCTATTAAAGGTATTAAAGTAGATAAACATTCGACAGGTGGTGTTGGTGATAAAACTTCATTAGTTGTTGGACCATTAGTAGCTTCACTAGGAATTAAATTTGCTAAAATGAGTGGTAGAGGATTAGGACATACTGGTGGTACATTGGATAAATTAGAATCTATACCTGGTTATGATATAAATATGAGCGAGGAAAATTTTATAAAACAAGTTAATGATATAGGTATAGCACTAGTTGGACAAACTGGCGAATTAGCCCCTGCTGACAAAAAACTTTATTCATTAAGAGATGTTACAGGAACTGTTGAATCAATAACTTTAATTGCAGCATCTATTATGAGTAAAAAACTTGCTAGTGGATCTGATGCAATTTGCTTAGATGTTAAGGTTGGTAGTGGTGCATTTATGAAAAATGTTGAAGATGCAACTAAATTAGCTGCATTAATGGTTAATATTGGTAAGAAATGTAATAAGGATATGACAGCTATATTAACTAATATGGATGAACCATTGGGATTAGCTATTGGTAATTCTTTAGAAGTTATTGAGGCTATAAATACTTTAAATGGTAATGGTCCTAATGATTTCACTGACCTTTGTTTAGAAGTGGCAGCTCATTTAGTTTTAGCAGCTAAATTATGCGATAATATTATAGATGCTAAAAAATTATTACAAAAACAAATTGATAATAAAGAAGGATTAAATACTTTAGCTAAATTAGTTAAAGCTCAAGGTGGAGATGAATCTTATATTTATGATATAAATAAATTTAAGAAATCCAAATATGTATTTGAAGTAAAATCTAATGAAGATGGGTATATTGGACATATTGATGCTTTAGCTATCGGTAATGCTGCAATGATGTTAGGTGCTGGTCGTAGTAAGATCGGTGATGAAATAGATCATAGTGTTGGTATAGTTTTAGCGAAAAAGGTAAATGATAATGTATCAAAAGGTGATGTTTTAGCTTATTTACATTCTAATCAAAAAGATATAGAAGAAAAAGCAAAATTAGTTTTAAATGCTTATAAAATTACAAAAAATAAAGTTGATTCTAAACTTATTTTAAAAATTATTAAATAATTATTGAAAACTTTGAAACTTAATGATATAATTGATAAGAAGTTTTAAGATATATGTAAGGAGATTGTGCCTATGTTATGGATTGATTACATTGTATTGGTTTTATCAATTTTGTTAATAGCAATAGTAATGATGCAGGATTCTAAAGATGATATAAATGATGCTTTTAATGGTAGTAAATCTGAATTATTTAAGAATCAAAAAACTCGTGGTTTAGAGTTGGTATTACAAAGAACTACTATTGTTCTTGCAGTATTATTTATTGTTTCTGTAATTACATCTGTTGCTTTACATTAAACTTGAGATTTCGAAAGAAATCTCTTTTTTTAACTTTTGGAGGTGAAATTATGGAAGATAAGATTTTAAATATAATTCAAAGTGGGATTACTCATTTTGATGACATATTAAATATATCTAAAATATCTAAAAAGAAGTTGAACGAATATTTAGATATTTTAGTAGATAAAGGTATTTTATATCATAAAAATAAGTCTAAGATATATGGATATATTAAAGAAGGGACTATCATAATTAAAGATAAAGGCTATGGTTTTATTACTGTAGAAAATGAAGAAAAAGATTATTATGTAAAATCTGAATTTATTAATAATATTTATGATGGTGATATTGTTAGATTTTATCCATATGATGGCAATTATAAGTTATGTAATGCCTATATATTAAATGTTGTAAAGAGAAGTCATGATTTTATAATTGGTAAATCCAAAGCTAAAATAAAAAAGAATAAAACAAAAAATTATATTGAATCAATTAATCCTAAATTTCCTGTTAAAGCTATAGTTAAAAATATTATTCCAAATTTAGAAGAAAATGTTATTGTATATGCTAAACTTAATTATGTTGGAACTGCAATAGAAGCTAATATATTAGAAATAATTGGACATAAAGATGATCCAGGTATTGAAATTAGTAGTATAGCTTTAGAATATGGATTCCAATTAGAATTTCCTAAAGAAGTATATGATGAAATACATGATATTGCTGATCATGTTAAAGAAGAAGAAATAAAGGGAAGAATAGATTTTAGAAATAATTTAATATTCACTATTGATGGTGATGATTCTAAAGATTTTGATGATGCGATTGAGGTTGTTAAAAATAGTGATGGAACATATAAATTAGGTGTTTATATAGCTGATGTTAGCCATTATGTTAAAGAGAATAGTCCATTAGATATTGAAGCATTAAATAGAGGTACTTCAGTATATTTAGCAGATAGAGTGATTCCTATGCTTCCACATAAATTATCTAATGGAATATGTTCATTAAATGAGGGTGTTGATAGATTAGTTTTAGCATGTATTATGCAAATATCTAAAGATGGTAAATTGTTAAATTATGATATTTGTGAAGGAGTTATATCATCAAAATATAGAATGACTTATAATAATGTTAACAAAATATTAAATAATGATAAAGAAACTATCGATAAATATCAAGAATTAGTTGAGCCGTTACATAATGCCATTAATTTATCAAAAATTTTAAGAAATAAAAGAACAAAACAAGGTGCTTTAGAATTTGAGGTTAAAGAATATAAATTCAAATTAAATGAATATAAAGAACCAGTTCAAATTGTTCCTATTATAAGACTTGAAGCAGAAAAAATGATTGAAGATTTTATGCTCATGGCTAATGAAACTATTGCATATCATATGAATATAATGAATTTAACATGTATGTATAGAATACATGAAAAACCTGATCAAGATAAATTAATCAATACTTTAGATGATTTATATAAAATGGGTATTAATACAAATCATTTTGGCAAGAAAAAAATCACACAAAACGATTTACAAAAAGTCATTCTTAATATTGATGAAAAAGAACATAGTGAAATATATCATCAATATCTTTTAAGAAGTATGATGAAAGCTAGATATTCAGAAGTATGTTTAGGACATTATGGTTTAGCTCTTAGATATTATTGTCATTTTACATCACCTATTAGAAGATATCCTGATTTAATTGTTCATCGAATGATAAAAGAAACCTTATTACATCCTGATAATATAGAAGATAAATTAAAACATTTTGAATCTATTTTACCAGAATTTGCGATTAAGAATTCTATAAGTGAAAGAAAAAGTATTGATTGTGAAAGAAGTGTTAATGATATGCTTTATGCATGGTACATGCAAAAACATATTAATGAACAATTTGATGGTATTATTACTTCAGTAACATCATTTGGTATGTTTATCACCTTAGATAATGGAGTTGAAGGATTAGTTCATGTTGAAAAATTATCGGGCTATTATGAATATGATGAAGATAATCATTCATTTAGTAATGGTAAAATTGAATATAAATTAGGTGATGAGGTTAAAATAGTTGTAATAAACGCAAATAAAAAAACACAAAAACTTGATTTTATGTTCTTAAGAGATTATAATGAATTAGGTGTTTAATTTATGAAAATTGTATGTAATAATAAAAAAGCTAGTTTTGAATATTTCATATTAGATAAATTTGAAGCTGGTATAAAACTTACAGGTACAGAAATTAAATCTGTTAGAGCAGGAAAATGTAATATTAATGATTCATATGTTATTATAAAAAATAATAAACCATATATAGTTAATATGAATATTTCACATTATGATCATGGCAATATCTTTAATCATGATGAATTTCGCTCTAGAGAATTACTACTTCATAAAAGCCAAATAGTAAAGCTTGCTACAAAGGTAAAACTAGAAGGTTTAGCTATAGTTGCACTAAAAGCTTATTTTGTTGGTTCATTATTAAAGATTGAAATTGCTTTAGCTAAAGGTAAAAAATTAGCTGATAAAAGAGAATCTTTAAAAGAAAAAGATAGTAAGAGAAGAATTGAAAAAGCATTAAAAGATTCAACAAGATTACAACTATAGTTAAACTATAGTTCATACGGGGCTATTTTTGGATTCGCCGTGATAGTTGAAGATATATAAGCACGTAGTGGCAGACCACTTTAAAAACGTCGAGGTTTAAATAACCGCAAACAATACACATTTATTTGCACGTTCAAACAATATGAACGTTGCTTACGCTTGCTAATATAATATAAGCGGCTCACCCTATTAGTTTCCTATGCTTTTAGGCTTGAGTTTTATTTCAGTAGGATATATTAACCCTGTGCTACTCTAACAGGAATTAATGAATATAATAGAGTGTAGCTAACTTTTGGATTGTTTATTCTCTTAGGGTTAGTGAAGATTTTGAATAGACTAAACGTGTAGAAAGTATATTGAATATTGTTGCGTACAGGGGTTCGAGTCCCCTTAGCTCCACCATTAAAAATGACTAGTCTTGATACAATGAATAAAAGGTGTTCAAAACAAACTATGATACTTCTAGTGATAAATTCCAAAATTACTACAAAGA
>CAYTVE010000032.1:0-20837 GCA_964441815.1 uncultured Anaeroplasmataceae bacterium | reverse complement strand
CACTTTTATTATAATATAAAATTATAAAATATCAATATAAATATAAAATAAAAATAGTTAATTGTAAAAGTAAATTCCGCTGTGAAAAGTTGTAACTTTTTTTATACATTTTATAAAGAGAACACTTTATAAATGCTCTCTTTATAATTTTTACAACACATTTTTCAATAATTCTTCTTCTGTTTTTATAGATAGATATTTTGGTGCTATATCAAATACCGTCTTACATCCATAATCTCCTTTTTGATTTAATCGATAAGAAGCTCTAGCATAAGCTACTAATATACTGCCTGTAAATTCAGGATTTGAATCAAGATTTAAACTATATTCAATTTTATGATTAACTCCTTCACTTGTACTACCTGTTCTTATAACAAAACCACCATGAGGTATACCACTATGATTTTTTTCTAACTCTTCTTTTGATATAAAATGAACAAATGTATCATAATCCGCAAAATAATTTGGCATATTTTTAATTTCTTTTTCAATTTTAGCTTTATCTGCATCTTCTTTTATTACAACATAACATTCTCTTAAATGTTTATCTCTAGTAGTTAAATTAGGATTCTCTAAGTTTCTAACTTTTTTTAAAGCTTCTTCTTTTGGTATTGTATATTGTTTTGCATCTAAAACACCATCAATTCTTCTAATAGCATCACTATGCCCTTGACTTACACCTTTGCCCCAAAATGTATAATCAAAACCATTAGGAAGAATTGCAGACATATATAATCTATTAATTGAAAACATGCCTGGATCCCATCCTGTCGATATAATACCAATTTTTTTACTTTTGATTGCTTCTTTATTAACATTATTATAATGACTATGAATATTTGCATGAGTATCAAAACTATCAACAACATTAAAATATTTCACTAATTCTGGTGTTTGTTTAGGTAAATCTGTTGCAGAACCACCACAAATTATTAAAACGTCAATTTTGTCTTTATAGTTTACTATATCATTTAAACTATATACATCAGCACAAATTGTTTTTACATCTTTAGGATTTCTTCTAGTAAAAACGCCAACAAGTTCCATATCAGGAGCATTTTTTAATGCTTTTTCAACACCTTTTCCTAAATTACCATAACCACATATTCCGATTCTTATCATATATTAAACCTCTTTTTTATCATTTTTGATTGTTCTAAGTGCTTGCTTTAGATATTTATCCATTCTTATAAATATCTCTAAAAAACACCTTTTAAAAAGGTGTTTGATTTTATTTATTTATCCTTTTTACCTCAGTATATGCCATGATGAAAGGCCCAACCCCTTTTGCATCGTTTTCAACAACTGGCTCTGACATATAATATTCATATGTTCCATCACGTCTCAAATTATTTTCTGGTCCAAGACCCGCAACTAAACAAATACCACCTAAATTTAAATCACCATTTTTAATAGTTAAATATCTTTTACAAATGCCACCAAAAATGTCCAAACCTATTTTCAAATATCTTTCAGGTAAAGCTTTTAATCTAACCCCCTTCAATATTGCATAAGCAATCATTGAAGAACCAGATGTTTCTAAATAGTTGTTTTCTTTTCCTGGATAATTAGGAACTTGGTAAAACATTTTTGATTCTTTATCTTGATATTTTAATAT
Source organism: uncultured Anaeroplasmataceae bacterium (assembly GCA_964441815.1). GTDB lineage: Bacteria > Bacillota_I > Bacilli_A > Acholeplasmatales > Anaeroplasmataceae > Pelethenecus. The sequence continues at coordinate 19,219 of CAYTVE010000032.1, read as the reverse complement.
GCTATCAATAGTTTCCTTAAATATCTCTTTAATAGTATGATATTCATCATACATTTGTTCATTCATGTATTCATATACATCAATTAATGAAACTGTAAACCAACCAATAGATCTTAACCAATAATTTTTAGATAAACCAGTTTGTTTATCAGCCCAAAACATAGTTTTAGAACTATCATAACCGTGATAATATAAACCTGTTTGTTTATCTCTCATAATATTATAAACATTTTTATATTGACTTATTATGTCATTATAATTTTGCATTTTATTGAATTTTGTTTCATATCTAGTATAAAAAGGTTGCATCATATATAATCCATCAAGCCAAACTTGGTTTGGATAAATTTTTTTATGCCAAAAATTTCCTTCTTTAGTTCTAGGATGTGTTTTAATTTGTTCATATACTAAATTAATGGCTTTTAAATATTTCTCTTCATTCGTATAATCATATAAATCAAATAAAATTCTAGTTTCAGAGACATCATCAGTTGAATATTTTTCTTTATCATACCCTAAAATAGTTCCGTCTTCATAAACATAATAATCAACAAAAGATTTTACAAAATTAAGATATTTAATATCATTTGTTGTTTTATATAGTTCAAGTAATGATGTCATCATACAACCATCAATATAATTCCAACCAGGTTTTTTACCTTGTTTAATAGATTCAATATTCCATAAAGGTAATTCTGGTTTTGATGTCATTAATTTTTCAATATAATCGTCAATTATCTTATACATAAAAGTCCTCCATATTTATTTGTATATATTATACAAAAAATAGGAACTTTTTACAAGAAAATTAAACTAGCTTACATAAAAATGAAGATGATTTAAAATTAGTTTGTAAAATATTTTCCTCATTTAAAAAAATATTTTTCTTTTCTATTTCATTAAAGTTAAGGGCTTTAAATAATTCTTCTATTTGATTACATTCTGCTATACAAATAAGCATATTTATACCCAAATTTTTAGCATTTAGTTCTAATACATTTATTAGTTCTTCCAAATCAGATAAAGTGAGGGCTTTTTTAAACACAAAATATCGAATTAATCCTTTTAAAGAAAACTTTTCAAAAGAAATACATCCTACTATTTTATCATCATCATAAGCTATGCATGCATTTTTTAATATCTCTTCATCTATTTTATCTATCGAAGGAACATTAGATAAAAAAAATTTTACATCATCAACTATAGATGAATTGATTTTTTCAATCGTTATCATTTTCTTCTCCTTTTATTTTTTCAAAAATACGAACTATTAAACTTTCATATTTTATTTCTTCGCTACTACTTATCTCTAAAAATTCGGGATATACGGTTCCCCACCAATTACTTCCATTGCCATTACCTATAATTATGTATAATACCTTTTGATTCGTATTTTTTACTGCACTATTATTATATGTTTTATTATATAAGGTATGATTGCTAAAATCTAATTTGATTTTTTCATTTAAATTATTTTCTAATAAAATTATAAAATCATCTTTCGTTTTCTCTATATTATCTATAAAAGTATTGTAGTTTTCATTATATGCATTTTTTAAATAACATATTGTTATATTTTTAACTTTTTCTTTTACATCTAAATCTTTTTTTGAATCACTATTAGGAATAATTCTAACTCTTATTTCTTTACTATCTTTATTCTTTAAAACGATAACAAAACTAACAAAAATTAATAAGATTAATAATAACTTTCTCATATAAAAACACCCCCATGAGATTATATTATCCCAAGGAGGTAGTTTTTATACATTTAATATATTTTTAATTTGACATATTGAAATTGTACCTTCTCTTATCACTTTAATGTCATTGGAAGAACAATCAATTACTGTTGAAGAAACATTTGATGAAAATTTAATTGGAGGATAAATAATATCAACTAAATCATTATACTTAGCTTTTATTATTTCGTAATCATTAAGAGCTTCTTCTCCACTTTCATTAACACTAGTTGTAAGCATAGGACCATATTTATTTAGCAAATCAATAGCTGTTTTAGAATTAGGTATTCTAACACCAATCGTTTTATAACCTATTTTTTTTAAAACTTCTTCTTTAGATTTTAAAATCAAAGTTAAAGCACCTGGCATAAATTCTTTTATTAATTTCATACTTTTTTCATCTACATAAGCAATATCTTCTATTTGCTTAATATTGCTACATAAACATGCGAGTGGTTTATCAGTACTCCTGTGCTTAATTTCATATATTTTTTTTATACTTGAAACATCAAAAATAGGACATCCTATTCCATAAACAGTATCAGTAGGAAAAATAATAATATTATTCATTAAAATCACCAACATAGATGAAAGTCATTCTATCCTTTCCTTCTAAATCTTTTAAAACTTCAATTCTACATCCATTAAAATATTTATTAGCAAGAGCTATCATCTCTTCTTTTTTATTATAAGCATGTTCAAAACAAATAATAGCTTTTTCTTTTAATAAAGGTTTTACACCGCTTAAAATTATTTGATAAAATTTCATTCCATCCTCACCACCAAATAAAGCTATATTGGGCTCATTATCTTTAACTAGAGACATAACCTCCTCTGTTTCTGGAATATAAGGGGGATTTGAAACAAATATATCAAATTTATATCCTTCTAATGGTTTTAACATATCACCTTGTAAGAATTTGACATTTGCTTTTAATTTCAAATTATTACTTAAAGCAACTTCTAAAGCTTTTTCAGATATATCTGTAGCAATAACATTCATATTTTTCTCTTCTAAGTTCAATGTAATACCAATACATCCTGAACCAGTAGCCAAGTCACAAACATCTATTTTTTCGCCTTTAAAATATGTGTCATAACGATATAGTATTTGTTCTACAAGTTCTTCTGTTTCATATCTTGGAATTAACACATCATTATTTACATTAAAGTAATACCCGTAAAAACAACTAGTTCCTATCAAATATTGAATAGGTTCATTATTATATATATATCGATTATATATTTTATAAAAATCATCATATATTTGTTTAGGAACGCTTTGATGTAGCATAGAATATAATTCTGTCGGACTACATTTAGTAATGTGTTCTAATAACAAAAAAACAGCACTTTCCTCTTTTTGATTTTTCAAAGCTAACGCTTCAGCTTCTTGAATTAACCCCTGATATTTCATATTATACTCCATTCAATCAATTTATCATTTTTATATACTAATTTCATTTCAAAATAATCATCATTATTTAATAATTTATTTAAAAATAAATGATCCCCTTCCCATAAGTTCAAATGAAGAATTTCATCTTTGTAAACCCATTTTAAAATACCTTCATTACAATCAATTATCTCACCTTTAAAAGAATCACTTTTATATAAATAACATACTTCATTTAAATCATCAATATAAAAATAAAGTTTCCCGCATAATTTGTAATTTATAAGTTCTAATCCTGTTTCTTCTTTAACTTCTCTTAATAAACATTCATCAATCGTTTCATTTAATTCTTGATGCCCGCCAACTCCAATCCATTTACCTTTGTTTATATCATTTATCTTTTTATTTCTATAAAGCATCAAATATTTATCATTTGATTCAATATAACATAAAGTAGTATTTTTCAAAATTTCACTCCTTATTAAATTTGTCAAAAAAATAAATTCGCACACTTTTTTTGTACTTTTTTATTTGAAATAACTTCAAAGAAAAAAAATAAACTAAAATAAAAACCTAACTATAAAATAATTAGGTTTAAATATTAATATTTCTTTGAATAATAAATATATACAAATAAATAAATAATTAATACTACCCCTAATATTCCAAGAAGTGTATAAAAAACTATAGCATCTAAAAATCCAGCTGTTATTAATGTAATACCACATACATAAATAAATACTTTAATAACTAATGCATTAGTTTTTAATTTAATAAAATTTAATCTTTCATCTGTTCTTGCTAAAATAAATTGATTTTGATATTCATCATCTGCTAAAAATCTAATGTAGCGATATATCTTAAAAATAATATATGCTTCGAGCAAAATAAATATAGCATATCTTAAAACAAATAAATCATTATAAACTTTAAATTTTTCTTTAAAAAAAGGTAAATTAAATAAAATCAATAATAGAATTGGCAATAATGTTGATAAACTCATTACAACTAATCTGATTTTAATTCCTTTTTTTATTTTGTCTTGATTATCCATTAATATTCACCTTCTTCTAAATCAAATATTTCTTCCACTGGCACATTGAAGATTTTCGCCATCTTTAATGCTAGCGGTAATGATGCAATATATTTACCTTGTTCAATAGAGATTATAGTTTGTCTAGTAACACCTAAACGTTTAGCTAATTCTTCTTGAGTGTATTTATGTTTTTTTCTTAGATTATATAATCCATTCTTCACCAAAACCATCTCCTTTTTGATATTATAGCCTAAATTTAAACTTTTTTAAAGAATAATATAAAAATAAAGGTAGATATTTATGCAATATAACTTAAATTATCATAAACAATTGAATAAAAAACATATTATTCCTAATATATTAAATGGTGCTAAAAGTGGAATAGTCTCTCAATTTTTATCAGATATAATATTATCTATACTTCTATATAATGAAAATATCATTATAAATGACATTAAAGTAAGTTCTACTCCTGCTTATTATGCAGCAACAGCTACAGGTATGCTTACAGGTTTATTAATAATATATTTAGACCCAATTGCAATTATTGCGTTTACTACTATATTTTATGATTTTGTTTTTGAAATTGTAGATTTCAAATTAAATAAAGATCCTATAACACTAACTCCAATCGAGGAGACTTTTGATATAGGTTTAACAATCATTCTTTTGGTTATTTTTGATCCTACAGCTAGACATCAATATTTAAGATATTATCAAAAAAGACACTATATTGAACCAACACTAAACAGATTAGATAGAACACCAGCATTAACTATTTTTATAACAATACTTACAAGCACATATTCTTTTTTAAAAATTAATCAATAGATTTAGAAAAAAATAAATATCTTTGCCTATCATTTATTTAACATATTTACAAAGAATAAAAAATTAAATTTTAAAAATTAACATATAAATGATTAGTTTTATCTTAGCAGTTTAGAACTATCTATTATTCCACCATACCATTTTTGAGAATGTTTATTTATTGTATTCAATATTTTAAGATATGTCCCATTCATTGATAATAATTTTTTTACTTTTCTATCAAGCATTCCTTTATGAGTAATATCATCATTAACCTGTATATAACTTCTAAAAATCTTAAATGTAAGCATAATCAGTATCTTTAGTTCCTAAAGTTGAACATCTAAATTATGTGCTAATTAAACACTTTTTTGATTCTAAATAACTTTTACATTTTATATCATACCTTTAAATAATTCACATAAATATTCAACATAAGAGCCAACATTTTTATAAACGAAAAAAAGAAATTGTAAATTTTTTTACCTATAACGGTCATAGAAATCATAATGGATATATTTATTATTAAACAATTATTTGCTAATGCTTATGGATTTTATAATTTTCATAGAACTAGAAATAGAATTCTATATGTTCTAAATCAAGATACAATAATAAGAGGTACTTGTGATAGAATTTCTAATATTTTACCTGGTAAATCACGAGGTAAATATAACAAATAATTAACTATTATATCATTTGTTTTTAACCATTAAAAAACAACCTGGTTTATCAGGTCGTTTTATACCACATACTATTTTGTTTAAAACTACATACTCTATATTTTAAAGTTTGATTTTTAGTGACATACTTCAAAATTTAAAGCACCACTAATTCTTCTAATCCACTAAATATAAACCCTTTATTTCTTAACTCATCTATAATTTTAGGTAAAACTAAAACATTGGATTTTGTTAATGTATGCATTAAAATAATTGAACCATTCTTAGTTTGCTTCATTATATTATTATATGCATAATCAACACCTTTATCATCATTATATGAATAATCATAATAACTAACATTCCATAAGAATATATTATATTTATATTCTTTTAAAACATTTATTTTTTCTTGGTTAATTTTGCCCATAGGAGGTCTAAAAAATTTTGTCATAGGTTTTCCTGTCATTTTATATACAATGCTTTCATACTTATTAATATCTTTTCTAAATTCATCATTTGATAATAATCTAATATTTTTATGACATATTGTATGATTACCTAATGTTTGTTCATTTACAATCCTATTTATTAATATCTCATTTTGAGTCAAAAAATTACCTTCAATAAAAAAAGTTGCTGGAACATTTTTTTCTTTTAAAATATCTAATATTTTAGTTGTATTAATATATGAATGTCCATCATCAAACGTTAGATATATATGATTATAATTAGTATTTCCACAATATATAAGTTCATTATTTGTGCTTATAGATATTTTAATTGTCAATAATACTATCGTTATAAATATAGTTTTCATATTACCACCAATAATATTATCACCACTTTTTAATTATTTATCAATTTTCGAAAAAAAGTTACATATTTCTTTAAAATAAGATATTTTTTCTCTTCCTTGAATATCAAGTAAAATATGAATTTCTCCTTTATTATAGGTAAGTTTTATATTTTCATAATTTAATGTTGTATTAAATAAAAAATTACCATCAGACTTTTTAGATTTTATATCTGTAAATATAAAATCATAATATCTTTTATTTGTATTATCTATTTTATATATATCAAGTTTTTTACAATAATTTTTCATAAGTTTTTCGTACATATATAAAGACAATTCTTCGGATATATCACCAAAACGATCAATCAATTCATTTTCCAAATTATTGAGTTCTTCAAGTGATTGTAGTTTATCTATCTTCTTATGTATTTCAATTCTTACATCATCATTTTCAATATAATTATCTGATATTGTTCGTGATACAAGAGGTGTTGATATTGATTTATCTACTTTTTGTTCATTATTTAAATTAATATGATTAATTTCTTCATTTAATATTCTTAAGTACATATCTAAACCAACAGATTCTACAAATCCAGATTGTTCTTCACCTAACAAATCGCCACTACCACGAATAGATAAATCACGCATAGCGATTTTAAATCCACTACCAAGTTCATTAAATTCTTTAATAGTTTCTAATCTTTTTTCTGCTTCTGCAGTTAATACTTTTCTTGGTTCATACATTAAATATGCATAAGCAATTTTTGTTGATCTACCTACCCTGCCTCTTATTTGATACAATTGTGATAATCCTAATCTATCAGAATCGTGAATTATTAATGTATTTGTATCAGGCATGTCAATACCAGTTTCAATAATTGTTGTACATAATAAAATATCATATTTATGATTAATGAAATCTCTTATTCTGTTTTCTAATTGATCATGAGTAAGTCTACCATGTCCTACACATATTCTAGCCATAGGGACTAACTGTTTTAATTTTGTTTCAATTTGGTCAATGCTATCAACAAAATTATATAGATAAAATACTTGTCCACCTCGAGATAATTCTCTTTCAATAGCTTCAGCAATAATACGATCATTACGTTCTAAAACATACGTTTGAACAGGATATCTATTCTTAGGAGGAGTTTCTATCATTGATAAATCTTTAAGTCCTAACATTGACATTTGTAACGTTCTAGGAATAGGTGTTGCAGATAATGTTATACAGTCTACATTAACTTTTAATTCTTTAATTTTTTCTTTATGAGATACTCCAAATCTTTGTTCTTCATCTACTATTAATAATCCTAAATCCTTATAAACTATCTCTTTAGATAATAATCTATGAGTTCCAATGACTATGTCAACTCCACCTGTTTTTAAATCATTTAATATATTTTTTTGTTGAGATAAAGGTACAAATCTATTTAATATTTCAACACGAATGCCATAGTCATCCATTCTGTTTTTAAAATTATTATAGTGTTGTTGTGATAAAATAGTTGTTGGTGCAAGCATAGCTACCTGTTTACCACTATAAACCGCCTTAAACGCAGCACGCATAGCTACTTCTGTTTTTCCATAACCAACATCACCACAAATAAGTCTATCCATTGGTCTTGGGGATTCCATATCTGACTTCACTGCTAAAACAGCATTTTTTTGATCTATTGTTAATTCATATTCAAAGTCATTTTCAAAGTCCAATTGTTCAGGTGTATCAGGTAAAAATTCAAAACCCTTTGCATTTTGTCTATTTGCATATAATTTTATTAAATTATCAGATATATCATGAACTCTTTTTCTAACCTTAGCTTTAGTTCTAGCCCATGCTGATGAGCCTATTTCATGTAAAGAAATACCTTCAATATCCTTTGAAGCATATTTCATAATTGATGATATTTGTTCAAGCGGTATATATAAATTAGATCCTTTATCATACATCACATATAAGAAATCTCTTTTAATCCCCTTTTGTTCGATAGTTTTCATACCTAAATATTTACCAATACCATAATCGTAATGAACTACATAGTCTCCAACTTCTAGTTCATCATATTTTGATATTTTTATAGCATTTTTATAAACAGATTTATATCTTGCTTTTCTTGGCGCATAATCAACTTCAAACAATGAAGATTCATTAAAGAAAATGATTCCATCATATATCATATCAAAAGCTGGATAAGTACCATTTATACAATTAATTTGACCTTTTTTTATTTGATTTAATTCATTAATTTTAACTAAAAATAAATTATGTTCTAAACAGCTTTCTAATAATCTTTTAAATCTATCCTCGTTATTATAACTAAAAATAATGTATTTATTATCTTTCATTTTTTGAAAATCTTCTAAAATATTTTTTTCAATAGCTTTATAAGCAGTAATTTCTTTTGCTCCAATATTATAATCTAAACTTCCTATCGTTCTTAATCCTTCTATTAAGTAGTTAGCTTTTGAATATAAATCACTATAATTAGCATATAATTTCATATTAGCTATACTATATCCACCAATTCTACCACAATATTCATTTAAATCTAATTCCATTTGTTCATAATATTCTTTTGATTTTGCAGGGTCTATTAAATATATTTTTTTATCAATAACAAAATCAAATATAGTAGTAATACCATCATTAAAAAAATCAAAATATCTAGTGATATTATTTAAATTTTGGTGTAATTCTAAAGAATTTAAATCCTTATTATACTGATCTAATTCAATTTGAGATAGTTTATATTTATCCATGAAGCTTAATATTTTTCTTTTAGCTAAAATAAAATCCTCAGCATCATACATAAATTCAGTAACAGGAAGAATCATACATTCATCTATTTTTTCTTTTGAACGCTGTGTATCCATATCAAAATATTTAATAGTATCAATTTCGTCATCAAAAAAATCAATACGTATAGGATTATTTAAACCTAATGGAAATATATCAACAATGCTACCTCTTCTTGAAAATTCACCTGTTTTAGTTATCGTATAAACATTTTCATAACCCAAACGTAATAATCTCCTTAATAAATCATTAATTTCGATATTCATTCCATTATATATTTTAAAAATATTGGCTTGCCAAACTTCTTTAGGAAATTCATATTTTAAAGCTCCATGTATATTCATCACTACTATTTTCTTTTTTTTAGATAATAATATAAATAAAGTTTGTATTCTTTCATATAAAAAATCACCTGTGCTTGCAACCATAGTTGCAGTAATAAGTTCGTCTGCAGGGAAAAATAAAACATCATCTTCATTAATGAAACCAAGTAGGCTATCATAATATTTTTGTGCTAAATATAAATTAGGCATAACAACAAAAATGCTTGAATTTCCAGAATAGAAATCACAAGCGACTAACATCATATTAAAGTCATCACAAGTATTACCAATTAAAACTCTGTTTTTAGATAAACATTTTTTAATTGCTGGACTCGTTAATAATAGTTCATAAATATCCATAAATATCTCCTAAAAAGTAGAAAGACTTAGTAAACTAAGTCATTCTACATTATAATTTTAAAGCTTCACCATTAGAAAGTTTTCTTTTTTGATCCTCGTTAATTAATTGGTCAATCACCAAATCAAGTTTTCCATCAATTACTGCATCTAAACGATTAATTGTAAAACCAATTCTATGATCTGTAACACGATTCTGAGGATAATTATATGTTCTAATCTTTTCAGAACGATCACCACGTCCAATTAATGATTGGCGTTCAGCACCTTCTTTTTCTTCTTTTTCCCTTAAAATTTGATCATACATTCTTGTTTTTAATAAAGCTAAAGCAGTAGCTTTATTTTCATGCTGTGAACGGTGTATTTGACAAGCAACAAACATACCAGTAGGTATATGAGTGACACGAACAGCTGAATATGTTGTATTAACACCTTGTCCACCTGGACCTGATGAACAATAAGTATCAACTCTTATATCTGCCATATCTAATTCAAAATCGATTTCAGTAGCTTCTGGCATTACTAACACAGTAGATGTTGAAGTATGAATTCTTCCTTGAGCCTCAGTTGCAGGAACTCTTTGTACTCTATGTGCACCTGATTCATATTTCAAATATGAATATACCATTTCACCACTAACTTTAAATTGAATTTGTGAATAACCACCCATCTCTGATGGCATTGCATCTAAAATTTCAACCTTCCAGCCTTTTGATTCAGCATATTTAGAATACATACGAAACAAATCTCCAGCAAAAATATTTGCCTCATCTCCACCTGCAGCTCCTCTTATTTCAACAACTACATCTTTTTCATCATTAGGGTCCTTAGGTAATAAAAGAATTTTAACTTCTTCTTCAATTTGACTAATTCTATTAAAAGTTTCTTCTAATTCCATTTCAGCCATTTCAGCCATTTCAGCATCATCGGATTTTTTCATTTCTTTTAAATCATCCAAAGAATCTTCTAATTTTAATTGTTCACGATAAAGCATAACAGCCTTTTCAAGTCCTCTTTGTTCTTTAGATAATTCTGTTAATCTTTTAACATCACAAACCACTTCTGGGTCTGATAATAATTTATTTATTTCTTCATATCTTTCATCCATTATTTTTAAACGGTCTATCATATAATCACCTTATTCTTCCTTTTTTTCAGTAAAACGAGAATATTCTCCCGCAAACATAAATGGTAATCCATCACTAGTTGAGCCTGAACGGTTCTTCGATATAATCAAATCTGCTTCATTTTTTCTAGCTGACGCTTTATTATAATAATCTTCACGATATAGGAATAAAACAATATCTGCATCTTGTTCAATTGAGCCTGAATCACGCAAATCCGCCATAATTGGCTTTTTATCATCTCTTTTTTCAACATCACGTGAAAGTTGAGATAAAGCTAACACAGGAACATTTAATTCCCTTGCCATGAGTTTTAAACTTCTTGATATTTTAGATACACGTTCTTGAGTAGAAGCCTTAGCGTTAGCACTATCACTTTCAATAAGTTGAAGATAATCAATTACAACAAAATCTAATCCTGATTCACTAGCCAATTTTCTACATTTCGCTCTAATTGAGGAAATACTAGCATCTGATGAATCATCAAAATATAAATTTAATTGTCCTAAATTATTACAAGCAGTGTTAAATCTAGTCCAATCATTTTTAGCACCAATACGTCCATTTTTAATATTATTTAATCTAATATTACTATCACAAGCAACCATACGCTCAACTAATTGTTCTGCTGACATCTCGAGTGAAAATATTGCTACAGAAGCATGTCCATCTTTATTAGCTCTAGCCATACGAACAGCTAAATTCATCGCCATAGCAGATTTTCCCATTGCAGGACGAGCGGCAAGAATTATCAATTGTCCGCCTTGAAAACCAAGTGTATATTTATTTAAAGAGCCAAATCCTGTATCAAGACCTACAACTTCATCTGATCTACTTGCATTATTTTCGGTATTAGTTAATACGTTTTTACTAACTTCGGAAATATTTCTAAAACTATCGACCTTTCTTCTTTTTGATAATTCAAAAATATTTTTTTCAACACTATCAACATAGTCAAAAGCCCCAATTTTACTATCATATCCATCTTGAGCAAGTTTAGTTAATCTATCAATTGTTTGTCTCTTAATAGAGGCTTCGCTTACTAAATCACAATATGTTTCAAAATTTAGCGTTGAATAACTTCTATCAGCTATTGATGATAAATATTCAATACCTCCACCTTGTTCTAGTAAATTGCTTTTTTCAAGCATAGAAACTACTGTAGTAATATCAATATTTTTACCTTCTTTTGATAAATTTAACATAGCCCTAAAAATCAAACGATTCTTAACATCATAAAAATCATCTGGAATAAGTAAATCAGCAATTTCAATCATTAAATTTTCATCAATTAAAATACAGCCTAATAAAGCTATTTCAGCTTCAACGTTAGCTGGTATTGTTGGTAAATGTGGTTGCATAAATATCCCCCTTATTTTTCAATAACGTTAATTTCGAATGTAGCAATAATATCCTTATCTAATCTTACATTTGCAGTGAAAATACCTACAGAATTAATATCCACTGGTAATTCAACTTTTTTCTTATCTAAATGAATACCTATTTGATTTTCAAATTCTTCACAAATATATTTTGTAGTAATATGACCAAAGTTTTTACCATCAGCACCAACTTTAATATAAACAGAAATAAATTTATCTTGAATTTCTGATTTTAACTTTTTTAATACATTTCTTCTGTTTTCATCATCAATTCTAGCTTGTTCTTGATTTTCAGCTAAAGTTTTTAAATTTTCATCTGTTGCTACAATAGCAAGTTTATTAGTAATTAAGAAATTACCATAACCGTTAGCAACATCTATAATATCATCTTTTTTACCTTTTCCCTTAACATCTGAAATTAAAATAACTTTCATTTTACCATCTCCTAAATCTATATAATCTCTTTTCAATATATCAATTAATCTTTCTTTTGCTTCTGATATAGAAACATCAGTAAGTTGAGTAGCAGCAGCATTAAAATGACCACCACCCTCCATTTCTTCCATAATAATTTGAACATTTATATCAATACTTCTAGCGGAAATACCAATTAAATTTTCATCTATTCTACCAATTGTAAAGGCAGCTTCAATTCCTTCAATAGTTAATAATTTATCAGAAATTTTAGCTAATGTTGTTCTATCTGGAACATATCTTGATTCTGGTTCTGCAACAATAGCGAATCTTTTTTCAAAAATAAATGCATTAACCATTGCTTCAGCAAGGGTATGTTCTTCTTCATATGAATTTCTAAGTAATCTATGAACTAAACCCATGTCAGCTCCCATTGTATTTAAAGTAGATGCAGCTTCAAATGTTCTAGTTCTAGTCCTATAAGTAAAATTATTTGTATCAAGTACAATACCAGCAAGCATAATAGATGCAACAAAAGGATCTAATTCTATAGCATTATTATAAAATAAAAACATTTCCGATACAAGTTCAACTGTTGATGATGCTGAAGTTTCTACATAATAAGAAACAGGTTGATTATATCCAGCATCACTAGCACGGTGGTGGTCAATAACAGATACATTATTAACTTGTGCTAATATATCAGGAAACATCGCAAGTCTAGGTGATTGAGTATCTGTCATTATTAATAATGTTTCATTACGAATAAGGTCTTTAGCTTCAGATTTAGATATAAAAGAATTATAGATTTCCTTATCATTAATATTTTTTAGTTTATCAAATATTTTTCTAACTGTAACATCCGCTAATTTAGGATCGAATACCATTTTACAATCCTTACCTGTTGTATTAGCTAAATACCATACCGCAAGCATTGATCCTATTGCATCACAGTCAGCTAAGTCATGGCACATAATTAAAATATTGCTACTTGATTCTATTGCTTCTTTTAAAGCCATAGTTTGTATACGAGCTTCTACTAAAGTGTTTTTTTCAAGTGAATTAGAATTACCACCAAAATATTGAATTTTTTGATTTTGAATATTTACAACAACTTGATCTCCACCACGTTTTTCAGCAAGTTCAACAGCGTTTTGAGTTAAATTAATTAATTCTGATGCTTCAACATCAAAACAAGCTACACCCATAGACATGCTAGCTTTTAAATGATTTTTATTAGAAATCTCTCTAACTTCATTTAAAATAGAAAATTTGTCAGCAATCATTTTATCTAAAGCTTCATAATCTAATACAGCAAACATTTGGTCATCTGACAATGATTCTAAACAACAGCCAAAACTATTTAACCAATCAGAAATAACACCTAATATTTGACCTCTAATATTAGCTTGTTCTTGTACATCATATCTTTTTAAGGAACCTTCTAAATTATCAATGTCAATTAATGCAAAAGCAGTTATTCTATTATTATATTTTTTTATTGTTTCTTCACGATAAGTTTCATCAAAGAAATAAAGTATTCTATTTTCAACATTATGAATAACATCAAATTTCAAATCATATGTGCTTATTATAAGTTTTTCTTTACCTTCACTTAATTCAGCAATTAGACCATCAGTAATAGAATCTAACGAATTATTAATCAAACCGTCTTTAAACACATGTCTAGCATAATCATTAGCCCATTTAACCTCCATGTTTGTATCATAAACGACAATACCAATAGGTAATTTATTAAATGCTTCATCTCCAGCAGCAGAAACGTGATGTGAAATAGAATTCCAAGCATTAAGTCTATTTTCTAACCAATATATTTTTTCGACATTTCTTTTGTTTAAAACTAACATAACTGTAACGGCAGTACAAACTAAAAAAGCCGCAGCTATGGATATATAAATAATGAATAAAGTTACATTATTATAATAATAATAAGCTAAATAAGAAAATACAACTGTAGTAATTAAAGATATAATTGCAGCTATAAATTTTTTCAACTACATCACCCTCTTTTCTAATTTAACATTATATCAAAATTATTGCAAATAATCAATTTAGTACGAAAAGAAAAAAAGACTATTTTTAAATAGTCCAACCATTTTCGTAACAACAACCATTATTTATAATGATTTTCCTAATAGATATCTTAATATTTCATTCCTAATTTGATTATTTTCTCCTATTTTTATAGATGATTTACAATCATTTTTAAATTCTTTAGTTATAATACCATTTTCTAAAATCAAAATATTATCAGCTAATAATAAAGCTTCATCAATATCATGTGTTACTAAAATAACAGTTTTTTTGTTTTTATTCCAAATATTAGAAAAATATGATATAAGTTCATACTTCATCTTTATATCCAATGAACAAAATGGTTCATCCATTAATATTATATTTGGCTCATATAAAAAAGCTCTGGCAATACTAACTCTTTGAGCTTCTCCACCACTTAACTTTGAAACTAATATATTAGCTTTATCATTTATTTTTAAAATATTTAACATTTCTTCTATTTTATTATCTTCTAAATTTGGAGATGTAAATAATATATTTTCCTTAACAGTTTTATGTGGCAATAATCTCGCTTCCTGAAATATATACGATATTCTACCTTCTTTTAAAATTATTCCATCATAATCCGTAATACCCGAAATCATATTTAAAAGTGTAGTTTTACCAACACCACTTTTACCCAATATGCAAGTTATTTTATTTTCTTTAAAATCTATGCTAAAATTTTCAAATATCTTTCTATCAGAATAAGATTTAGTAATATTTTTCAATTTAATCATTACATAGCACCCTCTTTAGTAAACGAATTATGATTTCACTAATATAACTCAATATGATAGCTATAATAGTTAATGCAAATAGTTTTTCAACCTCTAAATTAATCTTAGCATATTGCATAAGTTTACCTATACTGTTTCTAGTCAAAGCTAAAGCTTCCGCTGCTATAACAAGTTTAATATTTAAACTAAAAGTTGAAGCTGAATTATCTATTATAATAGCCTTCATAAAAGGTAAGTATAAATTTTTTATTTGAATATTTTTTTTAACATGATAAAGATTAGCCATTTCAATAAGTTTATTATCTATTTGTTTAAAACCAGATAAAAATGTTTGATATAATGTAGGGCATATAACAATTCCTGCAACTATAATAGGCGTTAATTTCGGACTTATGATAATTATTAGAATTAAAATAATTGCCATAGTTGGAATAGCTCTTATAATAGCCATAAATGAATTCATAATCTTTTCAAAAGTTTTAAATGCATAAGCTAGACAAGAAAATGTAATGGCTATTATAAATGCAATTAAAAAACTTTCTATACATCTTAAATATGTATAACCAAGTGATACCCAAAATTCTTGCAATTTTAAATATTCCCACAAATTTAAAAAAGCTTGATAGGGAGTAGGTAATATCAAATCTACATTTATCCACCAACAAGCAATATACCATATTAACAATACAAATAGTATTACTGCTAGTGAATATATTAAATTAACTAGCAGTTTTTTCATAAGCTCCTCCTAAACCAAAAAGTAATTATCGTCTAAATCAATATTTAATAATGATTTAATATAGTTTTTAACTGACGATTTAACATCATTTGATAATTCTAATCTAACATTACATCTTTTAATTGTATCTAAAGTGAATGTCATATTAGCTAGATTACTTTCATATTTAGAAAATAACGAAGATAAATTATCTACATTATTTTCTAAATAATTTGTATTGTAAGCTAATTTACTTAAAAAATCATTAACATATTTAGAATTATCTTTATAAAAATCATCTTTTACTACCAAGCATGCTTGAGGGTAACCATCGTAGTTAGTTATCTTTTTATATTCTTCTTGTAAATCAACAACTATTTGTAAATTAGGAATCATACTTGAAGCTTTAGTAACTTGTGGTTCGCCTAATACTCCATATAATTCTTCACCATTATTCATAGCCATTTTTAATTTGGGAATAATTTCAGTTGCATCACTTGCAAGGCAAATTGCCACTTTATCCTCGATAACTTCCTGAGATTCCTCACAAGCAATATCATTTTTTTCAAAAACAAATTCTAACATTTGTAATGTAGTGGAACCTGTAGTAAATATTTTTTTGCCAACTAATTCGTTTAAATCATCTATTTTTTTAGTTCCAAGAACATATAAATTCCCAAATACATTAACACTGGCAAGTTTTAGTTTAATTCCTTTGTTATAAAGTTGAACTGAAGCAGTAGTAGGCATTATAGCCATATCACAGTCGTTTGTTGATACTCTAGCAGCTATTTCTGATGCTGGAACTATATTAAACGTAGTATTTTCCATTTCATCAGCTAATACGTTAGCTAAGGCTAATGCTGGAGTTCCGTCAGGTAAATAAATATTAACATTTGGTTTATTTTCACCTTTACAAGAAAATAAACCAAAAGATAAAACCATTAATAAAATAATAAAAATTTTTTTCATAAATGCACCTCATCCTTATGATACACCATTTTTATTTATTTTAAAAGTAAATTATATTTCTTTTTTCTTTAAATAATAAAATAGAGCAATTTCTCTTTGTGTATCTAATTCTAACATTGTATCTCCAACTTTAGTTTTACTAGAACAATGTAATATATTTCTCATAACATCCGTTTCAATATTAAATTCGTCTTTTAATGAATTTCTTAATTCTTCTACTGTATTTCTACAAATTGTTAATGCATTTGCTCCCTCATATATCATACCAAATGATTTTGCACTTGATAAATAATCAACTAATTCCATATAATATGATTTACCACTTTTTTCAGTATAATGAAGTTTTGCACATTCAACATCATAATTAATATATGCAAAATCTGTCATTTTAACTCCTTTACTCTCCAATACATCAATAGTTCTTCTTATTAAATTTGAATCTGTAAAACCAGGTTTCACCATAACATAACATCTTTCTATCACAATAATACTCCTTTTATTAAAATAGTTTTTTTATAGTTTTATTATATCAAAAAAATAAAAAAATAAAAAGACTATTGGTAAAAATCAATAGTCTAAATACTAACTAAATATTAACTAGTCTTTAACAAATGGTAATAAAGCCATATGACGAGCACGTTTAATAGCTATAGCTAGTTTTCTTTGATATTTAGCAGATGTACCAGTTATACGACGAGGTAAAATTTTTCCTCTATCTGTAACAAATTTTCTTAATAAATCAACATCTTTAAAATCAATATGCTCAATATGGTTTTGTGTAAAATAACATACCTTTTTACGACCACGACGTTCTCCACGTTCTGCTTTACGATTTTGTTGCATAAAAATTTCCTCCTTATTAGTTTTAGAATGGTAAATCATCATCAGCCACATTTATATCGAAGCTTTGAGGAGCTTCAGTTTCTGTAGCTTGTGGTGTTGGTTGATTAAAACCTCCACCATAATTTGGATTATTATATCCTTGATAATTACTATTTGGTTGTTGATAATTATTAGCAGGTTGTTGCTGATAATTTTGGTTTTGTTGATAAGATTGATTATTATCTCTTGGTGTTAAATTTTCAACACGTTCAACAATAACATCTGTTGTATATCTTGTTTGGTTGTCTTGTCCTTGATAAGAACCTGTTTGGATTCTACCTTCTACTGAAAGTAAATAACCTTTTCTAACAAAACGAGAAATAAAATCAGCTTGTTGTCCAAAAGCAACACAGTTAATAAAATCAGTTTGCTTATTACCGTTTGCATCTCTACTTCCTATGCGGTCAATAGCAATCGAAAATCTTAAATTTGACATACCTGATTGTGTATAACGAATTTCAGGATCTCTGGTAATTCTACCAATTAACATTACTTTATTCATTGTCAAATCCTCTTATTCTCCGTCAACAACTACAATGTGACGAATAATATTTTCGTTATATCCTGCAATACGGTCAAATTCAGATAAAGCTTTTGGATTAGCTTCTACTAACATCCATACATAATATCCCTTACGAGAATGTTGAATTTCATAAGCTAATTCTCTTAAGCCCCATTCCTTACATTCTAAAACCTTTGATTGATTATTTGTAAAAATATTTTTTACATTTGCAACCTCAGTTTTAATTGACTCTTGGTCTAAATTTGAACGAAGAATATACATAACTTCATATTTTTTCATTTTTTTTACCTCCTTATGGACTTTTGGTCTAGCTTAGCTTCTAGACAAGGGCATTTCTAAAAATGCTTTGATATTATACCATAATAATTACTATTATGCAAGAAAATTAATTTTTTTTATATTTTTAGTATGATTATTCTGTGATAATGTCTTAAGTGTTATTCCAGGAAAATGTCTTAAT
>CAYTVE010000031.1:0-21044 GCA_964441815.1 uncultured Anaeroplasmataceae bacterium | reverse complement strand
ATTTAATATTAGTATATGCTAAATTAGTTTGATGATATAAATATCATTTAAGTTCATTTAAGACTGTTGACTATAGACAATATTAGTCAGCAGTTTTTATTGTGTGCTGGGCATGGCACTAATCTTGCTAGTGAAAGTCTAGCCACGGGTTTTTACCGCCAAGTGTAGTGACCCTCAAGCTGTTAGGAGTAATTAAGCGAGTGAAGGAAGAGGTGTAGCAAAGTCTTCGAGCCTACGAACAGAAACTTGATGAGGCTAAATGGTGGATAAGGTTGCAAAACAAACCGAAGTCCTAATGGTAAACGTATAACCAAAACAGTAAATCAAGAGGTTGTGAGATGAAAGATTAATGAATTACCCCGGGAGGCCCTAACGCGTAATTAAATACGTGCGATAAAAAGCAAATAGTTAGGGAGTCAGCTGAGGTCGTAGTATGTGATAAGCAATCACAAAAGGACCTAATGTTTATATAGTGCAAATCACTATAAGCAACGCTTAAATAATCCGTAAGATGTGATAGTCTATAACAACAAGTCGTAACTTGTTGATGATGAAAGAGTCGAGGATGATTTTAAGTATATTTACAAGTAGAGGAGGAGCAGCAAATGAGTTTAATCGAAGAGATTTTAGATTATCAAAACTTAGATGAGGCCATAAGAAGAGTAAAATCCAATAAGGGTGCAAGTGGAGTCGATAAGATGACAGTGGACCAATTAGAATCTTACTTTTATTCAAATAGAGATGAAATAATCAACTCCATTATGAATAAAACATATAGACCTCAACCCATTAGAAGAGTATATATTCCAAAATCCAATGGCAATTTAAGACCATTAGGAATACCAACTGTAGTTGATAGGGTTATACAACAAGGTATTGCTCAAAGATTATCAATTATTTACGAAGATGTATTTAGTGAATTTTCTTATGGCTTTAGACCACGTAGGGACTGTCATAGGGCGATGAATAAGGTATTAGAATATCTTAATGATGGATTTGAATGGGTAATTGATTTAGATATCGAAAAGTATTTTGATACTGTTAATCACGATAAATTAATCTCAATACTTAGAGAAAGGATAAATGATAGCCATACACTACATTTAATTCGTAAATTCTTACAAGCAGGAGTACTTGATAAAGGCATGTTCTCACCATCAAAAAAGGGAACACCTCAGGGAGGACCTTTAAGTCCAATATTATTAAATATTTATCTTGATAAATTTGATAAAGAGTTAGAACAAAGAGGCTTCATTTTGTGAGGTATGCGGATGATGTTAATATTTTCGTTAAAAACGAAGTGTCAGCAAATAGAGTAATGGCATCAGTTACATCTTGGCTTAGAAGAAAACTATTCTTAAAAGTCTCGTCAAACAAAACTAAAATAGTAAAACCTAATGGAAGTAACTTTCTTGGATTTACGTTCAAGAAATATGATGGCGTTTAAAGATGTAGACCTAGTGATGATAGAAAAACAAAACTCTATCAAAAGATAAAAGTTGTGTTAAAACGTAAACACGCTGTATCAAAGCCATTAGCATATACATTCACAAAATTAAACCAAATTATGCGAGGTTGGATTAACTATTTTCGCATTGGAATGATGAAGCGGTTTATGACTAAGTTTGGTCAGTGGATGAGACATAAAGTTAGGATAGTTATAATTAAACAATGGAAGAAACCTTCAACTATATACAATAACCTGAAAAACGATATTTATAGATATAAGTTTTGATTATTTTGCGATTCAAACCCTTTTAAATGCAAAAAAATAGCATTTCGATGTTTTAAAATTTGATTATTATGGTATAATAATTATAAGAGAGGTTGAGATATAATGCTTATTAATTTCAAAACAAAAAACTACAAGTCATTCAAAAATGGCTTCGAACTTTCAATGAAAGCGTCTAGAGTTAGAGATCTTCAATATAGTTTATTAATAAATAATAACTTGAAGATATTGTCATCCGCAGTTATTTATGGACCTAATGCTTCAGGTAAAACAACTTTTATTGAAGCAATCTTAAGATTTAAAGATATAGTTCTTAATGGTAATATCGAAAATTCAAAAAGTAATAGAGGAAATATAACTTCTGGTAATTTAGAATTGATTCCGTTTATATATAACGAAGATGAAACTCCTATTGAATTTGATATTGAATTTGAACATAAAGATATACATTATCGTTATATTTTGAAATTTCAATTAGGAAAATTTCTTTCAAAAGCAAAAAGAGAAATTATTGAAGAAATCTTAGAAGTCGAAGGTAAAAGACAATTTTATAGAACGAATAATCATATAGAGGTGTATTATAAAAATCTTAATAAGAAAATGATTAATGATGGATTAACTATAGAATTGGTATCATCTTACCATAAAATTATAAATTCTAATATTGAACCAACAACTTTATTTTTATCTACAGAATTTAGATCTTTAATTTCAAAAGACATTTATAATGGGATACATCAATGGTTTAATGAACAATTGTTAGTATTTAATAATTTTGATAAGCTTCGTTCAGTTTTTTCTTCATCAGATGATTTTGTTGAAGTACCCCAAGAATTATATGATGCGGTTTCTAAAATTGGTGTTTTAGCTACAAAAATGTTCTATACGAGAAAAGATGAAAGTGAAATTCCTACCTTATTATCAGGACTTGAAATTGAAGGTAAGAAAGTTCTTGTTCCATCTACTTTAATTGAATCTGTCGGGACTCTTCATTTTATAGATCTATTTCCATTTTTATTATATTCTTTAAAGAATGGTATAACTTTAATTATAGATGAATTAGATGCTTCTTTACATCCAATGGTCGTAATGAGTATTGTAAATTTATATCATAACCCAGATATTAATAAGAAAAATGCACAATTAATTTTTAATACTCATAATCCTGTATATTTAAATAATAAAATATTTAGAAGAGATGAAATGTGTTTTGTTGAAAAAGATAGAGTTTCTAATATTAGTGAATTTTATAAATTATCAGATTTTATGACAAATTCAAATAATCCAACAAGGAATACAACAGATTATATTAATAATTACTTTATGAATAAGTATGGAGCTATTGAGTATGTTGATCTGTCAGAAGTTTTTGAAAAAATTATGAATCAGGAGTAAATTATGGATAAAAGATTAGAAAAATCAACGTACTCATTAACTGTTGAAGGTGAATGTGAAAAATTATATTTTGAACATTTGAGAGAATTGATTAATGAATGTCAAAATAAAAAGAAACAATGTGTATTTAAACCTGATATAAAAGTAAAAGCAAATCCGTTAAGTTTTGCAAGACGATTTTCAAATTTATCTATTCCTTTTTTCCATATTCAAGATATTGAAGATTATGATGATGTTTTTCAAAGAGATAAATTTCAACATTTATTATTAGACATTAAAAGTGCCAAGAAATTAGTAAATTATAAACTTGGTTATACAAACTTTTCTTTTGATCTGTGGATGTGTTTGCATAAAATAGATGTCAAAGTATCAAGAGGACATCGTAAGGAATATCTTCATGATATTAATAGAGCCTTTAATACAAAATATCAATATATTGATGAATATAAGAGAGAAAATGATTTTAAGTCTATTCTTAATACTATTAGTTTAGATGATATAAAAAAAGCAATTAAACGAGCTAAACAGATTAGAAATATTAATGAACAAGGACTATCAAACATTCCAGGTCAAAAAAAGATTGAATATTGTGGATTCGAATATTATTGTAAAAATCCTGATTTAAATATTCAAGAAGTAGTTGAAAAGATTTTAAATGAATGTTTAGTATAAATAATAAAACAGTAATAATAAATTTTTAAAATAAGTGATTTATTATTTGAAATTTGATGACTAATTACAAGTTTTTGATCATAATATATTTGGAGTTCATCATTTAATATATCAATTTCGACTTCTTGACATATAAGCTTCAAAGTTACTGAATATTTAACATTGTTATAATTAATCATTGATTCATTAGAGACTTTACTGATAGGTCTAACTTTATAATCAAATTGATTTAAATTAACTTTTGTTAAATATTCTTTTTTCTTTTGTAATAATAAGTTAATTATAATTTTTAAACAAGAGTACGAATATATATTTAAATATTTAATTTTATAGCTATGATAGAAATAAAAAAGTGTCCCAAAACCTTGACTTTTGTCCCACAATGATTTATACTGAATTTATAAGGATCGTTAAGTGTTGGAGGTATACAAATGAAGAAACAAAATATAATAAATTTAGTTAAGTTTTATGCTGAAAAAAATGATTATGCATTTCGAAGTGAAGTTGCAAAAATAGCCTCAGAATTTGAAAAGAATGGAGATTTAGAGATTGCTAGATATATTATGGATTTGATGTCTACTACAGTTTTTTATACTCCTAACAATAGTTATAGTGATACCATTTTTTTAAAAAAAATAGATTATTCTAATAATCCATTATATTTGCCAGATACCATTGAAAATGATGTGTTAGGTTTAATTAGAACATTTAATAAAAAACTCCCTATTTCTAAAGTTCTATTTTATGGTAAGCCTGGTTCTGGAAAAACTCAATCTGCATATCAAATAGCAAGATTATTAAATCGAGATCTTTTAAAAGTGAAAACAGAGGATTTAATTGATAGTCATTTAGGACAAACATCAAAGAATATAATTTCTTTATTTAATGAAATTAAACGTTTGCCGTCTCAAAATGTAGTCGTTTTATTTGATGAATTAGATTCTTTAGTACTTGATAGACTTTCAAGTAATGATTTAAGAGAAATGGGTAGAGTTACATCTACATTTTTAAAAGAATTTGAAGAAATATCAAATAATATAATTGTTATAGCTACAACAAATTTGAAAGAATCACTAGATAAAGCAATATTAAGACGTTTTGATGTGAGCATATCTTTTGATAGATATACAAAAGATGATTTAATTGAAATTTCTGAAATCATTTTAAAATCATATTTAAAATTAAGTGATATAAATAAATCAGATATTAGATTATTTAAAAAAATATTAAATAATATACCTAAAATCCCTTATCCAGGAGATATGCAACAAATTATTAAAATAGCTATAGCTTTTTCCAATGAAAACGAAGATTATGATTATCTTAGAAGATTATATTTAGAACTAAATAATAACAAAATTCCTACCATACAAGAATTGACAAAAGCTGGATATACAACAAGAGAAATAGAAATATTAACGAAAGTACCAAAAAGTAGTGTTTCTAGAAAGCTTAAGGAGGAATTTTAATTGTGAATCATTTATTAAATATTAATTTACCTTTTAATCATGAAAAAAGCACTATTAAACCAGGTCCTAGAAATCTAACTAAAAATAGAAAAGTAAATTCTTTAAAATTAAAGTCTTTATTGTTTGATTTGTCTATGGTCAAGCAGTTTTATTCTAATAATGATAAATATATTTCTCAAATATTAATAGATGTTTGTTATAATGACATCATTTCTAAAAGCGGTAGAATTATAGAATTATTTAAAGAAAAAAATAAAGATTGTAGCGATTTAATAGTTGGAGCAAAATTTTCTGAGGAATCAAATGGTAATGAAAATCATATTATTACATATTATATAAAAAAAGAAACTTTAAATAAGGCTATAGAAGAAATTGAAATTGCAATTAATTTTATAGATAACGAACTTCAAGGTGAAGCAACTATATATAATTTTAAAGATAACATTAAATCTATTGACTATGAATCTTATAAGTACTCAAAATCTAAAATTCGAGATATTATTATCGATTGCTCTGTTATAGACAATTTTAAGGTGCCAAGTATTAATACTTTAGAAATTAAGGAACAGATGATTATTACTTTCTATGAAACTGAACTAAATATATCCGATTTATTAAATAGTATAGGTATTGATAGTAAGCATTATTATTATAGATTTGCTGGTAAGAATACTATATCAGTAAATAAAGAAACATATGAAATATTAATAGATAAAATTCCATATTTAATTTCTATGGTATCATCAGATATTTCAAAATTATCATTAAATGATTTAGATATTAATCCAATTCAAAATGATTTCTATATAAAACCTCCATTAAATGAACCTATAGTTGGAGTGATTGATACACTATTTGATAATACTGTCTATTTTAAAGACTGGGTTGAATATCATGAAGAACTTGATTATTTTGAACAATATTCAGTTCAACCACAACATTACGAACATGGCACTAGTGTTAGTTCGATTATAGTGGATGGACCAAATTTGAATCCTTGGTTAGATGATGGTTGTGGTAATTTTAAAGTAAGACATTTTGGAGTGTGTCCTGGGATAATCAGTCCAACAGCATTAGTTAAGAAAATTGAAAAAATAGTTAGTGAAAATCAAGATATTCATGTATGGAATTTATCCTTAGGTACTTCTGAAGAAGTATCTAAAAATTTTATTTCTTTTGATGGTGCTGCTCTTGATAAAATACAAGAAGAGAGAAATGTTATATTTGTTGTATCTGGTACGAATGATAATAGACCTAATAAAGTTGGGACATTAAGAGTGGGATCTCCAGCAGATTCTATAAATTCAATTGTTGTAAATTCGGTTAAAAAAGATGGAACACCAGCATCATACTCAAGAAACGGTAAAATATTATCATTTTTTAATAAGCCGGATGTCTCTTATTATGGTGGAGACTATGACGAACGAATAACTGTATTTTCATCAATAGGATTAGAATATACTTATGGGACATCATTTGCAGCCCCTTGGATATCTAGAAAACTTTGTTATTTAATTGATGTTTTAGGTTTTCCTAAAGAAGTAGCAAAAGCTTTACTTATAGATTCAGCTGCAGGTTGGAAGTATAAACAACAAAATTATAAATACCAAAATATTATAGGTTATGGTATAGTACCAAAGAAAATATCAAACATTATTAATTCAGATAAATCTGAAATTAAATTTACTTTATTTGGAACATCAAATTCATATACAACATCAAATTATGCAATACCTGTACCTAAAGATGAATTAAAAAGTTATTATATTGCACGAGCTACTTTATGTTATTTCCCAAAATGTAATAGGTTACATGGCGTTGATTATACGCAAAGGGAATTATCTTTAAAATTTGGTATTGTAAATAAAATAATAAAAGATATAAATTATAATACTCAAGATGATGATAATGCATTTAATGATGAAAGAACAGCAAGACGTGAATTTAGAAAGTGGGAAAATACAAAATTTATATCCAGTTTGCTAAAGGATACTAATCCTAAGGGTAAGAAGTTATATGGTGAAGGGTTATGGGGGATTTCTTTAACTTCTAAAGAAAGAAGAAAAGTAGCTAAGAAGGATGATTTAAATTTTGGTGTGGTAGTAACTTTAAAAAATTTAAAAGGTAAAAATAGATTCGAAGAATTTAAACATGCTTGTTTAATTAGAGGTTATATTGTATTAGAAGTTAATATTGATAATCGGATTGATATTTATAATAAAGCTCAAGATGAGGTTGTGTTAGAGTAAAAAAAGATAATATATTAGATTGGGAGTGATTTAAATGAGTCTTATAGAAGATGATGGTATCAGGTTTTTAGAAAATAGTATTCAATCAAACTATAGTATAAAATTAAATAGTGTGAAAAATGATAAGAATCCTATTTGGGATGGTCGTTGTATTATATATAAATATTTATGTGATTTCAAAAGGAAATTGAAAAATGAGGACTTCCTTGGTGAATTTCCTATTCAAATAAAATGCCATAAAGTAAAGAGTTTTACTGATAAAGTACGGATAACTAGAAAAGAATTAAAATGATTTGTTAAAGAAAGTGGCACCATGTACTATAATGTTGAAATTATAGAAAAGGATAACCAATTACAACATAAAATTTATTATTATCGTTTTTCAATTCTGATGTCAAAAGAATCCTTGATAATTTTGGAGAAAAAAAGTCAGTATTATGTTATTTTTAAAATTAATAATATGAATAAATTCATATCTAATAATATCTTAATTAATACAATCGACTTTTTACCTATTATAGTCGTAATCAAATGATAGGTGGTGAATTAATGGAAACATTAATTAAAAAGATTAGAGAATTAGATGGAATAACTCAAGAATAATTTGCAAAAGAACTATCAAATACTCTTGTTTCTATAAATCGTTGGAAAGATGGTAAAACATGCTATGGATTTGTTCGTGATAATTGAATCATAAACAAGTTTCATATTATTTGTAATATTGAGCTATCGGAAATGTTATATTTATGTTTGGTTCACTATGCAAGGTTCTTAATATTAAAGCAAAGGTTAATAGTTTTGATTTAATTAAAGAACTTGATGATGAATATAAAAATATAACTAACTTAAAAGGAAAAACTTTAGAGATGAATCTTGATGATTTTATATTGAAAAATATAAAAAGTAAATTTTTCAATATAAATATAAGCTAAATTTGCTCTTTAATTAAGAACTATTTTAAACAATTATAACATAAATGAAATAAAATTGTAAAAAAAAGGTATAATATTTATTTTTATGCTAAAACTGAGAAAATTGTATTTTTTAGAAAGAAGGAGATTTTAAATATGATTAAATCAATAACGTTTGAACATTTTAGAAATTTAAAGGGTGTATATTATTTTAATAATAATCTAAATATTATATTTGGAAAAAATAATTCTGGTAAATCTAACATTTTAGATGGAATAAGATTAGCTTTTTCAGGAATTACAAATGAATATTTTAAGGTTAAGAAAAGTGATTTTAATGATAGTAATGATGACAATCCTATTACTATAAAGGTAATTCTTTCTGAAAATACCATAGAATCTTTAAGTTGTTATGATGAAAATAGAAATTTATGTTATGGTTTTATTTTGAACGTAAAAAAATTAAGTAATGGAAAATATATAAAAAAAATAACGCTTTTAAATGAATGCTCAATTAATTTTGATATTTTAAGGGAGGATGAAAATCTTCCAAATATTTATTCAATTCCTTTGATAAGAATTGACGATATTTATACAGATTGGCTTTCAACTGGAATCTCTAAATTTATTGAATCAAATGAAAAATATAATGATTTAAAAAATCAATCAAAAAAAGATATTTTATCTTCTATGGATAATAAAATTGAAGAATTTCAAAGCTTTTGCTCTAAATTTAATCAAAATATGAAGATAGAATTAACCGAGCCAAAGATTTCTGATGAAAAGGTTTATATTGTTGATGGAGATAAAGAGCATAATTATTGCATAGGTTCAGGATATAAAAGTATCGCTAATATAATTTTAAATTTAATGGAAGAAAACTATAATATAATTTTAATTGATGAAATTGAAAATCATCTTCATCCATCTTTATTAAGAACTTTAATTAGAGAAATTAGGTCATTAAATAAAAAATCACAAATTATTGCTACAACACATTCTCCTATTGTTGTTAATGAACTATTAAATGATGAATTAATGGATGTTTCAGGGAAAAAATGGGTTTGATTGATCAGGATAATAGAAAAAAATTGGAAAAATTTTTACATCCTGGTAGAAGCGAAATTGTTTTTGCGGATAACGTTGTTTTAGTAGAAGGTTATACTGAAGAAATGTTATTAAAACATTATTTATCTTTTAACGAAAATTATAATTTTACAGTTGTAAATGTCGCTGGAATTATGTTTGAACCATATATTGACTTATGTAAATTACTAAATAAAAAAACAGTGGTAATAAGTGATACTGATATAGCTTTATCTGAGAAATTGGAAAAATCTTCAAGATTTAAAAAATTAAAAAAATTATGCAACGATAAAGGTATAAAACTATTAGAGGTATATAATACGCTTGAATCTGATTTATATATAAATGGATTTTTAAAAAATTTAAAAAATATGCTTATTTGTATAGATGATTTGAACGATCTATATGTGGCTAAAAATGGAAAAAAAACTTTAATTGCAGAACTAATAATTAATCAAAATATAGATTTGTCAGATTGGCATATTATTAAGGATATTAAAAATGAGTTTACAAGTAATTAAATATGTTGCAGGCGGTGGTAAAACAACAACTGCTATTAATTTGTTAAAAAATCATAAAAATGGATTATATCTTGCTTTTAATAATAAGGTTGTAAATGATGTTGAATCTAAAGGATATTTAAGCATGACGATTGATTCGTTATTTGTTAGTTATATATTACCTAAAATTAAAAATCTAATCCCTTTTTTTTCAAAAATTACAAAAATTTCTTATTGTGATTCTAAAATATTACCATTTAATTATAAAGGTGCAGCAAATCTTAAAATTGATTTAGCTGGATATATTTGTAATGGTAAAAAAAGCACTAATTTTAATTTGAATGATGAGATAGATAAACTTAATATTGTTGATAAATTTCCTAATAAGCAATTTATAAAGTATTTATTTGGAAGTGATGAACTTAAGTTAACGGACAAATTAAGAAATAACTTATTTGATTATGTTTTAGATAAATATCCTTCACAATTGTGTGAATTAATAATTTCTAGATTTTCATTTGTTATTATTGATGAAGCACAAGATTTAAAACACCACCAAGAAAAATTTATTAGGATTTTGTTTAATTATTGTTATGATGTATTTTTATTCGGAGATGATTATCAAAATATAAATGGTGGAGGGGATTGGTTTAATAGTTTGACTGCAAACGAAAATATTAATTATAGTAAAAGATGTCCTGAAGATAATTGTAAATGGATTAGAGATAATTTAAAAATTGATATTTATGGTAGAACAGATCGTTTGGGAAATGTTACTATAATTAAATTATCAGACACTTTACAATTTGATGATGGAAATCGAGTTTTGCTTTATAATTCAAATAATAAAACTACTGAAGAAATTATTAAAAAATGGCATGGTAATAAATATACAATAAAAAAATCTAAAGGTATGACAATTGATAACGATATTGTTATTATTGGTAAAGAATTAAATATAAAAAATATGTATACTGCTATTACTAGAACTACATCCAAAGTTTATTTAACTGCAACTTTAAAAAAAATATAATCTATTTATTATATAATTTAACATAACAAAAAAGGTTCATATTACTTATAAGCTATTATAATAGAACCATTTAAAATGCGACGTATAATGAAAAAAGGTTAGAACCTAATCTAAACCAACGCAAAAAATCTCAAATTTTAAATTTTTGAGATTTTTTTGCGCCGGGCATGACACTAATCTTGCTAGTGAAAGTCTAGTCACGTGTTTTTACCGCCAAGGGTAGTGAACCTCAAGCTGTTAGGAGTAATCCTATGAGTGAAGGAAGAGGTATAGCAAAGTCTTCGAGGCTACGAACGTAAACTTGATGAGGCATAAGGTTAGAGTTATTATAATTAAACAATGGAAAAAGCCTTCAACCATATATAAAAGCCTAGATAAAATTAATAAGAAGTACAACCTTAGTTTTGATGATGAATCTATATTTAAAGTTGCAAATACTAGACTAGGATGGTATAGAAGGTGTCAATTACCAATTATAAATTATATACTAACTCCAAAAAATTTTGAAACTGCCAAAAAGCGAAAGGGAGGACTAGTCAACCCTCTTGCTTACTATCTTAAGTAGTTTGTGTATAATATAAATGTAGCGCCGTATATGAGAACCGTACGTACGGTGCATTGGGAGGTACGAAAAAATTATTATTTTCTCTCTACCCTATTTTTATTGTTAACTTTTTTTTACAAAAAGCTTAAAAAACTAAAAATAATCCTTAAATTTAAAGTATATCACTATTTAAAATTTATATTTTATGTTAAAATGTATAATATCTAGTTGTGTTTATTTTGCTATTTTAAGAATTAATGTTAGGAAGTGTTTATATGAGTAAGAGAAAATCAGTGCAAGAAGCTTTATCATTAGATTATAGTTTAAAACTTTATAAGAGGAAACCTATATTTTCTTTTATAAAAAGATTATTTGATATAATATCTAGTGGGCTTGGATTAATAATATTGTCTCCAATATTCTTAATTTTAATAATATTAGTTAAAATTACATCAAAGGGGCCTGCGTTCTTTGGACATAAAAGAATTGGTAAAAATGGTAAAGAATTTAAAGTTTGGAAATTTAGATCTATGAAGATTAATCAACCACCTTTAGAAGAAATCTTAACTCCAGAACAATTAGAAGAATGGAAACGTGATTTTAAGATTACAAATGATCCACGTGTAACAAAGATTGGTAAAATCCTAAGAAAAACTAGTTTAGATGAATTACCACAACTTTGGAATATATTTACTGGTAAGATGTCTGTTGTAGGATGGAGACCAATTTTACAAGA
The DNA here is from genome assembly GCA_964441815.1 of uncultured Anaeroplasmataceae bacterium. Lineage (GTDB taxonomy): Bacteria > Bacillota_I > Bacilli_A > Acholeplasmatales > Anaeroplasmataceae > Pelethenecus. Next base: position 8,717 of record CAYTVE010000031.1, on the reverse strand, counting down.
AGAACTGGATAGATATACTAAAGAAGAACAAGAACTTTTATTAAAAGTTAGGCCTGGTTTAACTGGATATTGGGCCTCTCATGGTAGAAGTGATACTTCATATGATGATCGTATCAAAATGGAATTATATTATCCTTATAAGAGAAGTTTATGGTTAGATTTTCGAATTTTATGGCATACTTTTTTTAGTGTGTTTACAAGTAAAGGGGCAAAATAGGAGAATTTTAAAATGATTTTATTTTTAAAGCCTTATTTCGAGGTTAAACCTTGGGCAGGAGAACAATTGAATAAATTATATGATTGTCCACAATCATCAGGTGAAGCTTGGATTATATCAGCTTATAAAAATAAATCATCTATTATTGTTAATGGAGAATTCAAAGGACAATCATTATTTGATGTTTGGAATAAATATCCTTATCTATTTAATAGAAATGAATCTAGAGAGTTTCCTTTATTAATAAAATTAATTTCTTCAAAAGAAAAATTAAGTGTACAAGTCCATCCTGATGATGAATATGCATTGAAGAAACATAATTCTTTAGGAAAATTTGAATGCTGGTATATTTTACCGGAAACCAAGGCAAAATTTGTAACCTTAGGATTAAAAGTAGATAATGTTAATTCTTTGTCAAACAGTATTAAAGAAGATTATATTGAAGAAATTCTAATCCAAAAAGAAATTAATAAATCTGATTTAATTATTGTTGAGCCAGGTACTGTACACGCTATAAATGAAGATACTTTCCTATTAGAAGTTCAAGAATCATCTGATATTACTTACAGATTATTTGACTATAATAGATTACCAAAAAGAGAATTACATGTTGAAGATGCATTGAATGTTATTAAATATGATAATAAAAATAGCATTATAAGTTTTGAAGGAAATTCAAAATTTGAAAACAATCATTTTAGATTGTATAAATATTGCATAAATGATTTACTTTCAATCATTAATGATAGTTATGCAATGATTTATGTATTAGATGGAAATGGTACAATTAATGGACAATCTATAACCAAAGGTAATTCATTAATAGTTACAAATAATGATAAAAATATTAAATTTGAAGGAAAACTAGATATTATAGTAGTTTTTCCTCCTATTAAATAATAAGGAGAGTATTATGTTAACATTTTTAATTATGGCAGGTGGATCAGGTGAGAGATTTTGGCCACTATCTACTAAAGAAAAACCGAAACAATTATTAAAAATATTTAATGAGAAATCACTAATCAGATTAGCATATGAAAGAGTATTACCATTAGTTGATAGAAATAGAATTTTTATTGCAACTAATGAAATTCAAGTTAATGCTTTAAAAGAGGATTTAAATGAAATTGATGATTCAAGAATAATTATAGAACCTGCATTTAGAGATACGGCTGCGGCTATTGCATATGGTTCTACTATTATTTCTAAGTACTATGATAATCCTACAATTTGTGTTTTAGCTTCTGATCACTTAATAGCTGATGATGAAGAATTTAGAAAGGTCATTTTAATTGCTGAAAAAGAAGCCGAAAATGATAATATTGTTACATTGGGTATAAAACCTACATATCCAGAAACTGGATATGGTTATATTCAAGTAAGCAATAATGATTTAAATATTCCGACAAAATCATTAGGTTTTAAGGAAAAACCTAAATTTGAAATTGCTAAAGAATACTTTGAATCAAAGAAGTATTTATGGAATAGTGGAATGTTTATATTTAAATATTCTACTATAATGAATGAACTGAAAGTACACAGTCCTAATCATTTTAATGTAATTAATGAAATTTCTTTTTTAATTACATTAAATAAAGGAATAATAACTGCAAATCGTGTAAAAGATATCTTTATGAAATTTGAAAAGAAATCAATTGATTTTGCGGTAATGGAATATGCGGATAATATTATGGTAATTCCCTCAGAATTCGGATGGAATGATGTTGGTAATTATTTAGCATTTGAAGACTTGTTTTATTCAAATGAAGATAATAACACAATTAAAAATGTAAATTGTATTAGTGTAGATTCAAATAATAATATTATCGTTAGCGATGGTGACTATCAAAGATTATCATTGTTAGGAGTATGTAATATGATAGTTGCAATGACAAAAAATGATATATTAATTTGCAGTAAAGAAAGAAACCAAGATATAAAGAAAATAATTGCAAAAATTTGTTGATTACCTGTGATTTTTATAAGTAATGGAAGTTAATCTTCATTCAATCGCTATTTAGTATTTTAAATACATAAAAATACTTAATTATAGACATGATATTGTTTTAAAAACGTAAGAACTTGTTTTGTATAATTTAAAAAGAGTCTTTAATAAAGGAGAGAGAAAAAATGATGAATAAAATTCAAATTGATATTGTTTGTCCGGTTTATAAAGGTTTTCATTACTTAGAACCATTATATAATTCGTTCTTTACACAAGAACATATTGAAATTAATAGAATAGTATTTCCTATTACTGATTCCAAAGATGAAGAAATGAATAAAATTTTAGATTTTGTCAAAAGTAAAAATATTACACATTTTATTGTGCAAAAAGAGCAATTTTCTCATAGTTTAACTAGAGAAATAGCAATTAAAGAATATTGTGAATCAAATATAGTTGTTATGATTTCGCAAGATATAAAATTAACTAATGAATCTGTATTCTATAACTTAGTAAAAGATATACATAGTGACGAAACTGTTTATAATTATGCAAGACAAATTTGTACTAACAAGTCTATTGAAAAATATATTAGAACTAAGAATTATCCAAAGGATTCTTGTATTATTTCTAAAGAAGATATTGATAAATTACAATTAATGGCATTTTTTGCGTCTGACGCTTGTTCTGCATATAATAGAGATACTTTTATTAAACTAAATGGTTATAATGGTTATAATGTAATGATGAGTGAAGATATGTTATATTCTAAAATAATTTTAGATGCAGGATATAAAAAAAAATATTGTGCAGATGCTGTAGTTGACCATTCTCATAAATATACATTTAAACAGTTATATAGACGTTATTATGACACAGGTGTTTTCTATAAGCAAGTAAAAATATTTGATAATTATAAAACAACAGATTCAGGACTTAAATTAGCTTTATACGTTTTAAGAAAAGCCATATGTCGATTTGATATTCCTGTACTTATAAGATGGTTACCTGATATGACATCAAGATATTTAGGCATGAAAAAAGGCAGAAAATAAATTTCTAGGTGACCTTTAATGATATATTATATTATCACGTTTATTTTTATTACTTTTATATATCTTTTGATTTCGTATAAAAAAAAGAGTTTTTTGAATATTTGTTTAATTCCGTATTTATATCATGGAATAATTATGGTTTTTTTATATATAATTAATTTGTATTATAATAAAGATTATTTTTGCTTTGAAATGGGTGATTTTTATTTAATCCTTTATTTTATCCTTGAGTTTCTTTTGATTGCGATTGTTAGTTTCTACATGAAACCAATTAAGATGATAAACGTTAAAATAACAAAAATAAATAAAAGAATTGTTTATATACTATTAATTATTATAATCGTATATTTTACAAAAAATATAAGTTTAATTAAACTTGCCATTTCTAATCCACGAATGTTTTATGCTAATACTAGAATAGGTGGTGGAGTTATCTATTTTGTTATAATTCCAATTATTGAATTATTATATTACATTTATATCGCCAAGATTAATTATTCTAATAAGTTTTCAATATTCAAATCTATTATCGCAACAGGTATTATTTTTGTTATTTTATATATATTTGGTCAAAAAAGTGTGTTACTAAATATAAGTATTATATGGTTATTTACTATTTATTATAAAATCCCTGATAAGAATTATGCAAATAAACTAATAATAAAATTAGGTTTGATTGTTGTTGTTGCTTTTTTATGTGTGTTTATGCTTTATTCGAGTCAACAAAATATCGAATATAATAACGTATTATTAGGAATATCTACATATTCCGATTATCTTTCTAATTTTAAAAAATTAGTTAAAAATTTAGATGATTTTTCTTATGGAAAATTGTTTTTACAGGATGAATTTTTAGGATACATTCCACGTTTTGTATGGCAGAATAAACCAACATTATATGGAAGTTTGGGACTTGGACTACATGTTCCAGAATTGGTTGAATGGACATTAGCATTAACAGGTGCTCCATCATTCGGACCTTTAGGACAAGTTTATGCTGATTTTGGAATTTTTGGTCTGTTTTTCAAATTAATTATTCAATTTTTCTTTTTATTAGCGGTTAAAAATTATGAACAGTATCTTGAAAAAAAATTTAATGTATTTAATTTATTGCTTTATTTTACATTTTCGGGTGTTTTGATTTTTAGTATTACTTTAACTACATTTCCTATTTATCAATTAGGTGTAATTGTAGTGTTAGTATTTTTTAGCAAAGGAGAAAAAAATGAAATTATTAATTAATGCATCAATTTTATCAGATAAAAATACAGGATTAGGTGTTTATACTCGTTGTGTGTTAGAAAAAGTTTGCCCGTTACTAATAGAAAACAAAATTTATTTTGATATAGCTTGTTTAAATCCTGCTTTTCTACCCGAAAGTTTAAGAGAGTATTGTATTGTGATTAGTTTTAAAAATTACATCGAGCGTATTAAAGCGATTGAAAAAATTTCGGGAAATTATGATTTGATTTGGTCAACAACTCAACATGGTATAAAAAATAAAAAGGTTAAACAAATTGTTACTATTCATGATCTAATTCCAATATTTTATCCAAAAGGACGACTTCATCAATATTTTTATTATAAAATAATTTTACCTAAAATTTTGAATAAAAATACGCACATTATTACAGTGTCAAGAAACACTAAAAATGATATAATCAAAAAATATCACATTTCAACGGATAAAATACATGTAATAAGTGAGAATATTAATCATCAAAATTGTGATAATCTTGAATTTTATGATATAAAAGAAAAATACGGAATTGAAAATCAAAAGTATTTTTGTATAACTGGAATTCATTATAATTATAAGAATATACATAGTGTTATTAAATCCTACTATAAAAATAAAGATTTACAAGAAATTAAAGTTGTTATAATAGGAAATGATAATTGTAAATACGGTCTATATTTAAAAAAACTTGTTAAAAAATATAAATTAACTCAATATTTTATTTTTACAGGTTATATTGATAATAATAAAAAAAATGATCTATTACGTAATTGTTTGGCAGCTGTTTATCCAAGCAAATACGAGGGGTTTGGATTGCCAATATTAGAAGCAATGAATATAGGTGTCCCTGTAATTTGCTCAAATACTAGTTCATTGCCTGAGGTTGGTGGAGACGGTGCATTATATTTCGACCCCAATTCTATTAATGATATTAGAGAAAAAATGATTATGATTATGAATGATAGAGATTTAAGAATGAATTTGATTAATAAGGGATATATTAATGCAGGAAGATTTTCTTGGAGTAATGTTTCTTTGGATATATTCGAGTTGATAAAGAAGTTAAGCAAAGAATAAAAATTTACATTAAAAAAGGAAGGAATTATTTATGAAAGGTATTATTTTAGCTGGTGGTAGTGGAACCAGATTATATCCACTAACAATGGTAACAAGTAAACAATTATTACCAATTTATGATAAACCTATGATTTATTATCCATTATCAACATTAATGTTAGCTGGTATAAAAGATATATTAATAATATCTACACCAGAAGATACACCAAGATTTGAATCGTTATTAGGAGATGGTAAACGATTTGGATTAAACTTATCTTATAAAGTACAACCATCTCCAGACGGACTTGCCCAAGCATTTATCATCGGAGAAGAATTTATTGGTGATGATGATGTTTGTATGGTATTAGGTGACAATATATTTTATGGTAACGGTTTTAAGAAGGCGTTATCTAATGCAGTTGATAATGCTTCAAATGGTCGTTCTACAGTATTTGGTTATTATGTACCCGACCCAGAAAGATTTGGAGTTGTTGAATTTGACAAAAATGGTCAAGCCATTTCTATTGAAGAAAAGCCTTTAAACCCAAAATCAAATTACGCAGTTGTGGGTTTGTATTTTTATCCTAAAGGTGTTTCAATACGTGCTAAAGAAGTAAAACCTTCAGCTCGAGGAGAGTTAGAAATTACCACATTAAATCAAATGTATCTTGAAGAAGGTAATCTAGATGTAATAACTTTTGGTAGAGGTTTCACGTGGTTAGATACTGGTACTCATGAATCTTTAGCTGATGCAACAGCTTTTGTTAAAATGATTGAAGAACATCAAGGATTAAAAGTATCTTGTATTGAGGAAATTGCATATAATAATGGTTGGATTACTAAAGAAGAATTGATTCAACAAGGTGAACTTATGAAGAAGAATCAATATGGTCAACATTTGTTAAATGTTGCAAATGGGAAAGTTAAATATTAAAGGTGGTGATTATGATGGATATCTCCATTATAATGATAAACTATAATACGTTTGAGTTGACAAAAAATGCTATTGAAAGTATTTTTAAATTTTCAACGAACTTTGAATATGAATTAATTTTAATTGATAATAACAGTCCTGATGGATCAGGTGAGGAGTTAAAACGATATTTTAAAGAAAAAATAATTTATATTCAATCTGGTGGAAATTTTGGAACATCAAAATCATTTAATTTAGGTGTTAAAATATCAAAAGGAAAATACATTCTTTGGTTAAATACTGATATTTTAATTAAAGAAAATTTTATTTATAAATTATTTAATTATATGGAAGATAATTGTGAATGCGGAATTTGTGGAGGAAACGTGTTAGATTTTGATGGTAATCCTACCCATTCTTATAGAGAAGAAATTCCAAATTTGAAAAACATTAAAAAAGATATGTCATTAAGTTATTGTTTTTTTAATAAATTTAAAAGAAAATATAAGCATGAATATAATTATTCTAATAAACCGAAAGAAGTAGGTTATATTACTGGTGCTGATATGATGATTAGAAAATCGATTTTCGATATTATTGGTTTATTTAATGAGGATATTTTCATGTATGCTGAAGAAACAGAATTTACAGCAAGGATGAGAAAAGAAACTAATTACAAAGTTGTATCTATACCTAATGCAAAAATTTACCATTTAGAAGGGGCTTCATTCAAAGGGAAAAAGACTAGTATTAAAAAATTTCAAATTATTCAAGATGGATTTTCAGTATTTGTAAAAAGTATTTATGGGAATGATGCATTACAAAAATATTATACAATTAAAAAAAAAGGATATATTAAGTATTTAAAAATTTTCAGAATTTTACATAAAAAAGAACTGGTTAAATTATACAAAGAGAAAATAAAAGTTATTGATGAAATGTATAAACGAGAATTTGATACGAGGTGATAATAATATGAAAATACTAGTCACGGGTGTTAATGGTCAATTGGGCTATGATTGTGTAAGAGAATTAAATAGACGAGGTTATACTAATGTAAAAGGTATAGATATTAATGATTTAGATATTACTGATGAACAAGCAGTTCATAAGTTTATATCTAATTATAATCCAGATGTTGTTATGCATAATGCTGCTTGGACTGCCGTTGATAAAGCAGAAGAAATGCCAGATAAAGTTTACGCTGTAAATGCTTTAGGTACAAAATATCTGGCTGAAGCTTGTAAAGAAGTTAATGCAAAAATGATATATATATCTACTGATTATGTATTTGATGGAAAAGGAGAAGAACCTTTTGAAATCGATTCTCCTAAAAATGGTTTATCAATTTATGGAAAAACTAAGTCTCAAGGTGAAGATTTTGTAACATCAACCCTTGATAAATACTTTATAGTGAGAATATCATGGGTATTTGGTATAAATGGGAATAATTTTGTCAAAACTATGTTAAAATTAGCGGATATGGGAAAAACTGAATTAAATGTTGTATGTGACCAAGTTGGGTCTATAACATATACTACAGACCTAGCAGTATTACTATGTGATATGATTGAAACTGATAAATATGGTGTATATCACGCAACTAATGAAGGTTTTATTTCTTGGGCTGAATTTGCACAAGAAATATTTACACAAGCTAATAAAAATGTTAAAATTAATTGTGTTACTACTGAAGAATATAAGAAGTTAGTACCTAATCAAGCATCTAGACCTTTAAATTCACGACTTTGTAAGAATTCGTTAGATAAAGCAGGGTTTAATAGATTACCAAAATGGAAAGATGCTTTAGCAAGATATCTAAAGGAGTTGAATTAAAATGTCTAAGTTTTTAATCACCGGAGGAGCCGGATTTATAGGAGGTAATTTTTGCCATTATATGGTAGAAACTTACCCAAATGATGAATTTGTTTGTATTGATGCATTAACTTATGCAGGAAATCTAGAAACATTAGAACCTATTATGGACAAACCTAATTTTAAGTTTGTTCATGAAAATATTTGCAATAGAGATGCGGTATTTAAACTATTTGAAGAAGAACATTTTGATTATGTAGTTAACTTTGCTGCTGAATCACATGTTGACAGAAGTATAGAAAATCCTGGTATTTTCTTACAAACTAATATTATTGGTACTCAAACATTAATGGATGCTTGTAGAAAATATGGAATTAAAAGATACCATCAAGTATCAACAGATGAAGTATATGGTGACCTACCTTTAGATAGACCAGATTTATTCTTTACAGAAGATACACCTATTCATACAT
>CAYTVE010000030.1:0-22590 GCA_964441815.1 uncultured Anaeroplasmataceae bacterium | reverse complement strand
TTTTTTCCGTTAATATTTTATTTTTTTTAAGACATTTTCCCAAACTATTGACAGTTTTAACCATTTTTTTCAATAAAATATCAAAAAAAGAACTCAAGTTAACTTGAGTTCTAAACAAGCTCTTATTATTTAGCCTGTGTTTCGATAACTGCATAGTTACCATCATTTCTTAAATAAATAACATTAGTTTTACGAGTTTCTTTATCAAGATAAATAAAGAAATCATGCCCCAATAATTCCATTTGATCTATTGCCTCTTCTCTAGTCATCGGTTCTAAATCAACACTCTTATCACGAACAACATTTGGGCTCTCAGTTTCTTCATTCACATTACGAATACTCTTTTTTCCCATTTTGTCTTTTATGCGGTCATTATAGTGTTTGGCTTGTCTAACAAGCTTATCTATTGCACCATCAATAGCTGCATAAATATCAACGTCCTCTACTTCTGCGCGAAGTATGATATTTTTGGCTGGAATTGTCACTTCAACCTTATGGAATGCCTTATAAACCTTGCAAACAACTCTAGCATGTAAATTAGCTGAATCAGTTAAAATATCATCTAGTTTTTGCAATTTTTTTATTGCATACTCCTTATTTGCATCTGATGGAGAAAAGCCATTCTTTCCAACAATTTCTACCTTCATAAATATCACTCCTTTTCCTAATTTAATTATAGCACAAGTTTAAAACGTTTTCAATAGATTATAGCTTGTAAACATTTTGTGCTTGTAATCCTTTTTCGCCAACTACTAAATCAAATTCAACTAATTGACCTTCATTTAAAGTTTTAAAGCCTTCATCTAAAATACTACTATAATGTACAAATATATCATCATAGTTTTCTTTAATAATGAAACCATAACCCTTTTCATTGTTAAACCACTTTACTTTACCTACTAGCATATTTAAATACCTCCCTTATTACAATAATATAATACAACTTTTTTAGGTTATTTTTCAAGAAAAACAGTACAAAAAAATTCGACTATTTTTTCAAAACAAAGCATAATAATAAAATATTTTTTTTTACATCATTAGCTAAAAAATTAATTATTTCTATATTAGTATCATTTAATTTAAAAATATCTAAATAAATGAAGAAATAATCTTTTTTAATAATTTTTTTAGTTGTTAAAGATATTTCTTTTTGATATGCATCAATATTAAATTTATAACAATTATCTGTCATACTAATGATTGATAGATCGAAATTTTCTAATTTAACATTTTCGTATTTGAAATTTATCGGATTTTTTTTAAAACAATCATCACAAATATAATATTTTTTTGTTTCAAAAAGTGTTAAAAAATTTCTTTTAACATAAAAATCATTTTTACAATTTAAACACTTTATTTTTACCACCTCATATATAATAATTACCAAAATATAATTTTTTTTAAATAAAAATAAAAAAGAGCTAAAAAGCTCTTTATCTATCAACATTAAATTTATCAGAATCAACACGAAATTCATTTATTATTGAAGCACCTATTAAAATATCCGATTTGATTTTAGCTAATTGCTTATCATCAAGTGGTTTAGACAAACTTACTTCTAAAGAATTTCCACTATTGTTTATAAAAACATAAAATACACCTTTAGAAATAATATAGTAAATTCCACCTCTATACATACTTTCTAATTCACTCATTTTTTGAATTAACATAGGTGTAAGTAAATAAAAACCATCTTCTTTACTACTAGCATAACATTTAAATTTTTTATTAAAAGATATTACTTCTGTTTCAAATTTAACTAATTTTCCGCTACTAAAGCCTACTGTCGGATTATTAACAACCCTTAGTTCCATATTTAAATTTCTTTTAAAATCTATTTTAATAACTCTACCCATAAAATATTTTTGATAAGATACATGTCTATTTCCCTTTGAATCATATGTAACATGCCTCTCTTCTAACGTGCAATCACACATTTCATAAGGTACATCATTGTATTTGCATGATATATAATCTTCTACATGATATCTATCTGGTACTCGTGCAATATGAAGAGAATTAATTTCGTCGATGGATATACCACCATTCATTTGATATATTGCATCTACACCAAGTTCTTGCCTAATCATACTTTTAACAACATTTTCTTTAAATATTTTTTTAAATTTATTTGAATCTTTTGAAAAAATAATTAAAACAATTACACCAATAATAAAAATTATCATTCCTAAAAATGGAAGATAGTAAAACATTAAACAACCTATGATAAATAAAATAGCTGCAATAATTATACCTAATTTATTTTTTTTATATACTCTTTTTCTTTCTTCTTCTAACTTTTTAATATCATCCATAATTCTCACACAAATTAATAAGAAATTAATTTAACTCCTCTTGTATAATTATAACTTAGTTATTTATAAAATTAAAATAAAATCATTAATAGCATATCAATGATGATATGCTATTAATACTAAATTTTTTTTATAGCATTTAAAACAATTTCTAATGCTTCATCAATACTTACTTCTTGTTTTTCTAAAGTTGATCTATTTTTTAATTCAACAATACCTTCATCACTTCTTTTTCCACAAATAATTATATAGGGAATACCTATAAGTTCCCAATCTTTAAATTTGAATCCGGGTTTTGCATTTCTATCATCTAAAATAACTTCAACTTTATTATCATTTAAATATTCATAAGCCTTAAGACTTAATTTCTGCTGAACTTCATCATTATAATTAATTGGTACTATAACAGCATGATATGGAGCGACATTTAAAGGCCATTTAATGCCAAATTCATCATTATATTGTTCAACAATAGATTGTAATGTTCTAGATACACCTATTCCATAACATCCCATAACCATAGGAACATTTTTACCTTCCTCATTTACATATACGCATTTCATAGGTTCACTATATTTTGTTTGAAGTTTAAATATTTGTCCAACTTCAATACCTCTTTTTTGTTCCATTGGTTTACCACAAACAGGACATAAATCTCCAGCAACATTTTTTCTTAAATCACATACTATACCTGTAAAATCTCTACCATAATTGACATTTTCATAATGATAATCATATTCATTAGCACCAACGACAAAATTATTTAAATCTTCTATTTCACTATCAACATATATTTGACAATTAAGTCCAATAGGACCAACAAAACCACAACAACTATTTAAAGATTTAATTTCTTCATCTGTAGCTAAAGTTAAATAATTCTCATTAGAATTTAAAGCATTAACAAGTTTTACCTCATTAACTTCTCTATCTCCTCTAACCATTACAGCAACTAATTTTTCATTTACATAATCATGATAAATTAATGTTTTAGCACATTTTTTAGGTTCAACATTTAAAAATGAACTTATTTCATCTATAGTTTTTTGTTTTGGAGTATTAACTTTATTCAAAGTTCTTAATTCTTCTTTTGGTAAAGATATATTTTTGGCTGTTGCTTTTTCAACATCTGCGGCATAACCACAACTATTACAGTAAACAATTTCAGATTCACCAATGTCAGATAATGCCATAAATTGATGAGAACCATTACCTCCAATATTACCTGTATCAGCTAAAACAACTTGATAATTTAATCCTAAACGAGAAAATATTTTAGAATATGTCTCATACATATTTTGATAAGAAACTTCTAAACCAGCCTCATCTTTATCAAAAGAATAAGCATCTTTCATTAAAAACTCTCTACCGCGCATAAGGCCAAATCTAGGTCTTCTTTCATCACGATACTTCGTTTGAATTTGATAAATATTTAAAGGTAAATTTTTACTTGATTTAACCAAATCACGAACAAGTGTTGTGAAAACCTCTTCATGTGTAGGCCCTAAGCAAAATTCTCTTTCATGTCTATCTGTTAATCTCATTAATTCAGGACCATATTTACTCCATCTTCCAGATTCTTCCCATATTTCCTTAGGTTGTAATGCTGAACACAATATTTCAACAGCTCCAGAATTATCCATTTCCTCTCTTATAATATTTTCAACCTTATGTAAAACTCTTAATCCAAGTGGTAAAAATTGATATACACCAGCAACCTGTGCCTTAACCATACCGGCACGAAGTAATAATACATGTGAATTTATTTTAGCCTCTTGTGGAGCTTCCTTTAAAGTTGATATTAGCATTTTACTAGCTTTCATAAGCTTTTACACTTCCTTTTCATAAAACAACTAAAATTATACCATACTATAATTATAAAATCTATTCAATTAAAAGCATTTTTTTAAAACTTTTTCTTTAAATTTAACAAAATATATTGTAAAATATAAGAAAGTAGTTACGATGGAGGAAATTTATGGATAAAATTATTGCCAAAAATGAGCTTGCCATTTTTGCGTTAGGCGGACTTGGAGAAGTTGGAAAAAATATGTATTGCATAGAATATCATAATCAAATCTTCATAATCGACTCTGGCATACTATTCCCTGATGAACATTTATTAGGTGTTGATTACGTAATTCCAGATTATACATATTTAGAACAAAATCAAGAAAGAATTGTTGGGCTTTTTATAACTCATGGTCATGAAGATCATATTGGAGGGATACCTTTTTTACTAAAAAAAGTATCAATACCTAAAATATATGCAGCAGGTGTTGCGGTTGACTTAATTGAAAATAAATTAAGTGAATATCCCGATCTATTATCTAAAGTTCAAATTGTTGAATTCAAATCACATTTTACATATAAATTCAAAGGTATAGAAATATCTTTTATAAGATTAAACCATTCTATTCCTGATGCTTATGCCATTGTATTTACAACTGATTTAGGTGTTATAGTTCATACTGGAGATTTTAAAGTTGATTTTACTCCTGTAGGACCTGCTGCTGAATATGAAAAACTAGCTTCATTAGGTCAAAAAGGAGTATTATGTTTATTGTCAGACTCTACAAACTCACTTAGAGAAGGATTTACAGAATCTGAAAGAAAAATAGGTGCTTCTATTAAAGATTTATTTAAAAGAATAGATGAGAGAATCATAGTAGCAACTTTTGCTTCTAATATGTACAGAATCGAACAAATCATTGAGGCATGTATCGAATCAAATAGACATATAGCAGTATTTGGCCGTTCAATGGAAAAAGCAATTGAAATAGGGCAACAAACCGGATACATTAAAGCTCCTAAAGGAACAATTATAGAAGCTTCTGAAATAAATAAATATAAACCAAGTCAATTATGTTTTATATGTACGGGTTCACAAGGTGAACCTCTTGCGGCATTATCAAGACTTGCTAATGGTTCTCATAGAACTATTAAACTAATTCCTGGTGATACAATAATCTTCTCTTCAAGTCCTATCCCTGGCAATCAGGAAGGAGTAAATAAAACAATAAATCTATTATTCAAAAATGGTGCTAACGTTATAACTCACTCACCTATAGCCGACACTCATACTTCTGGTCATGCTTCTATTGGAGAACAAAAATTAATGTTTTCATTACTTAAACCTAAATATTTCTTACCAATTCATGGTGAATATAGAATGCAAAGAGTTCATGGCAATACTGCAATTGAATGCGGTGTAGCCACTGAAAATGTATTTGTATTAGAAAATGGTGATGTTATATCTTTTAATGAAAATGGTGCTAAAATAACAGGAAAAGTTCCATCTGGTGAAATTTATATAGACGGAACTGGTGTTGGCGATATATCTTCAAATATAATAAGAGAAAGAAAGTATCTTTCTGAAGATGGAATGTTTTCTTTAGTAATAACAATAGACATGTCTAATAAAACATTACCAATTGACCCACAAGTTGTTTCACGTGGATTTATTTATATGAAAGATAGTGAAGATTTAACAAGATTTATTTTAAATGAAGCAAAAAAATTTATCATTGATGAAATCAAAAAGATGAAAATTATTAATTTAAATTCTTTAAAATATAATTTAACTGAATTTTTAAATCGCTTAATCTATGATAAAACTGATAGAAAGCCTGTCATAATACCAGTATTTATGCAAGTTAATAAGAAAAATACAAAAGAATAGTAAGGCAACATCGTTGTCTTATTTTTTTATATCTTCTTTTAACATATTGATTTGGTCAAATGTTTTAATTTTAAAATCATTTATATTTAAAAAATGTGTACATCCTAATATTAAAATATTTGTTTTGATTTTATTAATTTCATTAATATATTTTTCTAAATTAAGCTTATTTTCTATCGCATATATAAAATCTGTTCCATCTAACACATTTATATCATAATTTTCTTTAATATAGTCAATTGTATTTTTAGTTCCAATTATTGTGTTATTAGAAGATAAGTAATTAACAAAATAACTAAATATATCATATATTTTAATTTTAAAATATTTTTTTAGAAATTTATAAGCATAGATAGATAAAGTATTACATGCTAATATAATTATATCAACATTATATTTTTTAATAAGTAAATTACATAATATTATACCTCTTTTAATTAAAAATTCCTTAGATTTATCACCATAAGGAAAGTATGATTTATCTAAAATATAAATAATATTATTACTTATATCATTTAATTTTTTTCCTACAGCTAATCCTCCCATACCACTATCTATTATGCCAATCTTCATTATATCACCAATAAATTATATATTTAATTAATTATATTTAGAAGAAAAAAGCCTTTTTTTAGGCTTTAAATTGTTTCTTTATCTTTGAATAAAAATTAGATTTATGTTCTACTTCTTTTTTAAATGCTTCAAAAACCTTCATTGTAACAAACGAATCATTAAAAGCATCATGTATTTGAATATCTGTATTTTCATAATAAATTTGATAAAGTTTAAATAAACCTGGCTCATTACTTAAATTATAATAACCTTGAATTAATTTAGATAAATTGATATATCTAATATTATCTTTAAAATCATTTTTCTTATGTATTTTAAATGATTCATTTAATATAAGTTTATCATTCTTACCAAATATTACAATAGCTGGTTGATAACGTTCCATAATTAATTTAAATTCTTCATAAAATTCATTATATTTAATAGAAACATTATGAAATTCATAATTAGATATCTTTAAAAAATCTAATGTCCTTTTACTTAAATCAAGATGAATATAGGGTTCTATATATTTATTATATCTATATATTTCATTTCCACTACCATTAACTAAAATATAACCAGCTTGAATTATTTCTGCTTTATAACTTTTACCAGAAAAATTATATGAAGGCATAGTCATCTCTAAATCTAAAAACATTATATTTCCTAACGAATTTAAAAAATCTAATAATGAACTATTAAGTTCATTACGGTCATAATATAAAATTTTTTCAAAAAGATTAAATTGAAATATTTTATGAATATAATTTACTAAATATGAAGAAATACCATTCCTTATATATGTTTTTTCTTCATCGTAATCTAATTCAATATAAGTATTTGGATATAGATATCTTTTAAATTGATTAAATTGACCGTTTTGAAAATGAAGATATAAAATTCGATTACGAGTTTTTATTTCAACCATTCTTAATCTAGTATTTTTTTTATAAATTCTACCTATTATATGCATAATTAATCCTTCTTAATAGATATTGCAACACCATCACCAATGTTAAATATAGATGTATCGTAATCATTGTTATTTAAAAGAAAATCTTCATAATTACCTAATTTTCTAATTAATGCCTTGACAGATCTAGATTGTAATTCTAAATTATCTTTTAAATTATGAAAACTCATATTATCTGAAATAACTATACCACCATTATTTAATAAGGGAGTATATAAATTAAAGAATTTTTCATATTGAGCTTTAGCAGCATCAATAAAAATCAAATCATATTTTTTATCCGAAACCAAATCAAAAGCATCTAAAGCATCACATTCAATTAGTTTTATTTTGTTATCCAAATTTAATTCATTTATGTTATTTTTAGCAATTTCAATCATTTTAGGATTTCTTTCTATTGTTGTAACAAAAGATCCATTAACTCTTGACATTCTAATTGCTGAATAACCTATAGCAGTACCTATTTCTAAAATATTAATAGGTTTTTTTATTCTAATAATTTGTTCAAGTAATGCAAGCCCTTCATCTAAAATAATGGGAACATTAAATTCTTTAGCATATTCTTTTAATTTTAAATCAAAATCAGTCCAAATTAAATTTAATTTATTCATCATAATCATCTGAATCACAGCCACTACAGCTTCCACAATTTCCACTACAGCCTGATGATTGATTACTATAATAATCATCTACTAATTCTTCAAGCATAGCCCATTCTTCATCAGATTCTACAGCTTCTAAATGACCATTAGTTCCATTATCTTCAATATAACAAGCAGCTGAAAGTTGATCTTCACCACTAGGTTGAAAAATTACATAATCCTTATTAAATTCATCACTATGATAAGTAAATAAAATTTCACAAACAACCTCTTTTCCATCATCAGCTGTTAAAACAAAAGTATTCTCTTCCATTATTTTTCCTCCTAAAATTTATTTTTATCCAAATAATTTTGCAATATTACTACTGCAGCCATCTCATCTTTTTTTTGTTTTCTATCATTTCTTCTTACATTGCCAAAAATCATAGCTTTATCAACTATAACAGTTGTAAGACGTTCATCTTCTAATATAACATTTAAATTACCTTTTTCTTCAAGATTTTTTTTAAAGTCATATGAAATATTAGCTCGAATTCCTGTATCACCATTCATATGTTTAGGCAATCCTAATACTACAGTATTAACTTTTTCTTTTTGACATATATCTATAACGTATTCAGCAGCAATCTCATAATTATCATCTTCAAAGCGTAATGTATTATAGGCTCTGGCTAAAAATCCAAGTTCATCAGATATTGCAACACCAAGTGTTCTACTTCCTAAATCTAATCCTATATATTTCATTTAACTAATTCCTTAGCCTTTAAGATTGCAGCATCAACCTTAGTTGAATCTTTACCACCGGCTTGGGCAAGGTCTTTTTTACCTCCACCACCACCTTGGCATAATTTTGCAGCTTCTTTTACTAATAATGATGCATCATAATCTTTAGTAGCACAAACAAAAGTAACTTTTTCTTTATCAACGCTCGCCAAAAATACAACATCTAAATTTTTATTATTTCTTAAAGCACATGCCATATCTTTTAATAATAAAGAATCTAAAGCTTCTACTTTAACAAATAATTTATTATCAATTATATCTTTGTCAAATCGATTTAAATCAGCTAAAGCATTTTGACTTAATTTATTAGAGTATTCTTTTTCTAAATTTTTTAAAGCTGTTTGAGCTTCATTTAATATTTGTCTTAAAGCTAAAATATATCTATATCCTTTAACAGTTGGTTCTTCATATTTATAATTAAATGATAAAGAAATATTATCATTTAATGCAGTTTTAATTATATCATTAGCTTTTAAGATAAGAGTATTTATTGATTTTGTTATATTTTCACAGGAATTTTTTACATAGTCCATAGAATTTCTAGATGTTGAAGCAGTAATTCTAAACACTCCACTACCTATTGATTCAACAGAATATATACTAAATTCTTCAACTTCACTTGTGTTAGAAACATGAGTTCCAGCACAAAATTCCTTCGAAATCTCCATGTCAACAACTCTAACATATGAACCATATTTTTCACCAAATAAAGCCATTGCGCCTAATTTTTTTGCTTCTTCAATTGGCAAAACATGAGTGTTTACAACATGTTCTTCTTTTATATATTTATTTACAATATCTTCAACCATTAATATTTGTTCATCAGTTAAAGAATTATAATTATTAAAATCAAAACGACAATAAGTTGAACATACTTGTGAACCTTGTTGATGAACGTGATTACCTAATACAGTTTGTAATGCTGCTTGAAGTAAATGCGCACTTGAATGATTTTTTCTAGTTAAATTACGATTTTTTTCATCAACAATAGCTTCAACAGTATCTCCTACTTTAAAAGGATTGTTGCTTAAAATATGAAGGTGTTGTCCATTAGGCATTTTAATAACATCTACTACTTCAATATTATTTACCATACCTTTATCACAAAGTTGTCCACCTGAAAAAGCATAAAATGGAGTATTATCTAAAACAATACCATTATCAAATACACCAATGACTTTTGATAATGTTCTAATTTGTTCATATCCAACAAAATTAGATTCTTCTTTAAATGCTAAATATGCTTCATTTTGGCCACCCATAGAAGCTTCATCCTTACGCGCATTTCTAGCACGATTTTTTTGTTCCAAAAGACATGCTTTAAAACCATCTTCATCAACTTTTAAATTATGTTCTAAAGCATATTCTACAGTAAGTTCAAAAGGAAATCCATATGTATCATATAAAGTAAATGCATCGACACCAGATATTATATCCTTACTCTTATTAGCTATAGCTTCAAATCTTTTTTCACCTGCTGATAAAGTAGCTAAAAATTTCTCTTCTTCAGAAGTTATTATCTGTTTAATGATATCTTTTTTCTCATTTAAATAAGGGTAGTAAGGGTCCATTATTTCAATAACTTTATCTACCAATTGTGCCATAAAAGGTTTTTCAATTCCTAGACTTTTCGCATATTTAGAAGCTCTTCTTAATACTCTTCTTAAAACATATCCTCTTCCTTCATTAGACATAACTGCACCATCAGCTACTGCAAATGTAACAGTTCTAACATGGTCAGCTATAACTCTAAAAGCTCTTTGATCAGTATATTTAATACCACATATTTCTTCTGTTTTTGCAATTATTGGTCTGAATAAATCAGTATCGTAATTAGTATCAGCACCTTGCATAACAGAACATAAACGTTCTAATCCCCAACCTGTATCAATATTTTTAGAAGGTAGTTCTTTATATTCACTACGATTAACACCTTCTTTTGAGCTATATTGAGAAAATACTATATTACCAATTTCTATAAATCTGTCATTATCAATATCTTGTTCAATAAGTTCTTTACCACGTTTATCATACTTTTCTCCACGATCAAAGAACATTTCAGTATCAGGTCCACAAGGTCCTTCTCCAATTTCCCAAAAATTTCCTGCTAAAGGAATTAAGTGTTGTTCACTAATCCCCTGTGCTAACCATAATTCTTTAGCTTCTAAGTCTTCTGGATAGTATGTTATATATATTTTTTCTTTATCAAAATCAAACCATTTTTCACTAAAGAGTAATTCATAAGCATAAGATATAGCTTCAGGCTTAAAATAATCACCAATAGAGAAATTACCTAACATCTCAAAAAATGTATGATGATAAGTATCACCAACATTCTCAATATCATTTGTTCTTATACATTTTTGAGCATTTGTAATTCTAGGACATTCAGGAACAACAGATCCATCAAAATATTTCTTTAATGGTGTTACTCCAGCATTAGTCCATAATAACGTTGGATCATCGTGCGGAACTAATGAAGCAGATGGTTCTACTTTATGGCCTTTTGTTTTATAAAAATCCAACCACATTTGTCTTATTTGGCTTGATGTCATTTTTTTCATATTTATACCTCCAATATAAAATCAAAAGTTTAATCGTATAATATTTTACCAAATAAACCAACTATTATCAAGAAATAACATTTATTTAACGTAAAAAAGTAATGTAATTTTTGATAAAAAAATTAAAAAAATGTTAAATATTTTATTTTTTTAAAAAAACGACTAAATCTATGTATAATAAAATAAAGGTGAACTAAAATGAGTGAAAGAGAATTTATTGAATTAATAAAAAAGAAAAGATTATTAGCAAATAAAAAATCATCTTTTATTGCAAGAGAATTATGCATTTCCAAAAGTAGTTATTCAAAAATTGAAAATCATAAAAGGAATCTTTATTATTATGAGATTATCAAATTAGCTGAAATTTTTAATATTGATTTAAATATTTTAAAAAATAATAATGAACATGAATCTTATTATGATTAAAAAAAGGCAAAATGCCTTTTTTTAATCTATATTAATTTTCTTACACATTTTTTTCATAGGTTTTTTAAAACATTTACAATCAGTGATCATTAAACCAATTAAAATACCTACGCTCAATGTAATTATTTTTTTCAAATATATCACCCAAATATATTATTAAAAATATAATTTTTTATATAATGGTAAATTATTCCATAAAGGTATACGGAGTAATATTTTCCATATCATATTCTCCTAGTGTATCAAAAGGAATAGTATTATCAAAAATTCTAACAACAGTTTCTTTTGATTTACAAAGTAGGTCTAAAAGTCCAGTTTGTCTTTGTGGTTCTAATGCTTTTACAGCTTCTTTTAATGTATTAATGTCTCCTAATATAATAAGCTTTTTCTTGGCTCTAGTTAAGGCTGTATATATGATTTTTTTTCTAAGCATTATATGATAATTAGGTAATATTGGCATTATAACATTTTCGTATTCACTACCTTGACTTTTGTGTATAGAAATTGCGTATGCAAGTCTTAGATTATCACTCTCTTTTGCAGGATATGTTACCATTTTTCCATCAAAATCAATTAATAAAACATCTTTTTCATTTACCTTAGTAATTCCTTTTATAATACCTATATCACCATTCATAAGCTGTAATGTTGCATCATTTTTAAGTTGTAATACTTTGTCATTTTTCTTGAAAACAGCATAATCTCTTACCAATTTTTCTTCTTCATGATTATATCTTGTTGTTATAGCTTCATTAACTGCATCAATACCAGCAACTCCTGCATACATAGGAATAAGTATTTGCATTCCTGTTGCTAAATCTTTACCTGTCGCAATATAAGAATCAATAATTCTAAACATCATTTGATTTAAGCCTTTAGCATCACATGGATAAAAATATACTTCTTTTTTATCACTAAACAAATTAAAATTAACTTCACCAGAAAATACCATATGAGATAATTTTACTATATTTGAATCTCTTGCTTGACGCATTATTTCAAATAATTTTACAGTAGTAAATAAATTTGAAGAAATCAAATCATGAAATACATTACCAGGTCCCACAGAAGGAAGCTGATTTTCGTCACCTACTAAAACTACTCTAGCACTTAATGGTATAGCTTTAAATAAAGCTGCAGCTAAATTTATATCAATCATTGATGATTCATCTATAATAATCAAGGAACAAGAAAGAGGACTATCTTCACTAAAAGAAAAACCACCTTCGTAGTTATAACCTAAAGCTTTATGAATAGTTGTAGCTTTAAAATTAGTAACTTCTGTCATTCTTTTTGCTGCTCTACCTGTGGGAGCCATCATCATAACCTTATAATTTAATTCATCACAAGGAAAACATAAATTATTTAATTTTGCATAACTCCTTAAAATACCATTTATAATAGTTGATTTACCTGTACCAGGTCCACCTGTAATAATTGATAATTTACTTGATAATGCTTTATAAATAGCTTCTTCTTGTATATCAGTATAAGTTATAGAAATATCTTTTTGCGCTTCTTTTATCGCATCAATTATTTTTTCTTTAGAATATTCTCTTTTATGATGTTTTTCTAATTTCAAAACTGCTTCAGCACATCTAACTTCACTTTTATACAATAAAGGATCATAATATCTATCGTCTTCTACATGAATTTTATCATTTGTAACTAAATTAGCTAAAGCATTTTCTAAATCCGACATTGAAATTGTGGGATTGTTATCTAATAAATTATAACTAGAATTTAATAATTGTTTAGAAGTCAAAAAAGTGTAACCTTGTTGATAACAAACAATATTTAATGTGTATCTTATAGCTTCTCTTAGTCTAAGCATATCATTTTCTTTATATCCCAAATTCATTGCTAGAGCATCACTTTTTTTAAATCCAAACCCTTCTATATCATATATTAATGAATAAGGATTATCCTCAATTCTATTTGCTGCTTCTAACCCATAACTATCATATAATCTATAAACCATTTTGTTCGATAAGCCATAGCTATATAGCTTAACAACCACTTGTTCGGTTACATAATTGGTCTTTAATGTTTCAACAATTATCTTTTTTTTAGTTTCAGTTATTCCTTTTACATCATCTAATGAATCAGGATTATCCATAATTATTTTTATACAATCAAGTCCAAGCTTAGAAACAATATTTTCAGCAAGCTTTTGGCCAACACCAAAAAATTTATCACTTGCAAGATAAGAAATTAAACCCTCTTTTGAAAATGAATTACTTTTTGAATACGATTCAACTTTAAATTGTTTTCCATATTTAGCATGATTAATAAAAGTTCCGACAAATTCATATTCCAATCCTTCTTCAAGGAAAACAAAATTACCGGTAATTACAATTTCCTCATTTTTAGTTTTTACTTTAGCAACCTTATATAATGAATCATCACTTTTATAAACATATGAGAGTATACTACCAATAATAACTTCACTCATTAATACTTTCTTCTTTCTTCATTAAAATAAACAGTATCAATAATTGCTCCACCTAAACATACTTCTCCATCATAGAAAACAACTGCTTGACCTGGTGTTACAGCTCGACATAAACAAGGATAATTGACTTTTATTTGATTATTCTCTAGATAATTAATCGTTACAGGTATATCTTTTTGACGATATCTAAATTTAGCAGTATAGTGTTTTCCTTCAATTAAATCATCACATATCCAGTTGTAATCACTTGCAATACACCAATTAGATTCTAAATAAATTGAATCGTGACCTTGTCCAACAATTAGTTCATTTTTTTCTAAATCCTTACCACAAACAAACCAGGCCTCACTTTTATATTCATTTGAACCGCCTATACCTAAACCTTTTCTTTGGCCTATAGTATAATACATTAAACCATCATGACTTCCAATTATATTACCATCAACAGTAACCATATTACCAGGTTTTGCAGGTAAATAATTTTTCAAGAATTGTTTGAAATTTCTTTCTCCAATAAAACATATTCCAGTAGAATCTTTTTTTTCAGCAGTATATAGATTAGCATCTTTTGCTATTTTTCTAACTTCAGGTTTTGTTAAATCTCCTATAGGAAATAAAGCTTTTCTTAATTGTTTTTGTGTAAGCATACATAAAAAATAAGTTTGGTCTTTATTATCGTCAATACCTCGCAATAAATAACTTTTATCTTCTAAATGCTTAACTCTAGCATAATGCCCCATAGCAATATAATCTGCTCCTATTTCTTCAGCTTTTTTTAAAAATGCATTAAATTTAATATATTTATTACACATAATATCTGGATTAGGAGTTCTTCCTTTTCTATATTCATTTAAAAAATATGTAAAAACAGTATTCCAATATTCTTCAATAAAATCTATTCTATGTAATTTGATATCTAATTGATCAGCTACTTTTTTAGCATCTTGAAAATCTTTTTCTTGTGGGCATACATCATCATTTAAATCCGGATTCCCTAAAATATCATTATTCGTTGCAGAATCCCAATTACGCATAAACATTGCTTCTACATTATAACCATTATCTTTTAAAACTTTTAATGCTACACTAGAATCAACTCCACCAGATAACCCTAAAATAACTTTTTCCACTAAAATCACCTCACGTATATCAATATTTTAGCATATAGTTTAATAATAATCTAGAAAAGAGTTAATTTTTTTTGTATAATATGTGTTGGTGATATTATGCAAAATGAAAACGAACATACTTATGACAATGGATTTCATCCAAAAGAGGTAAAATTAAAAGAAAACTATATTTTTTATAATCAAAATGTATTTTTTAGATTTTTTTCATATTTAACTATCTTAATGTCAAGAATGTGGTTAATATTTCCTCGTTTATTTATGGGTCTTAAATATACTGGTAGAAAAAATAAGAAAAAAGCTAAAGGAGCTATTTTTGTTGCAAACCACATTCATCCTTTGGATGCTTTTTTCTTAGCATCAGCTCATTCAGGTAAAAAAATATATGTTACAATGCTTCAAAGTAATTTAGGTTTTGGTTTATTTTCTAAATATTTAAGAATAACTGCTGCAGTTCCAATTCCAACTGAAAGAAGACAACTTAAAAGATTTGGAATAGCAACAGGAGAAATATTAAAAAAAGGTAAAAATATTTTGATTTACCCAGAAGCAGCACTTATGCCATATTGTGATCATATTAGAAACTTTCTTCCTGGAGCATTTCATTATGCAGTAGCATTTAATACTCCTATTATTCCTTGTTGTTTTACATTTCATAAACCAAAAGGACTTCTAAAATTATTTAGAAGAAAAAAACCTACAATTCATTGTAATTATTTAGAACCTTATTATATAAAACAACAAGAAACTAGAAAAGAAACTATAGACTACACAACTAAAGAAGTACATCAGATAATTGAAGAATATTTTATAAAAAACAGTGATTATTTCTATAAAGATGGCAAGAAAATTGAAAAATAAAATCAATTTTCTTTTTTTCTTGTAAAAGAACTTACAATGTATTACAATATCTTTTTGTGAGGTGTTATTTATGTTATGCTTAATAATTGTTGGAATAACAATTATCTTAATTGTTACTTCTATTTTATTTTATCCAACTTTAAAAATAAAATCATTTAAAATGGGTACATATTGGCTAATAGCTTTAATATCTTCAATTCTATTAATAATCTTAAGGCAAGTATCTATTAATAATATAATATTAAATTTCACCGCAAACACTAGTGTTAATCCAATAAAAATATTAGTTTTATTTATTTCAATGACAATTCTTTCAATATTTTTAGATGAAATAGGATTTTTTAAATATATTGCAGTAAAAGTATCTGGAAAATTCAACAATCAAATAAAACTTTTTTTGGGATTTTATGTATTAATATCTTTTTTAACTATATTTACGTCTAACGATATTATAATATTAACATTCACACCATTTATTTGTTATTATGCTAAAAATACTAAGATAAATCCTATACCATATTTAGTATTAGAATTTGTAGCAGCAAATACATGGAGTATGGCTCTTATTATTGGTAATCCAACTAATATATATTTAGCTAGTGCTATGAATATTGATTTTTTAACATATCTAAAGAATATGATTTTACCAACAATATCAGCAGCTATTATTTCTTTATTAATTTTATTTATTTTATTTTATAAAAAACTAAAAAGTCCAATGGAAAAATTTAAAGAAGAAATTCCATTTCCTAATAAATTTTTAACTACTTTAGGTTTATCACATCTTGTTATAACAACTATATTACTTGCTATATCTAGTTATATAGGTTTAGAAATGTGGATTATAACTATTAGTTTTGCATGTAGTTTATTGATTATTTCTTTATTATATTTATTGATAAAAAAAGAAAAAACTAATGTTATAAAACAAACATTATTAAGAGCACCTTGGAGCTTAATTCCTTTTGTGATGTCTATGTTTGTAATTGTACTTGCTCTTAATGAACAGGGAATAACAAACAAAATTGAATATTATTTAAATACTTTACCAGTTATATATTCTTATGGTATATCTGGAACAATTATTGCTAATTTAATTAATAATATACCAATGAGTGTTTTATTTTCAAATCTATTGACAAATAGTTCATCTCAAGCAATATATGCAAGTATTATAGCTTCTAATATTTCGGCATTCATTACTCCTATAGGTGCATTAGCTGGTATAATGTGGTTAAAAATGCTTAAAACATATGACATAAAATTTAGTTATAAAAATTTTGTGTTTTATGGAATTATAATTGGTATACCAACTTTATTTGTAACATTATCTATTTTATTAATATAGAAAATATATTATTTAATAATTAAATCATGTACAAATTGATTTAAAAGTTTTTACTATGTGAATATGATTGTTGCCTATATTCTCTATGTTTTAATACTTTTTTATTTCACCTAATCAAATGCCATAAATTGCGCCTTTTTCAGTGTAAATTTCAAAACAATCTCTTATCCATCATTTTTTTACACCTCTTAAAACTTTAATTAAATTAGATTCATAGAATCTTATTATATTTTCTAGGTATTTATTACGTTTAATTAACATTGTAATTTATCTCATATATAGTATACCACTGAATTAAAAAAGTGTTACAATTTTGATTTTTTTAAATATTGTAACACTTTTTTTATCTAATAATCATTTATTTCTTTAAATAAATCATTAGAATTTATCCATCCATTTGAAGATTTCTGTAATAGTTATTTCTTTTTTATCATTAAAATTAATTATTATATTTCCATCATCATCTATTATTAGTTCTTTCGTGTATAGTAAGTAGCTTTCCCTGTTCCATGTTTTTCAATTAAACCATTCTCTTGTAATCTTTTTAATGCTTTTTCTATTGAACTACTAGAAAGTGAACTACATAAACTTAAAACATCTGATTTTTTAAATTTACCTATTTGTTTACTTATTGCATCTTCAACCATTGAAATTGAAGATTTATTATCTCTAACAATGTTAATTCGTTCTTCAAAGTCATTATATGCTGACATTATTGTAAAAAGCATATATCTAACAAATGGCATAACATCTTCATTATTCTCATACCATCCAATTTGACTATCTTGCAATGCATCATAATATAAATCTTTATATTTAGCTATTTTTTCTTCTAACGATATATACTTTCCAACATAAAAACCAGAACGATATAAAAGTAATGTCGTTAAAAGCCTACTCATTCTTCCATTACCATCTAAAAACGGATGTATACATAAAAAGTCATGTATGAAAATAGGTATAAGAATAAGTGGATTTACTCTACCATAAGCAATTGCCTCATTATATTCATTACATATTTTTTCTATTGCAATAGGTGTTTCAAACGGATCAAGTGGAGTAAAAAGAATTGTGGCATTACCGTTAATATCAACACTACTAATATAATTTTGTACGCTTTTGAATTTCCCTCCAATTTTTTTATCACTACAATGTGAAAACAAAATTTGATGTAATTGTAAAATATAATTAGGAGTAATAGGTATATCATCAAAACTTTCATGGATAATCGATAATGCATCTCTATATCCAGCAATTTCTTCTTCATCTCTATTTTTAGGCATTGTTTTTTCTTCAACCAATTGTTTTATTCTTGTATTAGTTGTTCTTATACCCTCAATCGCATTAGAAGATTCAGTACTTTTGATTTTTGCAATTTCAACTAATTTTTGTAATTCTTGAGGTTTTTGTTTTACAAATGATTCTTGTCTTCCTTGCATTTGTGAAATATTAGCAATATAACCTAACGTTCTACTATCCCAATTTTCTTCATATAATCTTTTATAATCAAATTTACGCATATTTGCCTCCTTTTTCTCGTAAATTATAGCACATATTACGAGAAAAATCAAATAACACGAATATTTACTAGTAATTTTTTATATTAGTTAATTGTAAAAGTAAATTCCGCTGTGAAAGGTTGTAACTTTTTTCATTGTATCAAAACTAGTCATTCTTAAATGGCAAAGTCAGTCTATTTTGATACAACTTGGTACCCTGTCAAAAATTGTTAGCACCCTAGTCACTTTTTTTCGCACCATTTCATAAAAAGTTCGCACCCAATTTGTAACAATATTTTTAAAGCATGTAGTTTTATAAAATCACCCTTGAAGGTATCCCTGCACGACTATCAAAAAAAGCTAGCATTCTTTCATTTACATATTGTGGTTCTATGTTTTCTATTGTTGTAACTTGTTTTATATATAAAAGATCTTCTACATTTAATTTTGACGAAATACAAAGTTTTCCCTCTTCAAACCATATTAAATTGCTATCAAATAATTTATGATGATTTTCACATAACCATATTCCATTATCAGCATCAACAGCGAGTTTAAATTTTTCTTCAAATTTTAAATCACTTCTTTTTCTAATAGAAGCTACAGGGTATATATGCGCTGCTTGAATTATCCTATCTATTTTACAATTACATAAAACGCATTTCTTTTCTCCACCAAATTTATGCAGTAAATTAAATATAAATTGTGGACTCCTTAAATTATCTTTAACAGAATCACTAGTATCATTATCAAATTGATATGAATCGTCTAACACTTCTATAGCAGTGTTACCATCTTGATTTGAATAATTAATAATTGCTTGTTTGTCTTGCTCACTTAATTGTGTGGAATCATTGTCAAGAATTTGAAATAATTTTACTGGTTTATCTGTTATTGCTGAAATAGCAAAACATAATAATGTAGTTTCTTTTTGATTTGCTCCAAATGTCTTTCCATATATATGATAATATTCTCCTTCATCTGTTATGTAAGTAGATTGATTCCCAGAATTAGATTCTCTTAAATAATTACGTGAATTTATCAGTTCTTTAACTGTGGCATATTCTATTAATTTCGTATGTTCTAAACCATAATCATCATTAATAAATTTAATTCCTATAGTTTTCATTACTCTATAAAAGAATATCATATAATTCGTTTCATTATTTCCATCAAATGGTAAGAAATAAAACCAAAAATTACACTTTTTATTTTGAAATTTTTCTTCATTTAAATAAATCGATAAAGCAGTTGGTATACTTTGTACTTGATAGTTTCGTCCTTTAACTTTTCCTGTTTGTGAAAGATTGATATACTCTTTACTATTATTTGTTTCTAAAATAATTAATCTTCCCTTATTTCTTTCTTCAATCCATTCGATTTCATAGTCAGTTGTTTTTAATAATCTTAAGCATATGTCATCTAATATATCTTTAGATAAGAACTTGTCATATGTAGGAGATTTATCTTGAGCCCCTAATCGATTAATTCTGAATATTGGTTTCATAAACAATTAACACCTCCTCACGACCTCTTACATTTATTTTTTCTATCATTGGATTATTATCTTTTATCCATTCTTTTAAAATTTCATTTTCTAAACCTTTGTATTCTAAAATGTTTGATATAACTAATTTACAATTTTTGGATAACAGCTTATTAAAAAAATTAATTAGTTTATTTTCTTCATCTTTATTCCACCCTTTAAATCCTCTTTTACCATCATTATAAGAACCTAATGTAATTAAGTATGGTGGGTCAAAATATATTACTGCATCATCTGCAATCTCATATAATTCCTCATAACTTTTTGAAAGAAATTCAACATTAATTTCTTTAATTCGTCTTGAAAATGAAATTATTTTCTCCTTAATTGATTCATTATAGCCACTCTCACCAATAGGATTATTAAATTCTAATTGAGAGTTAAATCTTAACTGTTGTTGAAATCCGTATAAAAGTAAAGTATATAAATATATAGTGTAATTCTTATAAAATCGATATTTAGTATTATAATCATTTCTAAATTTTATATAATTTTCCTTATTTTGTTTTTCTAATAAATATTTTTTAATCAATTTATCAATATTATCCAGAATAACTTTTGTATCATTATTCTTAAACATACAAATTAAATCTTTAACAATATGATTTAGATCATTATATACAATCCTTTCAAAACCATAAGTATTAATCCCAACATTGAATCCACCACCCATTATATCAATAAAAGTTGATTTACCATTTAAATGTGGCCTAATAAAATTTATAACATTAGTTTTTCCACCCATATAATTTAAAGGGCAGCAGTAAAATACTTGATTAATGTCTTTCTTTTCCCCATAAAATAGATATTCATAATGGTCGCCAGATGTACTCGTTTTAAAATTTCTATATTTTTTATAAGGTATCTCTATACATTCAACAGTATTTAAAATACAATGTCTTTTTAAAACATTTAAAATAAATTCTTTACTCATTAAACCATCACTACTATAAGATAAAACTATATATTTAGCTTTAGTTTTAGCTATAGTGTTTTCAAATTCAATATGTACAGTGTTATTTGTAGACCACGATTGAGAAATCCATGACATATCTCTTGTACCAGTAATACCTTTTAATATTGGATTATCATATCTAATTAATGTTTCTAAGATATGATATTGAACTGAATATTTATTTTTTGTATAGGGAGGATCTAAATATAAAATATCACAATTTATATCATTAATAATTTGTGACAAATTTTCAGTATATCTCATAACATTAATAACATTATTATTTTTTTCTAAACTCAAAAAAATGATATCTTTTACTGCTCTTGGGTCCCATTTTTTCAAATATGCACCATAAACCCCAGCAACATTCGCAACTTTTGATACAGATTCCAAAAGGCAAGCTAATAAGTAATTGTATTCTTCTACATTTATTTGCTTATTTAAAAACCATTCTTCAATAGTAATCCTAAAAAAGTCAATTCTTCCTGCATTATAATCTGAAAAGTACATCCTATTCCCTTTGGATGGAGCATAATTATTATAAAAAAATCCCTCTTTTATTTCTTTAGTTTCATTAAAATAATTAATGGGATCAAATCCCAATTTTAAAAAACTACATTTTGAAGAAATCAAGCTACCATAACTAAATGTCGAAGCTAATAACAAATTGTCATTAATTATAATATTTTTATATATTGCAGCTAACTTTCTAGAAACTGCACCTGTCCCACAAAATGCATCAAATAAAATCAAATCCTTGTTTAATAGTTTTTTATTTTCTAGTAGTTTTTCTATTCTATCAACTAAAGAATCTTTATTACCTAAGTATCTCATAAATTCACCTTTGCTATGTTTTGTACTAATAACATTGGTGATAATTATTTAGTATCAATTTGTAT
>CAYTVE010000029.1:0-22863 GCA_964441815.1 uncultured Anaeroplasmataceae bacterium | reverse complement strand
ATTATATAAATCATAAAATCTCAAATACTAAAGCTACTAAAATGTTAGGTATATCTAGAGGGACATTTTTTAGACTTGTTAAAGAAAGAAAAAATACAAAATAATTAACTTTATATTATGTAATCGTTAAAAAGTTAGAGTAATCGTTAAATTGTTGGGGTAATCGTTAAAAGGTTACCTACTTTTGCTATAATTGATGATAATTTTAATACAAAATCTATTTTATAAAATAAAAATAGAGTTTTGCTT
Source organism: uncultured Anaeroplasmataceae bacterium (assembly GCA_964441815.1). Taxonomy (GTDB): domain Bacteria; phylum Bacillota_I; class Bacilli_A; order Acholeplasmatales; family Anaeroplasmataceae; genus Pelethenecus. The sequence continues at coordinate 22,614 of CAYTVE010000029.1, read as the reverse complement.
CTTCCTAACGGTGGGAGTTGAACCCCTATAAAAACAAAAAAATCTCAATACATTTACTGTATCAAGATTAATTTACTTATGGTGACCTGTACGGGATTTGAACCCGTGAATGTTGCCTTGAGAGGGCAATGTGTTAAACCGTTTCACCAACAGGCCATTTTATATATGCACTATTAAATGCATATATAAATATATCATAATTTAACTTTTTTTCAAGTATTTTTATAAACTTTTTAATATATTTTTATAAACTTTTTAATATATTCTCAATTCTATTTTTAGTTTTTTGTTCACCTAAAATTTGAATTATATAATATAAGTTTGGAGAATTTTTTCTTCCTGATAATGCAATTCTTAAAAATTCAGAAACATCTCCAACATGTCCTTTATATGCTTCCTTATCTTTTTTCCAAACTTTAATATTATCTGCAAAACCATGTCTTACTGCTAATTCTTTAATGGAATTAAACCATTCTTCTTCATTTAAATTTAAATTAATTGTATCATGATAATCTTGAAGAACAGATTTAATATCATCTTTAGATATATTAGGATTCCATTCTAATTCATTTTTATTAATTTGTTCATAAACATCATCGTAGAAAAATGAAATAATAGGATATATATCTGAATATTTTGCATAATCTTTACGTGGTTTTTCCTTTTCTCTTTCAATGTTTAAAATTGAAATAAAGAAATCTTCATTTGCAATTATTTTTTGATAAAATTCAGGATGATATTCTTTTGCCCATGCCTTAACCTCTTCTGATAATACATTAGCTTTTCTATATGCCATTCTTTCTTTAGAAATATTTGCAACTTTAGCAATATCGAATAATGCTCCATCAAGCGACATTTTATCAAAAGACATTTTAAATTCAGTGAATTTCTTATCCAAATTATCATCACGCCAAGCTTCATAGTTTGAATTAGCAATAGTTAATAAATATTCTAAGAATCCATATTTAGGATATCCTTGTTCTAAGAAATAACTTACAGCAGCTTCAGCATCTTTTCTTTTTGATAATTTTCTTCTAGTACCATTTTCATCAACTTTCATTATGACTGGTAAATGAGCATATTTAGGTCTTTCAAATCCGATTGTGTCAAATAGCTCTAAATGAATAGGTAAACTAGGTAACCATTCTTCGCCACGTGTTACATGAGTAGTTCTCATAAAATGATCATCAACTAAATGAGCAAAATGATATGTAGGAAGACCGTCAGATTTACAAATTACTATATCTTGATCATTTTCAGTCAATTCTAAATCACCTTTTATTTCATCATGAAATGAAATTTTATTGTTATGATTTCCCATTGATTTAAAACGAATGATATATGGTTCACCTGCTAATATTTTTTCCATTGCCTTATCAATTGGAAAATCGCGATATTTAGCATATTTACCATAATATCCTGATATTTCTTTTCTTGATTCTTGTTCATGTCTTAATTCCTGTAACTCTTCAGCAGAACAAAAACAAGGATATGCTCTACCAATTTCAATTAAATGTTTAATACATGTATTATATATATCTGAGCGATTAGATTGTTTATAAGGACCATAATTTCCTTTTTCTTCTGTTTCTGAAATATATCCTTCATCAGGAATTATGTCAAATGCTTTTAATTGTTCAATCAATGACTCGCCTGAACCAACTATTTCACGTTTAGTATCTGTATCTTCTAATCTTATATAAAATACTCCATTACTTTGCATTGCATAATACCAGTCAACAAAAGAAGTAAATAAACTTCCTGTATGTAAAAATCCAGTAGGAGATGGAGCGAATCTTATTACCATTTGATCATCATTTAAATTTCTTTTAGGGTATTTTTTTTCTAAGTCCTCTATTGTTAAATTTATATTTGGATAAATTAAATCAGCTAAATCCTTATAAGTTGCCATAAATATACCTCATTTCTTTTTCACGTATATTAGTATATCAAAAAAAGCTTTATAAAACAAGAAAAAAGTCCTATATTAAGGACTTAAATTGTATAACAATATTGAATAATTGGTACTTCAACTGTTATTTTATTGTCATTTCTTGTGATATCAAAAATAAGTACATCACCTATTGATAAATCTGCATCATAAATGAATTCATAAACATCATCAACTGTCATAGTTTTTGCTGAAATATTTGTTAAAGATTTTACTTCTTTATCACTATCTTGATAATTAATTGTAATACCATTTAAGACATCATTTTTTTCTAACTTATTATAATCAGAATAAGTTGAATTAGTTCCAACATCTGCTATACCTATTATAGTTCTTGTAAATCCATATCCACCATATCCTAAACTAAATCCTATTTCCCAGCGTCCTTGAACATATCCTTCTTTCCAAGTATTGTTTGAAGAATCATATTTAGCAGTTTCTAAAATGCTATCTACAATATCTCTTGCTTGATTTGCAGGTATTGCAAAACCTAATCCTTCTATTCCGGTAGAAGAATATTTTGCGTTAACTATACCTATTAAAGCTCCAGCTGAATTAAATAAACCTCCGCCTGAATTACCAGAGTTTATCGCAACATCTGTTTGAATCAAGGACATTTCATTATATGTATCAACTTGAATAAGTCGATTATTATAAGAAACAACACCTGTCGATACACTACCTGGCAATGTACCCAAAGGATTACCTATACATATAACTTGTGAACCTAATCTTAAATTATCTGTATTCTCAAACCAAGTTGAATATGTTAAATTTGTTTTTTCTATAGAAAGAAGAGCTATATCACTTTTTTTATCTCCACCGACAAGCTTAGCTTCTATTTCTTCATTATCAGAAAAAGTAATCATAAAGTTTTGACAATCTTCTATTACATGATGACAAGTTACTATATAACTAAATTTTTCGTCATATGCAAATAAAACACCACTTCCACTACCATAATAACTATTATTTTGGTATGCATCAATTGCAACAACACTATCATATATTTTATCAACAGTATCTTCGACACTTCCATTTTTTAACGTAGTACTCGTATAAGTAATATTTCTATTCAAATATTCGACTGTATTAACATCTGTTGATTGTTGACTAGAATTATTTTTATTAGAACAAGAACATAAAGATAAAAAACATACAGTTCCTAATAATATTTTTTTATACATTTTCATATATGAATCCTCCATTTATCTTAGATATCAAATATTATACCACATAATTGTGTGATTTTTATGTAAAATAAAAAGAAAATTAAGGACTAGTTTTCTAGTCCTCAAAATTAATTATTTAAAATAACGATTTAATAATCCTTCAAAAGCTCTTCCGTGACGAGCTTCATCTCTACCCATTTCATGAACAGTATCATGAATAGCATCCAAATTTTCTTTTTTAGCTCTTAAAGCTAAATCAAATTTTCCAGCAGTTGCGCCATTTTCTGCAGCCACTCTTAATTCAAGATTTTTCTTAGTAGATGGTGTAACAACTTCACCTAGTAATTCAGCAAATTTAGCTGCATGTTCTGCTTCTTCCCAAGCTGCTTTTTCATAATATAAACCAACTTCAGGATATCCTTCTCTATATGCCACTCTAGCCATAGCTAAATACATTCCTACTTCGCTACATTCACCTTCAAAATTCATTCTTAAATCAGCTTTAATATCTTCAGGTGCATCCTTTGCTACACCTACAACATGTTCACAAGCCCATTTTAATTCCTCATCTTGTACTTCAAATTTTTCTTTTGGAGCCTTACATACAGGACATTTTTCTGGAGCTTCATCTCCTTCATGAACATAACCACATACTTTACAAACGTATTTCATTTTTCATTCCCCTTTCTTATACATTCTTGACATACGCCATATAAAACTAAATCAAAATCATTTAATTTATGTATACAATTATTAGAAGCATATTCTAAGATTTTATTTCTATTAATTGGTGTATCATAAACAAAACCACAAATATTACAAACAAAATGAATATGTTCTTCTTTAACAGTCTCTAAAACATCTTTTCCTTTCAACTTAACATATTTGATTTTTTTATCTTCTAATAAAGAATTAATATTTCTATAAATAGTAGCAAGTGAAATATTAGAATAATTATTATTAATATATTCAATTAAATACTCAATTGTTGCATGCCCTAGATATTCTAAAGAATTATATACAATTTTTTTTTGAGCTGTCATTCTTTTAATCATGTTTTCACCTTATTAAGAATCATTCTCAATAATATTATATCATTTTTATACAATTTGTCAAGATATTAATTCTAAAATATCATTTTTTGTTAAAGTCATTCTTTTTTCTTGTTTAACTAATACTTGTTCAGCTAATTCACTTTTCAAATGTTGTAATAACATTACTTTTTCTTCGATAGAGTCTTTACAAACTAATTTAATAACATGGACATTTTTAGTTTGGCCTATACGATATGCTCTATCCGTAGCTTGATTTTCAGCAGAAACATTCCACCAAGGGTCTAAATGAATAACCATATCAGCTCCAGTTAAATTTAATCCAGTACCACCAGCTTTCAATGATATCATAAAAACCTTTATTTTATTATTTTCATTAAAACTATCAACTAATTCCATTCTTTTTGCCGCTGACACACTTCCATCGATGATATAATAAGAAATATTTTCAGCATCAAGTAATCGTGACATTATAGGAAAAACACTAGAAAACTGTGAAAATAATAAGATTCTATGGTTAGAAGATATGGCTCTATTAATTAATTCTATAGCTAAATTTAATTTAGCACTACCAATTTCTTCTTCATAAATCAATTCTGGTGTAATACATATTTGTCTCAATCTCATTATTAAAGCTAATATACTATTACTATCTTCAGATAAATCATTTTTGATTTTTTCTACAAATGTTTGATATATTTCTTTTTGCTTATCTTCCAATTTACAATAGTAAACTTCTTCTGTTTTAGCAGGTAAATCAGTTAAAACGCTCTTTTTTGTTCTTCTTAAAATAAATGGTTGAACCCTTTTCTTTAGTAATGTTAACGTTTCTTGGTCATCTTCCATTATAAGCGTTTCATAACGAGTCTTGAAGTGATTATAATCTGCCAAATAACCTGGCATTAAATAATCAAAAATACTCCACAAATCTGCTAAACCATTTTCAATTGGTGTACCAGTAAGTGCAAATCTAAGTTTTGATTTTAATTGTTTTATTGCAGTAGATTTTAAAGCATTTTGATTTTTAATATATTGGGCTTCATCTGCTACTATCATTCTAAATTCTTTATTATATAGTTCTATATCTCTTCTTAAAGAATCATATGAAGTTATATAAATACTTTTAATATTTTCATCAATATTTTTTATAATATTTTCACGTTCTAAAGCACTACCCATAATTAAATTAACAGGTATATTCAAACTCCATTTTTTACACTCATTCTCCCAGTTGTATACTAAACTCATTGGACAAACAATAAGTGATGGTTTATTTTCTTTATCACTTGCCAAAAAAGATATTATTTCAAGTGTTTTGCCAAGACCCATATCATCAGCCAAAATACCACCAAAACCAAATTCAGCAAGCATCGAAAGCCATTTAAAAGCATCTAATTGATATGGTCTCAAAACGTTTAAAAAAGCATTTTCAGGTTTAATATCATTATTTTTATAATTTATAATCTTTTTTATCATCTCAAATATTTCATCATCATAATGAATAGAGTCACTTTTACCTTCAACAAGTTTTAATAAATAATTAATAGGTTTATTTAATTTACTACCTATATCATCCTTAGATAAATTAAAATCCTCTAAGAAATTATTTAATTCCTTAACATCCTCTTCTTTAACTTCTAAAATAACATCATTTTTTAATTTTACAAATCTTTTTTTATTATGATAAGCATCAAGCATAGCTTTTACTTCATCAATTGTTAATCCTTTAGAATCAAATTTAAAATCTAATAATCCAACATTAAATGATACATATATTTGAATTCTTTCAGATTTCTTTAATTTGATTTTCTTAATTGATTTATCAAAATATACTTCCCCATAATTTTTAAATGATGATAAATCTGCGGTCAAAAAAGCATATTGATCCTCAACTTTAGATAATATGTATAAATTATCTTTTTGTCTATCAAATCCATAAGACTCTAATAATTGATAATATGTATCAAGTATTTGATTAACATATGGAGTATTAAGATATTTATCTTCTACTTCAATGTTTATTTTATTGATAATGTTATTATTTTGATATTCGAAATATGAAGTAATAATAACATCTGGTAATTTATATTTTTTATAGAAATTCTCGTTAATTATAATGTCTTTTTTTATCATAGGCAACAAATTTGATATGAAATCAATTTCATTAGCTTCTATCCATAAAGAATTATTTTTACATTTAAATAATGAACTAAATAATATAGCTTCATTTCTTTTTTTAAAATGATAATAATATATATTATCATCATTATAAAAATAGGCATTATTTATTCCACACACTAATTCTTCTAAATCATTGGATATATCAAGATGTAAACATTCTTCATCTAATATTATATTAATTTTTTCTAGTTCATTTATTTGATATAATTTAGTTTTTTTAAATTCATTGCCATAATAAATTTTAGAAGCATGATATATCTCTAATATTCTTAAGAATTGACTTTTTTTAATATTAATACTTTTTAATGTATTTTCATGAGTAGTACCTAATAAAAATGCATAAAACTCTTTTGATTCATCATCTAACATCTCATATGAATGTATAAAAGATAATTTCTGACCGTATGTATAAAACTTTTTTTCTTCAATTAAATTTATAAATTCAGAAATACTTTTAACCATATATTCCTTATCATATGCTATTCTAAGTGACAAATAAAACTGATTTGATTCTTTATATATTTCTGGAGTTAAATGTATTTTTTTAAAATATGTTGAATTAGTTCTTAAATCAGTAGCTAAATCGTTTAAGATAAGTTCTTGTTCATAAGCCAATTTGGATTTTCTATATTTATTTATTTCTTTTTTGTATTTTTCTTCATTTAAAATTCTTAATGCTGAAGCATATAATAATGTTGCATGTACACATTGTTTTTTTCTATAATATTCTAAACAACCACATTCTTGCTTAACAACATTAAATTTTGCATCTAAAACTAAATTAGTCGAAATAGCTCCAGTATAACTACAAAATTTCTTTGTTGAAGAAACTTTATAATATGTTTTTTCATTTTTTATAATTCTATCTATAATAACTAAATCATCGTCTTCTTCATTTAGTTTAATCATACGATCCACTACTGTTAAATGTTTATAATTAATTAATAATTCATAAAGATTCATTTTTATGCCTCCAAATAAATTAATTTTAATTTTTCTTTGTCACTTTTAGAAAATTTTAATCCATTTTCTAAATATTTATCGAAACTACCATATACATTATTAATATTATCGAATATTACATTAATATACTCTTTGTTAACACCAAAAACTGTCTCTAATACTTCTCTATATTCCTCTCCATATTCTAAAGCTAATCTATTCACATTATTAGCGTAATGCAAATTAGTACTTAAATAATCATTTATAATGACGTCTAATTCAAAATCTAAAACATAAAGTAATAAAATAGTTGCAAAACCTGCTCGATCTTTTCCTGCACTACAATGCCATAAAGTTGCGCCATCTACAGGGTCCAATAATATTTTCAAAAATTCACTATAAGCATTATTAGAAAAATCAGTAGTTACTATTTCTTTATATACTTTACTCATAAATTCAATCGAACTATTTGCCCCATTATTATGAATAGCCATAATAAAGTCCTTAAAATCCTCATCATCATTACCTTTTTTAGTTACACCGACTCTTTGACTAGGCAAAATTGGGTTAAAAAATAATTTTACATCTTCTATAAAAACATCAGGATTATTTTTTATTTCATTATCGCATCTTAAATCTATAACTCTTTTTAAGTTATAATTATTTTTCAAAATATAAATATCTTCTTCATTAATTTTATTTAAAGCATCACTTCTAATTAACATATTATTTTTAATATGAAGACCTTCTTTATTAATTAAATCCGATAAACTTCTTGTATTTTTTGTGTTTTTTAAATTAATTTTCATTTTATCACCTAGAAATAATTTTATCATATTTTAAATTATTTTTGTATATAATTTATTGGTGATTTTAAAAAATGAATGAAATTTGTAGAAATAACAATGATAGTTTAACAAATAGATGTATGAATAATCAAAAAAAATCAAAAATGAATGATAAAGAAAAAAAGAAAAAGAATAATAAAAAGAAAAAATAATCTTTCAAATTATTTATTTTTAAAGTATAATATAACTATCGGCGGTGATATTATGTCTCTATTAGAATCAGGAGAAAATTATTTAGAAACAATATTAAGACTATCTAAATCTCAAAAAGAAATTCATGCAATAGATATTGTAAACCATTTAGGGTTTTCAAAACCTTCAGTTTCTATTATGTTAAAAAAATTAAAAGAAGATAATTATTTAATTATTGATGAAAACAGCCATATATTTTTAACTAAAAAAGGAAAAAGTATAGCTGAAAAGATATATGATAGACATAAAACATTAACTGAATTATTTGAAAAAATAGGTGTTCATCCTAAAAATGCTGAAGATGATGCGTGCAAAATTGAGCATGATTTATCAGATGAAACTTTTAATGCTTTAAAAAAATTAAATGAAAGTATTTAAAGAGGCTCAAAGAACCTCTTTTTTTAATAATAATATTTTACAATGAAATATATACAACTTTTTCATGAAAACTAGAATCTAAATAAAAAGATATATTTTGATATAAACAAGTAAATATAACTATTTCATTAATAGTTAATCTTCATTCATTTTTTTTGAAAAAATATGATTCTACTCGATTTATATGCAATATATTTTTTTATTTCATCATTTTTATTTTTTTCTTATATACTATAATTAATAAAATTATAGAAATAATAGAAGTTAATAATTCTGCTATAGGAAAAGTCCACCATAATAAATTAATTACATCATTAGATAAAGTAAAAATATAAGCAAGTGGCAAAACAAATACAATTAATCGTAATAAAGCTGTAATAAATGGTAATAAAGAATACCTTAACGCTTGTAATATTCCTTGTATAGCTATACTTATCCCCATAAATATATATCCTATTGAAGCTATTCTTACAGCAATCATACAAACATTAACTAATTCGCTGGTAGAACTTTGATTTAATGCAAAAGCTAATGATAGTGGTTTTGCAAATATTTCAAATATGATTGTTAATATTAAGCATACTATAATTGTATCTATAATACCATATTTAATACAACCTATACTCCTTTTCTTATCTTTCATACCATAATTATATGATAATAAAGTTATTATAGTATTTGATAATCCAAAACATGAAAATAATGCTATTTGTTGAATTTTATAATATATTCCAAAAGATCCAACAAGAATTGTTGAAGAAACATTAGATGTTGCAAGAATTGCATTCATTGCTGCCATCATTATTGATAATAACCCTTGCATTAATGCTGCTGAAAATCCAATATTATATATATCCTTAATGATTTTAAAATTAGGTTTAATATATTTTAAATTAGAGTTAATTTCCTTGTTGAAAATATAATGAAATATCATCGCTATAAATAATGAGATAAATTGTCCTAATACTGTTGCTAATGCAGCGCCAACTGCTCCCATATTTAGTGGAAAAATAAATACATAATCAAATATTATATTAATTAAAGCTCCTGATATTTGGGCTATGGTTGAATATAATGTTTTACCAGTAGCTTGTAAAAAACGTTCGTAAATAGTAAATCCAATTGAACCTAATGATAATGAACTACATATCATTAAATAACTTGTTCCAATTTTTATTACTTGCTCATCACTAGTAAATAATGATATAAACCATTTAGATCCAAAAAGTCCAAATATAAGAAATATCAAATAGATTATCAAACTTAAGAATATACCATTTCCGGCTATTTGATTTACTTTTTCATGATTTTTTTCACCTAAACTTTTTGATAACAATGCATTCAACCCTACACCAGTACCTACTCCTATTGCAATAATTAATATTTGAATAGGATATGCATATGTTAAAGCTTCATTAGCAATGGCTCCACTTCCTTTTATATTTGCAACAAATATACTATCAATCACATTATATAATGCCTGTAGAACCATTGATATAATCATTGGAAAACCCATTTTCCAAAATAATTTTTTTATAGGCTCAAATGCCATTTTATTTTCTTTCATTTTTTCCTCCTTCTTTAAGCAAAAAAAATAGTGTAAATCCAATAACTGGACTTACACTATGTGAGTTGCTCGTTATACGTTAATTATAACATTATTTGTTTTATTTTGTAAGTTTTTTTTAATTTTTTTAAACAATAACAATTAAATTAATATACAATAAAAACAAGTTAATAGTTAATCAATATCTATTAATTCGTATTCTCTACTACCACAACCTAATTCTGCAGCTTTTTCTATTGTTAATAATCCATTTCTACTTTCTATTCTTTCTATCAAATGATTTTTTCCTGGATCATTAGAATTATAAACTAAATCTATACAAGCTTGGTCTATAGCCACAGGATCTGTCGAAATTAACATGCCAATATCTTTCATACAAGGATCTTCTGCTACCGCACAACAGTCACAATCAACTGAAATATTTTTCATAACATTAATATATAAAATATTACCATTAAAAAAATCTATAATAGATTTTGCAGCATCAGCCATTGATGACAAAAATAAATCATGTGGTGCTGTCCAAATTTCTTCTGGTTTTCCAGCTCCATGAATATATGCTTTCCCAAATGCTGAAGCAATTCCTATTGATAATTGTTTTAATGCTCCACCATAACCACCCATAGGATGACCTTTAAAATGAGATAAAACAAGCATAGAATCATAATTAACTATATCTTTTCCAACATAATTTGTTTTAATCACTTTTCCATTTGGAATATCTAAAACTAAATCTGGACCTTCTTTATCTAATAAATCTATTCTATACCTATTCCACCCATGTTCTTTAAATGTTTTTAAATGTTTTTCAGTCGTATTTCTTTTGCCTTCATAAGCCGTATTACATTCAACAACTGTACCATTTACTGTTTTTATTATATTATCCCAAAAGTCAGGTCTAATAAAGTTTTGATTTCCTGGTTCTCCTGAATGAACTTTAATACAAACATTACCATTAAGATTATAATTAATTTTTTCATAAAGTTTCATAACTGCTTCACTTGATATTTGTCTTGTAAAATATACTTTAGGTTTCATAATTTCCTCCAAATATTTTTTATTTATAACACGATAGTGTGGATTATATTTATTTTTATAATTATTAGAATGGCTAATTATATAATCATTATTTAATAAATATTTATCAATATAATTATTTTTATCATATTTTTTTAACGCAAGAATTTCTTTTTTATATTCTTCTACATCATTTACATCATATGATGATTTAATAAATGCATTAACTAAATAATCTAAATTATGATATTTATCATAATAAGGTTTTATGTAAACTCTCACATATTTATCACTTATATCTTCTATCATTTCATTAGAATCAACTGAATACTCAAGTTCTTCTTTGACTGATTTTAAAGTTTTATTATAATCATCTATTAAATGAGCTGGCCCCATTATACCTTGGAAATATAATTTAATTATATCCTCTATTTCCATATCCGGGTATTTTTTTAAGTGTTTTTCTAAATAAACCATAATATTATCCTTTTTTAATTATGTTTAATAATTTATTTTATCTTCTATTAAAACTGTGAAATATTAATAATGTCTTATTATCTTCAAACTTACTATATTTAAAATAGTAATACTCAATGTGATTATAATAAATAATGTATAGACTTTTTATACTTCCTAGTAAAAAATCAACATTTCATATTAATCTTTTCTTGTTATTTTACAGCACTTTTCAATAATTGAATTGTAGCACAATAGATTCAAAAAAACAAGGTCAATTGATAATAAAAAAACAAGCCATTTCTTATTTGGCTTGTTTAATTACATATTAGAATATGGATTCATAAAATTAGGTACTATATACCCTTGATAAGGCATTTGTTGTTGGAATCCTTCAGTTCCTACATTTCCCTGATATTGATTTGTATTATACATATATGGTTGCTGATATGGAAATACATTTTGATTATACATTAGTTGATTATAATAAATAGGTTGCCCCTCAACATATTCATTAATAACAACATTTTCACTAGATGATGAATACGTAGGTATATTTATATGTTTTTTAACTAAATTATTAACAACATGTGTATGATAATTAGTATAATGAGGTATTTCTTCTACATTACAAGTTTGAACAACTTGATTACATTGTTGAAAAGTTCCTACATCATTTGTTCCACAACTACAATTTGTTCCTGTAAAATTCATTTTCTCCCTCCTCACATATAATATATGTTTTTATTTCATCAAGGAATAGGCATTAAAAGAAAATTTAATTTTATTATAATGTATATCTTTGCAAAATTTTCTTATTTATTCTTATTTTACTTTTTTAAAATCATCTATCACTTCTAGAAGCTAATAATGCTATTAATCTAATTACTTCAACATAAATATATACAATACTTACTAATAATCCTAATGAAACAGACCATTCAGCATCCTTTGAAGCTCCCATAGAAACAACTGCATTAGCTTCTTGAAAATTTACTGATAAGGTGATTACTCCATAAAATAATAGAAATACCTCTACACCAATCATTATCCATAGATATGTTGTATAATTACCAATAACTATATTTAATATTAACATTATAGGAATAATAATGATGGCTCCTAACGTCAAACCAAAACAAATAGAACGCATTTTAGAACCAACTCGCATAACACCTGTAGCAAATAATATTAGCATTATCGCAAATAATGCTATTGTAGAAAATACAGCAGTAGTAACAATTCCTGGAATAACTGCCTCCATAATAGCAGATAAGCTTCCTAAAAATAATCCCTCACAAATTGCATAAATTACAGATGCATATTTTGCTTTTCTTTCTGACATTCTACCTATAATCACAGAAATGAAACCTACAATAGTAGATATAGAAAGTAAAGTATAAAATGTCCCATAATTATTAGCTAATATATCTGGTAAAGCAAAAGCTATTACCGCAGCTATTAAAACAGTAATTAACAATAAAATACTAGTTTTAACTGTAATTCCCTTATATGTAGCACGATCTACATTATCATAAACAGCCTCTCCTGTTTCAATATTTGAAAACATTGGATTTTGATTCATTCACATTTCCTCCTAAATACAATGTTATTATATCATATCAAATGATTTTAAACAATAAATCATCGGTATTTCACATAATATCACACAACTTTTAAGCAAAGGCAAATAGTCCAACAACCTGTTCAGGTTCATCTTCTGGCAAGTTACCAAAAGCATGCATAGAATCAAAAACTTCAAACAATGTTGAACTTAATCTTGTTCGTTTTTGAATATCCTTTTTAGAAGTAAACATTTTTTCTTCTCTCTTGCTTACAATATCAACTGCAATGCTTTCACCAAGTGAATCAACAGCAACAAAAGGAATTCTTAAAGCACCATCTTCAACTTCAAAAATTGTAGCTGAAGATTTCATAACATCAACAGGCAAAAAATTTATACCTCTTAATGTCATTTCTAATGCCACCTGTAGTGAAGTATATTTATCATCATCAGTTGCAGTCTTTCCAGGTTTGTTAATAATTTCATCCATTGCTGCCTTTATAGCAATTTTACCACCTAAATAAGCAGAAACATTATGTCCTTTGGCACGTTTAGAAAACCAAGCACTATAAAATAATGCTGGAGAATTGACCTTAAACCAAGCTATTCTTAAAGCCATTAATACATAAGCAGTAGCGTGTGCCTTAGGAAACATATACTTAATTCTTTCACAAGACCAAATATACCAAGATGGTACATTCTTTTCTAACATTTCACTACGATATTTAGTCCAAGTTTGAGGGTCCTTTGCAACTTTACCTTTACGAACAAATTCCATGATCTTAAATGCTGATATAGGCTCTAATCCAAAATGAAGCAAATCAACCATAATATCATCACGACACCCAATAATGTCTTTAAATTCAATCTTACCGAATTCAGTAGAGCCTGCTACTAAATCCTGAGCATTTGTATTCCAAACATCAGTTCCGTGAGATAAGCCTGATATTTTAACTAGTTGAGCAAATGTTTTAGGCAATGTTTCAACTAACATACCTCTAACAAAGTTAGTTCCAAGTTCGGGAACAGCAAATGAAGCTACCTTACTACCTAATTCCGACTCAGAAACGCCAATAACATCTGTTCCAGAGAATAAACGATAAATATTCTTATCATCAATAGGAATATCTTGAGGGTTAGAGAATGGGAATTCTTCTTGATGTTCATGGACATAGTCCATAAAATATTTAATTAGCGTTGGATCATCATGTCCTAATACATCTAGTTTTAAAAGATTATTTTCAAAAGAGTGATAATCATAATGTGTAGTACGCCATGTATTTTCAGTATTATCAGCAGGGTATTGTACTGGGGTAACATCATAAATGTCAACATAATGAGGAACTACAACAATACCACCAGGATGCTGGCCAGTTGAACGCTTTACACCAACTAAATGTGTTGAAAGTCTTTCTATTTCACAAGATCTTAAATTTATACCCTTTCTTTCACAATAACCTCTAACATAACCTATCGCAGTATTTTCTGCAATCGTTCCTACTGTTCCAGCCCTGAATGCATTCTCAGGACCAAATACTTCTCTAATATATTCATGAGCTTGCGCTTGATATTCACCAGAGAAATTTAAATCAATATCCGGAACCTTATCGCCGTTAAATCCTAAGAATGTTTCAAAAGGTATATCATGACCATCTTTAGCTAATGGTTCACCGCATATAGGACAAACTGCATCTGGTAAATCATATCCAGAATCAACACTTCTTAAAATTTCTTGGAATGGCTTTTCTACATCAGTTAAGCCAAATTCCTCAATTTCATCATCACGCATTCTAAAAGTATGAAATTTACATTTTTTACATCTATAATGTGGAGAAAGGGGATTTATCTCAGTAATATCCATCATTGTAGCAACTAAGGATGAACCAACAGATCCTCTTGAACCAACCAAATATCCATCACTTAGTGACTTAACAACCATTAAATGAGACATATAGTAAACTGATGCATATCCATTAGAAATAATTGAATTTAATTCTCTTTCTATTCTCTTTTGAACAATCATATGAGGATTTTCGCCATACAATCTAGTTTCATTTACCTTAACAATTCTTCTAACCTCTTCAGTAATTGATGGAACCTTCAAAAAATTATTTTTAAATTCATCATCTCTAGGAGCAAACATATCCTTTTTAAATGCTGGAAATTTTTCAATCATATCAGCAATTAAATTAGTGTTGTCTACAACTATTTCATAAGCTAGATCTTCAGGTAAAAAATTAAATTCTTCTAACATTTCAGTTGTTGTTCTTAAATGCATATCAGGACTTTCGTCATATCTAGCTAAAGGATGTTGGCCTCCACCTATTTGAGGTGAGGCAATTAAAATGTCACGATATTGTTTTAAATCAGGTCTAGCATAATGACAATCAGATGTTGCAACAACAATTTTATTTAATTTCTTGGCAGTATTAATTATTTTTTTGATTATTTCTTTTATTCTATTTTCGCCATTTGGCATATCACTAAATAATTGGCGATATGCAGTAGGGGGTTGAACCTCTATATAATCATAATATTTAATTTCTTCTTCTAATTCTTCTATACTTCTATTTAACGCAAGTTCAAAAACTTCCCCATTAACACATGCAGAACCTATTAAAATACCTTCTCTATATTCATCGATTATTGATTTTAAAGCTTTAGCACTACCTGCAAAATGCTTAGTTAAAGCATCACTAACTATTTTATACATATTTTTATAACCAACATAGTTTTTAGCTAAAACACTAATATGAGTAGGAATTAAATATCTCCAGTGCTTATCTTTATCAATCAAAGAATTAATATCTTGGTAATTATAAATATTTTTATTAAATAGATCATTTAACATTTGTACAAAACACAATGCTGTAACTCTTGTATCATCTGTTGCTCTATGATGTTGTTCTTGCTTAACTTTAAAATATTTAGATAAAGATTTTAAATTAAAAGTTTTAACTTCCGTACCATAACCAGCTCTAAATAAATTTAATGTATCTATTACTGGAAGCATTTCATAATTAAAGCCATATTTTTTTACATCGCGATAAATCATACCAACGTCAAATTTAGCATTATGTGCAACCAATATAGAATCTTTACAGAAATCCATAAATTTAGGTAATACTTCTTTAATTGATAATGCATCTTTAACCATAGAATCATCAATATGAGTTATTTCAACTATTTTTTCAGGAATAGAAATTCCTGGATTAACAAACGTTTCAAAAGTATCTATTATTCCACCTTGATAAACTTTATGTGCAGCTATTTCGATGATTTCATCATAACTTTGAGACAATCCCGTTGTTTCGATATCAAAAACAACATAAGTTGCATTTTTTAGTTCAATATCTCGTTTATCAAATGTGATAAAATATTTTTCATCATTTATATAATTTAATTCAACACCATATATTGGTTTAAAATCAGGATATTTATCTAAAGCATGAGATATATCTGGAACACTATATAATCCATTATGGTCAGTAAAAGCCATAGAATTCCACCCCCATTTAGAAACCATTTTTATATAATCTGAGGCATCAGTTAAACCATCTAAATTGCTCATTTTAGTATGACAATGAAGTTCAACTCTCTTTTTTATTGCCTCATCTAAAACAACTTTTTCTTCCTTAACCCCCAAATATTCAACATTATTTGCCATAATCACTACTTGTTTAGCAAAAGTATCATATTCAGCTTTACCTGTTATTTTAAGTCGTGACCCTACACCAATTTGATTTTCATATAATTCCTTTTCAGCATCTGTTCTAAGCCATTTTTTAACTATAATAGAATCTGTTTCATCAGTAACTTTTAATTGTGCTAAAGATGATTTTGTTTTAGGAAATGTTTTAACTTCAATACCAAAAACTGTAACATCTATCACAAAAATACATAGACCATTAGTGTTTTGATATATAGTAATATCATTTAATGAATTTGGTATATCTTTTATATAACTTATATCTGTTGGAGTAAAACTTCTAGTATATTTCTTTTGATTTTGAAATTGTTCATTAACTTTTTGAACTGCCATAGCTTCAGCTTTTTGTTTGGCTAATGTATCATCAATTTGTTTTTGCAATTCATCAAGTTCTGCTTGAACGCTTAATTTCTCGTCTTTAAATAAAACTAATTTAACATCTATTCCATATTCTAAGAATTTATTTTTTATTGGCAATAATAATTCTTCAACACCTGTTGCATCATGAGGAATTAAAAAAGTAATTACATTGTTTTCTATTTTGCAATCTTTTGCATCAAAAACATTATATCTTGGTGATTCTAACGCTAATTTATCTAAAATAACCTTTAAATATGATCTATATTCTTCATTAGATAATTTTTGGTTCATATATTCAATTTGTATATTTACCTTCAAACCTATTTCATTAAATACCTTATTTAGGCAATTTTCTAATTTATAATAATTATCTAAGCTAATAGTATCTTCAACACTTATATAAAAAACAACTTTTTTACCTTTATTAAAATATTTTACTTTTTCAACCGAAAATTCTGAAGAAAAAATTTCTTCTTTTTTCAAAATATCCTCTAATTTCATAAGTCCTCCCTCTTTACTACAACTCTAATAATATGTCTAAATGTTATAAATGAATAAATTATAGGTAATATTAAAGCTAAATAAATTAATATTTCACTATTAAATAGATATGCAAAAAATTGACATACAAAAAAACTACAACTATCATAAAAGCATAATTTAGCACGAACATTTTTTTGAATAGTAGGATTAATTCCTATCGAAAAAATATAACAAAAAAATACACATATAAAATAATATACTATAGATGTCATTAAATTATCTATAAAATTAAATGTTTGAAACATAGTGCAACCAGAAGCAAATATTTCATCAATAAACGACTGAAAATGATTAATATCAACAACTTGATTACAAGCAATATTATTAAAATTAAAATCTTTAGAAGACATTTCATTATATTTTATGGAAGAAATTTGTTGATTATCATAAAATAAATTTGCAACTTCCTCTTCTAATATAATAGTAATACTGTCAAAATTTAAGGTTATAACATCATTTTCTTTAGGCAATACAACAAGAACAAACCCATTGTTAGACATTTTAAATGAACTACCAATAAGTTTATGGTTTCGTGAATCATAACTAATATCAGATGAACCATTTTTTATTACCATAGAAGTAAAATTTGTTGATACATCATCAGATAATGGATTTTCAGTATAACATCTCATACCTTGAATTGAAGCAGACAATAAAAAAAACAAAATTATAATTAAAAAAATTTTTCCAAATTTATCTTTATTATATTTCCCAATGTATCTAGGATTACATAAACAATCTTTGAATCTTTCTAACATACAAAAAACCTCGCAATAATTATTATACCAAAAAAAAATATTTATTACTACTATTGATTAAAAATTTGTTATAATAAATATGGTGAAAAAAATGACGAATGAAAAACATTATAATACTCTTACAGAATTCTATAAAACAAAAATCAATAGGAAAGTAGCTAAAGTTGCATTAAATGCTAATTTTACTTGTCCAAATAGAGATGGAAAAAAAGGATATGGTGGTTGCACATATTGTTCAAAATTAGGAAGTGGAGATACAGCTGGTAATCCCTTATTATCAATTAAAGAACAATATATTGAAATGAAAAATAAAATAAAACAAAAATGGCCTAATGCCTTATTTATTCCTTATTTACAAGCATATTCTAATACATATGCACCACTAAATGAATTAAAGAATATATATGAAGGAATATTATCTTTAAATGATAAGGATATGTATATGCTTTCTATCGCTACAAGACCTGATTGTTTCACAGATGAATTATATGATTATTTAGAAGAACTTAATAAAAGAATACCCTTATCAATTGAATTAGGCTTACAAACTTCTAATGAAAAAACAGCTATGTCTATAAATAGGTGTTGTACAAATAAAGAATTTACCAATTGTGTAGTCAATTTAAGAAAAAGAAATATAGAAGTTGTTGTACATATAATAAATGGATTACCTAATGAAACTGCTATAGATATGCTTAATACAATAGATTTTATAAATAAACATGATATTCAAGGTATTAAATTTCATAGTCTATTGATATTAAAGAACACTGTCTTATATGAACAATATCAAAAAAACAATATTAATATATTATCATTAGAAGAATATGTTAATATTGTTGTAAAGCAAATTGCTAGATTAAAACCATCTATAATTATTCATAGACTTGCAGCTGATGGAATTAATGATGATATATTCTTACCAAAATGGCCAACAAAAAAACTTGTCGTGATGAATGAAATAGACAAGTTTTTAAGAAAAAATAATATCTATCAAGGTGATGATTTTAAATTATAAAACCATCGTCACTAATTAAATATTTTCCTTTATATATATTTCTATAAATATCTTCTACTAAAAAAGGACATATTGGATATAATATTTTTAAAAAATCCAATCCTTCTTCTTTAGAAATATTATTATTTGATAAAGTTTCTTTATAAAAATTAATAACATACTCTACATAATTATTAATATTATAATCTTTTAATAATAAAATGCATTTTTCTTTAAATAAGTCGAATTCTTTACTTATATTCGACTTATCTAAAGGATTGTTATAGTATTCTTCAATTGATTTTTTTAAATTTTTAATACTAGCAAGTTCTGCTTCATTAAAAATAAAATCTTCATTAGGATTTTTAGCAAAAAAATACATTCTAACTGCGTCAGCACTATATTTTTTTATTATATTATTTAAATCAAAAAGATTATTATTTTGTTTAGATATTTTATGATATTCATCATCAAAAGTAGGATTAACTAAAATAATATTTTTGAATAAAGAAGGTAATTTAACCTTCTTTTCTTTTTCAATAATACTTAAAATACATAAAGGAACAAATATATATTCATATAAATCATCTTTTGAAATAATATATAAATTAGCACCATTCCATTCTTTAAATATTCTAATTGATTCATTAGAAAAAATAGACAAATTAGCGCCTACATCATCATACAACAATGCTAAAAAAGGTAACATAGAATTAACAAATATATGATTAATACTTCCCTGAATCATATTACCAGATACATCAATATCATCTGATAAAACAGGTCTAAATTTAGCTGATAATACAAATGGTAAATTATTTTTTAAAGAATACAAATTATCTTCATTATCAATAAAAAAAGGAATTAAAGCTCCAAGTGAATCTAAAGAAGATAATAGAATTTTATCTTTTCCGTAATAATATTTACAACTAGCAATATCCGCTTGTGTAAATTGTTCAATAATTAAATTTCTACCTTGTTCAACAGAAATACCATTTAAAAAGTCACTTTCAACGTATACACCATCAAAAAATACATCAGTTATCATAAGTCCTTCTTCTTTAGCTATTGTTCTATCATCAGCATTTAAATAAGGGTTGCCAATATATATAGGACAATCGTATTTAACACTTATAAAAATAGGTATTTTTTTACCAGTTAAAGGATTAATTGCATATGTTCCTGAAAATACTCCAAAATCATTTGTATTATCATCAGATAAATATTTTTCAATTGCTTGATACTCTTCATATAAAGTATATTCTGTAAAATCAATATAATCTGGGTGTAATAATATGAATGAAATAGCACCTATATACTCTGGCTCTTTAAAATTATATATTATTTTATTACCATTTGTTGTAAAAAAAGTAATATCCAAGCTTTTTTGATAATCAAAAATATCTTTTAGTTCAGTTTTAATTTCATTATTAACATTTAATTCATCAATTTTACTTAAGACATTATCTCTTATACTTGTAATATCTAGATAAAAAGCTTTTACTTTTTTTTGTGATAAATTTTTTCTATATTTAGGTAGATCAAACCACTTTTTACCAGTTTTATCTTGATATATTTCAATATCAGAGTACTTGATGTAACCTTTTTCGTATAATTCAATGAAAGCTAATTGTAATAATGAAATATAATTATCATTTTTTAAATCAATATTATTTTGATAATCTATTCCAATACCTAAATTTAACATTTGTTGTTCAAATATTGTTATTATATCGTCATTAATAACATTACTACGTTTTTTATTTTCTAAAAAAGAACTTAAACCAAGTGAATCATATCCAACAGGAAATAAGACATTATATCCAACCATTCGTTGATATCTAGAATAAAAATCTCCAATTAATAGATTTCTAATAGAAAGCGTTTGAAAACCAAAAGTATTTGTTTTAGGAAAAGCAGAGAAAAGGTATGATTTCTTTTTAATTCTATCATTTTCAACTCTAAAATTTTTACTTTTTTTCCATTCTTCTATCCAATTAATCATACCTTCACCTCCTTGCATAATAGAAAAGAAAAAGCTGCAACAAGCAGCTGATTTCTTATTTTGTTAATTCTTCAATATAGGCAACTAAATCAGCAATAGTAGAAATTGATTCAGCTTGTTCATTATTTATTTCAATACCAAATTCATCTTCAATAGACATAACAATCTCTACAGCATCTAAACTATCTGCACCTAAATCATCTTTTAAAGATGCATCTAATGTTACTTTTTCTTCTGCAACATTTAATTCTTTTACAATAATTTCTTTAACTTTGTCAAACACAGCCATTTTTTACTTCCTCCAAACTAAAGTTATTATAACATTCTAATAATAAAATGTAAAGAAAATTCACTACCAATAGGTAATGAATTTTACAAAATTAGAATATAGCTTCTTCAGTTTCTAAATTAAATAGGTGGCAATGTTCCATTTCAAATACTAATTTAACAACACTACCCTTACTTAAATCATCTCGTGCAGGAACAGATGCAATAATAGCATCATTTCCAATAGTTGAATAAATATTTGTTTCAGCACCTAATAATTCAGCAACATCAACTGTAACAGTAACAACATTATTAGCATTAGATTCAAGTAATTCTTTTTTATCATGAATATCTTCAGGTCTAATACCTAAAATAACATCCTTATCAACATATTCTTTAGCTAATTTAAGTTTATCAGCTGGTATTACAACACTATGATTACCATCTGCTGATGTAAATACACCTTTTTTGTCAAATTTACCATGAATAAAATTCATAGGCGGAGTACCAATAAATCCACCTACAAAAACATTTGATGGATGTTCATAAATTTCTTTTGGTGTTCCTACTTGTTGAATTCTACCATCGCGCATAACAACAATTCTTGATGCCATTGTCATAGCTTCAATTTGGTCATGAGTTACATAAATTGTTG
>CAYTVE010000028.1:0-24309 GCA_964441815.1 uncultured Anaeroplasmataceae bacterium | reverse complement strand
TAAAAAGTTAGAGTAATCGTTAAATTGTTGGGGTAATCGTTAAAAAGTTAATGTATTCGTTAAATTGTTAGGTAATCGTTAATAGGTTGCCTATTTTTTTATAATTGATGATGATTTTAATAAAAAATCTGCTCTTTAAAATAAAAATAGAGTTCTACAAATATCTAACGGTGGGAGTTGAATCCCTATAAAAACAAAAAAATCTCAATACAGTTACTGTATCAAGATTAATTTACTTAAATGGAGCCACAGAACGGAATCGAACCGTCATCATATGCATGGCAAGCATAGGTACTAACCGTTGTACTACTGCGGCATTTTTTTGTGCATTACTATTATATCATAAGATTAACTAATTTCAAGAACTTTTTTTGTTTTTTTGCATAAAAAATTAAAAAATGTAAATATTATAGTTAAAGGAGAAAATAAAATGGATATAAAAAACACAAAAACCGAAAAAAATTTAATGACAGCTTTTACTGGTGAAGTACAAGCTTATGCAAAATATAGATATTTTGCTGATAAAGCTAAAGAGGACGGATATGAACAAATAGCCGAAATATTCGAATATACTGCTGATAACGAATTGCATCATGCAAAGTTATGGTTTAAACATTTAGGACTATTAAACGATACATTAACAAATTTAAATACTGCAGCAAGTGGTGAAAACTTTGAATGGTCTAAAATGTATAAGGAATTTGCTGAAACAGCTAAAGAAGAAGGATTCATTCAACTCGAAAGGTTATTTAATGGTGTTGCAGGAATAGAGAAACATCACGAAGAAAGATATAATAAATTAATAGATAATATCGAAAATAATGAGGTGTTTGAAAAAGTAGATGAAGAAATGTGGCAATGTAGATTTTGTGGTCATATACATGTTGGAAAAAAAGCACCAAAAGCTTGTCCTATTTGTGCTAAAGAACAAAGCTTTTTTCAAATTTATCCTGAAAATTATTAATAAAAAGCTGGTAAATTGTTGGATACCCAATGATTTTACCAGTTTTTATTATATAGTATGACACATAAATAATGATAAAGTATTATCAATTTCTTTAATAATTTCCATATCAGCATATTTAGTATTTAAAATAAATATTGTTGGGCCACTTCCGCTGATATGAGGAACATAACTTAAATCATCTATTTTATTATATAATTCTTCTAATTTAGGATTTAAGCTGATTGCTACTTTTTCTAAATCATTAAATATAAATTTATCTATTTCTTCAAAATTTTTATTATTAATAGCATCTAATAATAATTTTAATTCTTGATTTTTAGGAACGCCACTATATACATATTTAGCATATACTTCTTTTGTTGATAAACCAAATTGAGGTTTTATAATTAAAAATGGTATACCTTTAAAATCTAAATTTGTTGGTGTAACTATTTCTCCTCTTCCTGTACATAAAGCAGGAATTGAATTTAAAAAGAAAGGAACATCAGATCCTAATTTACATGCCATATCATATAAATCATCATAAGAAGCATTAACATCAAATAATCTATTAATTCCTCTTAATGTAGCTGCGGCATCAGTTGAACCTCCAGCTAGTCCAGCCATAATAGGTATTTTTTTATGTAATGTGATATGTACACATTCTGTTATATCAAATTTTTCCTTAAATAATGTCAAAGCTTTAAGACATATATTATTTTCTATAATTGGTTCACAATCTATATAATCTTTATTAGATTTTTCAAAGAATAATTCATCATATAAATCAATTGGCACCATCAAATTTTTGACTTCATGATATTCATTATTCTTTTTTCCAACTTCTAAAGCTAAATTTATTTTTGCAAAAGCTTTTTCGTAAATCATTTATATCATTTCCTTTCATTTTAAAAGTAAACGCATTTTACCATATGTTTCAATTCCACCAATACTACCTTTTTTCATCTTAGAGAAATTATAAATATTTCCAATATCAACAATTTGATTAAATGGTGTTATTGCAACCATAATAGCAACTAACGCAGGATCATATGCTTCAATATTTTTTCTGTCAAATGACGAAGCAAAATTAGCTCCAGCTGCTATTAACCCTTCAGCGTTACTAGAACAAGCACCTGCATATATGCTTATATTATCTATATCATATCTATTTCTTATTTTAATAATAGTTTTAATAAAATTAATTGTGTTTTTATAATTATTTAAATCATCTAACCCTTGATTATTATACGAATCATGGCCTGTAATAACTACAATATTAGGTTTGATTTTATCGACATATTCCATTACGTGTTCAGCCATAAGTTCCTCTGGCAACTCTATTCCATAAGCATAAATTCCCAATGATTTATATAAATTCATACATTTAGTCAAATAAAATGGATCACTATCAAGGTGCAATATTTTACCAGTAATATGATCAGTTTTGTTTTTATATGAAGCAATTATTTCACTTTCATATTTCTCTTTAGTTTGCTTATATCTTTCTAAATAAGCATCATCCACATACTCTAAATCATTCAAGTTACTATCAGCAATTAATCTAACATAAAGTCCTTGTAAATATGCTATATCTCCTTTAATATCAGTTATAACAAATATTATATCTTTATTATGAGAAATTCTTGTAACTATATCTTTCTTTTGCATAATCATCACCTATATTTAGGTTATGATTATTTTAGCAATTATGTGTTATATAATTTGCCATTCTAACAAAATCCTCTATAGACAAAACTTCAGCTCTAACGCTTGTATTAATACCTAGATTATCTAACATTTCTTTAATAAATACCTTATTATATTTTATCGATAAATTATTATATAGAGTCTTTCTTCTTTGAGCAAAACAAACTCTAATTAATTCTTCAAACACTTTTTCATCATCTGCAACAACAGGAGGAGAATCATATACTTCAAGTTTAATAACAGCACTATCAACGTTAGGCGCAGGTATAAATACATTTCGTGATACTTTACATACCTTAGAAGCGTTAGCTCTATATTTAACCCAAACACTTAACGCATTATAATCCTTTGTATTAGGTTTGCCACAAATTCTATCTGCCACTTCTAATTGCATCATCATTACATACCTTTTTATTGGTAATTTTTTTGATAATAAGCCTAACAAAATTGGTGTTGTAATATAATAAGGCAAATTAGCTACTAAATATATATTTTCATAATTATTTAGATATGAAACAATATCATTTTTAACATCAGCCTTTAAGATATCCGTTAAAATTATTTTATAATTATTATATTCATTTAAATTGGAATTTAATATTGGTAATAAATCTTCATCTATCTCATATGCCAAAACAAAACCAGCTTTTTGACATAGTAATTCAGTTAAAGCCCCTAATCCTGGTCCTATCTCAATAACCGCATCATTTTTTGTAAGCATAGCTGCATCAACAATATTGTCTAATATTTTAGCATCGGTTAAAAAATTTTGTCCAAATTTCTTTTTAATTTTAAAATCATTATCTTTTATTACTTTGTTTGAAAAACCTACATTTCCAATTTTTGACATAATTCCTTTAATTCCTCTTTTTTTATTTGTAACATATTTAATCTTTTTAAAAATGTTTTGCCATTTGGTTTACCAATATTTAATTCATCAGCTATTTTTTCTCTTAATTTAGCACTATTAGGCATACCAATTAAATTATATTCATACATATCATTAAGCATAATTGTATCACTATACCCTTTATTTGAATATAAATTAGCTAGAGAGCTAATAATACATTCTTTAGAAGCATGTTCTATTCCTACTTTTTTATGATTTCTACTTATACAATCTTTTTTTCTTAAAAAAGCATGCAATACACCCGGAATTGCATTCTCTATTTCACATCTGATTTTTTCACCAGGACTATCCGGATCAGTGAAAACAATAATGTCGTTATCAATGCTAAGTTTTTTTAAGAGATTTATTGTATCCTTAGATATTTCACTACCATTAGTTATAACAATAAATGCTTCAGGATAAACACTTTCAACTTTAATTTTGTCATGTAGACCTTCTACTACTATAACACTAGACATTTGCATCCTCAAAATAATAAATTCTTTCTACCCTTTTATAACTAGATGAAACCAAGCTTTTCACAATAGGTGAATATTCATCTAAATTCTTTATATCACCATTAGGAGTGATAAGTTTAATTGGTAATAAATCATCTATTATATTAGTATTGTTTTGTAAATAAGCTACTGCTGATACTGAATTTTCGAAATAAAAATATTTACCATATTTATCATTTTTTATTTTTTCTATTTTTTTTAATAATTCTTTTGATGGTTCATTTGCTAAATCAATATATTTAAATAGTTTACGGCAATTAAAAGCATTAGCTAATTTATTTAAAACCTCATCGTTTGATTTAGTCAATTGTTTAATAAAACCATTAACATAAGCGTCATCTAATTCAATATATGATACTACATCATTATTATTTTTTATTACATTTAAAAATGATTCAATATTTGCATCTATTTTAACATTTAATGCTGTCAAATCTTTTATTCTTTCATAAATGCTTTCAAGCAATAATTCATACGCTCTAGCAACAGGATGATAGTATACTTGAAAATACATATGATATCTACTCATTAGATATGATTCTAATGTATGGACTCCTGATGTTCTATATAAAAGTTTTCCATCAATTATAATCATACTTCTTAGAAGTCGATGCATATCTATAGTACCATAAGTAGCACCAGTAAAATAAGCATCTCTTGTTAAATAATCCATTCTATCAACATCAAGTTGTGATGAAACTAAAGATTCAATTAAAGGGTATTTACCCTTATGAGCAATGACTGAAGCAACATCAAAAGCTAAATTAGGAACTTTACTTAATATCTTATTAACATCTGACGATTCACTTAATATGATTTTTTCAGTCATTTCTTCGTGAGATGTTTCTAAAACATTTTCAAAAGCATGTGAATAAGGACCATGACCAATATCGTGAAGCAATGCAGAACTTAATAGAAGTAATCTCTCATATTCGCTCAATACTTCTATTCCTTCGACATGATGTAATATTAAATTAGCCATATGGTAAGCTCCTAAAGAATGGGTAAATCTTGAATGTTCAGCTGTATGGAACACCATCGCAACTCCACTTAATTGTCTAATTCTTCTTAAACGTTGAACTTCTTTTGAATCAATAAGTTCTAATATTAATTTATATTCTACTTCTATATATCCATAAATAGGATCTCTGAAAACCTTAGTTCTTTTTAGTTTTTCAATCATCTTTTATACACCTCATGTTTATATGATTATTATAACCTATTTTAAAAGAAAAATAAACAACCAAGTGGTTGTCTATTTACTAGAATATAAAGAAGCTATTTTATTATATTGTACATCATTAACAAAATCAGTAATAGCAAGACACACTTTAATAATAGCATCATCTATCATTATTAATTCATCGTTACTGAATTTTTGTAATACCCAATCAATTACAGGTATTATACTACTTCTATCTATTCCTATTTTAATTCTTTTATAATTTTCTGTTCCTAAATGTTGAATTATATTCTTATGACCATTATGACCGCCAGCACTACCACATGCTCTCAATCTGACTCTACCTGTATGTGAATCCAAATCATCAGATATAACAATTATATCATCTACTGCTATTTTATAATATTTAGCTACCAAAATCACACTTTCACCAGATAAGTTCATATACGTCATAGGCTTTAATAAAATGGCTTTATTGCCATTTATATTAATATTTGCAAGCATACCTTTAAATTTGGGCTCAAGTTTAAAAGTAATATTATGCTTGCTTGCAAAATAATCCAAAGCCATAAATCCAACATTATGACGTGTTTTTTCATAATCGCTACCAGGATTACCAAGCCCTACAACTAATTTCATTATAGAAGCTCTCTTTTTGATTTATCGTAAGAATAAGTAAATAATCCTGATAATGGTTCATCTGATAAAATTCTTAAAATACCGTGTCCTAATAATGAACCTACTGATAGAACCTTAATTTTATCAATCTTCTTATCATCTGGTAAATTGATTGTATTAGTTATAATCATTTCCTCTAAACAAGAATTGCTAATACGTTCAATAGCTTTACCAGATAAAACACCATGAGTACATACAGCATAAACAGATTTAGCGCCAGCTTTCTTTAAAGCTTCAGCTCCAGCTGTTAATGTTCCAGCTGTATCTACCATATCATCGATTAAAATACAGTTTTTACCAGCAACACTACCAATAATATTCATTATTTCAGCTTTATTAGGTTCTGGTCTTCTCTTATCTATAATTGCAATAGTTGTGTCCAATACTTTAGCTAGTTCTCTTGCACGAGTTGTACCACCATGGTCTGGTGAAACTACAACTACATCTTCTAAATTCTTATCAAGTAAATAATTGGCAAGGATAGGTAAACCCATAAAATTATCTACTGGAATATTAAAGAATCCTTGAATTTGAGAAGCATGAATATCCATACAAATAACACGATCAGCTCCAGCTGTTTGCAATAAATCCGCAACAAGTTTTGCTGTAATTGGTTGACGACTTCTCGTCTTACGATCTTGTCTACTATAACCATAATAAGGAATTACTAAGTTAATAGTTTTTGCAGAAGCACGTTTTAATGCATCACACATGATTAATACTTCCATCAAATGATCGTTAACAGGATTAGAAGTTGGTTGTATAATAAATACATGATGTCCTCTTACTGTTTCATCAATTTGAACATTTATTTCACCATCTGCAAAATGCATTATTTCACAGCTTGATAAAGGTACACCGATTGATTGTGCTATTTCTTCTGCCAAAGGTCTATTTGCAGATAAACTAAATATTTTTATTTTTTTTCCTAATAAGATTGCCACAAAAAAATCCTCCACTTTCGAATACTGGTTATATTATAGCACATTTATTTTTTAGAAAAAAGATGAAAGCACTAACATTTAACAAATTATCACAACATTCATTTATTATTTCAATCATTTTATTATTATCTACTAAATATAACTATATTTATTAATAAAATACTTATTTTAATACTTCAATTTTCTTAAACAAATTTAATCTATAAATTAATTAAACTGCTTGCATTAAGAACATAAAGATTCTACCTTACCTGTAATAATTCTTTCTTTTGATGTTCAAATTCATCGGAAGTTATTAAGCCTTGCATTTCTAATTTTTGTATTGTTTTAATAATTTTGGAACATCAAAAGATAAATTATTTTCAATGCATACATTTTCATTAGAGTTTTTTTGGTTTAAAAAAATAATGGATTGAAATTTAGAAACCAAATTTTGCGCTTGTTCAAAAACTAAACAATTTACATACGATCAAGTATTATCTTTAAAATAGGAATATCCTTCTATCTGTTTTTATGGATAATTATAATTCACATTCTCCTTTAATTAAAGTATTAAGAAGTACATAGAAATAGTTTTATATTCTTTTGACACATTTTACAATTATTAAGAAATGTATTTGTTTTATTATATGTATTTATATTAACTCCTTTACCAAAACCACACTTTTTATTTATATCTTGATAATTAAATATCAAGCTTAAATCTATTGAGTTTATTCCTATTGTTTTAAACAAAGGGATTATTATATGCATGTTTATAAGTACTTAAAATTATATATTAGGAGCTGCCTAATACAAAACTATAATAATCCATTTATATAAAATTATAAAGGCCAAAAATTGGCCTTTAAAAATCTATTAATTTATGCTTATCTACTTAAAATATTGTATAAATGTGAGTTTAAATATATTTTTATGTCATTTGAATAAATAATTTATAATAAAAAGAGCCTCATATTTGGGGCAACTAATTCAGTAATCTAATTAATCGAGTACGTGATTACTAGCATTAAAATATAGAGTATGTTGGCAAAGGGGATTAAGGCGAGATATATTCTCATTTATTTTCTCTCGAAAAATAAAATGGGTAAGAACATAAATTTAACATTCTTACCCTCATATTTTATTATTTAAAAGAATCCTCACTTATTATTATATTGGTTAAAAACAAATAGAAAGGGAGAATTCCGTATATAATTATTTACTAAAACTTTTTAAATTAAAACATCTTATTATTAATATTGTTTTTTCAGTCACTACCAAATTAAATTATACAATATTTTCAGATCATAAAACAACATTAAATCTTCATAGAAGAAATCTCACTGTAAATTATTTTTATTATTCAATTATTGCAATTATATAACCATCTTGTTCGAGATTTGTATTATAATAACTTAATCTATATTTACCTTTTTCGATTAAATCGTCTTCAGTAACTAAAACCCAATCCGAATCCACTTCTTTTTCTAAAAAATTTTCTGTACTTGAACCATATTTATAAGCATATGACTCTAATAAAAGATATAGTTGATTATATGTATAACTATCGTTTAAATTCAATATAATCGTACTTGATTTAACTGAATTTAAACATATGTTATTATCTTGATTGTTAAATAATGTAGTTGTAACACCATCGCCAACATTACTAACGTTCACCACAGTTCCTGTAATACCAATAGGATTAGTAATACGTATTTTAGTATCTGCTTCACATATATACGCAACTAAGACATAATCACCTTCTTCTAATGAAGGTATCTTAATAGTTGTTGATTGTGTTAAAGTGAAATTATCCAATTCACTTTCATTAAAAATTTTGTTTGTAAAATCACCAAGTTCAATACTATAAAGATTATAATAAGAACCCTCAATTTCTTTTGCAAAAGCAAAGGAAATTTGATAATAAGATTCGTTAGTAAATAATTCATTATTTAAAACTTCAATCTTAATGTCTTCAATTATTATTTCTTTTTCGTTATTAGTAATTATTCCATTTGAAATAATATTCAAATTTGAAAAATAATACTCTTTTCCAAGCGATAATTGATTATCAATTTTTATAACCTTTTTATTTTTATAATCATCATATAACTTAACAAAGTTATCAATTAAATTACGTTCAATCTCAATAGCTTTATTTATCCCATCTATATCATTAACATGATTATCTTGCCATAAATAATATTTACCAAAAGATTTAATATCTTGTTTTGCAAAAATAACAGCTTCTTTGATAGTTTCAAAATCATCTTTAAATGTAAATCCATATATATCCATAACTCGACTTAAACCATCCAGCATAGCAGATATATCATCATTGTTAAATGATAATTCAATTTGTCCATAAAAATCAATTCCACCAATAGGATTAACCGCATTACCATTAACAACAATTTCACCATTATTTATTAAATCACCTTTTTTCAATTCCTTAGCATTAATAAATCTAGCAATTGCTTCATTACTACTATTAGTGAAATATTGTCTATCATTTCCATCTCCAACATATAATACCTTATAATTATCAGTATTGTTATCAAAACTACTTCCAACTTCATCTTCTGTTGCTTCTATGTAGAAACACTCTAAGTTGTTAATACCTGTTGTATAGATATTGATATTGTTATTAACAATAGAAAGTAAATCATTTTTACCATCAGAACTAACAAGCTTTATATCACCATAATACTCATTAACCTCATCATTATATTTCATAATAGAATAAGTAGTTTCATAAATTGCTTCATCTTTCATAACAAAATTAGAAAATGTATAATTGTTTTGATCATATTCTGGGTTGTAGCTTGTAGACATAATATCCCAATATCCCTTATCTTTATCAGCAATAATTACAAGCATAACATCATTTTGAATAGCTGTGTATTCATATCTCATTCCTGGAATATAAGTCATCCTACTTTTATAATTTGTATCACTATTAGCAATAAACATTTCAAAAACATTTTGTCCTGTAGAATTTTGTGTTCTTTTACATATTTCATATTGATCTTTATAACGAGAAAAAATTGTTTCACTATCCTTATCTACAGTTAAAAGTATTTGTTGTTCACTCGAGATTTTTATCCAAGAATCTACAACTTTTATTGATGATTTAGTTATATCAATTAATTCTGCACCTTTTTCTGCACTAAATTCAATATTATCTGAATAACTATAAAAGTATGATAAAAAGTTAGAGTATTCAGGAGCATCACTCCATGTATATTTATTATTGTTTTTATTAAAATTTAATTTTATCTTACGACTATTTAAATTACTATATTTTTTGATACTTTCTTTTATTTGAATAAATGCAGTTTCCCCTGAATCAAAAAGATTTCCTTCACTTCTTAATTGACTTTCATCTAGTCGTTCGTTTGCTAAAAGAATTTTAGCATAATCTTCTTTAACTAATTCTTGTTGTGTTTGTTCAGTTTTACTAGAACAACTAACAAGGATAAGAAGCATCATCAAAACATAAGTTAATATTTTTTTATTTTTCATATATTTCCTTTCTTCTAAATTTACAGTTTTATCTGTATCATTTAAATTAGAACAACTTACTATAACTGTTACGCTACCACCTATTAAAAACAATCCTAAAAATTAAAGATATAATTATTTCAATCTTTTTCTTCTTCTAAAACGTGAAGCAGATCATCAATCACTTGTTTTGCAAGTGTTTCAAAATCAAACTTTGAAACAAAACTAATTGCTTCTTCTATCTTTTCTTTTGGAACATGATATAAAAGTAATGATGCTTCTAAGAATGACTTTACTTTCCTATCCATTGTAAAATAAATATCACATGGAACTGACATAAAGTTTCTTATAATACCTGCTGAAGCAATTTCTCTTTCATAGAAATCTTTTGTTTGCCAATTAGGTAATATATCTTTAAATATATTTTCCAACTTTTCCGTTATCGTATGATAAATAATTTCAGATGAGTGTGGTAATGAATAAGCTACATTATATAACTTTCTTACATTCTCATTTGATTCAGCCATATAAAGTTGTAAAGTTGTTTCTGCAGAATAAAACAAAATCTTATCTTCAGTTTTTCCTTTCAACAGTTTTTCAGTAAAATCAAACTGACCATTTAAAACATATTTAACTAAATCACATACAACATTTTCTTTACACTTATAAGCATAAACAACTGAACCACTATTAAGTTTAGCTTCATCAGCAATTTTTAAAACTGTCGCTTTATCATAACCTATAGTTAAAAACATTCTCGTCGCCACTGAAAGTATTTTTGCTTTAGTCGCTTCTAAATCATAATCTTTTCTTGCCATTAAGTTAAGCACTTCCTTTTTATAACGTTGTGTATAATGCGTTATACACAACGTTAACATTGTATCAAATAACTTTATTTTTTACAATCATTTTACATAAAAAATATTAACTCTTTTATTCTATAAATAATTTCCTTTTACTAGATTAAAAGTATTTTCATTCATCAAAAAATATGATTACTCTTGTGTATTTGGTATAACACCTTTAATCATCAGTTTAGAAACTCCTACATTTTTTCTTTTCCAAATATTTCAGTTAAATTATGATTCTCCTCGCATAATATTTAAATATATTTTTATAAACTATTAAAATATGCTTCTAAAATCTTTAACGCTTCACTAAATTCAGTTTGTTTGTTACACATATCCTTAATTCTAGCACTACCAGGTTTCCCCTTTAAATACCAAGCAATATGCCCCCTCATTTCAAGCATTGCAAGTTTTTCCCCTTTTAAATTCAATAATAAATTATAGTGTTTTTTTATAATATTTAACAATTCTTCATTCGATGGTTTTGGTGTTTCAATTCCATTAATAAAATAATTATATAACTCTCTAAATATAAAAGGATTACCTAAAGCACCTCTTCCGATTGCAATAGCATCACAACCTGTATATTCAAGCATATACTTTGCAGATTTTACATCAACAATATCACCATTACCTATAACAGGAATAGAAACTGCTTCTTTAACTTTCTTTATCCAATCTAAATCGGCTTTACCACTATAAAACTGACTTCTTGTTCTACCATGTACAGTTATAGCACTAGCTCCTGCAAGTTCAATCATTTTAGCATTCTCTACTGCATTAATATTATCATAATCCCAACCAATTCTTATTTTAACTGTTACAGGTTTTTTTACATTATCGACAACATTTTTTACAATATCATAAACAAGTTTAGGATTTTGTAAAAGCGATGCTCCTGCACCACTTTTTTTTGCAACTTTATTAACGGGACACCCCATATTTATGTCTATAATATCAGCATCACTATATTCATCAATGAATTTTGCAGCTTTAACCATTGATTCTACATCAGAGCCGAATATTTGCATACTTATTGGATGTTCTAAAAAATTAACTTTAGTCATTTTTAATGTTCTTTCATTTTGAAATCCAATAGCTTTATCACTAACCATTTCAGCAACAACAAGTCCACAACCCATTTCTTTACAAATAATTCTAAAAGCCTCATTAGTTATTCCTGCCATTGGCGCTAATATAAGCCTATTAGGTATTTTAATATCTCTAATCTTCCATTCCATATATTTTTTCAATAACCTCTTTTACTTCCTTTATTGGTAAACCAATAATGTTTTCAAGCGACCCTTCATACTTTTCTACTAAAGTATTACCAACCCCCTGTATCGCATAACTTCCTGCTTTGCCAAAACATTCCTTGGTATCGATATATTTATATATATCTTC
Organism: uncultured Anaeroplasmataceae bacterium; assembly: GCA_964441815.1. Classification (GTDB taxonomy): domain Bacteria; phylum Bacillota_I; class Bacilli_A; order Acholeplasmatales; family Anaeroplasmataceae; genus Pelethenecus. Next base: position 11,700 of record CAYTVE010000028.1, on the reverse strand, counting down.
ATCAGTCAATTTTTTAAAATACACATTTGAAGTACACACAAAATTAAAACATTTATCCTTATATATAATGCCTACTCCACTCATTACTTGATGAACATTACCAGATAATTTTTTTAACATATTATAAGCATCTTTTTCATTTTTAGGTTTACCGTATATAACATCATCTAAAACAACGATCGTATCACACCCTATCAAAATATTACCATAATATTTTTCGCTACTTTCTTCAGCTTTTAACAATCCTAGTCTTTTAACATTTTCATAAGCTGACAAATTATTATCTATAGTTTCATCAATATCAGCAGATATAATTTCAAAGGTATAGCCTTCTTTTTTCAATAATTCTTTTCTTCTTGGCGAACTACTTCTTAAAATAATTTTTTTCATACAAGTCCTCCCTTGTTCAATTGATTATAACATAATTGAAAATAAAAATCGATAAGAACCCCAAATTATAACATTATTCTTACTTATATATATCTATAATTTAAACCGAGGTGTTTTTGATGAAAAAATATTTAATTTTTATTATTAATTATTGTTTTTTTATATCTTCATTACTGTTTTTACCAAAAATTATTTCTTTAAATATGATTATTCTTTTAATTGCTATACTAACACTTGATAATATTTATTTTTCTTTTTTGCCATTAATATTATGTTTATATTTACCAACAACATATATCTATATAATTGTTGTGGTATATTTATATCATTTAATACTTTACCCTTTTATTAAAAAATGTAGATTATATTCACTAAGTGTATATTTATTAAGTAATTTAACTTCTTTTCTTATTCTATTTATTTTAAAAGAATTTGATATAACTTACCTAAAAATAATTTTATTTAATTTAATAATATTTGGTATTATAAACATATTTTATAAATTTGAAAAAATCAATAACAAATATGAAATAATTCCATATCAAAAAAAACTAATCGATTTAACGTTATTATTAAATTATTTTTTAGTTATTTACTTTAATTCAAACAATAAATATCTCATTTATTTTTTATTTATGCAATTATTTTTGATAAAGGACTTGAAATATAATATCTTATTTACAATTATTTATACCATATTAGAAATAACTAATAATAATTTATTAACAGATATACTTATTTCATCATCAATATCTTATATGCCTCTTACAGTATTACTTACATTTAAATATAAAAATATTTTATGGATTGTCGGACTATTATATACAATTACAATTACCATAATTTCGTTTTTTGATAAAAAAATAACTATTGAAGATAATTATATAAATAATTTGTTTGATGATTTTAATAAATATATTGATAAATTAGGAGACGAATATAATAAAAACATTAAAATTAAAACTTTAAAAGAAAACAAATATAAAGAAATATGTAATAATTATTGTAATAATTGTTATAAAAATACAGTCTGTAAAAAGGATTTAAGGCAAAGATATGCATTTATATCTTCTGCAATGCTAGGATATCAAAATAACATATATAAATGTAGTTATTATAATAATTTCGATTTAAACTTAAACATAGATAATATTAATAAAAGTTATGAATATTCAGCAATTAAATCTCTTAGTTTAGAATTAAGTTATTTATATAACCAAAGCCTATTTTATAAAAAAGAATATGAAAAATTTCTTTTTCTATTATCTAATTATAATTACACAATAGAAAACCTTGATATTAATTTAGCATCATCTTCTCTTTATTTTTCTATCACATTAAAAAACAATAATAGAGTAATTGAATCATTACTTTTAAAATGTGCATATAAAGCATTTGGTGAAGAATTAGAATTAAAACAAATAAATAATAAAATATATTTTTATAAAAAACCGCTAATTAAAATAAGTTATGCACACACAATATTGGCAAAAGATGGAAATATAATGAGTGGGGATAATTATTATATAAAAAAAGATTATAATAATTCTTATACATTTGTATTAAGTGACGGAATGGGATCTGGATATAATGCTTATACAGAATCTATTGATGCATTAAAAACAATAATCTCTTTATCAAGTTATCATTTTAGAACTCAAACTATATTAAAACTATTAGAAGATATCTATGAATTAAGAAGTAATTACGATCGTTACGCAACACTAGATTTTTTAAGTATTAATTCTGCAACGAGAAAAATTAATTTATATAAAATGGGCTCTACTACTACTTATATATATCACAATGAAAGACTTTTAATATATGAAAACAAAACACTTCCATTAAAACTTGATGAGGTTAACTCAGCCTTTGAATTGGATATATATAGTGGAGATTTTATTTTTCTATTATCTGATGGTATAAGTGATTTTATTACTTCAAATGAATTTGAAAGTCTAATAAATACTAATTTATCTGCAGAAGATACTTGTTATAATATTGTAGAATACTTAAAGAAAAAGGAAAACGGAAAATTAAAAGATGATATATCATTAATTGTAATTAAAGTGATATAATATTTTATTAATTTTATTTATCAAATAATAAATAAATATGATATAATAACACATATATTGTGAGGTGTAATTAATGGAAAAAAAAGTATTAGAATTTATGCGAAAAGAAAAGATAACTCCAACATGTCCAATTATATGTGCAGTATCCGGAGGTGTTGATTCAATATGTTTACTTAATATTTTACATAAATTAAATTTTTCTTTAATATTAGCTCACGTAAATCATCATAAAAGAAAAGAATCTTTTATAGAACAAAAAGAAATGGAAAAATTAGCTTTAAATCTTAATATTCCTTTTGAATTACTAGATTATTACGCAGAAGATAATAAAAATTTTCAAGCTAAAGCACATGATGCAAGATATAATTTTTTCAAGAAATTAGCCATTAAATATAATACTTCTGTTATCGCAACAGCTCATCATTTAGATGATCAAGCAGAAACTATTATTATGAGATTAATTAAAGGTTCTAATTTATATGGCTATGGTGGTATATCTACATTAAAACAAGAAGATGGTTTCACTTTTATCAGACCTTTGTTATGTTTAAATAAAGACGAGTTATATAAATACGCTTTAGACAATAATTTAAAATATTTTGAAGATTTTTCTAACAATGAGGATGATTATTTAAGAAATAGAATAAGGCACCATATGCTACCATTATTAAAAAAAGAAAGTTCTGATTGTTTAAATAAAATTCAAGAATTTTCTGTTCAATCAAAAGAAGCTTTTAATTATATTAGAAAAGATAGTATAAATTATTTAAATAAATTAAACAATATTATTGAGCTATCTTCTTTCAATAGTTTTGATATAGCATTAAAAAAAGATATTATTTGTTTATTATTTGAAAAATATAATTTAGAAAAAACTAATGATGTAATAATAAAATGTATAAATTTAATTAAACAAAATAAAAACTGCAAGTTTAATTTAAAAGATAATTATGTGTTTATCATTGAATATGATAAAGCATATATTGATAAGATGAATGATATAATAATTAATGAAGAAAAAATAGATATTAATGATACTATTATCGTTCTTGATAAATATAAGTTTTATTTTTCAAAAAAATTACCACAAAATAATGAAAAATATTTGAAATTATGCTATAATAGCTTAAAGTTGCCTTTTTTTATTAGAAGTAGGAAAGATGGTGACTTTATTTGTTTGAGTTATGGGACTAAAAAAGTTTCAAGAGTGATGATTGACAATAAGATTCCTGCTTCTAAAAGGAATCAATATCCTTTAATATTTGATAATGATGAAAATTTATTATGGATTTATAATCTAGCTAAAAACAAATCAGTCCAAGAACAAAAACAATGTTGTGATATATATTTTGTTTGTGAGGAAGTTTAATATGAAAAACGATATAAAAAAAGTTAGTGTATCTGAAGAACAAATTGAAGAAATGCTTACAAGACTTGGAAAAGAAATCACAAATGATTATGCTGGTAAAGAACCAATATTTATGGGTTTATTAAAGGGGTGTAATCCTTTTATGGTTGATCTTTTAAAGCATATTGATTTATATTGTACAGTAGATTATATGGACGTTTCTTCTTATGCAGGAACAAAGTCTACAGGTAATGTAAGAATTAATCATGATTTAGATATAAACGTTGAAGGTAAGGATATTATAGTAGTTGATGACATTTTAGACACTGGAAGAACATTAAACGCTGTTGTTAACCTATTAAAAGCTAGAGGAGCTAATAGTGTTAAATTATGTGTTCTTTTAGATAAGCCTGAAGGTAGGGTGGCACCTATTTATGCAGATTATATAGGTGGACTTGTGCCTAATGAATTTGTTGTTGGCTATGGATTAGATTATAATGAAAAATACAGGAATTTACCTTATATCGGTGTACTTAAAGAAGAGGTTTATTCTGAATAGGAGGATTTATGCAAAATAATAACCAAAATCAAAAACAACAAAGACCGGTCAGAAAATTTGATTGGAAATTTTCATTAATTGTCATTATTGCAATTATTGGTATAATTCTTTTTATAAGATATTTAACTGAACCTACTACAAAAGAAATTAGTTTTAGTGACCTAATTGTTTCAATAACAGACACTGAAAATCCAGTTGATTCTTCTACTATGGTTGCACAACCACAAAGCGGAACAAATAATGAAACTATTTACATAATCTATGGTAAATATAAAGATAATACAAGTTTTAAATTAAATGTTACTGTAGGACAATACGAATTATTAACATGTGGTGGTTCTGTTAATATTAACGGAGAAACAACTAATATATCTGCAATTTCTATTCGTTTAGAAAAATTAGAAACCAACACATTCTTATCTTTAATTATAAGTTTAATACCTTATGTGATTATGATAGGATTCTTTATATTTCTATTTAAAAGTCAAGGACAAGGAAAAGCATTTGACTTTGGCAAATCAACTGCTAGACTATCTAAAGGTAAAAGTGTTACTTTTGACGATGTAGCAGGTTGTGATGAAGAAAAAGAAGAATTAGTAGAAATAATAGATTTTCTAAAAAATCCAAGAAAGTATTCTGAAATAGGAGCTAGAATTCCTAAAGGTGTTTTACTAGTAGGACCTCCTGGAACAGGTAAAACTCTTCTTGCAAAAGCTGTTGCCGGCGAAGCAAATGTGCCTTTCTTCTCTATTTCCGGTTCTGACTTCGTTGAAATGTTCGTAGGTGTTGGTGCTTCTCGTGTTCGTGACATGTTTAAAACAGCAAAAGAAAATGCACCATGTATCATTTTTATTGATGAAATTGATGCTGTTGGTAGACAACGTGGTGCCGGCATGGGTGGTGGACACGATGAACGTGAACAAACTCTTAACCAATTACTTGTTGAAATGGATGGATTTACTGGTAATCTTGGTATCATAATTATGGCTGCAACAAATAGACCTGACGTATTAGACCCTGCTCTACTTCGTCCTGGTCGTTTTGACAGACAAATAACTATTAGTAACCCTGATGTTGCAGGTAGAACTGCTATATTAAAGGTTCATGCAAGAAATAAACACCTAGATTCAACAATAAAATTAGATGAAGTTGCTGCTAGAACTCCAGGTTTTAGTGGAGCTGACATTGAAAACCTATTAAATGAAGCTGCATTACTTGCTGCTAGAAATAATAGAAAAGTTATTACTACTCCAGATATAGATGAGGCAATTGACCGCGTAATTATGGGGCCTGCTAAAAAATCTAAAAAATATACTGAAAAAGAAAGACGTCTTGTTGCATTTCATGAAGCAGGACATGCTGTTATTGGTTTAAGACTAGAAAATGCTTCTATAGTTCAAAAGGTTACTATTGTTCCACGTGGACAAGCTGGTGGATATAACTTGATGATGCCTAAGGAAGAAACTTATTTTAGTACTCAAACTGAATTAACAGAAAGTATTGTAGGCTACTTAGGAGGAAGAGTTGCTGAAGAATTAATATTCCAAGATGTAACAACTGGCGCTCACAATGATTTCCAACGTGCAACACAAATTGCTCGTTCAATGGTTACAGAATATGGTATGTCTTCATTAGGTCCTGTTCAATATGAACAAAAATCAGGTGATGTATTCTTAGGTAGAGATTATTTGAAAGAAAAGAATTTCTCTGATCAAATAGCATTAGAAATCGATAAAGAAGTTCGCAAAATTGTTGAAAATTGTTATGAAAAAGCCAAAGAGGTTATATCAAACAATATGGATTTGTTAAATTCTATTGCTGAATATCTATTAAAAGTCGAAACATTAACTAAAGCAGATATCGACGAAATTGAAGCAACTGGTCATTTAAAACGTTATGATGAAGTTCAATTGACAAGTAATACTTCTACTATTAATGAAACAGTTGATGCTGAAATTGTTGAAGATAATAAAGAAGAAACAACAGATAATGAGATTAGATAAATATTTAAAATTGACTAGATTAATCAAGCGTAGAACGCTAGCTAAAGAGATTGCAGAAAATGAACGTGTTCTTGTTAATGGTAAACCTGCAAAACCATCTAAAGAACTTAAAATAGGCGATTTAATCACTGTTGAGTTTGGTAATAAAGATGTTACTATTGAAGTAGTATCTTTTGATGTTTCTACCAAAAAAGCAGATGCTATAAACTTATATAAATTCATTAGTGAGAAAATAAAATAAATTAAAGGCGTGAAATCAATCCACGCCTTTCTTTTTTTACTACTTAATTATATTTGTATTAATTAAATGTTAATAAACACCTATAAATATATTAATTTAAATATTTAAAAATAATTACTATTTAGCAAACCAATATCCATTTTTTCTTGATCCAATTCTAGTCAAAAGCCCCTTTTTTATTAAGGCATTTAAATGCCTATAGATAGTAGGTTCAGATTTATTTGTTATTGATGCAATATCAGGTATAGTTAAATATTTATTGTCCTTAATTAAAGATATAATTTTTTTATCCAAATCATTTATCTTATCATTTATCTTATCATTTATCTTATCATTGAAAAAATCTAAATTCCTATAAAAAACAAAAGTAAATCCAAATTCATTATTTTGATATTTATAATTAATATTTTCATTAGCACATAATGTAAATGTTCTATCAAACCCTGTACCAAATGCATCAATATATCCACACTTAAAGAGAGTATTAGCAATTAATATGTTTCTTATCTTACTACCTACGTTTCCTGAAGCAAATTTTTTAGGATCAATATCTTTAAGTATTGGACCAGGATTATAAATTGAAATTGATGATTTAAATACAATGTAATGATTATAATCTCCTTTTACTGCATAAGAACAATGAGCATATGAATTTACCACCATTTCTCTTATAGCTCTTAAAGGAATTTCCGGAACTTCTTCGCGTTGAATTCCAACTATATTTGCCTTAAACGAAATATGATTTTGAATATAAGAAAATGATTCTTTAATGCATTCAATAATATTACCTCTAAATTCCTTTATTTCTCCAAATTCAGTTCTTGAATCTGTAGGATAAGTAGCTTCCTTTATTTTTAAAGGTTTATTATTTCCAAACAAAAATAAGCCAGCATTATTCAAATATCCATTTTCAGTTAATAAACCGAGTTTATTTAAAGCATCTTTGGCATTTTTATAAACATAATTTATTCTACCATTATCATTTCCAATCCTAATACATTCAATAAGTAAATCTTCATTTATATCTTCAACACCATATGAAGTTTCTAATTCCTCCCATTTCAAATAATTATCTTCTTTTTGAGTAAAAAAGAATTGTAATTGTGAGGAATTCATAATAATATCTGAATCATTTATTCTTATATAATATCTGCCATAAGCAGAATATGGTGTATCATTTCCATCTACTATTACTTTTATAATTTTTTTTCCATCATCTATTTTTTCTTCAATTAATATATTGTAAGGAAGAGGTTTTAGATTGTTTTGTATTTCATGGGTAATATCTGATATTGTTTTTTTACCGATATCAAGTCCGGTTACTCTACCTTCATCATTAACACCAAAATAAACCTCTCCATGGTTAGTTTTATTTAGCATTGCACTTAACGATATTACACCCTCTTTTAATTGTGACAAAGATTTTTTTAATTCAATACTTTCATTTTCTTTATACATAATTCTTTCCCCCTTTAAATTTATCTTATCATTTATCTTATCATTTGTCAATAAAATGATAAGATAAATTTAACCATATCAAGTTGTTTTTGTAGGAACATTTGATCGAAACATTTACTTTTTTATAATAACTAACTATCTATTCATATTTTTTTAGATAAAAATAAAAAGAGATAGGGTGTAAAAAACCTTATCTCTAATTTTTTTATCAAATATTAAGCAGCCTTAACAACAACTGAAATAGATTTAATTCTAACTTGCGTTGCTTTACTAATATTTTTTAATGTGAATGCAGTACCATTGATAGTCCACTCATCATTTTCAGCTGTAATAGTTGTAGTTCCGTCAGCACCATATATTTCAAAGTCAGCAACTGTTCCTTTTGTTCCTAATGTAACTGAAATTTTTTCAATCACATATCCACTGTCAGCAGTAATAGTTAATGAATTACCATTACCATCTTCTCCTGAATAATATAATCTAATAGCATCATTATAAATTCCTGCTGCTGAAGAACCATAAGAATTTTGAACACTTCCAACTGCAAATGAAATTGATAAATGAGAATCAGTTAATCCTAAATCTCCTGCAAGAGTATGCCCATCTGGAATTTCATCTGCATTATAACCATTTTTTGATTCTCCATTAATAGTAATTGAACCTGATGCAAAAGTAGGACCCACCTTGATAGTACCTTCTGTAGATTCAGTAGGAGTTGATGGGGTAGTAGATGGTACTTCTACATTTAAAATCATAGGGAATACAACACTCTTTTCAGTTAATGCTAAATCAATATTGCTAACTTTATAGAAACCTAATGTTTCATAAGTTCCATTAGCACCTATTACATATTCTGTATCGTCTACGATAGTTGTTAATGTACCGTATAAATTATTTACATTATATACAGATGAAGCTGTATCTTGGAATTTAATATTAGTGTAAGTTCCAGATTTAACTAGATTAATATATTTTTTTTCAGTATCATTCATGAAATATATATAATATCCACCTGTTGTAGTTTCTAATTTAATAGTTTTAGCATTTTTTACATCGTTTGTAGTAGCAGCATAATAACCACTCATTTCACCAGTTAAATATAATACTTTATTATCTTTATTCTTTTGAACAACAGATAAAGTATAATCTAAACCAGTTCCTAAAGAAACAGATGCTGGGAATGATGTTGCAGCTTTATCAATTGAAGAAGCACTAATAGTAGTATATGAACTATAAGTTCCTAAATAATATTCAACATCAGCTAATGTTGTAACTAATGTGTTATAAGTACCATTTAAATTCCATATAGATGAAGCTGTATCTTGGAATTTAATATTTTTATATGTACCGCTTAATACAAGATTAATATATTGTTTCTTGTTTTCAGCATTGAAGAAATATACATTATATCCACCACTTACTTTTTCGAAATAAATTGATTTAGCTTTTGTTGCATCTTCAGTAGTTGCAGCATAATAACTATCCATTTCACCTGTGAAATATAATACCTTATTATCTTTATTCTTTTGAACTAAACTAAATACATAAGGAACACCTTCACCAAATACTGCTGTTGTAGCTTTTACAGCTAATGTTTCTTGATATTCGTTTGTTCCAGATTTAGCTGTAACTGTTACTTCTGCAGTTTCAATAGAATCTGTTGGATTAACAACTAATTTATTATTTTCAATTTTAATATTAGTGTGTTCACCATCATTTAATGCATATGTTAGTGAAACTTCATCTTTATATTCTTTATTACTAGAAAGAAGATCTAATGAAGAACTTTCAGTATAAACACTTTTAATTCCTAAACTTGAAACAATATTCTTAGCTGCTGACTCAAAACTAATTGATTCAACAGTAGTTTTAAATTCATTTGATGATGTTTTATTGCCAGCAGTAACAGATGCAGTTAATTTAACATTAGTATTTTCATCAAATGGTCTATGAACATCAGCAGTAAATGTATTTTCATCATTTTCTATAAAATTCAATACTGAAGTATCACTTGACACCCATGTAACATCATATTTTGTTCCTTGATATTTAACAAATTTAGGAACTGTGAAATCAGATGAAACTTTATCTCCATCTTGTGTTAAAATTACTTTTGAAATAACTTCATCAGCAACATTTGCTGATGTGTCATTACAAGCTACTACTGTTGCTAAAGTTAAAGTAGCTACAGTACCCATTAAAACTTTCTTTAAAATTTTCATTTTCTTTCCCTTTCTTATAACTATTGTAGAATAGTAACGTCTTCAATAGAAACAACTTTTATTTGTTTTGAATTTTCATATGTTTCTATAAAACCACTAACTGTAATTGTCTTATCTTTAAAATAATCAGCTGTAATAAGTTCATAATTTTCTCTTAAAACAGTTGTTCTTACAGTAACAGTTTCATCCCCAACTTTACCTGTAATAGTCATCGCACCATCACTAGATCCACCATTATTAGTAGTGTAAATTTTTTCAACTTTAATATTTTCTAAAATTACAAATCTTCTTTCATCCATTTGTGTTGCGTTAACTATATCAGATACTGTAACAGGTGTCTTTTTAATTTCATAATCTTTCGAAATATATTGAATATTATCTTCATTTTTTACTGCTAAATCTTTTAATCCAGAAACTTGAACATTTCCTTCATATGATTGAACAGTACCACAAATAGATAATCTATTTCCAATAACTATTTTTTTTGATGAAAAATTATATCCTGTATATAATAATATTGAATAAACTTTGTCAGCTTCAGCATCATAATCTTGAACATAAATATATAATCCTTCAGTTCTTACCACTGTAGCTTCAAAACGAACTTTAGCATTTTGTTCTAACAAAGTTGTAGAATTTTCTAATATATATTTAATATCAACATTTAATGCAGATCCAGCAAAGAAATTTTCATCTTCATCGTTACCAAATAATCTTAATTTTTGAGCCATTGCTTGATTTTGAGCAGCTATAAGTTGAGTTTTATATAAACTTGCTGTAGCTGTTTTACCGTAAGATAATCCTTCTTGAACAAGTTCTAGATTAATTAATCTATAATCAGCATCTGCACTTGGCTTATACCAAATATATGTTAAGTAACGACTACCTGTAGTATCCTTTTTAGCAGCACCTCCGTCTGTTTGAACAACTATAGAAACAGCATTAGATAATTTACTTGCTGTAAATAGTGAGGCAGTTTTACCCCATTTTTCTACTTGTCCAGTAGATTCTGGGGTATCAACACCTAAAAAACGAGCTGTAAATTCTTGACCATTTGCAATAAATACCGCTGTGTCTCCATCAACATTTCTCACTAGTGTTGCTAGAGCAACTCCATCACTTTCAAAAAAACTATGAGATGCCGTAACATTTATATTTAATTTTGTTTGTTCTACATAATCTACATAAGTATTTTCATTATCATCTTTATTTGCGTTATCATCATTATTTGTTTTATCGCATGATACAAATAAGAATAATGAGAATGTAAAACATAATACATATAGTATATTACGAATCTTTTTCATTTTATCACTTTCTTTAATTAATCTTCACATTCAAGAATAGCATCAGAAAATGCCTTTGCAATTGATTTAGTATTACTGATTGCTGCTACAAATA
>CAYTVE010000027.1:0-24675 GCA_964441815.1 uncultured Anaeroplasmataceae bacterium | reverse complement strand
ATTAAGACATTTTCCTGGAATAACACTTAAGACATTATCACAGAATAATCATATACACTTTTAAAAAATAGAAAAAAGTAGTTGAAATATTATTTTTCTTGTGATAAAATAATTAGGCTGTCATTTACAGCAAAGCGCAATGCTCCGCTGGCAAAAGGGTTTTATGGCTATGAGCTTTGGTGATAAGGAGTTGAGATATTATGGCAAACGCAAAAGGACAAGACTTAATTAGAGAAATAACTGCTCAATATTTACAAGAAAGACCTAATTTCCGTGCTGGAGATTCAGTTAAGGTTTTTGTTAAAATTATTGAAGGTGATACTCATCGTATCCAAGTTTTCGAAGGTTTAGTTATTAAGCGTCAAGGTACTGGCATTGGTGAAACTTTCACAGTTAGAAAAATGTCATACGGAATCGGTGTTGAAAGAACATTCCCTGTTCATTCACCAAATATCGACCATATTGAAGTTACTAGAAAAGGTAAGGTACGTCGTGCTAGATTATTCTACATTCGTACATTATCAGCTAAGGCTGCTCGTATTAAAGAACGTCGATAATAGCAAAAATCAACCAAAAATGGTTGATTTTTTTGCTCAATAAAGTATTGATGTTAATATGTGGAAATATGTTTTTATTTTTTCATAAAAATAACATAATTATATGTTATAATTTTAATATGAATTTATTTGAAAGGATAAAAAAATGAATATTATATCATTATTAACACCTAAAGAAGAAACATTTTATTTAGATAGTAATTCTACAATAAGACAAGTATTAGAAAAATTTGATTATCATAAATTTAGTGTTGTTCCTTTGATAGATAAGGAAGGACATTATATTACAACTTTATCTGAAGGCGACATTTTAAGATTTATTAAAAATAGTTATGATTTCGACATTAAGATGGCGGAGGGAAAAACAGTTGGTGAGGTTGAAAAATATCGCCCTTATAGGGCTTTAGATATTAGTAGTACCTTTGTTGATGTTATCAGTCTTCTAGTTGAGCAAAATTTTATTCCAATAATTGATGATAGAGGAATGTATATTGGTATTATAAGAAGAAAAGGTATTATCGAATATTTAGCGAAAAATAAAACACGAAAGGAGAAATAGAAATGGCTAAAACAATTTATCATGTTACTAAAAGAGAAAATGATGGAAGAGAGTGGAAGGTATTTATACAAGGTTCAACAAAGGTGATTAAGTTATTTGACACTCAGGCTGAGGCTTTAGAATATGCTAAAAATTTATGTAAAAACAAAGATGATGGTAGTATAGTTATGCTGCATGGACTTGATGGAAAAATAAGAAAATATTAGTATCTAGACAATAATTATGCAAAGGTTAGGTTTAATCAATCATAATGCATAATTGTGTAGCGTGTTATAGCATGTCTAGTGATATGTATAGAGAAAGTATGCTAGCTTTAATTTACAGCAATACATTGTAATTACTAGTGAAGAAATTACTGCCTATGGTGTAAAAGAAAATGTTTTTAACAATCATAAAGAGTTAATACCCAATATATTTGTTTTATATAAAAAAAATAAAAGAGGACAAGTAGTCCTCTCTGTTTTTTAGATGGGGCGTGCGACAGGAATCGAACCTGCGCATGGTAGAGCCACAATCTACTGTGTTAACCACTTCACCACGCACGCCAAATTATTTAGGCACAAAAATCGTGCACTATTATTATACAATATTTTTTTCTTTTGTAAAGGATTTTTTTAAAATATTAACCATTTTTTCTTTAAAACAGTTAGTTTTTTATTATAACATTGATTTTTTTATAAAATAATGTAAAATATAAGAGATGAAAGGAATTAAAATATATGTGGAAGAAAATTTTATATTTTGGTATAGCTATTATTTTTGGTATATTTATATATATCATTGGATATAGTTCAAACCAAATGAATCATTTAGAGAGTATAGTTAGTAGTGCAATTGCTGAAGAAAAATTTTACAAAGTTCCTATGGTATGGGGAGGTTGTTTCGATACAAAGTCTATTGTTGAGGATAATACAGACAAACTTGATTTGCAAATTTATCCTGCAACATCACAAACTGATATAACATTCGGTAGTGACGATAATACAGAAAGATATTTAGAATTTGAATATGCATATTATTTATATATATTTAATGCAAAATTCACAACATCTACTGCAGTAGTTGGAGAAACAAAATCAAATAAAACTTCTATTCATTTTGTTTCAAATGAAACATCAAAAAGTTATGATTACTATTTTGTTGTTGACGATGCAATTAATAGTTCGTCATACATTGAAACACCAACAACAAAAGAAGAATATCTATTAAATTCATCTAGAGATGTAACAAACACTAAAGACACTTGGAATTTCATGAGAATTACTTTTACTAAAACAATGCTTGATGAAATTGAAAAACAAATTGGTGGTAAAATAACAAATTTATCGATTAACGATTGTGACGGTAATTCTGTTTATAATACAGATATTAAATTAGATTATTCTCAAGATTTTTTTAGTGATAAGAAAATGGATGAGATGTTTATTAAATATAATACATATTTAGATGCTTATATTGCAGCGGATGGAGATAATAATAAATTAAAAGAATTAAATGAAGAGTGGGGAACTCAATTTGAAACTTGGAAAAAAGAATTTATTGAAGAAACTGAAACAACAGGTTATGCAATAGGTTATGAGAGTAGTATTGTTTCTCCATCAAAATTAGTATGGCAAACTGTTGGTATGTTAGCATTATATGCGCTTGTTATTGCGTTATTCTATATTTTATTATTCCACTTTAGTTTTATCAAAAGTTTATTTTCTAAAGAATCATATAAAGATTATTCAAGAGGTAGAAGAGGTAAAGTTAGTGAAAAAAATACTAAACAACCAAGAAGTGATTCTTCAAAAACTATTGTAGATGTAACACCTGATGTTAAACCAGATGATAATTTGGAAACAGTAGGGGCATTAGATGTTATTGAAGTAGTTAAAGATGGTAAGATAGAAGAAACAGCGGTAGTTGAAGAAGTAAAGGTAGAAGAAACACCAGTAGTTGGAGAAGTTCAAGTAGAGGAAAAGGTTGAAGAAAAACCAACAATAAAGAAAACTACAACTAAAAAAGCTCCTGCAAAGAAAGCAGTTGCTCCAAAATCAGAAGAAATAAAAGTGGTTGAATCTACACCAGTTGAAGAAGTAAAGATAGAAGAAAAGAAGCCTGCTACAAAGAGAACAACAAAGAAAATAGCTACTCCAAAAGCAGACGAAAAGGTTGAAGAAAAATTAACAACAAAGAAAACTACAACTAAAAAAACTCCTGCAAAGAAAGCAGTTGTACCAAAAGTAGAAGAGCCAAAAGTGGTTGAAGCTGCATCAGTTGAAGAAGTTCAGGCAGAAGAAAAAGTAGAAGAAACATCGGTTGTTGAAGAATAAGGTTGTGCGGGAGTATATTTAAAAAACATTTAGGAGGATTTGCTTGTGAAAAAAATCAGAAAAGCTGTAATTCCAGCTGCGGGATTTGGAACTAGATTTTTACCATTTACTAAAGCTATTCCAAAAGAAATGCTACCAATTATTGATACACCTACAATTGAATACATTGTTAGAGAAGCAATAGAAAGTGGTATAGAAGAAGTACTTATTATAATTAACTCAGAAAAAGAATGTATTAGAACTCATTTTGGTCACAATTTAGTTTTAGAAAAATTTTTAGAATCTAAAAGTAAAACAGAAGAATTGAAAATAATAAGAGATTTACCAAGTAAAATTCATGTTGAATTTACTTATCAAAATGAACAGTTAGGTTTAGGACATGCAGTTTTGTGTGCGGAAGAATTTGTAAATGGCGAGCCTTTTGCATTACTTTTAGGTGATGATGTTTATGTTGGAAATAATGAATCCGCAACAAAACAATTAATTAATGCTTATAATAAAACTAATTCTTCTATATTAGGTACTTTAGAAGTATCAATTGATGATGTTTCTAAATATGGTATTTGTGAACCAATAACAGGCTCTAAAGGTTCATTAGTTGAACTTAAAAGTGTTATAGAAAAACCAAAAAAAGAAGATGCTCCATCTAACTTAGCTATAGGTGGAAGATATATTTTAACACCAGCAATTTTTGATTTATTAAAAAATCAAACAAGAGGTGTTGGTGGAGAAATTCAATTAACAGATTCTATTTTAAGATTAATGGATAAAGAAAGTGTATATTCATTGGCTATAGACGGAAGAAGATATGATATGGGATCTAAAAAGGGCTTTTTAGAAGCAACGATTGAATTTTCCTTAAATCGAAAAGACTTATCAGATGATGTTAAAGATGTTTTAGCTAAACATAAATAAATTAACTTGGAGGTTGTTTTAATACAACCTCTTTGTTGATTTATTAGAATTATAAATTCGTATTAGATAATGTAAGTTTTATTAAAATAAATTAATAGTATTTTTATAAATATATAAAGGTGAGTATGTATCTTTTTATGAAAAAGATAAAGTTTGAAAAAAAGTCATCTAGCATAACAATTCATAATATAAATGGTTGGTATAATTTGAAATGATAATTCATGCAAAAATGAATTTTTAAAGCAAAAATGAATTTTTTGTTTGCTTTTTGTCAAAAGCAAAAATGAAAAAGGTGGTAATATGAAAAAAAATGTAATTTTTATCATCTTTTTTTTGTTTTTAGTAGAAAAAAAATTATGATTGGTTTATAATTAAGGTATATTGTATATAAAAAGAGGTGTCTAAATTATGTTTTTAAGTTTTTTAGCCAAAAATGGCTTTTTATCAAATCCAGTAGATGTAATATTTTTCACTTTGATAGGTGTTGCTTTAGCAGTAGTAATAATGTTATTTGTTGTGTCAAAGCTTTATCAAAATCATCGTGATAAGAAATATGAAGAATTAGAACGTCAAGCAAAAGAACAAGAATTAGTTGCTTTGCAAAAACAAAGTGAAGAAGAAAAAGTTCAAGCTGAAGGAAAAGAAGAAGAGATTCCGGTAGTAGAAGAAGCTCATGTTGAAGAAAAGGTAGAAGAAGTTCAAACTGCAGAAAAGGTAGAAGAAACAAAAGTTGTTGAATCTACACCAGTTGAAGAAGTAAAGATAGAAGAAAAGAAGCCTGCTGTAAAGAAAACAACAACAAAGAAAACAGCTACTCCAAAAGTAGAGGAAAATGTTGAAGAAACAAAAGTTGTTGAAGAAAAACCAACTGCAAAGAAAACAACAACAAAGAAAACACCTGCAAAGAAAGCAGTTGCTCCAAAAGCAGAAGAAACAAAAGTTGTTGAATCTACACCAGTTGAAGAAGTAAAGACAGAAGAAAAGAAGCCTGCTGTAAAGAAAACAACAACAAAGAAAGCTCCTGCAAAGAAAGCAGTTGCTCCAAAAGCAGAAGAAACAAAAGTTGTTGAAGAAAAAACAACCGCAAAGAAAGCACCTGCAAAGAAAGCAGTTGCTCCAAAAGTAGAGGAAAATGTTGAAGAAACTGTAGATCAAAAGGGTAGAGTTTATTCAGGTAAATATGAAGTTTATCCAAGTGGTGATGGATATCAATATCGTTTAAAAGCTTCAAATGGGGAATTATTAGTTGTTAGTGAAGTTTATACAACTAAGGATAGCACTTTAAAAGCCATTGAAGCTGTAAAAAGAAACGTTGAAACTGGTGAAATAAGAATTTTTAAAGATAAAAAAGGATTATTTAAGTTTAAATTAACTTCTAAGAATTATCGTGTTATTGCGTTAGGTTCATCTTATGCAACAGAAAAAAGAGCTACTAGTGCTTCTGAATCTTTTAAGAAGTTTGCATTAAATTCTAATGTTGTTGAAATTGAAACTCCAACAAATCAAGATAATATTGTTGAAGCATTTGTTGACACATCATCAGCAGAAGAAAAAAATGGTGGTAAATATTTAGTTGAAAAATTTGATGGTGAATATAGTTGGGATTTAAAGGCTTCTAATGGCCAAATTTTATGTCAAGCGGAAGGTTATACTTCAAAGACAGGTGTAATGAGCTCTATTGACAGTTTTAAACATAATGTTGAAACTGGTTCATTTAAAATTTTAAAAGACAAAAATGACCATTATCATTATAATTTATATACAGCTGGTGGTAGACTTGCAAATATAGGTGAAACTTATAATTCTAAACAATTAGCAGAATCTGCAGCATTATCTGTTGTATCTTTCTTCAAAAATGCAGAAATAGAAGAAAAGAAATAATTTTGAAGCATCAGTTTAAAGCTGATGCTTTTTTTAAGAAAGGAATCTTGTTATGTATGAATTTCCAACAAATATTATAATAGGTGCTTTTTCTATTCCGTATAAAGAGTGTAATTATAAAAAGGGGAAATTACAAAGAATTTTAATAAAAGGAAAAGAAATGATTCAAGTTAGTCTTTTTACCGAAAAACAAGTATTTCATAAAAATATTGAAATAAGTGTTCTAAATAACTATTTAAATGATATTTTAAATGAACATTTTAGAAGTATTGAATTAAGTACTTCTGAATATTTATATTCATACAAGATATCTAGCAAAGGAAAGCTATTAACCAATAAAAAGCTACAAAGAAAAGAATTTATTGTTCTAGAACACAATAAGAAAAAACAATATTTAATAGAGGAAGGAACTATCGTTCAACCATTAATTGATTTAGGTATAATGACTAATGAAGGAAAAATTGTTAAAGCTAAATTTGATAAATTTAAACAAATAAATCGTTTTTTAGAAATTATTGATGATTCAATAAAAAATGAAAAAGAATTAAAAATAATCGATTTTGGTTGTGGAAAAAGCTATTTAACTTTTATTTTATACTATTATCTTGTCAATATAAAACAAATTAAATGTAAAATTATAGGATTAGATTTAAAAGAAGATGTTATTGATAAATGTAATGACATAGCAAAAAAATATAATTATAGTGATTTGACATTCTATAAAGGGGATATAGCTAATTTTCAAAACAATAATGATGTTGATATGATAATAACTCTTCATGCATGTGACACAGCAACAGATTATGCACTATATTATGCAATTAAAATGAAGTGTAGATATATATTTTCTGTTCCTTGTTGTCAGCATGAAATTAATTTACAATTAAATAGTAAAACTATATCATTGATATCTAAGTATGGTTTATTAAAAGAAAGATTTTCTGCAATTTTGACAGATTCAATTCGAGCAAATATTTTAGAATATTATGGTTATAAAACTCAAGTTTTAGAATTTGTTGATTGGGAAGCTACTCCTAAAAATGTATTAATTAGAGCTAGTTTAGAAAATAATTATAAAGAAGAAGTTAAAGAGGAAATCAATAAATTGTTAAATGAATTAAATATTAATCAAAAACTCTATGAATTATGTTTTATTGATAATGAAAAAAATCTGAATTAATCAGATTTTTTATACTTTAATTTATTAAAATGCAATTTTATGTGCAAGTCTCAATTTATCAGCAATCATTGCGATAAATTCTGAATTTGTGGGCTTACTTTTATTATAGCTTATTGTATAAGCAAATATTTGAGAAATTGCATCAATATTTCCTCTATTCCATGCAACTTCAATAGAATGCCTTATTGCGCGTTCAACTCTTGAAGAAGTGGTTTTAAATTTTTTTGCAACTGTAGGATAAAGATATTTAGTAATTGCTCCTAAAATATCAATATTATTATATACCATAGTAATAGCTTCTCTTAAATATAAATATCCTTTTATATGTGCAGGTACACCTATTTCATGTAATATTTCAGTTATTTCAGTATTTAAATCAACATTTTCTGATTTACTTTTTTCTTTTAAATTATAGGTAGTACCTTTATTAGTATCAATGTTTATTAATTGATTTATTGTTTTATGTAAATTATTTAAATCAATAGGTTTAACAATAAAGTAGTCTGCTCCTAAAGAACATGCTTTAGTCATAATAGCTTCAGTATTAAATGCAGTTATTGCTACAATCTTATTAGGTCTATTATATTTTGTATTAGACCTTATTTCATTTAAAACATTAATGCCATCTAAATCCGGCATGAATATATCTAGTAGTAGGATATCAACTGTATTATTTTCTAAATAATTTAATACATCCTTTCCACCGGTAAATGTTCCTGCAACCTCCATATTTGGTTGCATTTTTAAAAATTCGCTGACCATAGATAAAATATCTTTATTGTCATCAGCCACAATAATTTTTGTCATATATAATTCCTCCCAATTTTTACAAGTGATATGATAATTGAAAATAGAATAAAATACAATAGTTTTTTAAAAAATAATTAATATTTTTTTTATAATTAACAATTTTTTATTTTTTATTGTGTCTAATAATGTTGGTTTATGTCGAATTTGTTGAAACATGTAAAATTATAAATTTAAATATTTCTTAAAATTATTTACAAAATCATAAGCTTCATCATTTGTCATTTGTTTTGTCCAAGAAACTCTATCATTATTTGTATAATATTTGCTGTATTCATAAAATCTTGCAGTTTTGTCTCTTTTTGTACCATTCCACTTATTAAAACCTTCAGGTAATATGTGATTATCTAATATACAATCAATAAATGCAACGTTCCCATAATCTCGCCAAGGTCTAGCTAGAAATGTTGGTTCTGTTCCTATCAAGTGACAATTATAAAATAAATATCCGTATATAGTTTCTTCATCATGGGCAGGTGCGCATATATAACTAGGGTTATTAGAATGTCTTTCTAAAGAAATTATTTGACAATTTTCAAATAATGCTGTTGCACAACCGAAAATAAAATCTACATCACCAATTATTTGACAATTAATATATTTTTGTTTTGAAGGATTACCTTTTAATTTTTCTTTTGGATAAAAGCCCTCATATCTTTTTAATAAATCTTTTGGTAAAGGTCCTGTGAAAAGTGTATCTTGAGCACTTCTTATAATACATTCATCACATATAAAGCTATTTCCATCGACGTGTAAAGAAACTGCTTGCCCGTAAATGGCAGAAGGAATAGATTTGTTCTCAACTATTATTCCCTTTAATAATACATTATTACCACCAATATATAAGGTGTAAGTTCTAAATGTATTACATTCATTATTATCTTGCATTATTTTATGGTAATAGTCATTGTTAGTGATTATTGCTTTATGTTTATTTTTAGCAATTATTTTAATGTTATCATTCCATACTTCAACTTTCTCATTATAGATACCATCATTTAATATTAAAGTATCACCATCTTTTAATTTTTTTAATTCTTGATTAATACTATTGTTTGTTGAAATTTCAATTTGCATAAAAACCCCCCATTTTCTTTATTAATGTGAAAATATTATAAAAGATTTTTTTGGTTTTGTATAGTATCTTTGACAAAAAAAATATTTTGGTTTAATTGCATTATTGACTAGTTAGATTTAAAATGATAAAATGAACTTATATTTTATGAAAACGCTTGATTGTTTTTGTATTATTTATTAAATAGGAAGGAAGAATAAAATGAAAAAAATAGGCAAGCTTTTAATGGCTTTTATTTTAGCTTTTGGTGTGTGTTTTATAGTTTCTTGTGATGAAAAATCAAAAGAACCTGATACACCACCAGTTGAAACACCAACTAAAAAGAAATCTATTAGTTCTTTACAATTAAATACATCTGATGTAAAAAAAACATATTACATAGGTGAAAGTTTTTCTAGTGATAAATTAGGAGCTAATGCTAGATTTTCTGACGGTACTTTAGAGGATGTATCTAGTACAGTTGAGATTGACTATAGTAGTTTTGATAGTACAACTGTTGGTACATATCCTATTATAGTATCATATACATACGAAGGCCGAGTTAAAAGAAACTCATATGATGTTAAGGTGACTTCGCTGGTTGATGATATTGAAAAACATATTATTGGTTTAGATGTTTCTAAAACAACTACTGCATATAAGACAAAAGAAGAATTAACTACTGATGATATAAAAGTTTCTATTTTATATTCTGATTCAACTACTTTAGATCTTACTAGTGATAAATTTGTGATCGATTCATCTAGTGTAAATATGAATAAGGCTAATATATATCCACTTGTTATTTCTTACTCTGAAACATATACTTTAGATGAAGCTGAAGAAACATTTACAGTAAAAAATTTTATATTGATTACAGTTAATGATACTTTGTTATCAATAGAATTTGTTAGTGGAACAACTGTATTTGATTTTGGTGGAAAAGTTGATACATCTGATTGGACTTTTAAAGCCTTATATGAGAGTGGAGATCAAGCAGAATTAACTACTGAAAAAATGTCTGTTGCAAAAATTGATACTTTTAAATCTGGAGAAAAAAATGTTAAAGTATCATATACTGAAATGGGCGTATATAAAGCTGTTCAAGTTAAAGTATTGATTAAAGATAATCCTCAACCTGATTATACAATTAATAAATTTATTGATGCTAGTCAATTAACTACTGATACAGGCGTTGAAATTACATCAAAACACAAACAAGATTTACTTCCAAGTGAAGTTGATGATTTCTTTACAATTTCCGGTACTTTGGTTAAATATTTAGATAGTGCACATACAACAGTTCGTTCTATTGAAGCATTGCCAGGTAATAGCATTTCATTTACAGTTACTGGTATAACTAAATTGACATTATCTGCATGTTCTAATGGAGCATCTAATACATCTTTATTAAGTGTAATTGACAGTGAAGGAAATTTATTAGAAGCATTTAATGATGGTATATTAACTACATCTGAAGGATTTATATCTATTAAGGGTTCCTCTGGAAGTGAAACAACAGTTGTATTTTCTTTAAAACCAGGAACATATACAATTTCATTTGTTTCTGCAATAGATGATTCTGCCAATAAAGACATTCCTGAAACTGTTTCAAGAGCTGGTAGAATTACTTCACTTGTTTTAAATGCTTAAAGAAAGGACGGATAGTAAAATGAAGAAGAAATTATTGATAATTCCTACTCTATTATTAGCTGTTTTAGGCCTTGCCTCATGTGGGGATGATAAAAAAGAACCTACTGTTGAAGGAAATAAGACAGTTTATATTAGTCCTACTGGAATTTCTACAAACAAAGGTACTGAGGAAAGTCCTCTTGACATAATATCGGCTTTTAGTAATGTAGAAAAGGGTTCTACAATAAAAGTTTTACCTGGTAGATATATGGTTCCAAAAAGAATAACTACATATAAATCAGGAGATGCGCATAATTATATAAATGTTGTTAATGAATCTGATGAGGCTGCAATATTTGATTTTAGTGTACAAACTTTTGATAGTTTAAATAGAGGTATTGAATTAAATGGTAATTATTGGCATTTCAATAATATTGAAATAGTAAATGCCGGTGATAATGGTATGTATATTGGGGGAAGCCATAATATAATTGAAAATTGTTTGTTCCATGAAAATAGAGATACAGGTTTACAATTAGGACGTGCTAGTGGTTCATTTTCTAACATATCTGAATGGCCATCTTATAACTTGATAAAAAACTGTACGTCATATAATAATTATGATGATGAAACATTTGGCGAAAATGCAGATGGATTTGCTGCCAAATTAACTGTAGGCTATGGTAATGTATTTGATGGTTGTATAGCTTATAGAAATAGTGATGATGGTTGGGATTTATTTGCTAAAGTTGATAGTGGTAATATAGGTACAGTATTCTTATACAATTGTGTTTCATTTGAAAATGGTTTCTTAATGGAAAAAACTAATGAATCAGGTGTTGAAAGATTTATTACACGTGATGGCGATGGTATAGGCTTTAAACTTGGTGGTAGTACAATGAAAGGTGATGTAGTTTTAGAAAACTGTGTTGCTTTTAATAATCGTTTACATGGTATTGGTGATAATTCAAATCCTGGTGTAATTTCAGTTAATAATTGTACAACTTATAATAATTGTGCTGCAATTGATGATAATGGAAATATAATAACTCCTGAAGAAACTACAAGTGCTTCAAACGAAGCAGAATCAAGTAATTTTGATCTTGCTCGTGATGAAAAGAGTTATAATAATTATACAAATTTATTGTCTTATGTAACTAATAAAACTGCTCAACCTGACCGTTATATAGGAGCTGCAGAAAATTCAGTTTTTTATGCTGGTGGGAATAAATATTATAAAATTGAAAAAAATATAGATGCATCTTGCTTGTATAGCGATAAAAAGGGTGAAGTATTTGAGTTGACTAGTGAAAGTTTTGTTTCTTTAGAAGCACCTACCGGATTAGCTAATACTACAATACATAAAACAATGAGAAATGCTGATGGTTCTGTTCAATTAGGAAGTTTCTTAAGTTTAGTTCCTGGTGAATTTAAAAATTCTAATATTGGAGCTGATTTAACAAAAACTAAGTATGAAGATTATAATCATTTTGAACCAACAGAAGTGGCTGAGAATTTAACAAATGAAGAAATAAGTGTTATTTCAGCGTATGATTCATTAAGAGTTAATTGTAATTCTAAATCAGTATATCAAAATTTCTTAGCACCTTCAAATTATGCAGATTGTGAAATATATTGGATTTCTTCAGATCCGAGTATCTTATCTGTTGGTGATAGTATTTCAAGTT
This sequence comes from uncultured Anaeroplasmataceae bacterium, assembly GCA_964441815.1. Lineage (GTDB taxonomy): Bacteria > Bacillota_I > Bacilli_A > Acholeplasmatales > Anaeroplasmataceae > Pelethenecus. The sequence continues at coordinate 12,087 of CAYTVE010000027.1, read as the reverse complement.
CTGTTTCTGGAACAAAAGAAATAACTATTTCTGTAAATAGACAAGATGTTGATAAAACTGTCACATTAAAAGCGGAAATTGAATGTGGTTCTTATAGTAAAACTAAAGAATTTGTTTTAAATGTAGTAGCAGATAAACCTGGTATTGGTGATATGTATCTAAATAATGTTACAGATAATAAGATTATTATGAATCAATATGAAAGATTCTATGAACCTTCTTTAATCGTAACAAATTCTGCTGATTATTCAGGAAAAGCCTTAGATAAAACTTTATATGATTTAACTACAACATATATTTATCAAGAAACTAAGAGTTCAAAAGCTTATGAAGTTAATGGTGTATATACATCAAAAGCCGGTGTTTATACTGTGACTCATAAAGTTTCATTAAAAGATAATGCTTCTGAAAGTAATCAATATAGTTATCAAGTATTTGTTTGCAATCCTTCATTTGAAGTTGATTTTGCAAAAGAATTAGAATTGTTTGTTAATCGCGATGGTGTAAGTATTTCTGCAGAAATGGATTATCCTATTGGTAAATTATATGTTTTAACTTCTAAAACTGCTACAGTAACAAAAGAAGAAATAACAACAAACGGACAAATGTTTGAATTCTTTGATGATATTGTTTCGGTTAATGTTGAATGCTCAAATGAAGAAGGATATTATGTTCATGTTGTAGTTGAAAATAATGCTAAAACACATACATCTGACGTATATACAAGTTCTATTAGTTTAAAGGCTGTATCTACGACAAGTGATCTATATAAATTATTTACTGATTCTACAAATAGCACAACAATTTATTCTTTGACAACCGATTTAGATTTTACTAATTTTAATTGGCAAACTACATCTGCGACATTTAAAGGATTATTAAATGGTAATGGTCATAAATTGACTAATATTACTACAGCTGCACCTGCATTAATTTATAAAGTTTCTGAAGGTACTATTATGAATCTTAATTTTGAAAACATTGTAATTAATAGTGAAGGTAATGATGCGCAAAAATCTGGTATTATAGGAACAATGTCTGGTGGATATATTCATAACGTTAAAGTCACAAATATAGATTTAAAAGGCTCTGATCGTGTTGGTGCTATTGCTGGACAAGTTGGTATTGGCAAGAATTATTTCTCTTTAATTTCAATCATAAATGATGAAAATCATACTATAAGTGGATCTAGATCAGCAGGACTAATCGGTTTTGTACAAGATGAATCTCAAGCTACAGAACTAGAGGTTGTAATCGAAAATTGTGTTGTTAAGAGTAATATAGGTAAGGATGGAGACCAATACGTTGGCGGATTTATTGGTAGATTTGATAATAGACAATCATTCATGACTTTAACAATCGATAAAGTTTATTATGAAGGCAAAATAGTTGCTAAAACATATGCTGGTGGTATTTTAGGTGGTTATAACTATGGTCACAGCTTAATCACTATTTCTAATTCTGTTAGTGATTTTGAATGCGAATATAATAAAACTCCATTTACAATTGCCTTAAAGAATTGTAGTCCGATCATAGGTAGAAATACTTCAAGAATTAATGGTGGTATTACTTATGTAATTAACTGTTATGCAACATATAGTGAATATACTACTGATTATGGTAGTACTGCAGAATATTTTAAAGAAAATATAACAGATAAAGATTTTATTAAAAACACTTTAGGATATGATTTAGAAAACATTTGGAATTTTGATGAAAATTCTAAAGTTCTTACTTTAAAATAATTATAAAAATAGAATAAAATCAGGATTTCCTGGTTTTATTCTATAAAATATGTAATAAACGCCAATATTATTTAAATAATTATTATTTACTTATTAAAATAAAAGTGTTATAATTAAAAAGTAAAGACACGAAAGCGTTATCATTTTTTGTGTTTTTTATTAAACTTTAAATAATAACATATTACATTTTTTTATGTGAGGTATTTCATGAAGATAAAAAAATATATGTTTATTGACTTGACATTATTAATTATAATAGGCGTAATTGTTGAAGTTGTTGGAATGATAGCATTTAATTCTATGATAAATGCAACTTTAATGACTACTGCATGTTCGCTTTTGATAATGTTTATATCTATAACAAGGTGGAATTGGAAAGGACTTGTTGTAGCGCCGTTTTTAGTTCTTGCAACGTGGATTAGTGGGAGATTTTTTAATCCGCATCAAGAATATAAAGATGCATATGGCGTCGCAATGTTTGTTTCTACTTTAATTTCTTTATTATCTTTATCTATAAATCTATTATGGTTTAAACATAAGAATTATAAAGAAACATTTAAAAGTATAAGATGCACTTTATTGTTATGTTTTATAGATATATTTATTTCTCAATTAAGTTTATCTATTATATTTATGATTTTTACAAAGCAATTTAATTTTCTGGCTTTTTTAGCTTGGAATTTATTTTCGTTTGTGGTTTTAATTGTTGGGGTGATGTGTATAAGAGGTCAAACGGTATTAGTTGATGTAGAAAAAGATATGATAGAGAAAAGTCAAGAAATGAAAGATACTGATTTTAGAATTAGTGATGAATTGGAAGAAGAGAAAGGAGATTTAAAAGATGGAGAAAATTGTTGATCAAAATGTAGTAGATCAAGTTGAACGTGATCATTGGAAAATTATTCTTCATAAACTAGCTAAGGATTGGAGGCTATATGTATTGTTAATTCCAATGCTAGCTTTCTTAATTCTTTTTAAGTATTTACCGATTGCTGGTATATTACAGGGTTTCAAATGGAAAGAAGCTGGACAATTTAGAGATGATCAATGGAATGGTTTATTCTATGCAAAGATGTTATTTACTGGGTCATTTGCACATGATTTCTGGCGAGCATTTAGAAATACATTCGTTAATAGTATGTATGGATTATTATTTGGATTTCCTATTCCAATTTTCCTAGCATTATTATTCAGTGAAATTAAAAATGAAAAATATAGAAGTGTTTTACAAGTTTGTTGTTATCTTCCACACTTTGTATCAGCCGTTGTTGTTACAACATTAATTACATTGTGGTGTCAAAGAGAAACTACAACACACTCTGCAGGTATTATTAATCAATTACTTGCTAATCTTGGTATGAATGATATTAAAACAGATGTTTTAGCTTCTCCAAGATTCTTTAGACCTATATATCAAATTTCGGGTGTTTGGGAAGGTGCCGGCTATGGTTCGATAGTATATTTTGCTGCAGTTATGGCTATTTCTCCAACTAGCTATGAAGCGGCGAGAATTGATGGTGCATCAAAATTACAACAAATTAGATATGTCACATTACCTGGTATGGCTCCAACATTAACAATTATGCTTATTATGCGTATTGGTCAAATATTAAACGTTGGATATGAAAAGATTATACTTTTAGTTGGTAGTCAAGAAAAATCTTATGAAACATCTGAAGTTATTTCTACATTTGTTTATCGTTGTTCGGGTAGAGCTGAAAATAGTACAATAACAATTTCGGGTGGTGCAGCTCAAAACCTTGGTGTTGTTGCCGACTTATTTAATTCATTAATTGCTATGTGCTTAGTTTTAGGAGCAAATGCAATTAGTAGAAGGGTATCATCTACTTCATTATTCTAGTAGAAAAGGGGATTGAATTATGAAAAGATTAGACCGCTCTGAAATTATATTTAAAATTGTTGCATATGTTTTTTTAACATTATTTGCGTTAGCTTGTTTATATCCATTTATATATTTGATATCTGCCTCTGTATCAAGTAAATTTGCAGTAGATTCTGGTAAAGTGTATTTGTGGCCAAATCCTATGGCAGGTGCTAATGGTACTGGTGGTGGATTACAACTTGATGCATATATTCAAATATTTAGTGAATCAGGGTTCTGGTTATCATATTGTAATACACTATTTTATACTATGTATGGTACATTAGTTTCAATGCTTGTTGCAATAACTGGTGCGTATGCTTTATCTAAAACAAGGTTAATGTTTGGTAGAGGATTCAACTTTATGCTAGTATTTACAATGTGGTTTAGTGCTGGTATGATTCCAACATATAATAACTTTGTTAATTTAGGTGTTAACAATAGATATATGTACATTGTTGCTTTAGGATTTAATGCATTTAATATTATTTTATTAAGAAACTATTTTTCATCAGTTCCAACTGAAATAGAAGAAGCAGCTACAATAGATGGTGCAACGGAATTCCAATTATTAACAAAAATCTATATTCCGATGTCAAAAGCTTCAATTGCGACAGTTACAATGTTCTATGCTATTTCTAGATGGAATGGTTATTTGTGGGCTCAAATGCTTTTAGGACCTGATGATCAACCATTACAAGTTTATATTCGTCGAGTGTTAGAAGATGTAATGCAAGATAATCAAACTAGTGCCGAGGTGAATTATTCACCATATTCAATGCAATATGCATTATTGGTTTGTTCTATCATTCCAATCATCATTATTTACCCAAAAATACAAAAGTATTTTGCTGCTGGTGTTAATGTTGGTGGAGTTAAAGAATAGAAAAGAAAAAAGGAAGGGAAAAGAAAATGAAAAAGAAATTAATTTTAGCTGGTGTTGCTGCCCTTTCAGCTGTAACATTAGCAAGCTGTGGTGGCAGCACAGGTAGACCTGCTGTAAAACCACCTACAGGAGGAGGAAGTGTTACTTTACCAACTGTTGATAGTTTTGATACTCAATCACGTTTAAGTGGTAGAACAGTTAACATGTATGTAAACTATAAGGGAAAATCAGGTGTAACATATACTGGAAATGAATCAAAATTAGGTCCAACATATGCAAACCCAATTGATGGTAATTCTTATTCTAAGGGTGATTTATTACCAATGTGGAAACAAGTTCAAACTAATTTAGGAGTAACTATCCACGACTCTGTTTGGGATTTTACTGAAGATTCTTATACAAAAACAAAAGAAGATGATGTTTATACTGCAATCGGTTCTGCATCTAATATTCAAGATATCGATATTATGATGACTAACTCAGTTAATGCTGTTAAATATGCGACTGATAATAATTTAGTAAATTTAGCAGATTATTTACAATATATGCCTAATTTATATAAGTTCTTCCAAGAACATCCATCTGTTTATGGAGAATTAACTGATGAAAATGGTGATTTCTATATTGCACCATATTTTGACGGATTAGACACAATTGAAAAAATGTTTATTTTCAACACTGAATTAGTTGAAAAATTATTAGATGAAGAAAATCCTACTTTTGATGAAACTACAGCTGCAGCTACAGCTTATGAACCATTTATTGATACTTCATCTGATTATAAAGTAATTATTTCAGACAATGGTGTTGCAAAAGATTTAACTGTTAAAAAAGCAACTAACCCTATTGCAGCTCAAAATGCTTTAGCGGTTAAAAATGGTAAAACTTATACTGAAGCTTTAAGAGCTTATATTGATGCAGCTTATATGACTTCTGGTCAATATACTAAGCGTTCTGAAGTATTTACTTCTGAAAAAGCATGTTATTCTACAGATGATATGATTGCATTAATGCGTTGTGCTGTAAATAATTCAGTTTATTTATATGGAAAAGCAAATGCAGTTCAAGGTATTGTACCTCGTGGACAAGCTAATAACCGTGTTATTACTATTCTTCAATTAGCTCAAATTTGGGGTATTCGTGGTTTAACATCTGAAAAAGATTATTTATATTATGATAATGATGGTAAATTAGCAGATTTAAGAACAAGTGAAAAAGGTTTAGATGCTTTAGATAAATTACATCAATTAAAACAAGAAGGTTTAATTATTGATGGTTGGGATGAAAAAGGTGGCGGTGCCGGCACTTATTACTATTCATATTTAACTGGTGAAGCTGGAGCTTCATTAATGATTTATGACTACAATGCTACACAAGTTGTTAATAATAAATTAGATTCAACTACAGGTATTGGTACTTCAACTTCTAAATATAATGGTTTAAGACCAGTATTACCTCCGGTAACTACATGGGAAGATGATTATATTACTGATGCAAAATATAAATATACTAGATATACTGAAGATTCTCGTGCATTTAAATCTGCTGGTTCAGTAGTATTTAAAGATTCTGATGAAGAACAAATTATCGCTTCTTGTCAATTAATTGATTATTTCTATAGTGAAGAAGGCGCAAATTTACAAGATTATGGTCCAGCTGAATATCAAGATGGTACTATTACTGTTGCTGGTGTAACTTATCCAAAAATTAAATTAGCTGTTCAATCAGCAATCAACTCTTCAAAATTAGGTTGGAATGATTTCATGAGAGATGCTATTGGTTCAACTCAAGGTATTGGACATGTTCGTTCTGATGGTTTAGATTATCAAGTTACTCACCCTGTTGGACAAACTGGTTTAAATAATGTATTAAGTGCTATTAAGTCTGGTGCTTTAGTTTGTGCAACAACTGCTCGTAATGCTGGATTTGGTGCTACAGTTCCTGCATATTATTCTCAAAATGCTACAACAACTGATATTACTGAATTAATTGATTTCTGGAAACAAGGTTTAGGAGATACAGCTTGGAGAGCAGTAATTAATCATGGTTGGGAATCAACAACTAAAGATCAATTAAGAGCTCTATGGGAAACATCTAATACTAAATATTTAACATTCTATAATGATTATTTAGGAAAATAATTTATTTAAAAGATTTATTTGTGTGTAATGGAAGACAGGTTTCTGTCTTCCTTACCACTACTATATTTTAGGGGGTTTAATATGACTCAATTTTTAAAGAAAAATGCAAAATTATTTTATATTTTATTTGCAGTTTTCAGTTTTGTATTTATTATAATAGCTTGTTTATTTATGACAAATTATAATAGAATAGCTGTTGAATACACTCAAGAATTTTTAATTTCTGGAAAACCTACTATTTTAACTGGTTTGAATACATTTTGTAAGAAAACAGGCTTTGATTATGCGGAATTATATGGATTAATGTTTGATGTTAATGCTAATCTACAAGCTGCTAATAATATGGTTTTATATCTTGGTGTTGTTTCATTAATAATGGTTGCTGTTATGTTTATTTGTGCCAATGCTACTAGAAAGAAATATTATATTTCTAATTTGGTTTCTGGTATTGCATGTCCAAGTGTTTGCATTATTATGGGAATTGTTGCAATTGCTTTTATGGCTGTTTGTGTTGGCGATATTAATGTAAATTATGACACATTAAACTGGGCTTCTTTAGCGAATAGTGATAATTATAATGAAGCCGCTACTATGTATTTAAATAATCCAAATGATACATCTGCATTTTATGTTAATTCAACACCATTAATTATTTATATTGTTATTGTAGTTCTATTTATCGTTGCTAGTGGTGCGTTAATTGCGTACAATGTATTTAGATATTTAGATACTAAAAAAGAGTTGAATTTAAGTAGCGTTGAATCAAATGAAACTTTAGAACAATCTTCTGAAAGGATGGTTGAGGCAAATGCTTAATAATTTTGAAAATAATGAAGAAGTAAAATCTACATCTGAAAAGATTTATTATGATGAGCATAATATTGAAGGTCAAATGCTTAGATATCGTACTAATTCTTTATCTTATAAACTTGGTATGGGAGCAATTCTTTGTAGTGTATTGGCTGCATTTATAAGTTTAAATACACTTGTATGGGATGCTACTGTTATAATTAAAATCTTAGGTAATATTATTATATTATTATTTGGTTTTTTATCTATTGAAAAAGTAAAAGCATATTCTAAAGAATATAGTTATGTGTTATGTGGCATTGGTGCCGTTTGTGTTGCTAGAATATTTTGGTGTCCTATTCAAATAATTGTTTGGTACAGTAGATATTTAGCAAATCCAGATGATGTTAAAGTTAAAGAACATTTAGGTCCTACTATTACTGGTTCTTATATTACGGAAGCCTATTTACCGCAAAACGGATATGTTAGAGGTATAATTGCTATTGTATTATTAGCTATAACTGCTACATTATTTATTTCTGCAGGTGTTGTTGGTATTTTTAAAGCAAAAAAATATGCTGATTATATGGCTACACAAGATGTTTCTAAGGGGGTATAACAATGGAAAAACAAGAATTACAAAATGAAAAAGTTTATGATGTTATACTTCGTGATGTTAATAAAATTTATCCTAATGGATTTCATGCTGTATATGATTTTAATATTAGTATTGAAAAAGGTGAATTTATCGTATTAGCTGGTCCATCTGGCTGTGGTAAATCAACTACACTTCGTATGATTGCTGGTCTTGAAGAAATTTCTACAGGGGATTTAATCATTAATGGCAAAAAGGTAAATGACGTAGCTCCTAAAGATAGAGATATTGCTATGGTTTTTCAAAACTATGCTTTATATGCTCATATGACTGTTTATCAAAATCTTGCTTTCTCATTAACAATTAGAAAAAAAGACCCTACTTTTATTCATAAACAAGTTATGTATGCAGCAACAGTTTTAGGTTTAGTTCCTTACTTGAATAGAAAGCCTAAACAATTATCAGGTGGACAACGTCAAAGAGTTGCAGTTGGTCGTGCTATAGTTCGTGATCCTGTTGTATTTTTACTTGATGAGCCGCTTTCTAACCTTGATGCTAAATTAAGAGGACAAATGCGTAAAGAATTAACTGAATTACATGATAGATTAGGCTCTACATTTGTTTATGTTACACATGACCAAATTGAAGCCTTAACTTTAGCAACAAGAATTGTTGTTATGAAAGATGGATATGTTCAACAAATTGCTACTCCAAAAGAAATGTTTGAATATCCAGAAAACATTTTTGTCGCTGGTTTCATTGGAACTCCACCATGTAATTTCTACAATGGATATATTGACGATAAAGTAACAAAATTTATTCATGTTTCTGGCAATGAAATAGGACTTACAAAAGAACAATCTGTAATTTTAAAGGATTATGCCGGAAAAGAAGTTATTATGGCTTCTAGACCTGATTATGTATTTACTGATGATGCTACATTAAATGAAAATCAACAACAAACATTTGATTTAGAAGTAGATTATTATGAATTTTTAGGTTCATATAAATTAGTGTATGGTTTCTTCGGAGGCGAAAAAATCACTGCTAAAATTAATGGTAGAGATGATATTACTGAAAAAACTATTAAAGCTTGTTTTAAAGCTGAAAAAATGTTATTCTATGATAAAGAAACAGAAGTTAGAATTAGGTAGGTGCTAAAATGGAAGAGAAAAATGAAAATGTAGTTTTAGAAATTACTGAAGATAACCAAGAGCCTATTAATGAAATTGAATCTAAAGAGAAAAAACAAATAAATAATAAGTTTTTAGCATATTTATATGGTATTTGGTTTAACTTTATTGATTCATTTAAATATAATCCTTGTAAACTTGCAGGTATATTAGTTGCTTTACCGGGTTTATTTATCGGTTTCTTTTTAGGATTTCACAGTCAAGTTTTATTCTTAGTAAAACATGAAGTCGTAGTTGATGGTGTTGTTCTTGTAGCTAAGGAAGCTGATTTTTCAGGATTATTAATGTTTTTACTTATCTTAATGGGATGTATTAATATTTTTAATGGTGTTACACTATCTTCTAAAAGAAATTTAGGAACTGTTATTACATCTACATTATGTACTGCTGTAATAGTTGTATGTGGAATATTCTGGATTCAAAAAATATTCTATTCTAATTATTTATGTACTATACCCTATGAACAAGGTGGTCATAATTTAACAAGTGGTGGATATACATTTGATTTTTCAACTATTATGTCAATCATTTCTGTTATATTAGCTATGGTTTGTTCTGTTGCTGGATGTATTCTAGGATTTATTAAATATAATAGAAATTATAAAAAGGTAAAGTTTTAATGAGTAAAAAAGTAAAAGAAGAAAAAATCGTTAGTGAACAAGGTTCTAGTGTTTTAGATAAAGTTTCTAAGGTTCCGTCATGGCTAATTATTCTTTTACTAAAGTATTGGGCAGCGGCAGCTGCCGTTTTCTTTAGTGTAATTAGTTCAGACATTTTAGATTTCAGTCAAATTGAAAATGGAGATTCTGCAACAAATTTAAGTATATCTATTGTTATAATTCTTATTTTAGGTTTATTTATGGGATTGTTTATGAATTATATGATAAGACCTATTGTTAGATTAATGTATTCAAGGGTTAATAACACATATAAATATAATATGGTTAATGTTCGAGGTATTCCTTCACTATTTATTAATTTAGGATATCATTTTGTCCTATCTATCATTTTATTTTTTATTACTATATGGTTAAGTAATTTAGGTCTAGTATTAGATTTATTTGGGACTGCTGAAGGTTCAGGTATTGAACCATTCACCTATGGTTTGTGTTATATAATTGTTGATTTTGTATTCTTATTTTTCAAAAATCTTATTATAGATTTACATAAGCGTATAAAATATAATAGAGAAATGAAGGCGGTATAGGATGTTTAATGTAATATTTAAAAGTTCTACAAGTATAACAATTGAATTAAATAATAGCGATATTTATGAAACTAATAAATATGATATATATTTAAATAATGAACTTCTTACAAAAGATATAAATACTAATGTTTATTCAATATATAATTTAATTCCCAACACAAAATATTTGATTAGAATTAATGATTTTGAAAAAGAAGTATTAACTGATGATGAATATGTTTGTCTAAATGTCAAAAATTTTGGAGCTAAAGGTGATGGAATTACTTTAGATACTAATTTTATTCAAGCATGTATTTACTCTTGTCCTGATGGTGGTAGAGTATATATACCTGATGGTAACTATTATACTGGACCATTATTATTAAGAAGTAATATTACTATTGAATTATCAGAAAATGCTAAATTAATTGGAGATACTGATAGAAATAATTATCCAATATTGCCAGGAATGACATATACAACAAATGAAAAGGATGAATATAACCTAGGTTCTTGGGAAGGAAATCCTTTAGATTGTTTTGCAAGTATTATTACTGGCATTAATGTTGAAAATGTAAAAATAATCGGCAAAGGTATTATTGATGGAAATGCTCATAACGCTGATTGGTGGGTAGATGTTAGAACAAAGAGAATAGCTTGGCGTCCTAGAGGTGTGTTTTTGAATCATTGTAAAAATGTTTCATTCCAGGGTATTACTGTAACTAATACTCCATCTTGGAATTTACATCCTTATTTTTCTAGTGAAATTAGATTTATCGATATGAAATTAATAAGTCCTAAAAATTCACCTAACACAGATGGATGTGATCCTGAATCTTGTGATAAGGTTGATATTATAGGTGTATATTTTAGTGTTGGTGATGATTGTATTGCAATAAAATCTGGAAAAATATATATGGGAAGAAAGTATAAAAAACCATCATCTGATTTTAACATTAGAAACTGTTCTATGAATTTTGGACATGGTGCAGTAGTATTAGGTAGTGAAATGAGTGGTGGAATAAAGAATATTAATGTATCAAAGTGTTTGTTTAATCAAACGGATAGGGGGTTACGTATTAAAACTAGAAGGGGTAGAGGTAAGGATGCAATTATAAGTGGAATTACTTTTGAAAATATTAAAATGCAGGATGTATTAACCCCACTTGTAATTAATATGTTTTATTTTTGTGATCCGGATGGTCATACAAATTATGTTCAAACTAAAGAAAAACTACCTGTGGATGATAGAACACCTTTTTTAGGCGATTTCTGTTTTAAAAATATTAATTGTGATAATGTTAATATAGCTGCTGGCGCTTTTTATGGCTTACCAGAAGCCCCTATAAAATCTATCACAATAGATAATGTTAATTTCAAATATGCTTCAAATCCTACTCCGGGTACAGCGGCAATGATGGATGGTGTAGGTCCTTTAGTTGGTGAAGGTTTATTATTTAATTATGTTGACAATGTAAAAATAAATAATGTTTCATTTGAAGGGTTGAAAAAAGAAAAATATATAAAGAATTTTGTGGGAAATTTCATTGAATATTAATATATATTTTATAAGAATCTATGCTAAAATAGGTTCTTTTTTATATGGATTCCTAACATAAAATATGATATACTAATATTAAGGACGTGATGATATGGCTAATTATTTA
>CAYTVE010000026.1:0-24812 GCA_964441815.1 uncultured Anaeroplasmataceae bacterium | reverse complement strand
GTGGTTTTTTATTTTTTAACAACCCAAAATTAGGGGTGAATCCTAAATACAGGTATTATATCATATTATGAAAATAAAAAAAAGGAGTTATTCTCCTTTTAGAAGTTATTTTTCATTTAAAAAATCTTCATTAACTTCTATATCTAAATCATCTATATCATCATCATTTACAACTGGTGAAAATACTGTCACTTGCATTTTAGTTTCTCCAATGACTTCAGCTAATATTTCTAAATCTATATCAAGTTTAATTTCGTCATCAATAATTTTAGCATTAGTCACTGTTGGATGTTTTAATATTTTAGCTAAAACATCATCACTATTTTTTAAATATTCATTAACAATTCTTTTTACTTTAATATCTTTTTTATATGCAATTTTTTCTCTTAATACATCGGTTTTTGAATTTTCTTCAGTTGAATACCATATATTAACTTCAAATTCACCATTAATATCAACAACATCATTATTTTTTGTTGCTTCAAATTCATGATTAATAATCCAGCATCCTAATACTGAATAGGGATGCTTTGTTGTGTTAATACTATGTGCAATGTGCATAGCTTTTTTTCCTTTAGCAACTACAGCCTTAGTAACAATTTCACGGACTTCATTCATTATACATACCTCCCTAATGTTAGTATATGAATAAATAATTATTAAAGTGCTAAAGAAGAAAAACTAATTATTTTTTTTATAAATTAGTAATAATCTATCATCTTTTTCATTATAAGTGGATTTGAAATCACCACCAATTAAAATTTTTTTGAAATAATCAGTTTTTAAATCATCTAAACTATGAAAATATTCATAATATTGTTCATTTTGTATTAATTTACCTTCTTTAATTAATATATTATGTCTTAAAACAGATGAATTAATTTTTTTAGATTTCCATATAATTCTATGAGTCTTTTCTTTTATTTTTAATTTATGATTTTTATAATCATTAAGTAAATTTTTTGAAAAAACATCAAAAATAAATAAACCATCATCATTTAAATGATTATATACATTTTCAAACAATTTATTTAATTGTTCTTTATTTTTCAAGAAATTAACAGAATCAAAAAAACAAGTGATAACGTCATATTTTTTATTTAATTGAAAACTTGTCATATCATCAACATAAAATGGAATAGTCAAATGATGCATTTTAGCTTTTTCTTTTGCAATATCAATAATAGAAGAAGACAAATCTAACCCCTCAACATTATATCCTTTTAATTTTAACAATATTGCAAGAGTACCACTACCACATGCTAAATCTAAAATATTAGATTCCTTTTTTAAATATGGTTCTATAAAATATAGCCAATCCGTATAATTTAATTCTGAAAATATATCATCATAGTAATAAGAAAATCTTAAATATTCATTCATTTTTTCACCTTCAAATCTTTAATTATATCTTGATTTATATCTATATATATTGTTTTTTGTTTAGTATATGTAACAAAACAATTTCTTTTTCCAGGAATTTTTTTAATATTTTTTATTTGAGTATAATCTACCGCAATAGAAGAAGATAAATTTAAAGAAGAATAATTAGCAGCAAGCATCGCTGCAGTTCTAATTAAGTTTTCAGTTAAATTAGAAGTATTTAAAATAACATGTGAACCACTTGCATTTTGAACATGAAACCAATAATCGTATGGTTTTGCAACTTTATGAGTCAAATATTCGTTTTGAATATTATTTTTACCTACATAAATTAAAGTATCATCAACAATATAAGTTAAATAATTAGGTTTATTTTTCTTTTTAGTAGTTGTTTTATTATCAATCAAATATTTATTATCAATTAATTCTTGTTTTATTTCTAAAGCATCGTTAATATTTGCGCATTTAAGTTGTTCTAACAAAATATTGAAATATTCAATTTCATTTAAAGCACTTTTTATTTGTTCATCAATATAAACTTTTGCAGTTTTAGCTTTTTGATATTTTTTATAATATTTTTGACTGTTCGTAATAATATCATATTTCATATCCAAATCTATGACAATATTTTCATTATTATAATAATTATAAACTGATACTTTTTTTTCTTTAGCTTTTAAATTAGGATAACTTAATAATAATTCACCTTTTATTTTATAATCAAAAGCATTATTAGTATCCAATTTATCAATTTCTAATTTTTTTATTTTCTTTTCATTTTTATTTATTTGTCTATTAACAAATGAAACTAAATCATTTGTTTTAGTTTTGATTTTAGCATTTATATCTACTTTATAATAAAAATCATCTAATAATTCTGATAATGATTTATAATAAATAATATTATTATCATTTAATGGTATTATATAATAGTCGTTTTTATTTTGGTTATTAATAAAAGAAGAAGGATTTATATTATTATGTAAAATGTCAAAAAAAACATTTGAACAAAACTCATCATTAAAACAATAATTTGCTAAAAAAATTGAAACACCTTCTAATTTATTAATCATATCCTTTGGTGATTCGATTTTTAACTTATTTAATTCGTTAATTGTTAATTCATAAGGATTAAGCTTATTTGATAGTGGAAAAGAATATACTGCATTAACCATCATTGTTCTTCCAAATTCTGTTATACCAGTATGTTTTAGCACTTCTAAAATTTTATAATTTGCATCAGTTAATATTAAATTGGAATATCTACCCATTATTTCACAAATCAAATATTTATTATTATAATCTCTCATTTCATTATATCCAGCAAGTTTTATTATTAAAATTCTATCATTTTTATACTGATAAATGTCATCGATAAAATAACCTTCAATATGCTTTCTTAAAAACATTGTAAAACTTTTTGGATTTAAAGGAAAATCATATATTTTTTTTGTTAAATGAAATCTTGAAAAATCCGAAGAAAAACTTAACAATAAATTATAATTAAAGTGGTTAGTTCTAATTGTTAATATAAAATCAGTATCACCAGATTCCATTATTTTAGTAACTCTTCCTGATTTTAATATACTTATTTCATTTATCATATTGTGTAAGAATATTCCATCAAAACTCATATTAAATCACCAACAATAAGTATAACATAAAAAATACATTTTATAAATTAGTTTTTTCTTTAAATGTAATCAAAAGTATGATAAAATTAATTTTAAAGGTGGTGCTTATTATGGCATTAAAAGAAAAAAAATTTTTTAACAAATTAAGTCAATATTTTGAAAATAAAAAAATTCCATTTAATAATGATTTGGAAAATATGAAACTTGATTTTGAATTATTTTTTGAAAAAAATAAATTTTTAATATATCCTTATATTTCATATTCAAATGGAATATGTAGTATAAATATTAATATATCAGAAAATAATATTAAAAACTATAATTTTGCTTTATTAAATAAATTTAATAAAGAATCATTATATTTTAAAGGATATTTATTAGACAACGGATTATTATGTTTAGAATATAGATTTTTAATAAATGAAATTGATAATATAGTTTTTGATAAAATAATTGATAGTATATATGCGTTAGAAGATCAGATAAATGATTTGTAAAACGCTTTTAATCGTTTTTTTCTTGTATAGTTTATCATATAATGATAAAATAAACAAAAGGGTAGGTAGTAAATATGAAGTTAAATGATCGTGGGTTATTAGTTGTTGTATCAGGCCCTTCTGGTGTTGGAAAAGGTACAGTGCGTAGAGCGCTTTTTAATATGCCAAATAATAACCTTGTTTATAGTGTTTCAATGACAACAAGAAAAAAAAGACCTGGAGAAAAAGATGGGATAGATTATTATTTTGTTTCTAAAGACGAATTTAAAAAAAGAAAAGAAGAGGGTAAATTTTTAGAAACAGCTGAATTTGTTGGTAATTATTATGGAACTCCACTTGATAAAGTTAATGAACAACTTGATTTAGGAAATGAGGTTGTATTAGAAATAGAAGTTGATGGAGCACAGCAAGTTAAAAAGAAAATGCCTGATTGTGTTATGATTTTTATTGTTCCACCTGGAAAACAAGCACTGTATGATAGATTAAAACGTCGTGGGACAGAGTCAGAAGAAATTATTCAAGAAAGAATTGCAAAAGCAAATCGTGAATTTAAAGTGGCTCATTTATATGATTACATTGTTGTGAATGATGATGTTAATAATGCTGCAGATAGAATAATGGCAATCATTAGAGCTGAACATGCAAAAACTGAACGTTCAATTCATAAATATATGGAATTGATTGATGAAAATTAATTGATTATTTTATTATTAAATGTTATAATATTTTTGTAAAATTGAAAGGAAGATATATATGTCAAATAAGAAAAATTATGATGGAATGCGTTATCCTTCTGTAGATGCATTGTTAGAAAAAATTGACTCAAAATATAAATTAGCTTATGCTGCCGCAAAAAGAGCTAAAATAATAGAAGAAGAAGATTATACTTCTTATGAGGATGGCTTATGTGTAAAGCCAGTAGGACAAGCTTTAGAAGAAATTTTAGTTGGCAAAACTAAGATGACATTTAAGTGAGAATTTATGGTTAATAGTTATGCTAGCTATTAACCATATTTTTTTTAGGAGAGGATATTTATGAATTTTGAACAATATTTATTTAGTTTTTTCATTTATTCATTTTTAGGATATATATGTGAAGTTGTTTATTGTTCTATATGTCAAAGAAAATTAGTTAATAGGGGATATTTATATATGCCTATTTGTCCAATTTATGGATTTGGAGCAATTATAATTATTTTTTTTATGACCCCTATTATTAAACATTGGTATTTAGTATTAGTTTTAGGTATATTGTTAACATCGTTATTAGAATATTTAACAAGCTATTTAATGGAATTAATATTTCATATGCGTTGGTGGGATTATTCAAAAAGAAAATTCAATATTAATGGTAGAGTATGTTTAAGAAATTCACTAATGTTTGGCGCTTTGGTAATGATTGTTATGTATTTAATTCACCCATTAGTACTAAATTTATTAGATATAATGGGCTTTAAAATAATTAGAATATTAAATTTAATTTTAATTATAGGACTTATTATAGATTTGATTTTTTCTACAATTAAAAATATCAATATTTCGAAAATTATCTCCAAAATTAATATTATTACAGATGAAGCTGGAGAATTTATAAGAGATATAAAAGAATCAGCTTCTGAAAAAATTCAAGATACAAAAGAATATTTATCAAATACTAAAATAGCGATTAAATTAAAAAAATTTATTTCTAAATATCCAAGTGTTTCTATGCGTAAGGTCGGTAAAGAAAAGAAACGTTTATCTATTTCTGAATTTATATCAAAATATTTTAAGGATAAAGAAAATAAATAATGTTACCAATTATAGAAGAAAAATTAAAATTACTTCCGGACCGACCTGGTTGTTATCAAATGCGTGATAAAGATAATACTATAATATATGTTGGTAAAGCTAAAAATTTAAGAAATAGAGTTAGAAGTTATTTTCATGGTGCTCATAATGCTAAAACCACAAAATTAGTTAGTGAAATAGTTGATTTTAGTTATGTTATTACAGAAAGCGAATTAGAGGCATTTGTTTTAGAAATTAATATGATTAAAGAATATGATCCTAAATATAATATAATGTTAAAGGATGATAAAACATATCCATATATTGCATTGACAAATGAAAGACATCCAAGATTAATTGTAACAAGAAAAGAACGCAAAAAAAATTTTGCAAGATATTTTGGACCATACCCTAATGTAGGTGCAGCAAGAAAAACTGTTGATTTATTAAATCAAATTTATCCATTTAGAAAATGCATTAATATACCAAAAAAAGAATGTTTATATTATCATTTACATCAATGTTTAGCACCATGTATTAATGATAATAATATAGATTATACAGATTATAAAAATAAAGTATCTTCTTTTTTAAACGGTAATGCTAAAGAAGTTTTAGAAGATATTACAAACAAGATGTTAGAATCATCGAATAATTTAGAATTTGAAAAAGCTAAAGAGTATAGAGATTTAAGAAATGCCATAGAAGATACAATTGCTAAACAAAAAATATCAATTAATGATTTAACAAGTAGAGATTATATTGGCGTTTATGCCGATAGTGATGATATATCTATTAATATTATTATTACTAGGCAAGGAAATATTGTTCAAAATCATCAAACGATTATAAATAGATTTGATAATGTTGAAGATGAAACAATTAATTATTTAATTCAATTTTATGAATTAAATAATAAACCAAAGGAAATCTGTTTAAAAAATTTAAATTATGAACTTTTATCTACTTTTCTAGATATTAATATATATGAAGCTAAACAAGGTAAGAAAAAAGAAATCTTAGAAATGGCTGAATATAATGCTAAATTTAATTTAGAAAACAAAAGAAATATTTATAAAAATCAAGTTTTAAAGAAACTCGATATTATAGATGAATTAGGTCATTTATTAAATATACCAACTCCAAAAAGGATTGAAGCATTTGATAATTCAAATTTATATGGAGAATATCCGGTTTCAGCTATGGTATGCTATATTAATGGTAGACCGGCCCCTAAGGAGTTTAGAAAATATCATATAAAAACAGTTGTTGGTGCTAATGATTATGAATCAATGAAAGAAGTTATTTATAGAAGATATTTAAGACTTATGATTGAAGAAAAAGAATTTCCAAATTTAATAGTAATGGATGGTGGACAAATTCAAGTTCATGCTGCTTTAGATGTTTTAAAAAGTCTTAATTTAAATATTCCTGTTATGGGTATTCAAAAAAATGATAAGCATAAAGCATCTAAAATATATTTTGAGGATAAAATAATTGATTTAGATAAGAATTCTGCAATTTATTTACTATTAGCTGACATATCACAAAGAGTTCATGATTTTGCAATAAGTTTTTTTAGGAGTAATAAAACTAAGGGATTATTTTCTTCTATATTAGACCCTATAAAAGGATTAGGGCCAAAAAGAAAAGAACAATTATTGAAATATTTTGTTAATATAGAAAAAATAAAAGAGGCTTCTGTTGAAGAATTAATGAAATCTGGAATACCAGAGAATTTAGCAAAAGAAATATATAATTATTTTAAAAAAGAGTAAGGAATGTTTTTATGAAAAAGAATAACCTTAAAGCTTGGCTTTATTTATTGCCAGCAATTATATTACTAACCATATTTATGTTATATCCTATAATTGATGTTATAATATATTCATTTGAGGAGAACTTTACATTTGTAAGTCAAACTTATACAGGTGTTGGATTTTATAATTATAAATATGTATTTTCAGACCCGGATTTTATTTCAGCCTTGAAAAATACGTTTATAATTATTATTACGGTACCAATTTCAACTATTATAGCTATTTTATTAGCTGCATGTTTAAATAGTATAAGACCACTTAAAAGTTTTTTTCAAACAATATTCTTTTTACCATATGTTACCAATACATTGGCAGTTGGTTTGGTTTTTTTAATTATATTTGATAAAACACCCTTAAATATAGGTATTGCGAATACTATTTTAGGTTGGTTTAATATTGAACCAATAGATTTTATTAAAGGTTCATATTGGGCTAAAATGTTTGTTTTAAGTTTTTATATTATTTGGACAGTTATGCCATTTAAAATATTAGTTTTAGTTGGTGCAATGCAATCGGTTGATAAAAAATATTATGATGCTGCAAGAATAGATAATGCATCTAAATTAACAATTTTCAGAATAATAACAATGCCAATGATTTCACCTATGATTGCCTATTTATTAATCACAGGCTTTATTGGAGGTTTTAAAGAATATAATAATGCTGTTGCGTTATTTGGTGAAGATTTAAATGCATCAGAAATGAATACAATAGTAGGATATGTTTATAATATGCTTTATTTTGAGACAGGTGGATACCCTTCATATGCTTCAGCAGCTGCTATAATATTATTTGCTATTATATTAACTATAACTTGTATTAATCTTTTAGTTAGTAATAAAAAGGTTTATTATCAGGGGGTATAATTATGGCGAAAAATATTAGAAAAACAATTATTTATATAATATTAATTATATGGGCTTTAATTGTTATATTTCCATTTTTATATATGATATTAACTTCTTTTAAATCATATAGTTCATATAATTCTGAGACAACGCCTCAATTTGTTTTAACAAATCCAACATTTGAAAATTATATTAAAGCTTGGACAGTGTCAAAATTGGCAAGATATATGTTTAATACAGTTATATTTTCTATAACAACTACATTATTAATGTTAATTGTTTCACTTCTAGCAGCTTTCGCATTTGCAAGACTTGAATTTAAAGGTAAAAACATTGTGTTTGTATTATTCTTAGCTATGATGATGATTCCAAGTGAACTTGTTATTATTACAAATTATGTAACAATAGTTAATCTAGATTTAAGAAACACGTTTGTTGGTTTAATTCTACCTTCAATACTATCTATCTTTTATATTTATTTACTAAGACAAAATTTTATGCAAGTTTCTGATAATGTATATTATGCTGCAAAAGTTGACGGAACGTCAGATTTTAAGTATTTATGGACTATTTTAGTTCCGTTATCGAAACCAACAATTATTACGATAGTAATACTAAAACTTATTGAATGTTGGAACTCATATGTTTGGCCAAGAATTATTACAACAGATAAAGATTTCTATTTAGTAAGCAATGGTATAGAATTAATTAAAGAATCAAGTTTAGGTAAAGCTGATATACCAGGAATGATGGCTGCAGTAGTTTGTGTTTCTTTACCATTACTAATTTTATTTATTATTTTTAGAAAACAAATTATGTCTGGTGTTTCTAGAAATGTTTCAAAGGGGTAAAATTATGAAAAAAAAGATTTGTTTAATGATTAACATTTTTATAGTTATTTTACTTTCATCATGTCATGGTACATTGATTCCTTTAAAAGAAAAGGTAGAATTAATAGATTTTGAAGTACCACAGGAATTCGATACTACAAAAGAATATAATGTTACCTTTTGGGCTAAAAATGATACTAATAAATATCAACAGGAGATATATTTAAAAGCTAAAGAAGATTTTGAAAATATTTATCCAAATATACATATAGATATAGTTCAATATAATGATTATACTAAAATATATTCAGATGTTATAACTAATATTTCAACTAATACAACACCTAATATATCCATTGCATATCCAGATCATGTTGCAACATATATGGAAGGAAAAGGTGTTATTGTTCCTTTAGATAATTTGATTAATGATATAAATTATGGATTAGGTGGAAAAAAAATTAAGTTTAATTCGGTAAAAAAGGAAGATATTAATTCCATATATCTAGATGAATGTATTATTCAAAATAAATATACTACATTACCATTCATGAGATCATCAGAAGCTTTATATGTTAATAAAACATATTTAATAAATAATGGATTTGAAATACCAGAAGTATTTACTTGGGAATACATATGGGAAGTATCCAAATATGCTAAAAATAAAAATCCTAATATGATACCTCTAATATATAAATCAACTGATAATATGTTTATATCACTTTGTAAACAAAATAAATATGAATTTACAGATGATTTCGGACAAGTATATTTTTTAAGTGATAATGTGTCTAATATGTTATTAGATTTAGTTGGACCAATAAATGAAGGATTATTTGATACTTTTAAAAGAATTAGTTATCCTGCAAACTTTTTCAATAAAGAAGAATGTATATTTGCGATAGACTCTACTGCTGGGTCTACTTGGATGGGAAGTAAAGCTCCACTTTTAGATATTCCAGAAACGGAAGTAAAGCAATTTGAAACGATTGTTACTACAGTACCACAAATTAGTAATGATAATATATCAATGATTTCGCAAGGACCATCTATTTGCTTATTTTATAAAGACGATCCTAACGAGGTTTTAGCATCTTGGTTATTTATGCAATATTTACTTACAGATGATGTTCAATTTTCGTATTCAAAAACTGAAGGATATTTACCTGTAACTAATAGAGTAGTTAATTCTAAAGCATTCAATGATTACTTAGCTGACGAAAATGAATATGATATTAAAAGATATGCTACAAAACTTATTATTGATAATATGGATTATATGTTTGTTACATCTGTATTTAATGGCTCATCTTTATGCAGAAGCGCTGCGGGATATTTGATAGAAGCTATTTTTAATTCTAAATATCAAACAAAAAAAGGTATTAAAGAATTGTTTAAAGTAGTAAATAACCGTTATAAATTAAACACTTATCGTATAAGTTAATATAAATTTATTGACATATTTTGTCAAAAAAAATATAATATTATTGAAATAGAAGGGGAAACATTATGAAAAAAATAATTTCAATATTTACAATTATATTTTCTTTATTATTGGTTGTGTCTTGTGGTAATAAAGAAGAAAAAGCCTTAACATATCAAGAATATTTAGACGCTCCTATATCGTCTACAGTTGTTATTGAGGCATATATTCAAGCAAAACAATCTTGGTGGGAATCAGATGGAGTTGGAGTAGCTTCATTTTATTTACAAGACCAAGATGGCGGATATTTCGCTTATAATTTACCTTGTAGTAAAGAAGCTTATGATAATGATCTAATTATAGGTACTAAAATAAGAATTAAAGGTCAAAAAATAGAATGGGCAAAAGAAATTGAAATTGATGGTTTATCTTCAGGTGCTGAAGCTACATATGAAATATTAGATGAAAAGAAATTTATAGCCACTCCAAAAGATGTAACAAATTTAATTTCAAATGATGAATTGATTTCGTATCAAAATATGTTAGTTGAATTTAAAAATTTAACAGTAATAGCTCAAGAAAATGGTTCACCATTTTATTATAAATGGGATAATTCAGGGTCTCGTGGAGACGATTTATATGTTGCATTATCAGATGGAACAAATACAGTTTCTGCAGTAGTTGAATCATACCTATGCGATGAAAATTCACCAGTTTATAAAACTGTAGAAGATCTAAAAGTAGGAGATGTTATTAATGTTGAAGCATTCCTATATTGGTATAATGGTGCTCAACCTCATATCACTAAAATAACAAAAACAAACTAAAAGATGATTTACGTCATCTTTTTTTTACTTGTTTATAATTATTAATTATATTATAATATTAATATCAAATAATACTTTGTGAGGTTTTTTTATGAAAAAGTTAATATTTATTCTAGGCATTTTATTTCTTTTTTGTGGTTGTGAAAATAATAATGACACTACTAATAATGTAGATAATAAATACATAAAATTAGGAGATTATGGTGATTATGTCAAATACATTGATGATAACATATCTTCAGATAATTTAGAAAATGATTATAATAATTTATTAACAATTATAACTGAAGATAAAAATGAATATTTCGTTTCTAATTATACCAAAGGATTATTAAATTTTTTTAATCTTGATGAACATATCAAAATAAGTATAGATATAAGTAATGAAGAATTAAATAAATTAAATAATGATTACGTAAATAATAATAAAGAATCATATAGAATTTGTAATTTGAATATTGAAATGAATGGTTTATTATTTCATTATGAAGAAGTAGGTATAAGGCAAAAAGGAAATACTTCTAGAGGTGAAGTTATAAACGAAGATGGTACATTAAATTTAAGACATTATAAACTTAATTTTACTGCAACATTTGATGATGAGTATAGAGAAGATAAAAAAATTTGGGACGATGATAAAGCATTAAAATATCGTGAAGATAGAAATTTTTTTGGTATTGAAAAAATTAACATTAGATGGAATCGCAATCAAGATAAAACATATTTAAAAGAATATTATGCATATGAAATATATAGAAATAATAATGTTTTAGCTCCACATTCAAATCTTGTAAACGTTGAAATGAAAATTAATAACAAAACAGAAAATCTAGGGGTATATTTAGCTGTAGAGGATATAGATAAATCATTCATCAAAAGAAATATTGAAAAACAGTATACTAAGGGTGATTTATATAAATTAGGATGGTCAAACGTTGGCGCTACATTAGATAATTTAGATGACAGTTTATTTGGCAAAGAAAAACAAATAAAAGAAAATGATTCTTTTAAACAAATCAATTATGTTTATGATTTAAAAACTAATAAAAAAACTTCTAATCATGAACAAATAAAAATGTTTATTTCAAAAGTAATATCAACTGATACATCAAATTACTTTGATTTTTTAAATACTGATACATATTATGATTCAGTAATTAATTATCTAGCAATTTCATATTTACTTTCAGATCCAGATGATTTAAGAGGCAATGCTAATAACACATACGTTTATTTTTTATCAGATATAGACAAATTAATATTTATTCCTACAGATAATGATAGAGCATTTGGTTCGACAGGTGGCTCTAATCCAACAGGCAATTATGGAGTATTAACTACACCATTTGACAATAATGCAGGATATATGCAAAATAAATCATTATTTTTTATTAAATCTATATTTGTTAATGGTAATAATAAAATAAAAGAAGATTATTTAAATTCGATAAACAATATTATTAATAATAAATGGTTAAACATAGAAACATTTAATGCTTATTATAGCAAAGCTTTAAATAATTATAAGAATAATATTATATTAGGAAGCAATGTGAATTTCAATCAAGTTCCATTTTCATTAGAAGAAGAAAAAAATATTAATGGAAATGATAATTTATCAATAGAAATTTATTTTAAATATAAAAAAGATACTTTTAATAAATTCAATAATGAAGAATCTATTGATGATAATTCTATTTACTATTTTAGAGGAACTAATAATAATTGGAATGGGATTGAGAATGATTATTGTCTTAAAATCATAAATAATGTTCCAACTATTATTATTTATTTAGAAAAAAATCAAC
The DNA here is from genome assembly GCA_964441815.1 of uncultured Anaeroplasmataceae bacterium. Taxonomy (GTDB): domain Bacteria; phylum Bacillota_I; class Bacilli_A; order Acholeplasmatales; family Anaeroplasmataceae; genus Pelethenecus. Next base: position 11,969 of record CAYTVE010000026.1, on the reverse strand, counting down.
AATTTAAAATTGCTTCATCTGACTGGGCATTTGAATTAAACTACAAACATTTAGAAAAAAAAGATTTATTCTCTCAAAGCGATAATGATAATATTTTGATAAATGAATCAGCTTTATATAAAATAGAAATAATAAATTATAAACTAGATAACCAAAAATTAAGAATTAATAAAGAAAATTAATAACAAGTTATTTCATTTTAGCATAAAATAAAATGGAAATAATGGAGGTTTCCTATGAATAATCATTTTTTAACTCCTAGGGAGCTTGAAATATTTAAATTATTAATTAAAAATGAAACAACAAAAACAATTGCAGATAAATTAAATATAAGTGATAAAACTGTTAGAAATCATATATCTAATGTTATAGGAAAGCTTGGTGTATCATCGAGAACACAAGCAATTGTAATTTTAATGAAAAATGGCATTATTAGTGTATAATGCTTTTTTTGTTAATAAAATTGTAACATATTTTTTTAAACGACATAATTTAATATAGGAGTGTTATAAATTGTGTGGAATATTTTATAAAAGTAATTTTTATTCGAATACTAATGTGGCAAAATTCGTGTCATCATGTGATCTTTTAAATCATAGAGGACCTGATGATTATGGGTATTTTTTTAATAAGGAACATTCTTTTGGTCATAAAAGACTTGCGATAAGAGATGTAATAAATGCAAAACAACCTATGAGCATATTAAATAATCACTTAATATATAATGGTGAAATTTATAATCAAGAAGAATTGATGAAAAAATTAGATGAACCATTAGAATTTAATAGTGATACTTTATTATTATTGAAACTATTAATAAAATATAAGGAGTCTATTTTAAAAGAATTAAATGGCATCTTTTCATTTGTTTATACTTGCTTAGATGAAGTTATAATAGCTAGAGACATGTTTGGAGTTAAGCCTCTATATTATACGATTTATAAAAATGATATTATTGTTTCATCTGAAATAAAATCAATACTAAAATATACAAATAAAAGAATAGTAAATAAAGAAGGATTATGTGAACTATTAGGTATGGGTCCTTCTCACAGTCAAGGTAAAACGTTATTTAAAGATATATATGAATTAAAACCAGGGCATTATTTAAAATTCAAAAAAGGATCGAAAATAGAAGAATATACTTATTATCAATTAGAAGCGAAAGAATTTAATTTAAGCTACCAAGAAACAAAAAATAAAGTAAAATATCTTTTAGATAAAGCTATAAAAAGACAAATGATATCAGATGTTGATTTATCATGTTTTTTATCAGGAGGCCTAGATTCATCAATTATTTCAACAATAATAGCTTTAAATAAGGATAAATTAGATACTTATAGTATATCGTATGAAAATTCGAAATTTATTGAGAATGAATTTGAACATTCTATAGATTCAGATTATACAAAATTAGTAAGTAAATCTATAAATTCTAATCAACATAATATAGAAATTGATAATAATAATTTAATTAATGGTTTGAAAACTGCAGTTTTACTTAAAGATGGTCCTGGTATGACTGATATAGATTCTTCAATGTATTTTCTAGCAACAAATATAAGTAAAAACCATAAATTAAGCTTATCAGGAGAATGCGCTGATGAAATATTTGGAGGATATCCATGGTTTTATGAAAAAACTAAATTCAATTCTTTTCCTTGGATAAGAAATTTAGATTTTAAAGAAGATATTTTAAATTCAAAATATAAAAATAAATTAAAAATAAAAGAATATGTAATTAATGAATATTTGAAAGCAATTAAAGAAACACCTATTTTAAAAACAGATAACGAAACAACAATAAGACAAAGACAATTAAGTTATATTAATATTAAATATTTTATGACAAACTTATTAGATAGAAAAGATAGATTAACCATGGGAGCAAGTTTAGAGGTGAGAGTGCCATTTTGCGATAAAGAATTAGTAGATTTTTTATATAATGTACCATTTAAATATAAATATAGAAGCAAGACTGAAAAAAAATTATTAAGAGATGCATATAAAGGCACTGTAATAGATGAAGTTATAAATAGAAAGAAAAGTCCATATCCTAAAAGCAATTCAAATGTATATCATAATGAAGTTGTTAAATTATTAGATAATTGTTTAAAGGATAATAATTCTATATTACATGAATTATTTAATATTGATAAAATAAAAGAAATTATGTATAGTGATGATAAGCTTGATTTTTGTTGGTATGGTCAATTAATGCGTAAGACTGCCTTTTTAGCTTATCTTTATCAAATAGATTATTGGTTTAAAACTTATAAAATAAAATTGGAGATTGATTGATTTTGGAAAATTTAGATTTTATATCAAAAATATTAAATGAAAGAATAATGATAGGGAAAAAAGAAGATATAACAGAAAATTTAAGTATTGTAGGAGTGTATAAAGTTAAAGTAAATTTTTTTAATGTAAATACAGACATTAAAAATCAAAGTGGTGATGGTAGTAATGTAAATTTATCAATAACGCCTATTTGTATATTACAAATAAAAAATGATAATATATCTATAATAAAATTTGATGATTCAAAACCTAAAGAAGATTTCTTAGATATTATTCCTAATTTAATGTCTAATATAAATATTAATGATGTATTAAAAGGACTGAAAATATAAAAGAAATAATCATTTAAGTTATGCTTAAAACTGTTGACAAACCTAAACGTTAACAGTTTTTATTTGGTAATCTTGAAATAAAATTTAGAGATATTGTAACTTGCGAAAAAGTATAATCAATAAAAAATAAATATATTGCATTTATAGAGTATAGTGGATATCATTTGTTTATGAATGGTGAAAAAAGTTATTGGTATGATTACTTTTAGAACAAGGGAGGGTAAATGGTAATGTAGAACAAGGTTTTACTTGTGCAATTCCAAATATATTATTAATAATTGCTTAATTAATTAGCATAAATTAAAATAACATATTAAATTTGATGAAATTACTGTCATGATAATTTCATGATTAAAATATTAATAGAAGTACGATAAAACCAGAATTTGCCGGTTGTTAATGTTTAAGGTTAAAAAAAGCTTAGTAAATGGCCCAAATAGCAATATACTAAGCTTTTTATATTTTATGTACCCATATGTTTATTATCAAATAATAATATTTTGTAAGAGTCTAAGGCTTTATGATTTTTTCTTTGTTCCGTGTTCCCAAACAAAAATTATAATTTGTGCAGGAATACATATAATATATAAAAGCCATGGATTATATCCAAAAGGTAAAAAAGATATATGTACAGAAGCAGTAAAAGTCCATATTAGAAGTGATATGATTAAAAAGTTTAATCTTTTATTAAACCAAATGGAATTGAATATTAACCAAACAATTAGAACTGATGGTACAGCATAAACATATGCTAACCAAGTATTGCCAATTTTTCTTAGTCCTAAAGATGTAAATACAAATACTATTGTATAAATAAATAAGACTAATAAAGCACTTAGTATTGTTATAGTTATGTGAAGTCTATTATTTGTTTGTTTTGGTATAGGTTTTGTATGTGTTTCTTCAAGTAAATAATCAACAGAAACATTAAATAAATCAGCAATTTGTTTTAAGATTGTTATATCAGGAATAGATTCAGCGTGTTCCCATTTTGATATGGCTTTATCAGAATAATTTAACATATTTGCAAACTCAAGTTGAGTTAATTTTCTTTCTTGGCGTAATTCATTTATGTTTTTGGCAATTATTTGTTTTAATTCTGTCATAAATAATTCCTCAATTCTTAATTCAGTAAAATTATATCACAAATATCACATATTTCAATAAAAAAATAATTGATTTCTTTGTAATTCTACTACTAGTAGAGTTTAAAAAAATAATTCTACAGATTAGAAAATAAGTTTATAGTTTAAAAAAATAATTTTAAATTGAAAAAAAACATTTTATAAATTAAAATAAAATAAAATTTAAAAGAAAGGATGTTATATATGGAAAAAACATTTCAAATTTCTTGTGAATCAACAGTGGATATGCCCTATTCTTATATAAATAAAAGAGGAGCAAATGTCATTTTTTATACATATGTTATTGATGATAATGAATATATAGATGACATGCTTAGAGATGAAAATGCATTACCTAATTTCTACTCACTAATCAAAAATGGAGCATTACCTAAAACATCTCAAATTAATAAATATAAATATATGGAATATTTTGAGGAATTACTTCAAAAGGGAGATATATTACATTTTACATTTGGGACAGGTATGACACCATCATACAAAAATGCAGTAGAAGCATGGGAAGAATTGAAAATGAAATATCCAGAAAGAAAGATGATTATTATTGACACTACTTGTAGTTCTAGTGGATATGGACTTTTAGTTGATGATGCCTTAGACTTATGGGAAAATGGAAGTACAATGGAAGAAATATCTAATTGGGCTTTAAGTGTTAGGTATAATATTCACCATCAATTTTTTTCTACAGATATGAAAATGTTTAAAAGAAGTGGTAGAGTGTCGGGAGCAACAGCAATGATTGCAACAATTTTAGGAATATGTCCACTTATGAGATTGAACTATGATGGTAAAATTATTTCATATAGTAGAGCAACTGGGAAAAATAAGGCAATTCAAGCTACTGTAAAGGCTATGATTGCTCATGCTGATGGAAATGAATTATATAATAAGAAATGTTTTATTTCTCATTCTAATTGCTTAAATGAAGCTTTAGAACTTAAAAAACAAATTGAAGCTAGTTTTCCAAATATAAAAGAAATTAAAATATTTGATATAGGAACTATTATTGCATCACACTGTGGAGAAGGTACTGTAGCAGCTTTCTTCTATGGTGATGAAAGATTGAAATAAATTATAAATTTTAAGAGCCCATAAAATTTAACTAAGTGAAATAGTTAAAACTTTATGGGCTTTTATTGTAAATAAAAAGGATTAAATCTAATAAGTAGACATTAATCCTTAAATGAGTAATATTAAATTAATTTCATATGGAATTTAAATTTTATAACTATTATTAATATATTTCTTCTACATAATTTACATAATCTAATTTAGCAAACATATCAAGATATTCTTGATGATTAATTTTCTTTTTCTTATCTTCTACTTTTAAGGCTATACTATAAACACTTAATCCAGAAGAAGCATAAGCTGGATTACGTTCAATTGAAATTACTTGAATATTAATTTGTCTAACCATATTGACAAAAAATTTCAAATTTTCTCTCGTTTCAAATTCTATATGTATTTCAAAATGAGGTGATTTACGATTAAATGTTGCTTCAATTTTAGGAAGTATTGCAAGAACTATTGAGATTATTATAGTACCAAAAATTGAAAGTGTATAAAAACCTATACCAATAGATAATCCTAAACATGCACAAGCCCATAATCCGGCAGCGGTAGTTAAACCTTTAATTTGATTTCTTGAGGTTACAAGAATAGTTCCTGCTCCTAAAAAACCAATTCCGGAAATTACTTGAGCACCTAATCTAGCCCCATCTCCCATATTAGTAGCTCTTGAAATAAATTCGTTTGTTATCATAGCAATAGTAGAACCGAGACAAACTAATATATATGTTCTAAATCCAGCAGCTTGATGTTTTTTAGCTCTTTCGTATCCTAAAATACCACCGCAAAATACTGCTAGTATTAATCTAAATGCAACTGATAAAAAATTAATATCAGCCAAAATATCCCAATTAAATAATTTCACAATTGGATCTACAATTTCATATAAAAACATTTTTACACCTCTTCAATTTTCTTTTTTTCTTCTTTTGTTAATGGAACGGGATCATATCCTGGTTTAAAAAGCGGATTACATTTTAATAATCTTTTAGTGGTTAATAAAGTTGCTTTCGCAAAATTAAACTTTTGATAACATTCTTTAGCATATTGACTACATGTAGGAGTAAATCTACATCTAGGGGGATTATTGACTGATATGCCTTGTTGATATTTTTCAATTATTTTTATTGGTAATTTATTCTTCATAAATTCTCTTTTTTAAATCTTCTAGGGCTTCGTCACCTTGAAGTTTTCTAATAATTTCATATGCGAATAAAATAGACGCAGCAACGCTTTTTGCTGTAATTAAATTACCATCAACAACTACTTTTTCATCTATATAAGTGCCACCAAAATCCTCATTCATACTTGTAAAACATGTGTAATTTTTATTTTTTAAATATCCTAAATTACCTAATATAGTAGGTGCGGCACATATTGCACAAACTACTTTATTATTGTTAAGAAAATATTTAATTATATCTAATGCACGATCATACTGTTTAATAAAATTGTAATGAGCACCACCAGGAATTAATAATGCATCATATTCTTTATAATTAATCTCATTAATTAAAGAAATATCTGTATAATGTAGGTGATGTTTACCAACCACATCATATCTATTAGAAATAATGGTTAATTCAATTCCAGTTCGTCTTATAAGTGCAAAAGGAGCAGTAGCCTCTAATTCTTCAAATCCGTCAAATATCATTGCTAAAACCTTCATAAAAATCCCACCTTCTATAATTGTATTATACACGTTTTAAAGTTAATTATCTACAAAAAATACAAATATTTTTGATAAAAATATCGAAATAATATTGACTATTTTAAAAAAATATTATATCATTATAATGTTGTAACATGCACCACTTAGAAAAGGTCTAAAATGATTGAAAATCTACCTTAATAGTGTGTCTTAAAAAATATAATTAGGAGGTAATACGACATGTATGCAATATTAGAAACAGGCGGAAAGCAAGTTCAAGTTGAAGTTGGTTCTACAATTTATGTAGAAAAATTAGAAATTGCTGAAGGAGAAACTTATACTTTTGATAAGATTTTATATGTATCAGGAGAAAAGACTTTAGTAGGTGCTCCTTATGTAAAGGGTGCTACTGTTACTGCTAAATGTGAAAAACAAGGACGTGGTAAGAAGATTGTTATTTTCAAATATCGTCCAAAGAAACATTCAGCTTCTAAACAAGGTCATCGCCAAGCTTATACAAAGTTAGTTGTTGAAGCAATCAACGCTTAATATGACATCTTATCATATTATACGTAAAGATAAAGAAGCTATAATAGAGGTGAAAGGACATGCTAATTATTCAGTTTATGGGACTGATATAGTATGTGCTAGTATTTCTACAGCTTTAATATTTACTGCAAATCTTATTGAAAAACTAAATTTAGGTTACAACATTATCGATTTGGTTTGTGAGGAAGGATATTTTCGCCTTCAGGTGAAGACTACTGATTTCACTACTAATGCAATATTTGAAAATCTAGAATATACATTAGAAGAAATCTCTAAGGAATATCCCAAAAATTTAAAATTAATCAATTAGGAGGAATTTCTTATATGCTAAAGTTTAATTTACAGTTATTCGCATCTAAAAAAGGTGTAGGTTCAACTAAGAACGGCCGTGATTCTGAAGCTAAACGTCTTGGAGCTAAAGCTAGTGATGGTGAATATGTAACTGCTGGTTCAATTTTATATCGTCAAAGAGGTACTAAAATATTCCCTGGTAATAATGTGGGTCGTGGTGGAGATGACACTTTATATACTAAGGTAGCTGGTATCGTTCGTTTTGAACGTAAAGGACGCGATAAAAAGCAAGTTTCTGTTTACCCAGTTGAAGAATAATAAAATAATAAGTGCCCGAATAGGGCACTTTTTAAACCTTTAAAGGAGGTATATTATGTTTGTAGATCTAGTCAAAATGGAATTAGAGGCAGGTAAAGGTGGCGACGGTATAGTTGCTTATAGAAGAGAATTAAAGGTAGAAAAAGGTGGGCCATTTGGTGGTTCGGGAGGTAATGGAGGTTCAATCATATTCGTTGGTGAAGAAGGATTATCCACTTTACTTGACTTAAGATATAATAAATTAATAAAAGGCAATCCTGGTGAAAAGGGAGCTCATAAAGGTATGACTGGAGCTAATGCCTCTAATACTTATATAAAAGTACCTATTGGAACAATTATATTTGATGAACAAACTGGAAGAGTTATAGGTGATATAACATCTCATAAACAAGAAGTTTTAGTTTGTAAAGGTGGTAGAGGCGGTAGAGGTAATATGGCTTTTGCTACTGGTGTCTTGAAATGCCCTGATTTTTGTGAAAAAGGCGAACCAGGAGAAAAAAGAAGCATTCGTTGTGAATTAAAAGTTTTAGCAGATTGTGGCCTTGTTGGTTTTCCAAGCGTTGGAAAATCTACTTTAATAGCTGCAGTATCAAAGGCAAGACCTAAAATTGCTGCATATCACTTTACAACACTTGTTCCTAATCTTGGCATGGTTGAAGTAGGAGATGGAAGAAGTTTCGTCATGGCAGATTTACCGGGTATAATTAAAGGTGCATCTGAAGGTGCAGGTCTTGGACTACAATTTTTAAGACATATTGAACGATGTAGAGTTATTGTTCATATTATTGATATGGCATCCACTGATGGAAGAGATCCATATGAAGATTATATAACTATTAATAAAGAATTAGAAAGTTATAAAATGAATTTAATGAAACGTCCAATGATTATTGTTGCAAACAAAATGGATATGCCTGAAGCTAAGGAAAATTTAATTAAATTTAAAAAGAAGGTTAGTTTACCTGTTTATGAAATATCTGCTTATACAAAAGAAAATGTGGATAACTTGTTATATAAAATAGCAGATTTATTAGATGAAACAGATGAATTCTCATTGTTTGAAGATGAAGAATTAGAAGAAGTTGAATATGGTTTAAAAGAAGAAGAACCATTCTTTACCATTGAAAAACAATCTGATGGTATTTATAATGTTACTGGTACTAAACTTAAACGTTTATTCGATATGACTGACTTCGATTCAGATTATGGTCGTATGCGTTTCGCAAGACAATTAAGAACCTATGGTTTAGATAATGCCTTAAGAAAGTTAGGAGTACAAAATGGAGATACTGTTCGTATTTTTGATTTTGAGTTTGAATTTGTCGACTAATAGAACTACATTAATTGTAATACTAGCTATTTTAGAAATATTAATGTCCATCATTACATTAATAGCGTATAAAAGAGATAAAAGATTAGCTAAAAAAGGCAAATGGAGAACTAAAGAAAAAACTTTATTAATACTACCATGGCTTATGGGAGGTTTAGGTGGTTTTTTAGGAATTTATAGTGTTAGACATAAAACGAATCATTGGTATTTTCCTTTAAATAATGTTTTTGCTTTAATAGTACAAGCTAGTGTTTTTATTATGTTAATATTATTATGAAATTTTTTTGATATGCTGACTTTACTAGTCAGCTTTTTTTAAAATTATAAAATGATTTTTATAATTTAAGGTAAAATGCTTTCTTTTTTCTTTATTTGTGTTAAAATGTTAATAATTATAGGAGAAATTGATTATGAAATATGTTTTAGTAATTGATCAAGGAACTACATCAAGTAGAGCTATTATTTATAATACAAATGGAGTTGTTATAAGCTATGCTCAACAAGAATTTGAACAAATATATCCTAAACCTGGTTATGTTGAACATAATCCGATTGATATCTTGTCTAGTGTTAGAAGTGTTATTTCACAAGCTTTAACTGCAGGTAAAATTAAAAATTCTGAACTTATTGGCATGGGAATAACGAATCAAAGAGAAACAGTTGTGATGTGGGATAAAAAAACAGGTGATGCTGTTTATAATGCTATTGTATGGCAGTGTAGAAGAACTATGAATCGTTGTGCAAAACTTAAAAAATTAGAAAAAGATATTTTAAGTAGAACAGGCTTGAAATTAGATTCATATTTTTCGGCAAGTAAAATAGAATGGTTATTAGAGAATGTTGATAAAGCTAAGGAATTACTAGCCGAAAATAGATTATTAGTTGGAACTATTGATACATACTTAATGTGGCAACTTTCAGGTGGTAAAATATATAAGACTGATTACACTAATGCTTCAAGAACTATGTTATATAATATTCATAAATTATGTTGGGATGAAGATTTATGCAATATTTTTAATGTCCCAATAAATATATTACCAACTGTATGTCCGTCAAGTTATAATTATGGGTTGACTGACAGAGAAATATTAGGATTTGAAATTCCGATATGTGGTGTTGCTGGAGATCAACAATCTGCTTTATTTGGTCAATGTTGTTTTAATAAAGGTGAATTAAAGGTTACATATGGAACAGGTTGTTTTTTACTTATGAATACTGAAGAAAGTGCATTAATATCAAATAATGGATTAATCACATCATTAGGATGTCAAACTATTGATAAACCATCTTATGTTTTAGAGGGAAGTGTATTTGTTGGCGGAGCTGTAATACAGTGGTTGAGAGATGAAATGAAAATTATTACAACATCAAGTCAATCTGAACAATTGGCTAGAAGTGTAAATGATACAAATGGAGTATATTTAGTACCTGCATTTGTTGGACTTGGGGCTCCGTATTGGAATTATGAAGCAGAAGGACTAATAACAGGTATTACTAGAGGTACAACTAAAGCTCATATTACAAGAGCTGCTTTAGAAGCTATTGCATTTGAAGTTAATGATGTAATTATGGCTATGAAAAAAGATTTAAATGTTGATATTTCTACTATTGAAGTTGATGGCGGTGCTGTTAGTAATGATTTTTTAATGGAATTCCAAGCTGATATAACAAATGCTATAATTGTTAGACCTAAAAATAAAGAGGTGACAGCGTTAGGAGCATTTTATTTAGCAGCCTTAGAATTAAAAATATTTAATAATTTAGATGAAATTAAATTAAACAATCAGGTTGAAAGAAACTTTATTCCACAAATAACAAAAGAAGAGAGAATGGATAAATTAAATGGTTGGAATAAAGCCATTAGAAAATCTATGACAAAATAATTAAAATTTTAAATAATTAATGGAAGTTTTAGAAAAATTGTTATATAATAAATGTGTTTTGGAGGATATTATGAAAAAAAGACCAGTTATGTTAATTATAATGGATGGTTATGGTATTGCAAAAAGTGGTAATGGAAATGCAATAAGTATAGCAAAACATCCTAATTTAGATCGTATTTTTGCTAAATATGATACAAAAACTTTAAACGCTTCAGGTGAAGCAGTAGGACTTCCAGAAGGACAAATGGGTAATTCTGAAGTAGGACATATGAATATAGGTGCTGGTAGGATTGTGTGGCAATCTTTATCACGCATTAATAATTCAATTAAAACAGGTGAATTCGATAATAATGAAGCTATAGTTGAAGCCATTAATCGTGCAAAAAACAATAACAAAAAATTCCATATTTTTGGATTATGTAGTGATGGTGGAGTTCACTCTCATACTGCTCATATTATTGCTATTGCAAAGCTGGCTCATAAAATGGGTATTGAAAATGTTTATTATCATGCGTTTTTAGATGGTAGAGATGTTGCTCCTAAGAGTGCTTCAATTTATTTAGAAAAAATTATTAATGAAGGTAAAGTAAATGTAGCTACTGTTGGTGGTAGATATTATGGAATGGATAGAGATAAAAATTATGACCGTATTCAAGTAGCATTTGATGCTATGACTATTGCAAAAGGTAAATACTTTGAAAATCCAATCGATGGTATTAATGCTTCTTATGAAGAAGGAGTTACTGATGAATTTGTTGTTCCTTTTGTAAGTGATAAAAATGGTATGGTTGAATCAGGTGATTCAGTAGTATTTGCAAATTTTAGACCTGATAGAGCTATTCAAATAGCTACTTCAATTTCTAATCCAAATGGAATTGTATATAATCCTGAAAAACCATATAGAATGAATTTAGAAAATGCTCCACAAGATGTATTTTTTGTTTCAATGATGAAATATGCTGATTCAGTAAACGGACCTTTAGCATTTGGTTTACAAAAACTTGATAATTTATTTGGAGATGTAGTATCTAAAGCAGGATTAAAACAATTAAGAATTGCTGAAACTGAAAAATATGCTCATGTTACATTCTTCTT
>CAYTVE010000025.1:0-25555 GCA_964441815.1 uncultured Anaeroplasmataceae bacterium | reverse complement strand
GAAAAGAAAATCTTTTGAAGCATTCCTAGCAAAACAAAAACACCGCCCCGAATATAACGAAAACGGTGTTAATATTTAATTAATTTTAGGAACTTTTCAAAAGTTATTGACAGTCTTTTTTATATTTTTTTAAAAAAATACTCATGTAGCAATTTTTGCAACATGAGCATTAAAACTATTTCTTCTTTTTATTTGAATTATATACTAATGTATTCAAGTATGAGTCTTGTTTTTTTCTAAAATCTAATATCTTATCAATAACATTAAAATCAAGTTCATTATTATTAAATAATGTATATTCATCATTTTTTTTACAATAAATAAAATCATCAGTTATTATATCCAAATTTTTAGGATCATATGAGAATGATGGTTCACCACTAAACATATTCACTCCATAATATTCCTCTTCAGTTGTTCCACCAAATAAATTAATAATGGTTCTATACATATCTGTATTGGATTTAACTTGATTTAATATGCTTTCTTTTTCTGAAGAAGATATACTTTTATTTATTTGGCCTGTAGGATCATAAACAATTATTGGTATATTTAACAAAAGTTGTCTATATTCTAGCCAAGAAAATTCTCTATTATATAAAGATTCATAGGCACCTTGATATAAAGCATTTCCGTGGTCACCATAAAGTATAAATACAGTATCTTCTAAATAATTAGGACTATCAGGATTAGTTACATCTTTTAGGAAATCACATAAAAACTTGTCATTGTATTTCACCTGATTTATATAATTTGTCAACTGGTAATAAATAGAATCAATTCCATATTCATAATTTATAAAATCAGGCAAATAATTAGATAAATCATAAAAAGGATTATGAGGTGTTATAGTTTCAACAAATGTTATTGTGTTTTTATTTCGAGAATTAGCTTCTATTTGTGTTTGTGTTGCCCAATTTAAAATCGACTTGTCACTTATCCAATAATTAAGATATTTATCTTTATTATCTTTTTTAGGATAAATAGATTCAAAACTTTCTAATCCTCTAAAATTAGAAATCTTATATAAACCTTCATGTAAATCATTATGATTATAAAAATCCTCATTAGTACCATTATATGAGTATGATTCATAGCCAACAAACGCTTCAGTTAGAGCTGGTAAGTCAAAATCATATTCCGCATATTCCCAAGCTACAGTCATATCACCCGTAGGATATCTACCAGTAAAAAAAGCAAATTCGGCGTCAGATGTATTTCCTATGCCTACTGTTGTGTATGCATTATTAAAATAAAAACAATTTGGGTCATTAAACAATTCATTAAAATTAGGTGTTATTTCAACATTATTAAAACTATTATTAAAACAAAAGGACATCGTTGATTCCATTTGAATAACAAATATATTTTTTCCTTTTAAAATTCCAGTTTGTTTGTCTTTATTTGAATACACCTTATTATCTATTATATTTATGTAACTTTCTTGGTTTTTATTATAAAAAGATAATTCCTCTTCTTTTTCTAAAATATTTGCATCTTCGTCAATAGCTCTATTATCTACTCTAAAGATGAATTCTGAAATATAGTAGTTATATGTCCCCGCGTATTGACAACCATATTGTGCATAATCAGTTGAAAATCCCCAATTTTCACTTAACGAATATTGGTAATATCCATATGTCGATAATGCACAACCTATAAATAAAGCAAAGGCACAAAAAGTCTTTTGAAAAGTAACCTTTATTTTAACATCATCAAAACACTTTCTAAAAACAATTAATATGATCAATGATGCTATAGCTGGTATTATAGCAATAATGCGATAATATGCAAACAATTCATATATCCAGTCTAAAAATACATTACCACCAAAACCGCCTGTAGGACTTTTCATTAAAGAAAAATTAAAAATAGAAAAAGCTAATTTATAACTTTTAGTGTAATATTGTAACGCAATTATTGCAACATTTAAAATAAAAGTTACAACTGTTAGATATATAGAAATTCTTTTAGGTTTTTTAAAAATCAATATACCTAATACGTATATAATACCTAGTATGGCAAAATTACCAATAAATGAAGTTATTTCAGACGAAAATGTATGATTAAAAGGTATAATATAACGATTGAAATGAGATATCGTTAAAAAATATGTATTAAAAATATTTAAAATGAAATATATGATTGTTATCCATAAAAATGGTCTTTTCTTCACTTTATCACCACCATTAGAATGTATTATACCACATTGCCATAAAATAAACTAGTTTTTTATTATTTTACATTTTTTAGATAATTCACTATATAAACTAATGATAAGTGACAAAGATAAACAAATTAATAAATTAACAAAACTTAATGATTCAAATTTAAAAATAGACCTAATAAAGGGAACATAAATAACAACCAATTGAAATACAAAACCTAACATAATAGCAAAATTCATAAAGCGATTTTTAAAAGTTTTTTTGTTAAATATTGAACGATTAGTTTTAACATTATATGCATGAAAAAGTTGTGAGGTTGATAATGTGAAAAAGGCCATAGTTTGCCCTAACATTACTGATTTTTCTAAAAAAAAGCCAATAAGATACGCAGTTATTGAAGCCATTCCTATAATAACTCCTTCAATTATAATTTTAAATATCATTTTATCAGCAAAAAAACCTTCATTTTTATTTCTTGGTTTTTGTAACATTATATTATCTTCTGCTTCTTCCATACCAATGCCAAAAGCAGGTAATGAATCAGTTATTAAATTAATCCACAATAAATGAACAGGAAGTAGGGGAATTCCAATTGAAATATTACTTATTACCGAAATAAGAGAAGATATAAAAATAACAAAAACTTCACCTATATTTGAAGACAATAAATATCTAATACATTTTTTAATATTGTCATATATACCTCTACCTTCTCTTATAGCAATTACAATGGTAGAAAAATTGTCATCCGTTAATATAATATCCGAAGCTTCTTTAGCAACATCAGTTCCATTTTTTCCCATAGAACAACCGATATCTGCCTTTTTAAGTGCTGGTGCATCATTGACACCATCGCCAGTCATCGCAACAACATTGCCTCTTTTTTGAAAAGCTTCTACTATTCTCATTTTATCTTTTGGAGTAACCCTTGCAAAAACACCATAATCTTCTATTTTATATTCAAGTTCATCATCACTTAATTTATCTAATTCTTCTTTAGATATAGCATTATAATTCATTTTAAGTTCCTTAGCTATTCCTATTGCTGTATTGATATAATCACCTGTAATCATTACTGTTTTAACACCTGCTGATTTAGCTATTTCTATTGATTCTTTAGCTTCTTTTTTTATTTCATCATGCATACCAACTAAGCCTATAAAATCTAAATTTTTATTCAAATTTTCTATAGTAGGCTTATAATTAAATTCTTTTATTGCTAAAGCTAATATCCTTAAAGAATTATTAGACATCTCTTTATTTACAACTGTTGCATAACTTAAATCATTAACACATATTTTATTTATTTTATCAAAAGCACCTTTAGTAATTAATAAATATTTACTGTCTTGTTTTATTACAACACTTTTAATTTTATTATCACTATCAAAAGGTATTTCCATCACTTTATTAACATTGTTAATTGTCAATCCATATTTTTCATTTGCTTCTATTAATGCTTTTTCTGTAGAATCATTTAAATTATCAGAACATACTGCCATATAATATAATAGTTTTTTTTCATCATCATCTATGTTTAAAATTGATTTCCTTTTATTATAAAAAATTTCTTTTACTTCCAGTTTATTTTGAGTTAATGTCCCCGTTTTATCTGAACAAATAACATTACAAGAACCCAACGTTTCTACTGCTAAAAGTTTTTTTACTATTGCATTTCGTTTACTCATTTTATTAACACCAATAGCTAAAATTATAGTTACCACAGTAGTAAGCCCTTCAGGTATTGCAGCTACTGCTAAAGCTATCGAACTTTTAAAACATTCAATCCACACTTCACTAACTTTATTACCATCTTTGATTTGTCCAACTAATTCTAAAACAAATATTGAAAAACATATACATATGCATATTACACCAATAATAGTTCCTACATTTGCTAATCTTTTTTGTAAAGGCGTTGATTTATCACTTGTTTCATTTAATAAATTTGCTATTTTACCAACTTCTGTTTTCATACCAACATTAGTTACTATAGTTTTAGCTTTACCGGTCAAAACAAGTGTTGACGAATAAATATTATCATTAATATTCTTATTTATTGGAATTGATTCACCTGTAAGTGATGATTCATCTATTGTTAAACTATTAGCTTCTATAATATATGCATCTGCAGATATGTAATCACCCGATTCTATAAGCATTATATCTCCTGCTACAACCATTTTAGATTCAATTTTAATTTTTTTATTATTTCTTACTACTCTACAATATTTTGATGACATTTTCTTTAATGCATCCAAACTTTTTTCTGCAGATATTTCTTGAATAACGCCTAAAATAGAATTAAATAAAACAACAATTAAAATGATGATACTATCAAAATAATTAGAAGGATCTAGTATTACAGAAATAATTGCTGAAATCATTAATATAATTATTAAACTATCTTTAAATGTTTTTAAAAACTTTATTAATATTGTTTCTTTTTTTTGTTCAATAAATTTATTTTCTCCAAATCTTTTTCTATTATTTAGAACTTTACTATTATCTAATCCAGTATTCAAATTAGAATTATATCTTTTCAACAAATCATTTAAAATCATATTATCCCCCATATTTTCAATATATTATTGTTATTCTACTGTTACACTTTTAGCAAGATTTTTAGGTTTATCAACATCATATTGTTTTAAAACTGCTGCATAATAAGCAATCAATTGAACAACAAGAGCACTTACTAATCCAGATAAATAATGTGCCACATTAGGAATTATTATATCATCATTAGGCATAGATAATCCCTTAGATGAAATGACAAATGTTTTAGCCCCTCTTGATGACGTTTCGATTAAATTGTTTCTTATAATTCGATTAGTACCTTCTTGAGTAATTATTGCAATAACAATTGTTCTATCATTAATTAAAGCAATGGGACCATGTTTTAATTCACCTGATGAAAAAGCTTCAGTATGAATATAAGCTACTTCTTTAAGTTTTAAAGAAGCTTCTAAACACGTCCAATAATCAATACCTCTTCCAATATAAAACAATTCATCAGCATTAATTATTTTTGATGCTAATCCTTCACATACTTTTTTATTTTCTAATACTTTTTCCATTGCCAGACTTATGGCTTTTAAATTATTTTTTAAATTTGTTTTACTTTTACTAACTGCTCTAGCAAGTATTGAAGAAAGAGTAATCATAGCTGTATAAGATTTAGTTGAAGCAACTGCTATTTCTTTTCCAGCATATATACTTAAGTAAAAGTCTGATAATCTAATCATTGTTGATTCAACTGTATTTGTAATGGTAAGAATTGGATAATTATATTTTTTATACTTCTTTATGACTGCGATTAAATCAGCAGTTTCACCACTTTGAGAATAAAAAATAAAAAAAGGATGCTTAGTAATAAGTATATTCGAATATACAAGTTCCGATGCCGAAAAAACTTCGGTATGTTTATCACATATTTTCTCAAAATAATATTTGGCATAATAAGAAGCATACATTGAAGAACCACAACCAACTAAATATAATTTATCACTTTCTCTAATTAAATGGATTAATTTCTTAGATATATTAACCTCATCATAGTTAAAATAATTGCTTATTAATTTTCTAATTATTGATGGTTGTTCATAAATTTCTTTTAACATAAAATGATTATATTCTTGTTTATCTATTTCTTCTTTTTTTATCGAAATCATTTTATAATTTAATGTTTTAGGTATTCCAATAATATCCGTAATATATAAACTATCCTTTGAAGCTATACCAAAACTTTTATCTTCAACTGACACATATGAATCTGCATAACCTATTAAGCCAGAAATGTCTGATGAAAATGATACACCTTTTCCACTACGGCCAATCAATAGGGGACTTTTATCTTTAATGAAATAAATCAAATTAGGATTAATTCTATCTATTATTAAACAAGCGTATGAGCCTTCAATTACACTCATTGTTTTTTTTATAGCTTCTTTAATATCTAATGTTTTAGAAAAAAATTCAATTAAATCAGAAATTACCTCGGTATCAGTTTCACTTACAAAAGTGTAATCCATTAAATATTCATATTTAAGATTTAAATGATTTTCAATTATACCATTATGAACAACTATAAATCGATTATTCATCGAAGTGTGTGGATGTGCATTTATTTTACTTGCTTTACCATGAGTAGCCCATCTCGTATGACCTATTGTCAAATTTGATTCTGAATCTTTTAATATTTTTTCAAGATTAAAAATTCTTCCTTTTTCCTTACAAATAATTATTTCATTATTCTTTTTATATGCTACTCCTGCAGAATCATAACCTCGATATTCCAATTTCTTCAAACCATCTATTGCTTGTTTTAATGCATTAAAATCACCAATATATCCAACTATTCCACACATAATAAATATCACCGGTTAATTATATGCAATAAAAAGAAAAAACTAACACTATAAAATGTTAGTTTAAAATATCTTCAAACCCTAGATCAGATTTTATTACATTATATAATTCATTAAATTCTTCAGTTGGTTCAATATAATATGGGCATATTATATTATCATCAATTTTATACAAACCACTATAATAAACCTTATCTCCTTGTAAATTAAAATCAGGTAATTTTCTTAACGTATCATCATCATAATCATAAAAAATTTCAAAGCCAATAAATTTTTTACATTTTTCAAGAGAACAATTTGAAGATGTTGACTTATTATCATCTTCATTGTTAAAATATTTTTGACAATTTCTTACTAAAACAATCTTATATGCGTTAGTTGAATCTATTTTTAAATAACTTATACCATATGATGTGACTCTAGGTTCATATCCTAATTCTTTCAATCTCTTATCCATATCACATTCTAAACATTTATATGTAATTGTTGGATATTTTATTTTAGGTTTATATCTAAATGTTTTCATTGAAGCTACTTGCACAGCAATTGTCATATAAATAAAAACAATAGCTATTAAAACAATAAAAACTTTTGTCATATTACCACTAGTTTGTGTCACTCCTAAAATCAATCCAATAGCAACTATAAAACTAATTCCTACGCTTATCCATAAATATCTTGGTTTAATATTCTTCATTTTATCACTTCTCCAAATCAATAACACCTAAATCAGCAACAAGTGCTTCTTGATAATAATCAAATAATTTATAAAAACTAGGTACTGGTCTATAATAATTTAATCGAACATTTTTTGAATCATAAACAAATGTATGCGAAAAATATTTTTTAGTATTTTTAACTTGTTCTTTGGCAATTGAAACAGTGTCTTCATTATTGTTTTTAAAGACATATAAATTAATGTTTGCAGAATATTCATTCATTCCATTTGCAATTATTTCATTTTTTAAAATTTCACATGTATATTTATCTTTAGAAAAATCCTTTTCATTCTCAATAAATACAAATAACATTAAAGTATTCTTATACAATCTTGCATATACTTTTACAAAATCATTTTTAACCAATAACGGATTTTTTTCATATGCCATATTTGATTCAAAATAATGGTATGGTTTAATATCGTAGCATCCTAACCATTCTTGTTTTTCTCTTTTTTTCTTTTTGAACATAAAATCACCTTTTTCATAAAAATATTATACTTATTTTTTATTATAATGTCAATTTAAAGAAAAGAGAGAGTGAAATTCACTCTCAAACTAATTGTTTATTATATCTACAGGTGTTTTTTTACTAACTTTTAAAATAGGATAAAAAACAGCTACTATACAAGAAATCAAATCAATAAATAAAATGAAAAAAATTGATAATATACTATTAGTATATAAATCCGCTTTAATATGATTAGTTGATTTCAAATAATCATTAATTACATTTACTCCTACAATCGTGCCAATAGTTGATAATATAAAACAAATTAACGAAATACTAATAGATTCAAAACTAAAAATTTTAAAAACATCTATACTTTTTCCACCTAAAGATCTAATAATTCCCATTTCTTTTATTTTACTATTTATAGATAAATTGATAAAACTAGCAAGAAGTAAAATTGAAAAAAACATTAATACTAGCCCAGCTATACCACCTATATCTTTATAAGCACTCATTAACGTATTTATATCTTTTATCCATCTATCTGACGTATTTATCATTTTATATATATAATCAGAATCACCTTCAGTATTTAGATAATTAATTATTTGTTTTATTTTGCTTTTTTGATTTGGCATAACACCTATAATATAATTATAACCTTGCCCTTCTTCATCATTTATATCATAAAATTCTTTCAAGCCCAAAGATGAAACATATCCTACACTGTGAATACTACATTTTTGATAATAATTAAATAAATACTTATCATTATTTAAATTATCTGATGCGTCTTTTTGATTGTAATTATATAATTCTTGATATTTTGATGTATCTAAACCTGTATCTATAATACCTGAAATTGTAAAATCAACAACATCTTTAGAAAATTTATATTTACATATAGCGATTTTCTTTCCTATTAAATTTTCAATTGATATATTATCATTTGAAATAAAGTTATCGTTATATTTATACCCATATCTGACAAAAGATTCATAATAATATTTTGTTATCAATATTTCGTTTTCTTTTGTCGGAACATTTCCGTATATTTTATATTTTTGAGTAATTGAATCATCATAAATTGATACACCACTAATTGAAAATAAACTTAACGCATCATATGTAGATAAATAATCATTTTGAATATTTTCGTAATAATTATAATTGCTTAACCCAACTTAACTATATACACCAAAAAAATTAAAATTTAAATCACTATTCATTTTGGAAATAAAACTAGGTTTAATGGTTGTTTGTTGAATTATTGAATCATTCTTTTGATAATTACAACTAATTGTAAGTGGATCTACAAAATCATTTGCAACTATATTGTTTACCACAACGTCATCTTTATCATATATATACGCAGAAATAGAAATACCAAAGCATGTTAATGAAAAAGTTGCCAAAATTACTAGAATAAATAATCGAGTAAAATTAAGTTTTAAATAAGATAAACCAATCTTGAATGATGTTAAAAAAGAAATAGAACCACACTTATTATTTTTACATTGTTTTAAATCATGCATATGAATACTATTCTTTTTTTCAATACATTCAACTTCGCCATTATTAATTGAAATTAATTTATCAGCATATTTTTCAGCAAATTTCTTAGAATGAGTAACAACTATAACTAAACATTTTTTAGACAATTCTTTTAATAACGAAAAAATTTGTTCGGCAGTATCATCATCAAGTGAACCAGTAGGTTCATCAGCTATTACTATTTTCGTTTTTTTTATAAGTGCTCTTGCTATTGCGACTCTTTGTTTTTCTCCACCAGAGAGTTCACTAATTTTCCTTGTTGAATATCCATCAAGCTCAACTTTTTTCAAAATCTCATTAACTGTTTCATCATTAGAATTAATACCTTGTAGTTTAGTTGAAATTTTAATATTATCTTTTACATTTAAGTTTGCAATTAGATTATAGTCTTGAAAAATAAAACCAACATTAAATTTTCTATATTCATTTAATTTTTATGAAGAAAAAAATGAAATATCTTGTTCTTCGAAAAAAACATGTCCACTCGTTGGTCTATCTAATCCACCTAATATATTTAATAGGCTCGATTTACCACTGCCAGATTTCCCTAAAATAATATATAATCCATTGTTTTCAAATTTTAAAGATACATTTTTTAATGCATGTACTTCTTTTTTATTACTTAAATTATATATTTTATTAATCTTATTTAACTTTAACATATATATCCTCTTATTTTTAAGAATATTCTACTACATCATGTAGATTACAAATTACATATGCAGCAACTTCTTCAGAATATAGTGGTTGGTCACCCCACCACCATGATTGGTATTGTTTAACAGTTAACATAACTCTAATTATATCTCCGTATAGATATAATGTTGCTTTTCTTTTATTTCTATCAATATTAGGATAATACGTAGTGCTACTTACAATGTCATTTAAATAAATAGTAGAATCCCAAACATTTAATCCACAATAGTCTTTACTATTATCTGTAGATTCATCATTATCATCTACCAAACCAAGACCATACAAAAGTGTATATCCATATCCTCTTGGCAAACCTATAGAAAATCCTACAACGTTAGCATTTAATATTGTTTGATTTCTTTGTATACCATTACTTCCTAGAGAAGAAATATTAACTGTATCACTACATTTTAAAATTCTTACATTTTCATTAGTTTCAGCTGTTCTTTTTGATAAACATATTTTTATAATAATTCCCCATCACACCGACAGTAAACTTTTTCCCCTTCATTTCAGAATTAACTTCTAATTTTTGTTTTATCGCCTCACTATCAACCTCAGCATTAACTTTACCTATGATTGAAAAAAACAATGCAATCACCACAATAATAAATATCTTTTTTATTTTTTTCATTTAAACTTCCCTTCTACAAAACTATAAAATTATAACAACAACATAAACTAAATTCCAGCCTATTGGCTTTTAACCTATTTATTCTATCACTTCTACTTTTATGTCATCTTTTTTATGCTTTTTATCATATATATATAACATATATGAACAACATATTCCGCATACTAACAATATAAATGCAACAATTATTCCTAAAACATCTGTTCTATCCCATGTTTTATATATCTCTATGCAATCTTTACCTAAAAAAATAGATATAATTGAAGCAAGTGATAAACCACATATAAGAAAGAAAAATGGTTTTCTATGTTTATCCAATATTTTATTTATAATATTAGAAAATAGTAACATTCCTATAATAAAACCTATTACTAACATTATATACACTAATAATAAATTCAAATCTTTAAGTAAATCAAATCCTATATTATTCATAAGCGGTGTAAAATAACCGAAAATCATCAATAATGCGGTTGCAGATAAACCTGGTATTATTTGCGTTAAGGCTATTAAAATACCTATAACTAAAAATAAAATATAATTTAAGATATTTAAATTATCTAATGAAGCAGAATAGTTAATAAATAGAACTATTATTGATATAATGAGAGGAAAAACAAATCCAAGTCCAAACAATGTAGCTCTTTTTGGAGTAATTTTTTCTTCTTTTATTTCACTAAATACAATTGGATATGTACCTATCATCAAACCTACAAACAAGCATATAGTTTGAAAAGGAAACCTTTCTAAGAAAAACTGTATTAATACAACGCCTATTAAAACACCTATTAAAGCTCCAAAAGCAATAGGTAATAAGAAAAGAAAACATAATTTAAATTTTTTAAATATATTTGATATGCTATATATTAATTTATCATAAACTTTAAACGCAATTGAAATTGTTGAACCACTAACACCAGGAACAATTATAGATAAACCAATTGAAAAACCTACAACAATACTTATTAAAATTTCTTTTATATTTTTATATTTCAAATCCATTATATCATCACTAAGCTCCCTCATAAATTTATACAATACCAATTTTACCATAAATATATGTTCTTGAAAAGATTTAAATTATTTATACTATTTATGAATATTATTACAAAAAGGACAAATAATTTCTAAATCATCAGTAATTTTTGTTATATTCCTAAAAAACATGGCTGCTTCTTTTTTTCTTTTATATAGCCATTGTTCTCCAGATAAATCAACATTATCTAAACCTAAAATCTTAGTATATGAATACGTCTTTTTATATTTATCACAATATCCATATTCAATTATAGTTCGACATGAATTACATTCATATACCGGTTTATTAGGTTTTGATTTTTCTAAATTAATAACTAAATTATGACTACAAAAAGGACAATCCCTTCTTTCAACATCAGAAAATATCATTCCTTTTAATATTAGTTGCTGAATTCTTCTAAAAGATTCTATACTTGTCATACTAATATTTATATATTCTAAACCATCATAAGGACTGCAAATAATATATTCATCTGCTAAATAATTTTTTTTAATGTTGGCTAATAATTCATCATTATTTTTAAAGATACTTGGAATTATAGCCATTTTATATGTTATATCTTTTTCTATTATAATTGATAATATATCTTCGTTAAATGTTTTTTCTTTTTTTAATACTAATTTCCAATTTTTATATATAAACTCCATATTTAATTTTGAAAAATTTATTGTTTTATTTTTATCACAATCAAAATTAAAATGCCCTATCGAAAAAATCATTAATAATAGTACGTAATTAAAATAATTTATTTTCAATAATTCAATATCTTCTTCATTAATTAATTTTTCATTATCAAAATGATGTGTTGAATAATATTTAGCTAATTTATATATTTGATGATAATTTTTATGCATTGACAAAATATTTGTCTTATGAATTTTCAAATTTTTAGGTTTTTTCTTGTTTAGCCTATATACTGGTCTTTTTAGTCTTGAAATAATTGTATCTAATAAGAATTGAATTCTATTTAAGCATTGTAATGCTTGTCCATAATATGAGTCAAAATGCCTACTGTATCCAGTATGTAGTTTACCTAAAGCTAAAAAATAATTTAAATGATTACCTCTTTCAAGTAAATTAATTTCAATAGTTTGATTAGTATAAATTAATTCTTGTAAAATTCTCAATCTAGATTTACATAAAGCGATTGTTTCATCTATTGTCTTACCAAAAACAATATTTTCATATATACCATAATTATCTTCATATGTCCTTGTTAAAAGTTTTGACGGTTTTATTCCATACTCGTCAATATCTGACCATAACTCACTATGTGATGAAATATGCTGTAATGTATTATTATCTATTATCCTAACAGCTTCTGTTGGTAAAATAATATTTTGTTCTTTTAAATGAATAAATGGTTTAGAAAATATATGCTTGATGTCTGGTAATACTTTAAATATTTTATTAATTTCGTCTTCTAATATTGTAAAACTGAAGTCAGGATCAATGGTAAATAATGTTAATTCATGAACAATTTTATAATCAAATTCAATATAATTTAATTTTTTATTATTATTCATAAAATCTAAAAGTTTATCATAATAATCCTTTAGTTTTGCATACTCTAATTGCTCATCATAAGTTAAATCCATTGTTAATCCTCATTTAATTTACGAACAAATGCACTACATTTATTTAAACCGATTTTCTCAAACTCAGCAGCTAATTCTTCTTTATTTTCAACTATTTTAGTTTCTAATTTAGTTACAACCTTACTCAATAATATATTTTCAATAGCTTCTTTCAATACTGCCTTACCATCACCAAAACAACAACAATAAATTTTAACAAAATCTTCCATTTGTCTTAAAATACGATTACCAAATGATATATTGTATGGTTGAAGAATTTTTTCAACTTCTTTAATAATATCACTATTTTCAGCATCAAAAATAAAATTATTCTTTGCGTCAATAAATAATTTAGCTATCATATCATATGTAATAAATCTTTGATCCAGTGGCTCAGTAAATGAACTAATTTTAGGAGCTCTTTTATTAAAATTCATAGTTTGAGCTCTATCATATACTTTATCACTTATTTCAAATGTTGATTCATCTCTATTTGCAGTTCCGATAAACCAAACATTTATAGGAATATCAATTGTATGTCCTTCACTTAATCCATAATATTCATTAATATTACCATTTGTAGTTCTATGTAATTTAACATTCAATAATTTGATTTTTCGTAAATGCTCTTCATTTTCCATAAGAGATAAGAAATCTGAAAAATAATATTCTATTCTACTTAAATTCATTTCATCTAAAACAATGAAAGTTATAATTTCAGGATTAAGTTTAGCCTTATATAAACATTGAGTAAATTTTTTAGGTGTAAAACATTTGCTAAATTCATTATAATATCCTAGTAATTCATTTTTATCACGCCAAGATGATTCAACTTCAACAATTTCACAATTACCTAATACTGCTTCAGCAAATATTTTAGGTAAACTAGTTTTACCTGTACCACTCATACCTTGAAGAATAGAAAGCCTAGATGCCCCTAATCCTGCAACAAATGTAGCTATATCTTCAACCTCATATGATAAATGAAGTCTACATTCTCTTGCATAATCAACAATAAATCTTACTAAACTAGGTAGAGTTAAATTATCAAATAACTTTTGTCTTTTTGTTTCCAAATCACTTTTATATGAAGAAATCTTCATATCCAATTCAGTAAATGCAGGACATGCATCAAAATCTAATTTAACAGGTGTATCAATTACATTATTAGATGGAGCCATTGATAAAGTATCAGTTGAAGATAAGGCATTGTTATAATTAAAATGTCCTCTTACAATCATTATGCTATAAACTAATAAACTTGCAATGAAAAGATATATCATTTGACTAGATATCTTATAATTAAAATATTCTGGTTCAAATGCAACTCCATAGTATTCTAAAAGACTTTTTATGTTTTCCTCGTTTATTTTTTCAACTATTTTAAAATAGAAACCAAATAAAGCTAATAAAAACATAAAAATAAGATTTAATAGAGAACTTATCTTAATTATTTTGTTATAATCATTGGATTTAGAAAAATACGAAATAACACTTATTGCAAATAATATTAAAGAAGTTAATAGAATGAAAAATTCTACAAACGCAACCATTTGATATCCACTCTCAAGATTTTCATATGTTTTCAATAATTTATATCCAGATAAAACAATATTTCTATAAACAAATGATGATTCTACTTTAACTGATATTATATTAAAAATTAATGATAAGAAAGTAATAACTGTTAAACCTGCTAAAAGCAATAATGGTTCTATCTTTTTCTTTTCTCTTATTTCTTTTTGTTTTTGTTCAATGTCAACATTTAATTTACCTAAAAATATTGAAAACGAAATATATAAAATAAGCATCATTATAAAAGGAATATATGACATTGTCGAAGCTGAATTTTGATTTATTTTCAAATAAAAACAAAGAAAATAACTTGATAAAAAATATACTAACGAAATTACCGTACCTATAAAAATATTATTTTTAGCTTTATGTATAAATTCTTTTTTTGAAATAAAATAGCTCGTTATACATGAAACTAAATATAAGACATTAGATATCACTGCAACTAAAAATAAGACAAAGAAAATATATACATAAATAGAATATTCTTTATTACCTAATGTGCCTATCAAATAATATGTAATATTTTTTTTATTTTCAGTAGTAGAATAAAATGGTAAAAATAATATTAGCGATGTTATAAAAACTGAAATAATTGAAATTCCTAATATTATTTTTTTATATAACACAATATTTTTATCTTCTACTTCTTGTTGATGTTCCTTATTAATATAATCAAATAAAATTAAATAGACAAAATAAAGTAATGAAACTATAAATAATAAAATAAATAAGACAATAGAAGCTGGTTGTAGCATTTCATAGACCATATTTATAATTAAAACAAATATAAATAATATTATGTATAATATTTGAGAAAGAAAAATAAATATTTTTTTCTTTTTAAAGAAATAAAGTATGTTTGTACCCATACCTAGCAATGCAGATAAAACAAATATGACTACAAATAATATAAAGAAATAATTATTATCATATCCATTAGATATAATTGCAGCAGTAAAAATAGAGTCTCCCTTATATTCATTAGTAAGCTCTATTGAAAATGCAATAATTGTAAATATCAATGTAAATATCGCTACAAAAATAGGTATAATCCTTTCAATTTTTTTAAAATTAATAAACTTTTTCATAATAGACCTCCGCAAACTATTTTTATTATACTCGTTTTATAAATAGAAGTCAAAAAAACTCCTTGATAAAAAAATATTATTTCTATATAATAACTATAAAAGGAAGTGATTTTATGCAACCTAAATTCATTAATTCAAAATCAAAGATATATTTAGTTGCACCATCATTTGGATGTACTACAAGTCCATATGAAGAAAGATTACATAAAGCAATTAAAAAATTAAAAAATCTTGGACATGAAGTAATAGTTGGTGATAATTGTTTTTTAGCTAAAGGATTATGTGCTTCTAATACTAAAGAATTGCGTGCCAAAGAATTTATGGAAGCTTACGAAAGTGACGCTGAAGCTATTATATCTGTTGGCGGTGGTGAAATGATGTATGAAATATTGGATTACATAGATTTTGATAAATTAAAAAAATTACCACCTAAATGGTTTATAGGTTTTTCAGATAATACTAACTTAACTTTTACTTTAACTACATTATGTGAAATTCAAACTATATATGGTTCTTGTGCTGGTGGATTTCACTTTGAAAAATATACGTATGATGTTTTAGACACATATGAAATGATGAAAGGTAAAAAAGAATTTAAAGGATATTCAAAATATGAATCAACTCCTGATCGCACTGATCCTTTTGCAGATTACATATTAGACTCAAAAAAAGTAATTACACCATATAATTATAAAGATAAATTTAGTGGAACAATTATAGGCGGAAACCTTGATTGCATGCAATTATTATGTGGAACAAAATACGATAATGTAAATAATTATACAAATAAACATAGTGAAGGTATAATATTTTATTTTGAAGCATGTGATTTAAATGTAGCTGCAATTAAAAGAACGTTAATTCAATTAAAAAGATGTAATTGGTTTAATAATATTAAAGGATTTTTAGTTGGAAGACCATTATGTATAAATCAAGAATTTATAAATCTAAATCATATAAATGTAGTAACAGATGTTTTAAAAGATTATAATGTTCCTATTTTATTAGATATTGATTTAGGACACCTGTCTCCTAGCATGCCATTTAGAAATGGTGCTTACGCAACAGTCGAATTTAAAAATGAGAACATTTATATAAATTATAAATAAAAAAAGAAGTCATCGACTTCTTTTTTATATTAAATACATCTAATATATATATTCTTTTCACTTCTAATAAACACACAATAAAATACCAATAAACTGAACTATTGCTCCTGCTAATACAAAGAAATGCCAAATGAAATGAGCACTTTTAACACTTTTTTTAGCAAAAGGAATCATTCCTAATGT
Organism: uncultured Anaeroplasmataceae bacterium; assembly: GCA_964441815.1. GTDB lineage: Bacteria > Bacillota_I > Bacilli_A > Acholeplasmatales > Anaeroplasmataceae > Pelethenecus. The sequence goes on along the minus strand of CAYTVE010000025.1, from coordinate 8,386 downwards.
ATAAACCAATCCTCCGCCTAATATAAACCATAATAAAATTAAATTATTCTTTATAAAATCAGGTATAAATATTAACCCACTCCATCCAATCGCAAAATATAAAGTATAATGAATCCACTTAAATCTACCAGGTCCAAAAACACAAACAAATGTTACACCAGTAATTATTAACACCCATTGTATAATAAATAAAACAATACCAAGAGTATTACCCCAATATACTAAATAAAGTGGAGCAAATGTACCACCAATTAATAAATAAATGGAGGTATAGTCAAATCTACGCCATATTCTTTTTACTGTTGAACCACCTTTAAATGAATGATACAAGCAACTCATAAGCATCATAAAAAACATACTAAATCCATAGACAATAGTTGCAGTAAGTTTTAATGCAGAATCTGATTTAAGTAATAATAAAACAAAGGCTACGATTGCCAAAACAGCGCCTACACCATGAGTTACTGCATTACCTATTTCTTCTAATAATGGTCTTTTAGGTGGTTCATTTAACAATCTATTTTTATTTTTCTTTTCTCTTTTCTTTTTTCTTATTGGTTCAAGTTTTACCTCTTCTTCATATTTTTGATATGCTTTTTCATTTTCTATTTTCAATCTATCTTCTTCTCTTTGGTTTGATTTATCAATTTTTTTATTTTCCTTTTCTATTTCTAAAAAATTTTTATTTTTCAAAGTTTTCACCTTCTTCAATTAAAATTATATATCAATCTTCACTTAAAGTCAATGATATTAGATTATCTAGTTTAGATTACTAAATGAAGATTAATCATTTTTTTCTTTTTTTTACATATAATTAAATGGGTGATTTTATGTTAGCTAATTTTTCTATTTATGATGATTATATATTAATAAATAATGTGACAGAAATTAAAGAATTTTCTGAAATTCTTTTTATAATTAAAGTAAATGATATACCTTATGAAATAACTGGAGAGAGTTTATCATTAAAGGAAGTAACAAATGACAATAAAACTATAAAAATAACTGGTAAAATTAATTTATTACAAATAAAGAATACTAAATCTAAAAAAAATAAAAGTTTTATAAAGAAGTTATTTGCATAATATATGGTTGCATTAGAGGATTTATATAAAACTATAATAATTATTTACTTGGGTATTTTTTCATATATTCTTTATCAAATAATATTTTATCATCAAAAAAAATTTCTTTTCGTTAAAACTATTTTTTATTTTTCATTTTTAGCATTTATTATTATAAAAATTATTAATAATTATAATATTAATATTATTTCAATTTATTTTGTTTTTTATATTTTAGGTATATTTTTAGCTGATAAATTTTTTTATAAAAAAATCAATACTTATAATAAAGCATTTATAATTTTCTTAATTCCTTTTAAAAAAATCATTAAAAAAATTATTAAAATATTAATGATTCCCTATTTTGGTTATATTCTTAAAGATAAGTATGAACTACATAAATTTTATAAAAGATATCCATATAAAAAACCAATTAGCATTTATTATTTATTTTAAATTTTATAAAGAAATAAATGCTCACAATGATGTGAGCAAATAAAATATATATTAAATTATGTGTTTAATTGTAATTTCAGGTGGGAAAGCAGAGGCAATATCTATGTAATCATTAATTGTTATAATTAGGTAATGATCTAATAATTCAGAAAACCCACAACTTTCTTTCTTTAACCAATTTGTAAATTCATTTTCTTCTGTACTAACAAAAATAGGATTACCATAGAATTTATTTAATTGGTATTTTGTAATTTTACTTGATTTTTGGTTATTATAACTTTCGATTCTACATCCTTCATCGGATACGCACATACAACCTATAGAGCCAAAATGAATTTCTAAATTGTATTTTAATCCTAATAATAATATTTTAGTGCCATTCTTATCTTGTACAATTGAAATTATTTCATATTGGTCATTTGGTATATTTTCTAATTCTTTAATTTCCATATTTGATTTTTATCTTCCTTCCATTTGGTAATTAAATTTCTAATGTTAGGTTTCCATAACTACTTCCAGCTTTGAATCACTTGAATTAAATTTATCATAATCTTTGTTTGATTAAATCCACCTTTTTTGTATATTGATCACTTTCGCCATTTGTTTCTCTTCCTTTTTAGCATCTTTTCATTTTTTTCTTGTACTTCTTTAGATAAAACTAATACATCATTAAAAGGTAGAACTTAAACTTATATCTGAATATTAGAGACACTATCTTATAAAAATCAAACATTATATAATTCTACATTCTTATCTTTTTCATATGAACAAAAGAAAACTATAATTTTAAATTCTATGAAAAAATAAATTCTCACAATGATGTAAGTAAATAATTAATTTAAATTTTGTTTAATTTCTATAGTAAAGTCATTTTTTTCAAAATAAAATTCTATTAGAATGTTATTTCTATTTAATTTGCCATTTTTAATTATACTTCCTTTTAAAAATAATATAGAATTCATATATCCAAAGTCAAAGACTTCAAAAGAAATATTATCATTAATTATACTTTCTAAGCTTGATATTTTACCTTTAATTTTTTCTTTTTTTATTTTATATAAATATACATTTATAAAATCAGCTGGATTTTTTCCAAAATGAATGAATATTTGGTATTCAGAGTTTTGATTAAAAGAGCAAGTATTAAAAAAATTAAATTCAACATAATTTTCATTAATATTAATCTTACTAACTGTTTTATCGCATAAAAAATCCAAAAAATTAATTTTATTTATTTCGTTTTTATTAATTTTCAAGTTCATTTAATCACCATCCATTTTTATTTAACCAATCTAGTACTTTATTTAATGATTTTGGGAGTGCCATACTTACAGTTTCGAATTTATCAGTTCTTCGTTTAAATCATTTGTTTTATTATTGGTACTAGAAGTATTTATTCCAGTAGAACAACTAATAAGTAATTTAACAATTTTTTACAAGACTTTCAAAATGATTTAAAGTTGAAGTAATTTTTCTTAAACACAATGTTAAATCTATTATCATTATAACAATTTTAATTATAATCTTCAATGGTAAGTGATTCTTTTCTAATTCCACCAAGAAAATAAATAGTTAAAACTTAAATTAATAGTATTATATTGAAAAGAAATTCACAAGATTAAGTCTAGAAATGAATCGTATTGTATTTCGGATTTTAATAATATTGAAACTATATCTTCAGTAATCAAATCTCATTGTTCAGTAAAAAATAAACTACACTATATTTCAGATAATTTCTTTAATTCAATAAATAATTAATTTTGTATTAATATTAATAGTTTCGTTATTTAGAAATGATTATAAAATAATAACATTGATATCTATTATGATTAATTATGAATTTAATATAATTAAATTATTAAATTTCTTGATGATAAGGATTTACATAAAATTCTATTTCAAGTAAATAAAAAGCACACTACTATAATATATATGGTGGATGCTTGTTCAATAATTTTTCCCAAGTTTTTTACGTGCCATTTGACTTATTATATTATTTATAATATAATTAATTTTGTATTTTTTTAAAAAAATGGAGGTATCTAATGAAAAAAATAGGACTTGATGTTGGTTCTACAACCATAAAATGTATCGTCTTAGATGAAGAAAATAAAATAATTTATTCTGACTATAAACGTCATTATTCACATATAAAAGATAATATAATATCAAAATTAAATGAACTTATCAATAATAATATAGTAACTGATGAGTGTTATTTAGCTATATCTGGATCTGCAGGTATGGGTCTTGCTGAAGGTGTTAAAATACCTTTTGTTCAAGAAGTTTATGCTACACGTATTGCTGCTAATACATTGATACCAGGAACTGATTGTATAATAGAACTTGGTGGAGAAGATGCTAAGATATTATTCTTAACTGATGGTATGGAAGTTCGAATGAATGGTTCATGTGCAGGTGGTACCGGAGCGTTTATCGATCAAATGGCTACTTTATTAAATGTAGATATAACTGAAATTAACGGACTTGCTACTAATCATCAAAAACTATATTCAATAGCTTCTAGATGTGGAGTTTTTGCTAAATCTGATATACAACCTCTTTTAAATCAAGGAGCTTCTAAATCTGACATTGCTGCCTCTATTTTTAAAGCTGTTGTAAATCAAACAATTGGTGGTTTAGCTCAAGGAAGAGAAATTAAAGGTAATGTTGCTTATCTAGGAGGTCCTTTAACATTTTTATCAGAATTAAAATCTAGTTTTGACGAAGCTTTAAATGTTTCCGGCATTTGTCCTGAAAATTCATTATATTATGTTGCAATTGGGGCTGCATTATGCGCAAAGGAAAAGTTATCAATAAAAGAAAAATTAGCAAATTTAAGTGAATATGTTAATAGTTCTACTTATGCTTATAATCAACCTCTTTTTGCTAATGAAAATGAATTAAATGAATTTAGATTAAGACATAGTAAAGCTCATATAGACAGCTTACCATTAGAAGGATATAGTGGTAAATTATATTTAGGTATAGATAGTGGTTCTACTACTTTAAAATTTGTTTTAATTGATGAAGATGAACAAATAAGATTTGAAAGCTATCAGCCTAATAAAGGTAATCCAGTTGAAGTTATTCATAAACTTTTTACGGAAATATATGAAAAGTACCCTAATATAAAAATTGCAGGTAGCGCTTCTACTGGTTATGGTGAAGAATTAGCAATGAATGCCTTTAATTTAGATGCTGGTATAGTTGAAACTATGGCTCATTATCGAGCTGCAGCCAAGTTTAAACCAAATGTTGATTTTATTATTGATATTGGTGGACAAGACATAAAATGCTTCAAAATAGAAAACAATGCTATTGCAAATATCTTTTTAAATGAGGCTTGTTCTTCTGGTTGTGGTTCTTTCCTACAAACATTTGCAAATGCATTAGGATATAATATTGAAGATTTCGCTAAACTTGGGCTTATGGCTAATAAACCTGTGGATTTAGGTTCTAGATGTACAGTATTTATGAATTCAAGTGTAAAACAAGCTCAAAAAGATGGCGCAACAATAGAAAATATTTCAGCTGGGCTTTCTATCTCTGTAGTAAAAAATGCTTTATATAAAGTTATAAGAGCTACAACAAGTGAACAATTAGGTAAAAATATTGTTGTTCAAGGTGGTACATTCCATAATGAGGCTGTGTTAAGGGCTTTCGAAAAAGAATTAAATTTAAATGTTATTTGTCCAAATATATCTGGCTTAATGGGGGCTTATGGTGCAGCACTTTATGCTAAATCATTAAAATTAGAACATTCAACTACTATTACTAAAGATGAATTAAAAGTTTTTAAACATAATGTTCAAAATATAAATTGTAATGGTTGTAATAATCATTGTTTATTATCTATAAATACATTTGGTAGTAATAAAAATAAATTTATTAGTGGTAATAGATGTGAAAAACCTCTTGCCAAAAAAATAACTAATTCTAATTCTAATTTATATGAATATATACGAACAAAATTACTAAGCTATACTCCTGTCAAGGGAAAAAGAGGTCAATTAGGTATTCCATTAGTTTTAAATATGTATGAATTATGGCCATTTTGGTACACATTCTTTACTAACTTAGGATTTGAAGTACATAATAGTGGGTTTTCTTCAGAACAAATCTATACGTTAGGTCAACATACAATTCCTTCAGATACTGTATGTTATCCTGCAAAACTTGTTCATGGTCATATAGTAAAATTAATCAATGAAGGATTTAAGACAATTTTCTACCCTTGTATGAGTTACAATATAGATGAACAAAAGGGTGATAATCATTTCAATTGCCCTGTTGTTGCCTATTATCCTCAAACTATAGAAAATAATTTAGAAACGGTAAAAAATATTTATTTTATAAATGAATTTATTGGCATTCATGATAAAGAAATTTTTGAACAAAAAATGAAACTTCATTTAAAAAGGTTTAAGATTTCAACTAAAGAAATAAAAAAAGCTTCTTCTCTAGCCTATAAAGAATATGAAAATTATTTATCTGATTTAAGAAATCAAGCGGATATAATCATTAAGGAGGCAAGAAAAAATAATAAACAAATTATTGTTTTAGCAGGTCGACCATACCATGTTGATCCACAAGTAAATCATGGTATTGATAAATTAATAAATGGATTTGATGTTGCAGTTATTACTGAAGAATCAATTTCACACTTAATTCCTAAATTTAAAGTTGGTGTATTAAATCAATGGACTTACCACGCTAGACTTTATTCCGCTGCTAAATATTGTACAACCCAAAAGGATATGAATTTAGTTCAATTAGTTAGTTTTGGATGTGGACTTGACGCAGTTACAACTGATGAATGTAAGTCTATATTAGAAAGTCATAACAAAATTTATACTCAAATAAAAATAGATGAAATAACAAATTTAGGAGCTGTAAAAATAAGGCTTAGAAGTCTGTTTGAAGCACTAAAACAAAAGGAGGAAAAATAATGGAAACTAAAGAATACCCAAAGTTTGTTGCTTCTATGCGCAAAACTCATACTATTTTAATTCCTTCTATGTTACCTTTTCATATGGCTTTATTCGAAAAAGCATTGCTTGCTTCTGGATATAATGTTGAAATAATGAAAAACGAAGGACCTGATGTTGTTACTGAGGGTCTAAAGTATGTTCATAACGATACTTGTTATCCAGCATTATTAGTCATTGGTCAATTTATTGATAATTTAAATCATCGAAATGACCACGATAAACTTGTATTATTAATCACTCAAACAGGTGGAGGATGTAGAGCATCTAATTATATTCATTTATTAAGAAAAGCCCTTAATAAAGCAGGGTATGGTTTTATACCTGTCGTATCATTGAATGCATCAAAGCTTGAAAAAGATAGTGGCCTAAAATTAACATATCCATTAATAAAAAAAATCGCTGCAGCAATGACTTATGGTGATGAAATAATGTATCTTTATAATAAGACTCGTTCTTATGAAACGAAAAAAGATTCAGCAAAAATTTTAGCTTTAAACTGGGTAGAAAAAATAGGTAAACAATTTGAAAATAAAAAAGGTGTTTCTTATAAATCTTTAAGAAATAATTTAAATGAAATTGCCAATAGTTTTAATAAATTAGAATTAGATTTATCTCACGCATTACCTAAAGTTGGTGTTGTTGGTGAAATATATGTCAAATATGCTTCTTTAGGAAATAATCATTTAGAGGATTTCCTAGTTAGTGAAAAAGCTGAAGTAATGGTTCCTGGATTATATGGATTTATTTTATATTGTTTATATAATTCTATCTATGATAATAAATATTATGGTCGTAGTAAAATTAAGAAATTAGGTTCTAAATTCATAATTTGGTATTTAAAACGCCGTGAAAAATTAATGATTAATAGTATGAAAAATACAAAATTTACACCAATGAAATATTTTTCACATACTAAAGATTTATCAGAAGGTATTTTATCACACGGAACTAAAATGGGTGAGGGTTGGTTATTAACAGCCGAAATGATGGAACTTGTTGAAATAGGTTATGATAATATTATTTGTACTCAACCGTTTGGTTGCCTACCAAATCACATTTGTGGTAAAGGTGTAATGAAGAAAATCAAATCTCTTCACCCTGATGCAAATATAGTTGCTATTGATTACGATCCTTCTGCTACTAAGGTAAATCAAGAAAATAGAATTAAATTAATGCTAGCTATTGCTAGAGAAAAAATTGAAGAAAACGAGGATGCTAAGCTGTAAAAACCAGCTTAGTTTTTTTATATGAAAACATATTTTAGAAATGAAATAATAATTAAAAAAAATACTTATATTAATCAAATATTTAAAATAATAAAAGGCAATGTTATTAATAAAAATAATACTGAACGTTATAAACAAAATGATTATTTATTTTTAGATCAAATATTTTATAATAATTATACACTTGATGACTATATCGCAGTTGATTTAGTTTATGGAATTTGGATAGATAAAATTGATATTGATATGAATTACTTTAAAATATTATCTAAGATGTACCAAGAAAAGAAAAATCATACAGAACTATTATTAATAAATGATTCAATTATTAAAGTAGCACGTTATATATTTTTTGAATATAAAAATAATAAAACTGAAAGTTTTTATGTAACATTATCTATGAGTGAACTTTCTATTTATTTAAATATATCTAAAAAGTCACTTTCAGAGATTCTTAATTTTTTTATATCAAAACAGGTTATTGCCAAACACAACAAATTATTTACTATTTTAAATACTACTAGACTTGAAAAATATGCTTATTTTAATGATTATATATAAAAAGAACTCTACTTTAAGAGTTCCTATTTATCTTTACACTTCTATTTCTTCTATTATAGTTTGATGATTATATTTATCATCATAA
>CAYTVE010000024.1:0-25871 GCA_964441815.1 uncultured Anaeroplasmataceae bacterium | reverse complement strand
TTAAGACATTTTCCCAAACTATTGACAGGAAAAACAGCAAAAAAAGGAAAGATTTCTCCTTCCTTTTAATTAATTATTCTTGTTTAAACTTTATTATTATATGTCTAGCAATTAATAATCCTGCAATACTGGGAACAAAAGATACAGATGAAATAAAATTATGTTTTTTTATTGGTTCTTCTGTTGAATATAAAACCTCTACATTTTTTATACCCAATTTTTTTAATTCATATCTAAGCTTTTTAGCCAAGGGACATACAGATGTTTTTGATATGTCTGTTATTTTAAATAATGTGGGATCAAGTTTATTACCTGTTCCGCAGGAACATATAATTTCATTGTTATTTTCTTTAGCTGTTTTTATTAATAATATTTTAGCTTTAACATCATCAATTGCATCTACAATATAATCAAATTTCGTAAAATCTAATAATTTTATAGAATCATCATCTACTTTAATATTATATATATCAACTATAGCATTAGGATTTATATCTAAAATTCTTAATTTCATTACTTCCGTTTTATATTTACCTATTGTCGAATCTAAAGCAATTATTTGTCTATTTTTATTAGATATATTAACAACATCAAAATCAATCAATGTAAAATGTCCTATCTTTTGTCTTGCTAGGGCTTCACAAACAAAGCCACCTACACCACCTATACCAAAAACAGCAATATGCATATTTTCTAATTTTTCAATTGTTCTTTCTCCTAATAAAGGAATACTTCTTTCTTCCATTATTTTAGTAATTCCTCTAATTGAACAAGTAATTCTTCAAATCTATTTACAACAGCCATAAATGCATCAGTTGTCGTTAAATCTACACCAGCTGTTTTAACAATATCAACTGGATAAGTTGAACCACCCATTTTAAGCATATTTATATAGTTATTTAAAGCATTAGGCTCATTATTTTTAATTTTTTCATATATAGCCATTGATGCTGCAAAACTAGTTGCATATTGATAAACGTAAAATGGTGTATGGAAAAAATGAGGAATATAAGCCCATACATTATTTTTATATGGTTCATTTTTTAAATCTATTCCATAATAACTCAAATATAAATCTTCCATTATATTCCCTAATGCATCAGCAGTTACTGGTATTTTATTTTCAACTAATTTATGTGCTTCAACTTCATAATTTGCAAACAATGTCTGACGATAAAATGTTGAAACTATGTTATCAATCGCAGTTTGTAAAACAACTATTTTATCATTTTTATTTTTACTGTTTTTCATTACATAATCCAAAAATAGTTGTTCGTTAAGTGTTGAAGCAATTTCAGCTACAAAAATTGTATAATCTGCTGTTTCTACTGGTTGTGCTTCATTTGCATAAAGAGAATGGATTGAATGTCCAGCCTCATGAGCTATAGTAAAAGCACTATTTAAATTATCATTATGATTTAATAATATAAATGCTCCCTCATTATATAATGATGTAGAATATGCACCTGTTCTTTTACCATCTTTAATATCGACAGACACTCTTCCGTCCTCTAATACTCTTAATGCATGATTATAAAAATCATCCCCAAATGCTTTACAAGCATCTAAAACCATTCTTTTTGATTCCTCATAGGTATATTTAGTGTCAGATTTAGCAAAATCTAAAAATCTATCATAAGTATGATATTCCTTTAAATTAAAGAATTTTTTTCTTAAATCAAGATATTTTTTTAATACCCCACTATTATTTTTAGCTGTTTCAATTAAAGAATAAACAACTTCGCTTGGTATCCTATTACTATATAAATGACTTTCTAAAATGGATTTATATCCTCTGTTTTTTACATTAACCATTTCAGATTTCATTATACCATTATATATTGCAGCAAAAGTATTTTTATGACTTTCGTAAAACTTAAAAATTGCTTCAAATACAATTCTTCTATCTTCTTGGTTTTCTAATATACCTAAATAATATTGAAAATTAGATTCATTTAATTCTAATTTTTCACCATTTGTTAAAACAACATTGACAGAATTATTATCAGTAACTGCTAATTTATCATATAAATTGTTAAATTCAGATGTAGCTTCTTCATAATTAGCCATTAATCCTTCTTTTTTTTCATCAAGAATAAAATCCTTATTTCTAAATAACTTTTCAATAGAATAACGAATAACTTCTAATTCTTCAGAACTATCGATTATACTTTCAATCTTTTCTTTTCCATTTGCTAAAATCTCAGGATTAATAAAAGCACTTTTAGCTATTAATTCATTATATGCTTGATAAACCTTTTGATAATCTATCATCGCATTATTATCTTTTTGATTTAAATCAAATTTCATAGATGCATAAGTAAATAATTTTGAAATTCTCAAATTAACTTTTCTATCAATTTTAATATATTTTAAAAAACCTTCTTTATTATTTAATGTATTTTTTAAAGACTCAATCTCCTTTATATCCTCGCTTATCATATTAAAATCATTTAAAAAATCTTCATAGTTTGGATATATTAATTTTAAATTCCATTCATTCATCATAATTCCCTCCATATATATTTTTATTTTACTACAAAAATATAAAAAAATCTATAAAACACTTTATAATCACAAAAATTAATATTATAATATTTTGTAGGAGTGATTAAATTATGAAGGTTGTTGGAACAATAGTTGAATATAATCCCTTACACAACGGGCATATTTACGCAATAAATGAAATTAAAAGATTATCTAATCCCGATGTTTTAATTGTAATATTATCCGGAAATTTTACAATGCGCGGTGATTTATCAATATTTGATAAGTTTGAAAAAACAAAACAATCGCTAAAGACTGGTATTGATCTAGTAATTGAATTACCATTTATTTTGACAGTTCAAAATAGTGATATATTTGCAGCAAATGCTGTTAAATTATTAAATATAGCCCATGTAAATGAAATTTGGATTGGTTCTGAAAATAATGATTTTAATCAATATGAAAAATATTATACTGCATGGCAAAATAAAAATAATCAACTTCAAATAAAAAAATTAATAAAAGAAGGTAAATCTTATAAAGAAGCCACTTCTGCGATAATTGATTTACCTAGCAATGATTTGTTAGGTTTTTGTTACTATAAAGCCATTAAAGAAAATAATTATAATATTAAACTTAATACTATCAGAAGAATCGGTAATTTTAATTCATTAAATCCGGATATTTATGCTTCAGCTTATGCAATAAGAAATAATCTTAAATTAATTAATGAATATTGTCCTAATTATATAAATGCAGATTTAATAAGAGATAAAAATAATTTATTTGATTATTTAAAATATAAAATAATTTCTACAGAAACAAAAGATTTAAAAAAAATTTTTTTTGTTGAAGAAGGTATAGAAAATAGATTGAAATTAATTATAGATTATAATAATTATGATGATTTTGTTTCTTTTTTAGCTACAAAAAGATATACTAAAAGTCGTATTCAAAGAATGCTATTATATATTTTATTTGATATAAAAAAAGAAACTATCAAAAATATTGATAGTTATAATATATTAAGAATATTAGGATATAGCGAAAATGGTAGAAAATATCTAAATATCATAAAAAAAGATGTTGATATAAAAACAAATATAAAAAATAGTATTCATCAGGTTTTAGATATAGAATTAAAAATAACCAAATTATTAGATATGATATATAATACTAATACATTAAAGTTAGAACAAAGTAAACCAATATTATTTTTAAATGATTAATTTATTATTTCTATTTTTTCTTCTATTATAATATAATTTTCTCGTAATAAGGCAAGTTTCAGATACTTTATATATATCAGCAATTATTTTTGAATCATTTTCATTAATAATAGCTTCTGTTGGAAGAAGCAATTGTCCAGCAAATTCATCCGCCTGCCATTCTGGGTCACAAAAGCTTGGACATTCATCTGTTTCTTCAAAATCAAAATTTAAAATTTGACATTGTAAATAATGAAAAAATTCGTGTGCTAATGTAAAATTAGCTCGATACTCGCAGTTTTCTAACTCTTCTAATACCGACTCCTTAACATAGATAAAATTATCACTAGGATTATATTTTGCTGGAGTGTCATTTTCAAATATTGAATTATCATCTTCTAAAAATTGAATTGTAAGCAATTTTTCATAATGAAACTTCTCTATTACTTCTAATATTGGAAATGCAGTGTTAGGCAAATAGCCTAACCTTTTTCTTATATTATTTGCATATATTTCAATGTCACTTATTTTTAACGGGTTTGTTTTCCTCATCTAATAAAACTTCCTTTAATTTTTTTAATAAATCTTCATTTGCAGTTTTTATTTTTCTTGCAAACATTAAAGAAATATCTTTTTGAGCATCACTCATATTTGCTAATTCTAAAGGAACTCTTTCGTTAGTTTCATAAACGCTATCTTCTAACTCAATTATTTCAGCTTCTGTTAAATTATAAAGTTTTATTATTTTATCAACATATTCCATTGGTATTTTTTTTCTTCCAACTTCCATTGCAGATAAAAATGCTGCTGAAACATCTAATCTAATAGCCATTTTTCGTAATGATTCATTTTCCTTATCTCTGATATTTCTTAAACATATTCCGAATTTACTTATCATTTTTAATCTCCTTCACGCGCGCACACAACACATTAAAATGAAATCACATAAGGACTCATTTTAATTATAATAATAAAATTTATTTTTATATTATATTTTTTAAAACAATTAATTGTTTTAATTTAAAATTATTTAATTTTATAATATTCTGTTTCTTCAATATGTTCAAGCTCATCTGGTGTACAAAGTATGATAGGATTCCAACTAATTCTTTCACAATCAAATGTTAAAATAATTTCCGGTTGTTTATATCCTGCATCAACGATTAATTGAAATACTCCGTTTACATAAACAAATGCAATTATATCAGCAAATAATAAATCCATTTCTTCCAAAAAATCACTTTTAATAATTTTATAATTATGACATACAATATCATAAACGTAATAATCATCCGAATCAAAATCAAAGCCTGGTAAATTTCCTAAAGCACAATTTATTGCAATTCTAAATATTAAATCATTATCTTTAATTTTATAATCAATAAAACAAGACTCAGTTAAATCATATAATATATATTTTTCTTTGTCATCACTCATTATAATATTACCTTCTTCTCTGCATTTTTGGGACAATCTTTGTCAAGTGGTGCTAAATGATGATTGGGATCTCTTTTCGTACATGGTTTACCATATCTGTCTAGATATATTGTTTTCATTTTATAATGAACTTTTGTTGGATTAGGATTACGCCAATAATAATGAGCTATTTGGTTTTCTGTTTCAAAATCAAATCTTACTACTTGACCAGTAGATTTTCTTTGAAATGCCTTATTTTTCTTCGAATCATTATCTGGACTTGTAACCTCTTTCCAACCTTTATGAATTAACGTATTACCATCATTAGGCAAATATGAACCATTATATACACCTTTAACTTTACACCAATTATTATACTGTATTTGTCTATAATCTTGTAATGATTTATGTTTATCCACATGAACATATTGTTCTGTTTTTTTTGTACAATGATATATTGCACTTCTACAAATTTTATCTAATATACCCATTTCAACATACCTCCTTAAATAATATTTAGATAAATAAAATAAATAATGCATTGAAATTCATTTAACATTAATGACACATTATTTAATGCATATTTAAACTTCTATAGCTAAATTATATTATATTTTTAAACACAATTAATTGTTTTAATTTAAATTTATTTAATTTTATAACATTCTGTTTCTTCAATATAATCAAGCTCATCTGGTGTACAAAGTATGATAGGATTCCAACTAATACTTTCACAATCAAATGTAAAAAATAAATATTTAAATTCAATTGTCAAAAGAATTAATTTAAAAACTCCATCGACATAATAAAATCCAATTATTTCATCAGATATTAAATCCATTTCTTCAAAAAAATTACTATCAATAATTTTATAATTATGACATACAATATCATAAATATAATAATCATCTGAATCAAAATCAAAGCCTGGTAAATTTCCTAAAGCACAATTTATTGCGATTCTAAATATCAAATCATTGTCTTTAATTTTATAATCAATAAATTCAGAATCAGTTAGATTATACAAGATATATTTTTCTTTGTCATCACTCATTATAATATTACCTTCTTCTCTGCATTTTTGGGACAATCTTTGTCAAGTGGTGCTAAATGATGATTGGGATCTCTTTTCGTACATGGTTTACCATATCTGTCTAGATATATTGTTTTCATTTTATAATGAACTTTTGTTGGATTAGGATTACGCCAATAATAATGAGCTATTTGGTTTTCTGTTTCAAAATCAAATCTTACTACTTGACCAGTAGATTTTCTTTGAAATGCCTTATTTTTCTTCGAATCATTATCTGGACTTGTAACCTCTTTCCAACCTTTATGAATTAACGTATTACCATCATTAGGCAAATATGAACCATTATATACACCTTTAACTTTACACCAATTATTATACTGTATTTGTCTATAATCTTGTAATGATTTATGTTTATCCACATGAACATATTGTTCTGTTTTTTTTGTACAATGATATATTGCACTTCTACAAATTTTATCTAATATACCCATTTCAACATACCTCCTTAAATAATATTTAGATAAATAAAATAAATAATGCATTGAAATTCATTTAACATTAATGACACATTATTTGATGCATATTTTACCTTCTATGAATATATTATATTATATTTTCTCACACTTGTCAACCAAAATAGTTTACAATCAGAATATTTAATTACTTAAGTTAAATTAATTATCGACATTTAATTATTATATTATACATAAAATTAAAAAAACTTTAATTATAGCGAAACATCACTAAATTAAAGTTTTAATTCAAAATTAATATTATTTATTCTTCATCTTCTTTTTGATATAAATCAATTTCTTCTTCAGTTGCATCTCTTACAACAACTTTAATCTTTTGTATTCTTCTACCATCAACTTCAGCAATGGAAATGTCTAGGGCTTTAGAATAGTCTACATATTCATCAGTATCATCATCTTGCATAGTATAACAAGCAATATAAGTCATAGTAAATCCTACTTCAGGTATACTTTCACATTTAGCAAACAACCAACTTGATAATTTTGATGGAACATCTTCTGGTACATCACCAATATTTAGATGTTCAAAGAAATCATCAACATACATTTCAGCATCTACCAAATATGTATTTTCCTCTAATACTACAAATGATAAGTCATCTTCTCCAGCAACATCATGTTCATCATATATTTCGCCAACAAGCTCTTCAAGTGCATCTTCCATAGTAACAAGACCAGCTACATCGCCATACTCACCACTAACTATTGCAATTAAAGTTTTTGATTTTTGAAGTTCAACTATTAAATCATCAACTTTCATTTGACTAGAGACATATTTAACAGGTCTAATTAATTTTTTCCATGCTAATCGCGAATTCTTAACTAAAGCAGGGAAGAAATCACGAACATATAATATACCTATAATATGATCTTTATCATTTTTATATACAGGAATTCTTGAATAATTAACATCCATTAAGAATTGTTTTACTTCATCTAAAGTAGAATTATAGTTAATCGCTACCATATCAATTCTTGGCACCATTAAATCAGAAACACAGCGTTCTTTTAAATCTAAAACATTTTTAATTATACTAGCTTCATCATCTTCTATTGTTCCACTTTCTTCCATTTCATCAATAAGTATATTAAATTCTTCCTCATCAAATGTTTTTTTATCATCATCTGATTTATTTTTAGAAACTAGTTTTTGTAATCCTCTAAAGAATAAAACAAAAGGATAAAAAATTATTTGTAAAATATATACAATATAAGAAACTCTACAAGCTATAGCTTCAGGATTGTTTTTAGCCATAGTTTTTGGTAAAATTTCACCAAAGATTAATAAAACAACAGTAATAATTATTGTTGATATTAAACTAACCCAATCCTCAGAAATACCTAATTTAATAAAAAATCCAACAGCTACAGTAGATAATGCAGTATTAACAATATTATTACCTATAAGTAAAGTAGTAACTGTTTTTTCAAAATTTTCTGCCATTTGTAATGCTTTTTTAGCTCCACTTTTTCTATCCTCAACTAAGCTTTTTAACTTAACAACATTAGCGCTCGAAAAAGCTGTTTCGGACATTGAAAAAAATGCTGACAATAAAATACATACTAACATTACAATAAAAATTAATGTATCAAATGTAAATCCATTTGTACTTAAGAAAAACGACCTTTGTATATCCAAATCTCTACACTCCTAATATTAAGTTCTATTATATTGTCGTATTAATAATAGAACAAATTAAATAACACTTATTTTGTGTTTTTCAAATAAAATTATACCATATATTATAAAAAAATACAAATATAATTATTTGACAGTATTTTTTATATAATTTAACGCATTAAGATAACTTTTTTCTTGTTCGCCTTTAAAACATTCATCACAAATATCTCTAATATAATTATATCTTCTAAATTCTTCTCTACTGTCGACTTCAGATAAATGAACTTCTATTTTAATTCCAAAAAACATCTCTAAAGCATCCCTTATTCCTATACTTGTATGAGTATATGCAGCTGGATTGATAATTATAGCATAATAATCAAGCGATTCTTGTATTTTAGTAATAATGTCTCCTTCATTATTACTTTGATAAAAATCAAGCAAGAAAAATGAATTATTTTCTTTAATTATTAAATCATTAATTTCATCAAGAGTTTTTGAACCGTAATATTCTTTTGGTCTTTTGCCTAACATATTTAGATTAGGGCCATTTAAAATTAATACTTTTTTTTCCATACTTAATTTCCTTGTTATTAAATCTATAGTTAAAT
The DNA here is from genome assembly GCA_964441815.1 of uncultured Anaeroplasmataceae bacterium. Lineage (GTDB taxonomy): Bacteria > Bacillota_I > Bacilli_A > Acholeplasmatales > Anaeroplasmataceae > Pelethenecus. The sequence goes on along the minus strand of CAYTVE010000024.1, from coordinate 16,962 downwards.
CTATATTATTATTTTCAATAGTATAATCCGCAAAATATATATATTTATCTATTCTTTTTTTATATAAATTATCTAACTTATTATCTTCTAATAATGGCCTAATAATGTCTTGATTTGCAACTCTTTTTTTAATTTCTTCTAAAGGTGAATCTAAAAAAATGGTATAACCACACATCTTTGTTTTATTATCTAAATTTTCTATTATGCCTCCACCACAAGAGATAACTATATTATTTAATTTAGAGACTTCTTCTAAACAATTTGTTTCTAAATCTCTGAAATGCTTTTCTCCAAAAGAAGAAAATATTTCATCAATAGACAACATTGTTTTTTCTTCAATAAAATCATCTAAATCAATAAACTTATAATTTATTCTTTTAGAAAGAATTTTACCTATTGTTGATTTGCCAACCCCTGGCATACCAATTAAATATATTTTCATGAATTAAGCCACCTATCTAAATCATTTTCTATTCTAATATATAAATCATCAAGATTATTTAAATCTACATTATAAAAATGGCTATTCATTTGATTTTTAAACCAAGTAGCTTGTCTTTTAGCTAAATGTCTTGAATTCTTTTTTATATTTTCTACTACAGTATTATAATCAACTAATCCATTAAAATAATCTACCCATTCTCTATATCCAATCCCTTTAGGGTATATACCTTCATTCTTTAAGTCTTCAACTTCTTTAAAAAGACCTTCGTTTAACATCATATCCACTCTATCATTTATTCTTTGATATAATAATTGTCTATCCATGTCTAAATAAATGATAAAATAATCATATAAAGCTTCTTTTTTATGATTGAAACTATGAATCGAAGTATTTAAATCTTCATATACTTCTAAAGCTCTTAACACTCTTTTGCGATTATTATAATGAATTTTTGTTTCATCTAAACTTTTATCTAAACTTTTTAAAAGATTATACAATTCTATATTGCTATAATCTTTATATTTATCAATAAGAGATAAATCTCTTTTTTTAGAATTAAATTCATAATTAAATAATGTTGCTTGAATATATAAACCTGTTCCACCACAAATCAAAGAAAGTGGTTTATTATCAATAATTTTTCTAGCTTCTTTTTGAAAATCTGCAACACTATAATCTTCATAAGGTTCTAAAATGTCAATCAAATGATGCTTAACATTATCCATCTCTTTAATAGTAGGTTTGGCTGAACCTATATTAAGTTTTTTATATACTGCAATACTATCTCCACTAATTACATCAATTCCATATTTTTTAGCTAATCTAATTGATAATTTAGTTTTACCAACTGCAGTAGGCCCTACAACTACAATAACTTTATTTTTCATTTTTGAATCCTCTCAAACATTTTCTCCAAGTCAGAACAACTAAATTTAATAATTGTCGGTCTTCCGTGAGGACATGTATAAGGATTTTTACAATTTTTCAAATTATTCACTAAAGTATCTATTTCAATTCTACTTAAATAATGATTAGCCTTGATAGAACCCTTGCAACTTATTTGTTTAGCAATATTATCTCTAAATATTATAATATCTACTTTTTTATTTTCAATTAATAAACTAAAAATTTTATAAATAATATCCTTTGCATTATCAAGATTAGCCCATAAAGGAATTTGTCTTATAATATAATCTGTAGGTGAAATTTCTTCTAACTTGAATCCTATTTTACCAAAGTCACTCAAATGTTCATTAATAAATATTGATTCACTTTTAGTTAAAGTTAACATTATTGGAATTAAAAGCTCAATAGTAGGTTGATTAGGTTTGCCTAATAATTCATAATTTTTTTCATAATTAATTCGTTCAGCAGCAGCATGCTGATCCATTAAATATAATCCATCATCATTTTGAAATAATAAGTATGTGCCAAATGCTTGGCCAATATATTCAAAATAAGGAATTTTAGATTCATTTTTTATGATAGATTTATCAGGAACTTCAATATTTTCATGATTTTCTGTTTTATCATCAATAAAATCATTTTCAACTAAAATATCTCTTTCTTCTGAAATTTTAACTTCATTATATTGATTTATATTTTCATTAAATTTATGCAAATTATTAATTTTTTCATCTTTAACCTCGACACGAGGTAATGTGAAAATACTCTCTTTTTTATAACCTTTATTGCTATCAACTATATATGTATTTCTTGTCGGTATAAGAATAGTTGATTCTAAAGCGCTAGTTATAACTGTAATTAATTTATTTATTATTTCATCTTCATTAGAAATCTTAATTTCTATTTTGCTTGGATGAACATTTACATCAACAAGCAAAGGATCTATTTCTAAATATAAGACTGCAATAGGATATTTACCTATGGGCAAATAAGTCCTAAAACCATCAATGATTGCATTAGTTATATTATGATTTTTAACATATCTACCATTTACAAGTAATGTTATTTCAAGTTTATTTGCACGATATATTTCAGGTTTAACTAATATAAGTTTAGCCTTAACACCATCTATAATAAATTCTTTTTCTATTAACGATTTAGCTACTTCTAAACCATATATTTCACCCATCAACGAAACATTATTATTTGAAGCAGTAGTTGACAAATATGTTTTATCATCATTTATCAGCATAAATCTAATTTCCGGATGAGCCAAAGCTATTTTATCCATTAAATACGAAATACTAGCAAATTCATTTTTAGCTGGTTTTAAATATTTTAATCTTGCAGGAGTATTAAAAAATAAATTTTCAACTATAACTGTTGTTCCTTTATTTGAACATATATCACCACTAGATTTAATAACTCCAGCTTGATAAGATGCTTGATAACCTGATAACCCATCCAAACTCGAAATAATTTGCATTTTACTTACAGCAGCAATTGAAGCAATAGCTTCACCTCTAAATCCTAATGATAAAATTCTTGATAAATCATATTCATTTTTTATTTTAGAGGTTGCATGAGGTTGAAATGATAATAAAACATCACTTGAATCCATACCTATACCATCATCAACAACCTTAATTTCTTTTAAGCCACCTTCTTTTAAAAAAACACGTATAGTTGTGGCTTTAGCATCTATTGAATTTTCGACAAGTTCTTTTACGACACTACTTGGTTTTTCAACAACTTCTCCAGCAGCTATCATATTAGCTAAATGAGTACTCATTTTAGCAATATTTCCCATAACTATACCTCCTTTAATTCATAAAGTAGCTTTAAAGCCTCTATAGGAGTCAGCATATTTAAATCAATTTCTGATAACCTAGCTTCTATTTTTTCAGCCCTTGTTTCTTTTTTTACCTCTTCTTTATTTTCATATTCAAGGAAATTGAACAAATCCAAATCAACTGCATTTTTTGTGTTAGAATCATTTTCTAAAGTTTCTAAAATCATTTTACTTCTTTCAATTAACGATTTGGGTAGTCCAGCAAGACTTGCAACATTTATACCATAACTTTTATCTGTTGGGCCATCTAAAACTTTATGTAAAAACGCTACTCCATTTTCAGTTTCTTTAGCTTCAACATGAACATTTTTCAGTCTTTTTAATTTTTCCTGTAATGAAGTTAATTCATGATAGTGAGTAGAAAATAAAGTAACACAACCTATTCTTTCATGAACATATTCTAAAATAGCTTGAGCAAGTGCCATACCATCATATGTAGCAGTACCCCTACCTATTTCATCAAATAAAATAAGGCTATTTTTAGTTGCGTTAGTTATTGCATAATTAGCTTCCATCATTTCAACCATAAATGTAGATTGACCTGACACTAAATCATCTGAAGCACCTATTCTTGTATAAATTGCATCAAAAATCATTAAATCAGCACTTCTAGCAGGAACAAATGAACCAATTTGAGCAAGTATTGCAATAGTAGCAAGCATACGCATATATGTAGATTTACCACTCATATTTGGTCCAGTAATAAGTATCATATTATATGCATTTATATCAACATCATTAACAATATAACCAGATTTCATAATAGTTTCTAAAACTGGATGTCTTCCGTCAACAATACTAACTCTTCTATTTTCGTTAAAAGATGGTCTTACATAATTAAATTCACATGCAATATCACTTAATGAAATATAACAATCAATTGTAGCTAAATTATCAGCTAAAGTTTGAAGTGATTCGATATATTTAGCAGATAATATTCTAAGGGATGAAAAAATTTCATATTCAATTGAAACTATTTGTTCGTTAGAATGTAAAACTATATCTTCATATTCTTTTAATTCTTTTGATATGAATCTTTCAGCATTTGCTAAAGTAGCTCTTCTTTCGTAGCCAATATCTTCTGGTAAATTAGCAATTGCTCCTTTAGAAATTTCTATATAATATCCAGTAACTCGATTATATCCAACTTTTAACGTTTTAATGCCAGTTATTTCTTTTTGTTTCAATTCATAATTCAAAAAACATTCTTTACTATTAATTAAAATAGATTTAATTTCATCAAGCTTCGAGTCAAAGCCCTCTCTAATCATTCCACCTTCTTTAATTGATAATGGTGGATTATCAACAAGAGCTTTAACTAAAACATTATATAAATCTTGATGATCAACAATTTTTTTTGCAAAAATATTAGCAGGCTCTAAATTCAAATTTAATAGTAATGATTTAATATCAGGAATATATTGTAGTGATTTTTTTAGCCAAACTAAATCTTTAGCATTAGCATTACCAGAAGCAATTCTTCCGATAATTCTTTCTAAGTCATATACACTTTTAAAGTATTCCTTTATTTGAGCTTTTATTAAATAATTATTATTGAAACATTCAACAAAATCTAATCTATTATTAATAGCATTAACATCTAATAAAGGTTTATCAATCCATTTATGAAGCATTCTTGAACCCATTGCAGTTTCACATTTATCTAAATGCCATAGTAAAGAGCCAGATTTATTATTAAATCTTAATGTTTCACACAATTCTAAATTCTTTTTAGTAAATGCATCTAAATGAAGATATTGTTCATTTATATAATTTTTAATTTTCTTTAAATGTGTTGGTACTAATTTTTTAGTTTCAATAAAGTAATGAATTAAGACACCTATAGCAGGATGATATTCTTCTTCAATATCTACTGCAATAGAAATTACATCATTAGGAATTAGACAATCATTAACTTTTGATAAAACAATTTGATTCATTTTGATAAATTCTATTAACTTTGAATTATTATAGTCGCTATTAACCACAACTTCTTTAATATGCATTGATAATAGTTCATTACCCAATACATCAAAATTATCTAATTTAGTAATATATCCTTCACCAGTAGACCAATCTATATAACATAATATATATTTATTTTTTATTTGATAAACACCGGCAATGTAATTATTTTCTTTGTCATTTAATCCGGAATCAATAGTTCCAGGTGTTATTATCTTTACAACACTTCGCTTAACAATTCCTTTGGTAGCTTTTGGATCTTCAACTTGTTCTACAATAGCAACTTTATATCCTTTAGAAATAAGCCTTTCTGCATAAGGCTCATATGCGTGAAAAGGAACGCCACACATTGGTACACGTTCCTTAACTCCTGCATCTTTTCCCGTTAATGCGAGCTCAAGCTCTTTAGCTCCTATATGAGCATCATCAAAAAACATCTCATAAAAGTCACCAACACGATAAAATAGGATTGTATCCTGATAATCTTTCTTTATTTCCAGATATTGCTCCATCATCGGAGTATATTTAAGTTCTTTTTCTTTCATATAACCTCTTATTTCAAAAACTTTAAAATAACAAATACTAAAATAATCATAATAACAAATGTAATTAAAGTACTTAATGAAATAATTAAAGTTTTATAATTTCTTTTAATTTTTTTATTCATATAATACGGATTAATTTCGAAATTAACATCATTGGGTTTATATACTGGTAAATCAACTAATGGTCCAATAGGCACAAGCGCTCTGCATGAACTATATACAATTTTTTCTTCTAATGAAGTTTCTTCCTCAACATTTTCCATATTAGCTTCCTCATTATGTTTTGAATCTTCATCATCAACAAGAGTTGAATCAACCATTTTATATGGATTAAATTCATCGTCATAACTTTCATTATCCAAATTATCTTTTTTCTCCAAATCGGCAAAAGAAGATTCTTCAACATCTAATTCTTCTTCATCTTCTTCAAATACAGAAAAGTCATAATCATCATACTCATCATCATACTCGTCAATGAATTCTTCATCAATAAAATCATCGTCATTAAATTCAGTAACGTTATCATTTTTAGAATCACCAGTATCAGCAACATCAACGTTATCATTTTTAGAATCACCAGTATCAGCAACATCAACGTTATCATCTATAGAATCGCTAGTATCAGCAACATCAACGTTATCATCTACAAAATCGCTAGTATCAGCAACATCAACGTTATCATCTACAGAATCACCAGTATCAGCAACATCAACGTTATCATTTTTAGAATCATCAAATTGTTGACATTTAGCTTCTAATTTATCAAGTAAATCATCAACATTTAGTTCTTTTTTTTTAGATAAATTATCTTCTGGCGAGTTATTCGTTTTTCTAAATAAAATATCTATTAATTTATCTTTTTCAGACTGAACATTATTATATTCATCATTTTTAATTACTTGATTTTTCTCTTCTTTTGATGGAGTATTATACGTCAATTCTTTTTTTTTTGGTAATTTATTGATTTGATTGTTTTTTTTTGATTTGGTAATTTTATACCACTTTTAATTGCTAGTTGAGCAGTTTCTTCATCGATATTTAAATATGGTAATAATTGTTTAATTATATCTGCAATCATCTCATCTTGAGCTTTTTTGTGTTCATCTTCAATTTCAAATGAATCATCAATGTTTTCTTCTACCATTTCTTTTTCTTCAGATTCTAAATAAATTACTTTCTTAGGTATACCTCTTTTAAAATTATCTACAACATCCAAATCAACTCTAAATTTTAAAGGTTTTACGAAATCAGGAGTTATAATAGTTTTAGCTTCAAGATGTGCAAATTTAGCTTGCTTAACTAAAAATAAGAATAAAGTTATCAATTCTTCTTTCTTCATAGCTGATGATATACCTAATTCTTGAATATTACAAAATTCATTTAATTGAGTTATGGTCATTGCATTTAAATCTCTTTGTAATGATAAAGTTAATTTTCTTTTAGCTTTCATCATATCTTTAACATAAACTAATAAATCATCTTTTTTTAATCTTACAGGAATGTCAAAACCATATTTAATTCCTAATGAACGAATTTCATCTTGTGAAAATGAAACATTTAAAAGAGATTCAAATTTATTAGCTGGATAAGCATCAAATTCTTTTGGTTGATCTAATGATGAGCTATAGATAGCTTTTGAATATGTAACGAAATCTTCAACTTGATGCTTTTTCATATTAATTAAACGACTAATTTCACCATCTTGTAAATTTAATCCCATATGATTTCGTATAATCAATTTCCATAAATTTTTACGATACAAGAAATAATCATCTTCATTTCCAATTTTTTCAAATAAATTTTGAAGTTGAAATTCAGAAAAATTTTCATAAGAATCTAATTTAGCAAAAGCATCCTTAGTCAATGAATGTGAATTTAAAGTTACTATTCTTTGATTTAAAGCACTTGTAAGTGCCATTGAATTTATTTTTCTAGGTATTTTTGTTGAACGTTCAGTAAAGAATTTCTTTATTTGCTCTGCACTTAATAAAGCAAGCTTTGAAGAAATTGTTTCTAGTCCCATTCTTTTATCAAAAATTACAACCATTTCTTTATTTGCTATATATTCCATACAATCACAACCTTTAATCAAATTACTTCTTTTATTATAATATAATAAATTTCAAAAAATTTCAATAATGAAAGTCGTTTTCTTATCCAAAAATCGACATATTCTTTCATTTTTTCTTCAAAAAAAAGAGGTTTAAAAAAAGTTTAGGAAAATCCTAAACATTTCTTAATAAATTATTAAAATCTTCAATAACTAAATCTGCCTCTTCAAAACTTGATAAAGTAGCGCCACATGCTAGATCATGACCACCACCACCATATTTTTTAGCAATCTCTACAATAGGTATTTCTCTAGATCTAAATTCACCAACAACAACATTTTTTTCAATGTCTAATGTGAAATTGCACCAAATAGATATTTCTGAAATTCCGGCCATTACACCTACCATTCCTCTAGAAATATTGAAAAAATCAACATTATATTTTTCAAATACTCCCTTTCCATTTTTAAGATATGCCACGCCTTCTTTTGTAGTTTTAAATTGAGTGCCAAACCAATTTTTCATTTGTTTTTCTTCTAATGTTTCTGTATAAATATTTTTATAAATATAATCCTTATCTGCACCTAAATTAAGTAATTTACCAGATGTAATTAAAGTATTTCCCGTGGTTTCACCATATTGAAATCTACCACTATCAGTTACAATACCCCCATAAAAACATGTTGCTGCATGTTTTGGTATTACATAATTATGTTCTATTAATAATTCAACTATATATTCACAAACTGCAACTTTAGTCGAATCACATAAAACATTTTCTGAAATGTCACTTCCATTTTTATGATGATCTATGATAAATACTTCTTTAGCTAATTTATATCTATCATCAGATACCATGCTAGAAACAGAAACATCTGTTATAATAACTAAGGCATCTTCATATACTTCATCATCAATGACATCCATATCTCCTAAAAATGCATATCTAGAACTCATATCACCAACCATATAAATTTGCTTATTAGGATAAGCATTTTTTAGAGTTAAAGCAAGTCCTCTTTGACTACCTAAAGCATCTAAGTCTGGTCTAGAATGTCTGTGAATAATTATTGTATTATACTTATTAATTTTTTCGAAAAATATTTCTTTCATTTAAAATCACCAAACATATTATAAATTAAAAGTGATGAAAAAAAAAGGGATTTTTCCCTTAATTTGAAATATTTGCAAACTTCTCAATTATTTTAGCGACTAAAGGATGTCTTATAACATCAAATGTTTCAAATTCGATAACCGAAACTTCCTTTAAGTCCTTTAACATTTCTGAAGCGATTTTTAAACCTGATCGTTTTGGTTGTGGTAAATCAATTTGAGAACAATCTCCTGTAACAATCATTTTAGAATTAAATCCTAGCCTTGTTAAAAACATTTTCAGTTGGTCAACAGTAGCGTTTTGAGCTTCATCTAATATTATAATTGCATTTTCTAATGTTCTTCCTCGCATATAGGCTAAAGGAGCTATTTCTACAACTTGTTTTTCAATTAAAGCGTTAGTACCTTCAACACCTAACATATCATATAATGCGTCATATAAAGGTCTTAAATATGGATCTACTTTTTCTTTTAAATCGCCAGGTAAAAAACCTAATGATTCTCCAGCTTCAACTGCAGGTCTTGTTAAAATGATTTTTTGAACATTACCTTTTTTTAATTGTGTAACAGCATAAACGACAGCTAAATATGTCTTACCACTTCCTGCTGAACCAATTGAAAAAATCAAATCTTTTTTATTTAATTCTTTTAAATATTCTTCTTGTTTTAAAGTTTTAGCATAAACAGGTTTGCCATTTATTAAGTAGCCAATAGCTTTACGATTATTTAAAAAGTTTAAATAATCATCTTTTTTCCCTGATTCTATAATCTTTTTTAAATAAATTATATCTCTCGAAGTTATGTGAACATTCATACTTGATATTTTAATTAAAGAATCCATATATATTTCTAGTTCTAATATTTGTTTTTCATCAGTTAAATCACATAATATTTGATTACCAAATACATCAATAACACAATTGAATAATTCTCCAATGATTTTAATATTAGAATTTTGAATTCCACATATATTTTTAGCATCTTGTGAATCTTCTATTAAACATTTCAATTTCAACTTGATCACCTCTCATATATTCCAATAGACTCATATTTTTTTACAATAAATGTAAAATAAAAATTATCATCATCTTCTTCTGCTTTAATATTCATCATAGAAATAATTTTTTCTAATGAATTATTTTGATGATTTAAAAAATCAATTTCTATTTTGTTTTCAGCTTCTTCTAATGCTGTAATATTATTATACTCTTTTATTATAGCATTTTTTTTGGTTTCTTCAATTTTTTTTAAAGAAAATAAATCAAACAAATTAAATAATAAGTTTTCATCACTATTTGAATAAATATAATCTTGTTTTTTTCCTATATTAAAATCAAAATTAAATAGAGAAATATTGTAATAGTTTTGATTTTCTTTAGTGACTTCATATGTGTTAATTTTTTTTGCAATAGAAATATTTATTTTATCATATGTTGTAGCAAGAATTAATCCTCTTGATTTACTATTACCTTCAATTAAAATATCTCCCTTTTTTACATATTTATTTTTTGACACTTTATTTATTCCATTATATACATAAAAAGAATCGATTATTCCATCTTTTTTTGCAATAATATTTCCTTCTTTTACTTCTTCTAAATCCATGTTTATTTCATCCATATCAGAAATATATACAAATATGCTATTATTTTTTTTATATATATTAATATATGGATATTCAAAATATTTTTTTTGCATATCTGTAGTAAATTTATTAAAATCTAAATTACAAAAATTAAAACATAATAATTTTTTATAACAAGATTTTATTCGATATTCTATATCATTATTAATCGGTGTTTGTCTATTAAATTCTATTTTTTCTATTCTAAAAGTATTCATATATAAAATAGATAATAAGAATAAAATTCCAGATATGAGAAGACCATAATTTGATAAAAATCTTAATATTTTAGAAGAAATACTTTCAATTATTTTATATTGATAGTTTGTCCTTTTTAAAATATTATATGAACCACCTTCAATTTCAAATGTAACTTCATTATCATTTATTATTAAATTAGAAGAAATTATTTTATTACTGATTTTAAAATAATCATCTTTATTCATTTTAATTTTATATATCATAACTTATTCTCCTATCTTTATTTCATTTATAATACCTCTTATAATTATTTCATCTTTAGATAATTTTATTATATTTAGATTTTCACCATATATATCTATTTTTTCAACTTTAATTAAATCATTCTTTACTAAAATAATTTGTCGATAATTATTTATTAATAAAACATTTTTATAAAATTCAAAATGCATTAATATCACCTATATTTACAATATGAAAAAAAGGTGGTAAATTCCACCTATAAATGTAATGTTTTATATTCGTATTCTAATTTTTCGTTTGTAATAGGATGAAAAAAAGATAAATAATAAGCTTCCAAAGGAAAATTCATACTATTTATTTTATTTTTACTACCATATTTAATATCACCATATAATGGATGTCCTATATATGAAAATTGACATCTTATTTGATGAAATCTTCCCGTCTTTAAATCAACATCTATTAAACTACAATTATTTTTATAGTCTAATAATTTATATTCTAATATTGCTTCTTTTCCTTTTGCATCAACATAACTTTTTCTTTCGCATTCATTTTTATATATATTATTTTTCAAAATGCCATATTCATCAATGTTACCTTCAATAATAGCTAAATACTTTTTTTTAAATAAGTGTTCTATAACTTGTTTTGAAAGTCTAGAAGCTGCTTTAGATGTTTTTGCAAAAACCATTATACCGCTAGTATATAAATCGAGTCTGTGAACTAATCCAAGGTATACATTGCCTGGTTTATTATATTTATGTTTTATATAATTTTTAACGATAGTAAGCATATCAGATTTATCTGAACCGTCTGCTTGAGATAATATACCTTTTGGTTTATATACAACTATAATATGATTATCTTCATAAAAAATTTTTATTGTTCTTTCCATTTTCTTATACCATTTATTAATTTTTTTATTGTTGTTTTATCAAAAGAATTTTGGCTATATATTAAATAAAAAACTTGAGTTGATTTAAAATTAAGCAATTCCATTTTTTTCAAATAATTAAAATCTGTACAATAATCTTGATACATAAAACCTATACCATCTTTGTTTTTTATTAATTGTCCCATTAGAAATGGTGAATTTGAATGATATATATTCATATTTTTAATATTAATATTACTGTTTTTTAAACTTTGTAATGTCGTTTGACATAAAGAACTATCGACATCTCCTAATATTAATGCGTTGTTTTTAATCATATCACGCGTTACGCGTTTAATTTCCTTAAATTTGCCATCATTATAGCATACAGGAACAATATTTTGAATTGATAATTGTATTCCTTCAAAATCCTCATCGTCATATGGACCATCTATTATTGCATAATCAATTTTACCTTGTTTTAGTAATTCATATATTCTTTCTTTTGAATCAGTATGGATATTTGTATGAGAATTATATATATCAAAAAAACAATTTAATAAATCATCTTTGGCTAAACATATTGTTGAATTAAAAGTTACACCCAAATTTAGATTTTTGTTAATTGAAAAAGAATTCGCTATAGCTTCAGTCACTTCTCTTGATTGATCTAACATTCTTCTAGCATATTCAAATAATATCTGGCCTTGTGGTGTTAATTCAAAACTCTTATTTGTTTCAAATATTTTTATATCATATTCATTCTCTAGTGATTTAATATGATGTGTCACTGCTGGTTGTGTAATAAAAAGTCTTTGAGCAGTTTGTGTATAATTTTTTATTTTAACTAATGTTAAAAGAGTTAATAATCGAGAATCATTCATTATATACCTTCCATAAATTTATTTTATAATCTATGGTCATTATATAAATAAAATTTTGTTTTGTCAACTTTTATAAGATATTTAAAGCTAAAACAACTAAAATAATTTGAATTATGTAAAATAATATGTCTATTTGTAATTCATTTAAACCACATAATTCTAAATGATGATGAAAAGGAGTCATTTTAAATAATCTTTTACCTTTAGTTTTTTTATAATAAGTAACTTGCAATATTACACTTAATGTTTCAAATATAAATAAAAACGACATTAAGATAAACGAGTTAATACAATCTAATATTATCGCAGTCATTGAATATAAAGCGCCTAATCCTAATGAACCTACATCTCCCATAAATAAAAAAGCTTTGGGTAAATTTAAACACCAATATATAAATATCGATATATGAAAAAAAACTAACATATATAATACATCAAACCTAGCTTGTTTGTATGCAATAATCATTAATCCAATACCAAAAATAATACTTAGTCCAGAACATAAACCATCTATTCCATCTACCAAATTCCAAGCGTTTGAACTAGCTGTTAACAAAAATAGTATAAATATACCATATAGCCATTTTAAATTAATATTTAAATTAAATAAATTTAAAATAACTTCATTACCATTTTTTAAATACATATAAAAACTAATGGCTGAAATAATTATTTCTATAATCAATTTTAATGATGGAAATAATCCATCATTTTTTTTGAATTTAACTATTAATATATCATCAATTAAGCCTAATATTGCAAAACTTATAACTGTAAAAATAATAATTTTAGTATCAGGTGTATATGTTACAAAAAAAAGAGGCATAAATATAAATATGATTCCACCCATAGTTATAGTTCCATTTTTTATTTTGTGAGATTCTAATCCCTCTTTTCTTTCTGTTTGTTTTAACTTTTTGAATAATTTTATATATAAAGAATAAAAAAATATAGTAAGCAAGGATAATAAAACAAAATTATTGTTGTTTAATCCAGTCATATACAACCTCCTTATCAGAATATTGATATCTAACATTTTTTATTTCAATATATTCTTCTGCACCTTTGCCTAATATTAATAAATAATCATTTGGTTTTAGTTTATTAAGATTGTAAATTATTGCAGTTTTTCTATCTAATATTATTTCAATATTTTTATCTATATTTTTTTTAATATCATTTATTATATCTATTGGATCTTCAAATCTTGGGTTATCTACCGTTAAAGTTATGTTTGCAGATATGTTATTTAGATATGAACCAATCATAAACCTTTTTTCTTTTTCTCTATTCCCACCACAACCTATAACAATATAAAGATTATTTTTACAAACCTTCAAAAATTCTTCAATAACTGTTTTTGTTGCAGAAAAAGTATGAGCATAATCTATGATAATATATCTACATTTATATTCTATTTGATTCATTCTGCCATTTATTCCCTTATAATCTATTAAAAAATCTTTAAATTTAAAAAGAGATATTTTAAATATTTTCATTAAAGCGATAATACTGAGACAGTTTAAAATGTTAAATGAACCAATTAAATTATTTTTAAATAATATATTATTATAATAAAATGTAGCATATTTATTTACATTATAAACCCTATATCCTTTTATATCCGATTTATTGTTTTCACTATATGATATTATTTTACTATCACAATATTTTTTAAAAAATTCATTTGTTTCGTCATCATTATTTATTATAACATAACTATTTTTATTCATTTTAATAAATGGTATTAATTTAGTATATAAATAATTATATATATTTTTATGATAATCTAGATGATCTTGAGAAAAATTTGTAAATATTAAAACACTTAATTCTAATCCATATGTCCGAAACTGATCAATAGCAATACTAGAGATTTCAATAAAAATATATTTTATTTTCTTTTTAAAAGCTAAAACCAAATTATCGTAAATAGTAATAATATCTGGAGTAGTATTTTTTATGTTTATATGTTTATCTTCATAAAAAATTCCATTAGAACCTATTAACATACTTTTATAATTTATATAATTAAAAAAATCATATCCAATTGTAGATGTTGACGTTTTACCATTTGTCCCTATAACACCTATTATTTTTAATTTTTTTGATATATTATTATAAAAATATTTTGCTGATAAAGCTAATATTTTTCTTATATTTTCAACTATAATAACATTAACGCTGCAGTCTAGTTCTATTATCTTGGAACAAAAAATTGTTTTGGCACCATTATTTATAGCTTTCTTTATATCATTTAAATTGTCATTTAAAGAATAGTATATCGAATTATTAATACATTTATTATAGTCAAATGCTATTTTTTTTATTTTATGATTATAAAAAGTTTTATTTAAGCCTAACAAAGAAAGTAATTCATTTAAATTCATAATATCACACTCAATTAATATTATGAATTTAGAAAGTAATTTAAACCTTATTCAATTATTTTAATATCAAAAATATCAATAAAATTAATTATTGTTTTATCTTTAAATTTAATTATTTTATTAATGCTATCTATCACTTTAATATAACCAGTTTTTTCTAAATATTCTCCACCATTTTTTATTATATCTTTAACAAAATAAATAACACTAATTTGTTTGTCTAAATTATCTGTTAAATAATTCAACTTATTGTTTATTATATTTTTTTCATCAATAGATAAAATTCTTTTTTTATCTGTTATTCTACTTTTTTCAATAATACTTTCATTATAACCTGTCAAAGCACTAAAAGGCATGAACTGACTTGATCGTTGTTTTAAAGTCATATGAGGATGTTTTGTTGATTTTATATATTTAACTTTTATTATTTCATTGTATTTATCATTCATGCTTTATGTCCTCCTATTTGTTTATTTCGTGATTTAGTTGTTCCTGCTTTATCCAAGTTCATTCCCTTTAACATTGAATTTTTACCATACTTATTTTTTATATCAATTATAGTTTTTTGAAGTTTTTGCTCTTTTTCATCCTTTTTATTTTTTTTAATTTCTTGATTTTTTTTATCTTCGATATCATCGAATAATGAATACTGAATTATTTTATTATTTATTTTTTCTATATCAAAAATAAGAGCACTAATATTTATTCTTCTTACATCTAAATCTATATTTATATATTTATCAAATAAATATGTTATTGCGTGGGTAAGTTTAATTGTAGATGATGTATATTCATCTAAAGTAATTGATTTATTTAATTTTTCAAATTCAATTTTATCTTTTTTTTCATACCCTATATATAAAGAAATGTGATTAGTAACTAGATCTTTTTTTACTAAATCAAGAGACAATATTTCCATCATTTCTTTAACAATCAAGCGAGCTTCTTTTATATTATATGCTCTAGATAATACTTGACCTATTGATATACTATTTGATTTAGGTTTATATTGTTTAATATCTTTAATAGTTGTTGGTTCATATCCCCAAGCATGATCAATTAATAGTTCAGCATTAATGCCAAATTCCTTATATAATAAATCTTCATTATAAAAATCATTAAATGAACCTGTAGAACATTTAGCAATATCTCCCATTGTATATAATCCTAGCTTTTCTAATCTTTTTACGTATCCAGGACCTACTCGCCAAAAATCTTTTAAAGGTTTATGATTCCATAATTCTTTCCGATAAGTCATTTCATTAAGTTCTGCAATTCTTACTCCATCTTTATCTGGTTTCATTTTTTTAGCAACAATATCCATTGCTACTTTTGCTAAAAACATATTTGTTCCAATACCAGCAGTTGCAGTAATTCCAGTTTCTTTTAAAACATCACGAATTATAGTCATTGCTAATTCATGAGCATTCATTTTATAAGTTTTAAGATATTTACTAACATCCATAAATACTTCATCAATTGAATATACATGAATATCATCTGCTCCAATATATTTCAAATAAATACCATATATCTTTGAACTAACTTCAATATAATGTGCCATTTTAGGTGGAGCAACTATGTAAGATAATTTCAGTAATGGATTGTTATTTAATTCAGTAGCGTTATCTGATTCACCAGCAAATTTACGATTACTACATTTTCTTAATCTTTCATTATTTATTTCTTTGACTTTTTGAATAACTTCAAATAATCTTGGTCTACTAGAAACTCCAAATGATTTTAATGACGGAGTTACAGCTAAGCATATAGTTTTTTCGGTTCTTGAAGAATCGGCTACAACTAGATTTGTTGTTAATGGATCTAAACCCCTATCAACACATTCAACGGAAGCATAAAATGATT
>CAYTVE010000023.1:0-26449 GCA_964441815.1 uncultured Anaeroplasmataceae bacterium | reverse complement strand
TTAAAAACTTATTATTACCTTGATTTAAATAATTAGCCATATCATCACGTCCTTAGTATTGGTATATCATATTTTGAAAATTTATTCTACATTTACCACTTTAAAAAACGATTATTATTAACACTTTCTAATTGACTTTAAATTTTATCACATTTTTTCTAATACATCTTTCAAATATAAAGCAATAGGATATTCTCTATTTTTAACTAATCTAGCTATTTTAGTATCATTCATATTTTCATATTTAGAAATTATTTCATCTATATTTAACCAACATATTTCATTAATTAAACTATCACCAAATGAAACATGATGAATTTTCGTTTGGCAAACCGTTTTACATAAAAAATAATGATTTATATTATTTCTATGCAATAAATTATATTCATCTTCTACTATGCCTAAATAATTAACGATTTCACATCTATAGCCGATTTCTTCATCAAGTTCTCTAACAATTGCATCTTGAATAGACTCATTTTCTTCTATTCCTCCACCAGATGTTTCATAATAATCTCTATGACCAAAATCATCATCACCAACAATATGTAATATTGCAATATCATTATTATCATTAATGACAAATGCTCTAGCTATTAATCTAGTTTTATCATTATATGTATATTCATATTCATTATCTTTTAATTTTAGTTTAATCATAAATGATATCCTTTCAGTTTGAAATTAGAATGAATATTGTAATATTCATATATTTTATCTAATAATTTTTTATAATTAAGATCAATTTCTATAAATTCTTTATCATAATATAATTGATAAAAAGCTTGATATAATAAATAATTATCTATATTTTTAGAAGAACAATTAGCGCATAAAGCTCCACCATTAATTAAAGAAAAATTAATTATATTAGTATTATTACAATATATACATTTATTTAATTCTGGCTTAATACCAAATACTGATAACATTTTTATTAGAAATAATGATAAAATGAAATATGGATTCGTATTATTTTCAATTAACTCATCTAAAACCTTTATTAAAAATGGATAAATTCTTTGATGTGGAGCATCATTTTCTAAATGATAGATAATATCAAATATAGGTGTTACTATACCTATTTTATTTAAGTCATTATATAAATTATAAAAGCTTTTTTTAATACTATATTCTTTAACAGTTGGTAGTTTATTATCAGTCAATTCAAAATCAACAACATTCAAGGTTGTAATAAATCCTAATTTAGATTTTGATACATCAAGCGCTTTACAGCTTATGATACCTTTTGATGTATATAAATAAACTAATTTAGATTTTTCTTTATAATCTATTGACTTCAATACTAAGCCTTCCAATAATATCACGCATCCTTTTTATAAAAAATGAGGATGAAAATCCTCATTATAATGTTCCGTTACCATAGCCCAAGGATTGCAAATCATTAGCTCTATCTTTCCAATCCTTTTTAACTTTAACCCATAGTTCTAAATGAACTTTGCTATTTAAAATTTTTTTAATATCCATTAAACTTTTTTGTTTAATTTGTTTAATCATATCACCATTTTTACCAATAATTATTTTCTTTTGACTATCTCGTTCAACGTAAATAGTAGCATAAACATCTTTATAGTTCTCGTTTGTCGGACATATATTAATTTGATCAACGATACAAGCAATACTATGAGGCACTTCTTCATTTGTCAAATTCAATATTTTTTCTCTAATAACTTCACTTATTAAAAAATTATTAGAATGATCTGACGACATTTCATCTGGATAGTATTTTGGTCCAAAAGGCAAAACTGTTTTAATATCATTTAATAATTTATCCAAATTTTTATTTTCTAGAACTGATATAGGATAAACACCTGCAAAAGGATATAAATCTTTATATAAAGCTATTGTGAGGTCAATATCATTAAATTTTTTTAATTGATCAACTTTATTAATAACCAAAAATACAGGTAATTTATTCTTTTTTAAATTATCTAATATAATTTTATCTCCTTGTAACACTTCTTTAACAGGTGTAGTCATAAATAAAATACAGTCAACTCCAGTAGTAGCATCATATGAAGCATTAACCATTCTTCTACCTAATTCAGTTTTAGCCTTATGAATTCCTGGCGTATCAGTAAAAGCTATTTGATAATCTTCTTTTGTTAAAATTCCTAATATTCTATTTCTCGTTGTTTGAGGTTTATTTGATATAATTGCAACTTTTTTCCCAACCATTTGATTAACAAATGTTGATTTTCCTACATTTGGTCTACCAATTACAGCTACAAACCCTGATTTAAATGTATCAATTTGCATTTTCAATTTCCTCAAAACTATATGGTAGTAATTCTCTAATATTTGTTTCTTTATAATTATAATTAATATTTGCAAGTATTATTGGAGTTTCAGGATATAAAAGTTCAGCCATAACTTGTCTACAAGCACCACAAGGACTACAAGGATCTTTTGTATCAGCAACTACAGCCATAGCAACAATATCATCCTTATTATAGCCATCAGAAATAACTTTAAATAAAGCCGTTCTTTCTGCACAATTACATAATCCATAACTAACATTTTCTATATTACACCCTTGATAATATTTACCATTTTTCAGCAATACTGCAGCACCTACTTTAAAATTCGAATAAGGAGAATAAGATTTTTTTCTACCTTCTATAGCATTTTTTATTAATTCATTAATATCCATCATATTATTTCCTTTCTATTTTAGCAGCAAGTAATATTTCATCTTGTTTTTTTAACATTATATCTTCATCTTCTTTTGTCATATGATCATATCCACATAAATGAAGATACCCATGAACAGCTAAAAAAGCTATTTCCCTTTCAATACTATGTCCATATTCATTTGCTTGTCTAATTGCCTGTTCAATATCAATAAAAATATCTCCAAGTTCGCAAGAAAATTCTTCTTCTAATTCATCATCATCACATAAAGCAAATGATATAACGTCTGTCACTCTATCAACATTTCGATATTCTTTATTGATTTGATGAATTTTTTCATCATCAACAAATATAATACTAAATATTTTATCATTTACTACATTATCAAAAACATTATTAATTAATTTAATATATTCATCAATATTTTTTTCTGTCTCATTAAAAAAATTAATTGTCATTTTTTTCACCTATTAGTTTTGAAAATGATTGAAGCTGTCTATCTTCTTTATTTCTTAATTTTTCTAGCATTGACATGTTTTCAATCATTAATTTAACAATTTTTTCTAAATTAGAATTAGAAGAATAATCTGCAGCACAAACATAATTAACCCTTCCATCATCTACTAAAGGTAAAACTTTATCTATGTATTGTGTTTGATATAAAGCAATTGCCTTACCACCTTTATCTTTTAACAATTGCATACATGGAATATCTGTTAATCCATCACCTATATATATCATATTACGATACTGAATAGCACGTGCTTCATCCTTGATTTCCATATTAAGTTTTTCTTCATCAACTTCATCCAAAGCACCTTTACTTATTCTAAATATATATTGTGTTTTTTGAGTATAATTAATTGCCATACTCGGCCAAATTGCTTCCTTAGTATCTTTGTCATATACGAATTTACATGCATATATTTTTTTGAAATATTTTGCAATTGATGAACCATCAATAATTTCTTTTGTTCCAGATGAAATAATATAATGTTCAATATTCACTCCTAATGATTCACCAAATTGATTAATACGTTCAAACCATGTTTGAACCCCTTTAAAATATACAATATCTTTACCTAAAGATTTTAAATATTCCTCAGTTAATTTAATTCCCTTTTTTTTACATTCTTGTACCATAACAAACATATATGATAGAATTTTGTCCATAGAATTTTTTTTAGTGTTTAATGAAGCTAATTTCCAAAATTCGCCTGGTTCCATTCCTAAATTTTTAATAAATGAATAATTTTGCATATCTGTAGTGCATAAAGTCTTATCAAAATCATACATGATTCCTATTGTCATTTTAGCCATAAAAGTACCTCCTTTTATATGTTATATTATAGCATATATGCTTTTAAATAGCAAATTTAAGAAAAAAGTGAATATTTTTATATAATAATAAAATGTACCTTATAATAGGCACATTTTAAAATTTAATTATGATAATTAATATTCTCATCTTTTATTAAGGGATATCTTTTCAAACAACAATCATCCAAATTTTCATTAAATAAATTAACCGCATTAATTTGATGATTATTATAGCAATTATAATAATATATTCCATTTTTTACATCTATACAACTTGTATATATCGTTTTTTCATAACTATCATTAACTTTACAACAACCATTTTTTTGTGATACAGAATCTAAAATATGGAAGAATTGGCTAACATCATTACCATTAGAAATAGAATTTAATTTTACAAAAGAAGCTCTAACAAATCTAGATAATGAACTTAAATCTCCAGGAAGACCAAAACTCCCCAAGCCTCTACTATAATTATTTAGATTCATATTTATAAATTTTGAATTAGCTTGATTGGATAAATTATTGTAATTAGACAAGTTCAATAATTGGTAATCAAAAGGAGGATTATTTGTTAAAACTCCTATTTCATTATTATATATCATTATACCTGTTTTTAAAAATTCAACTGTTATACATTCATACTCATCAGCAATCATATAATGAAGTTCTGCTGTCAAAAGTTTTTGATTAAAAGGACGGTCAACAACACATATCTCATTTAGTTTTTTTTTGACTTCTGACACATTTTCACATGTAGATAAAACATATGGAATAAATTCATATTGTGCAATATTTATTTTATCCTTTCTTTCTTCTTGATACTTAGTATAGCCAACGAAATTAAGTCCAGCTATACAAAGACCACATTCATTAGCACCATCATAATATAGCGGATAATTATCAACTATATAAGCCATACCAATAATAGCATAGTTTGAATCCCAGGAAAAATTATAATTTCTTGGAGTTATAACTACCTCCTCATTATATGAATATTCATAATCTAAATTTCTCCCAAAATAAAATTTATTTGTATTATATGTTAATGCAGTACACATTTTATCACCATAATATATGTTTAGATAATTTAAAATTATTATTCAATATATTCTTTTAATATTTTTTCTTGTATATAATTTGGTGTTTGTTCATATCCATAAAATTCTTGATTAAAATAACCACTACCTCGAGTCATTGATTTTAAATCATTAACATATTCAAGGATTTCTCTTTCAGGTACTAATGCTGTTATTTTCTGATCTTTAACTGAATTTATATCCATACCAGTAATTCGAGCTCTTCTTGAATTCAAATCAGATAAAATAGCACCAACATCATCACTGTGAATTGTTACTGTTATTTGTAAAATAGGCTCTAAAATGACTGGATTACATTTCATATATGCATCTTTAAAAGCTAAAATTGATGCCATTTTAAATGATAATTCATTAGAATCAACAGGATGATATTTGCCATCTTTTAAACAAGCTTTAACACCTATTACCGGAAATCCAGCAAGCAAACCTTTTTCGCAAGCCTCATTAAATCCTTTTTCAACAGCAGGAAAATAATTTTTAGGCACTGTTCCACCAAAAACTTCCTCAGTAAAAATGTTTTTTTCATTTGGTGTAAATTCCATTTCAACTACACCATAAAAACCAGAACCTCCACTTTGTTTTATATATCTTCCAGTACCTATAGAGGAATTTTTTATAGTTTCTCTATAAACAACTAAATAATCCTTAACTTCAACTTCTAATTTATATGAATTTTTCATTCTTTCTAAAATATAATTAAGATGTCCTACTCCTAAAGAACCTAATAATAATTGATTTGTCTCTATATTTCTTCTTACTACAATTGACTTATCTTCTTGCATTATTTTAGCTAAAACTGGTCCTATTTTATCTGAGTCTGTTTTATTTTTTGTTTCTAATGCCTTAAAATAAACAGCCCCTGGAAATTCAATTTTAGGATATATAATAAAATTTTTAGGATTACATAAAGTCATAGAAGTTTCTAATCCTTCTATTTTATTTACTACTCCAATGTCACCAGCAGTTAATTTAGATACAGGAACTTGCTTATTACCACAAATTTTAAATAATTGAGTAATTGTAGTTGTTTTTTTTATATTAGCAATCAATACTTCATCGCCAACAGTTATAATACCAGAATTCACCTTAAAAATACTTGTAGTTCCAGAATATGAATCAACATATGTTTTAAAAACAAATGCTGAAAATGGTTCTTCATTTAAAGTTGTTCTAGCTATAATATTATCATCTAAATCAAAGCCTACGATTGGATTTAAATCACTCGGATTAGGAAGATAATCTTCTAACATGTCTAAAGTAGTATGAATACCAATATTTTTTATTGCAGAACCAACCAAAACAGGTATTAACTCTCCACTTAATACACCAGTTCTTAATCCCTTTTTTATTTCAATTTGAGAAAGTGGTTCACCATTAAAAAATTTATCTAAAAGATCTTCTGATGTCTGAGCAACAGCTTCAACCATCATATTATTTAGTTCAAACACTTTTAACTTTTTATCATCATATATTTCAGCATCTTCACAAGTTTTACCATTATATTTTCTTGCCTTCAATGTTACTATATTAACGAATCCGTCAAAGTTTTCATCATGCCCCATAGGATAACAAAATGGTATAGCATTTTTACCTAGTTTTTCATGTATTTCATTTAAAATATTTTCAAAAACAACCCCTTCCTTATCCATTTTATTAACATATAAAATGGTAGGAATATTCTTTTTTCTAAGTAAATTCCAATGCTTAATAGTTTCTACTTCAACTCCACTTGTTGCATCCATAACCAATATAGCACCTTTAACAACACTAACAGCTGATATAGCTTCACCAATAAAGTCATCATTACCAGGAATATCTATTAAATTTATTATACAATTATCGGTTTCAATAGGAACAATAGATAATCTTACCGAACTTAATCTTGTTTGTTCTTCTTGCATGTAATCACTAATTGTATTTTTTCTTTCAATACTACCTTTGTTTTTTCCAGAATATGCTTGATAAAGAGATTCAACAAGCGATGTTTTCCCACTTCCTTGATGTCCTAAAACAACAACATTTCTAATAGTTTTTTCATTCATATTTATCTTTTCCTTTCTTTTTGTAAACGTTTTCTTGTAATTTGATTATATCATAATTAATTTTACTTGAAAAGATAATAAAAGAAAAAAACTTAGGAAAATAATATCCTAAGCTTATAAATTAATATTTACTAACATTAATATTAACAACAATATTGTATGACTTATTAACACCATATTCGCAATTTAGATTTTCTATTTTATCTAAAGCACTCTGTTTTACTTTTCTAGCTAATTCCTTAGCAGCACTTTGAGCAAAACCTAAAATCGCACGTTCACTTCTATTGAGTCCATCTAAATCAGATATTTCATATGTAACAGAAATATTAAAAGTAATTCTATTTTGTGATACATATTCATCAATTGACGCACTAATCCCATAAGCACTATCAATAGACCCACTATAAGAATTTGATATATCACGCATTTCGCAGTCTAAACCATTTGAATAACCATCGGGTAATTTATTTGATGTATTGAATTTATAATCTTCTTCATTATCATTTCCAATATATCTTGATGTAGATGATGAAATTTTATTATCAGGATATGCATAAAATAAGAAATTCAATGCATATCCTAATCCATCTCCAAGCATTTCTAAACTAAAATCCCATCCAAAAATCAAACTAAATATTCCACCTATAATGTAGCGAAATATTGCGGTTGGAGATAATATAAATTCAACAATTATCATTAATGTTATATGTTCATATTTTCGCAAATTTGAAACTATAACACAAATTATTATAAGTATTATTATGATTCCAATAAGTCCAGTCATTCCTGTTGTACTTTCTGTAGCACTTCCAAAACCAGCCAAAATAAATAAACCAAGAATACTTTGAATGGTAATTAATAAAAATTTCAAAATTCCTAAAATAAAATCCATTTTATAGCCTCTCTCTTTATTATAATCATTTTCACTTATTCTTCAAATAATGTAACTTGTTTAAAATGAATATCTTCTTTTTCATCTTCAGATTCATCTATTTCACGAATATCCTTTTGTCTAATAAATAATGAACCTTTAGTTTCTTTTACAATAAATTTTTTTCCTTCAGTGATTTTTACATCTTTTTCTTTATTGTCATCTAAATCAAATAAATCATTTTCTTGTTTAGCTTCTTTTGCTAAAATTTGATTTAATTCATCTAAAATATTAGTTTCATTTTTAGATTTAGTAAGTGGTTTTTCATTTTCAGATCCATCATCAAAATTAAATAAATTTTGTTTTACTTCAATCAAATATTCACCTGATACTTGTTCATCTGGATTAACAGGATTTGGCAACCATAATGCTTCTGGTTTAGTTAAATTATCTACTTGAATACTTCTACCATTATCAGAAACATTATATTTCATACTTTTAGCTTCTATTTGATCATTACCATTTAAATATCTAACATCTATATTAACATTTTCTTTAAATTGATTTGGTGTCATTTTAACTGCATCTACTAAATATATAGGATTTGTTTTAACTGGTTTAATAACATTAGAACCAGCTCTTGCACGTCTAGTTAATACAATATCCGTAACTCTCATTCTCTTTAATGTATATCTAGTACTAAGAAGTAAGAAATCATCCTCTTTATTAGCGTAAAAAGCTGATATAACTTCATCTTTTTGTTTTAAATTGATTGCTTTTATACCACCTGCATTACAGCCATATAATGATATTTCACTAGCTCTAAAACGTAAAGCTTCGCAATTTTTAGTAAATACTAATATTTCAAGCGGATTATCAATAATATCTGCTGAAACTAAAGTATCGTCACTAGCTAATTTCATAGCTCTAACAGGTTTAGTATATCTATTAACATTGAAATCGGATAATAGAGTTTGTTTCATAGTACCCTTCGCTGTACATAACAATATTGTTTGTCCTGTTGTAAATTTTGAAATCACAAAACATTTTATTAATTTTTCTTTAGGTGCTATAGCTACAACACTATTAATATATGTTCCCACATCTTTAAATTTACATTCAGCTATTTTATGAACAGGTAAATAAATAAAATTACCTAATGATGTAAATATAAGTAAAGTATCAAGAGTTGATACTTCGCCTAAATACATAATCGCATCATTTTCTTTAAGTCCATTTGATTTTGCAGCAGTATATGCTTTAATAGTAGCTCTTTTTAAATAACCATCTCTTGAAACAGAAACCATTACTTGTTCTTTAGATACCAAATCAGCTTCATCAAATTTAATAGTTGTAGACGCTTCTTTATCTATTTCTGTTTTTCTTTCAACTGTCATAGAATTTGATACTTCTATTAATTCTTTTATAATTAATTTAATTAAAGCTTTTTCTGAATTTAAGATTTTTTCATAAGCTATAATATTTTCATTAAGCTCTTTATCTTCTTCCATTAATGTAGTTATATCTTGATTTGATAATCTATATAATTGCATCATAACAATTGCTTCAGCTTGTTCTTCTGTAAAACCGAATTTTGCAATAATATTTTGTTTAGAATCTGCCTTATTTTTACTTGAACGTATAGTCTTAATAACTTCATCTAAAACAGATATCATCTTAACTAATCCTTCAACTATATGTAATCTTTTCTTAGCTTTAATCAATTCATAATTAGTTCTATTAGTTACAACTTCTTTATAATGATTAATATAAGCATCTAAAATAGGGATAACACCTAAACGCATAGGACGTCTATCACATATAGAAACCATATTATAATTTACAGCACATTGTAAATCAGTATTTTTAAACAAATACGCCATAATTGCTTCAATATTAGCATTTTTCTTTAAATCAATAGCTATTCTTAAACCATCACGACCTGATTCGTCTCTAACTTCAGCAACATCAGGTATTTTACCATCCAATCTCAATTGTTCTATTTTTTCAACAGTTTTAGATTTAATAGTATCATAAGGAATTTCTGTTATAACAACTCTTTTACAGCCATTAGTCATATCTTCAAGATTATATCGAGAACGAACAATAACAGCACCAGCACCTGTTAAAAAAGCCTCTCTAATACCATCCGTACCTAATACAATACCACCTGTTGGAAAATCTGGACCAGGCATAATTTCAAGTAGTTCATCTAAAGTCATATCAGGGTTTTCAAGTCTAGCGATAGTAGCATTAATAACTTCGTTAAAATTATGTGTTGGTATATAGGTTGCATACCCTGATGAGATTCCCATACAACCATTTACTAATAGGTTAGGAAATTTGGCAGGTAATACAGTAGGTTCAATTTCTTCTTCGTCAAAGTTAGGAATAAAAGGCACAGTATTTTTATCAATATCTTTTAATAAGAATTCTGCGTTTTTACTTAAACGAGTTTCTGTATAACGCATTGCGGCTGGACCATCGCCATCCATACTACCATTATTACCATGCATATCAATTAAAGTAACGCCCATTTTCCAACTTTGACTCATACGAACTAAAGCCTCATATATTGATGAGTCACCATGTGGGTGATATTTACCCATAACTTCACCAGTTATACGAGCTGATTTTTTATATGGAGCATTAGCATTTATTTTAAGTTCATTCATGGCATATAATATACGACGTTGAACTGGTTTTAAACCATCTCTTATATCCGGAATAGCACGTTCTTGAATAATATATTTGGAATATCTACCAAATCTATCACCAACTACTTCTTCAAGTTTGGATTCTTGAAATTGTTCTTTAAGGAAAATATCTAGTTTATCTTTAACATTCTTAGCCATAATATTACTCCTCTTCTAATGTGAATTTGACGTGATTTTCTAACCAATCTCTACGTCTAGCTGCATCATTACCCATTAAAACATCTATTTCTGATTCAGCTTCACTTAAATCTTCTAACTTAACTTGAATTAATGTTCTTGTTTCTGGGTTCATTGTAGTATCCCAAAGTTGTTCAGCATTCATTTCACCAAGACCTTTATAACGTTGAACAATAGTTTGTGTATTACACTTTGATAAAATCTTATCTTTTTCTTCATTAGTCCAAGCATATAATATTTCTTCTTTTTTGCCACGCTTAGTTATTTTAAATAGCGGTGGACAAGCAATATAAACTCTTCCGTCTTCAATTAATGGACGCATATAACGGAAAAAGAAAGTTAATAATAATACTTGAATATGTGCACCATCATCATCGGCATCGGTCATAATTATTATTTTCT
Source organism: uncultured Anaeroplasmataceae bacterium (assembly GCA_964441815.1). GTDB lineage: Bacteria > Bacillota_I > Bacilli_A > Acholeplasmatales > Anaeroplasmataceae > Pelethenecus. The sequence goes on along the minus strand of CAYTVE010000023.1, from coordinate 15,165 downwards.
TATAATTACATTTTTTCAAATCAAAAGCACTACCATAATCTGCTCCAATTGTATATATCATTGTTGCTATTTCTTCATTTTTTAATACCTGATCTGCTGTAGCACGTTCAGTATTTAAAACTTTACCTCTTAATGGAAGAATTGCTTGATATTTTCTATCTCTACCTGATTTAGCTGAACCACCAGCTGAATCACCCTCTACTAGATATAATTCATTAATTTCTTTATTTTTCTCACTAGTAGGACATAATTTAGCTGATAAATTTAATTCTTTTTTATCTTTTTTGTCTAAACGAGCTTGATTTCTAGCCTTTCTGGCTTCTTCTCTTGCTTCGGCTTCTTTAATTGCTTTTTTAATAATTGTCTCAGATAACGATTTATTTTCTATTAAATAAAATGACAATTTTTCATATAAAACTGTATCTACTGCTGTTTTAGCAAGTGGAGTACCTAGTTTTCCCTTAGTTTGTCCTTCAAATTCAAGTAAATTTTCAGTTATTCTAACTGAAACAACTGCAGTCATACCTGCACGAATGTCAGTTCCTTCTAAAGCTTGAAGTTTACCTAATAAATTGAATTTCTTTGCATAATCATTAAAGGCTTTAGTTAATGCAGATTTAAAACCTGTTTCATGTGAACCACCATCAGAAGTTCTAACATTATTAACAAATGATACTATAGTTTCACTATAAGTATCAACAAATTGTAATGCTACTTCAACTTCTATTGATTCATAACTTCCTTCAAAATATGCAACAGGATGAACTGGATGTTTATTAGCGTCTAAAAATGTAACATATTCTGAGATACCATTTTCATAAATAAAAGTATCTGATTTTCCACTTCTTTTATCAATTAAAACCATTTTCAAATTTTTAATTAAAAATGCACTCTCTCTTAAACGAGTTTTAATTGTTTCATAATTATATAAAGTAGTAGAAAATACCTCTGGATCAGGTTTAAAAGTTACAGTAGTTCCTGTTTTTTTAGTATCACCTAATATCTTCATAGGTTTTACTATAGAACCACCCTTTTCAAAACGCATTTGATGAATTTTACCATCACGCATTGAAGTAACTTCCATAAAAATAGATAATGCATTTACTACAGAACCACCAACACCATGTAAACCACCCGATGTTTTGTATCCATTACCCCCAAATTTGCCACCTGCATTAAGTTTTGTATAAATAATTTCCATTGTATTCTTACCAGTAGCGTGTTTTCCACAAGGAACACCACGTCCTTGGTCTGATACAGTAATAGAATTATCCGAATTAATTGTTAATACAATTTCTTTTCCATAACCAGACAATGCTTCATCAATTGCATTATCTACAATTTCCCATACTAAATGGTGTAGTCCACGTTCATCTGTGGAACCAATATACATACCTGGACGTTTACGAACATGTTCTAATCCTTCTAACACGGTAATCGAATCGTCATTGTAAGTATTGTTTGCCATTAAAATCACCCTTTTTTCATTAATATTTATATCTTACCATAAATTTATACTTTTCTCAACAAAACTAAAAAAATTTAGCATTTTTTACAACCATTCTATGATAATAAATACTATAAATTAACAAGAAAAATATGATATAATCCATAAAATAAATTATATTATTTAGTAAGTAATTCTACTTTACAAAAAAAGTATATAGATATTTACATACTAATAATTATAAAATATTTTAAAAATAATTGGAAAAATATCTATATAAATATAAAAATAAAATTCCGTGTAATTTATGTATAAAATTTCATTTGAAACTTTTAACAAATAATCACAGCGGAATTTACTTATACAAAAATATTATTTGAAGATAGTAGCTTATGCATTTATTTTTATAAAAATTATTAGCTATTAGTTTTTAAAATATAACTAAATAATTTTTTTACATCACTATTTTTCAAAAATGGATATAAATGACTCATTTCTAAATCCTCATATTTACCATTTACATATTCATCTACTAATTCAGATAAGATATCCTGTGATACAAATGGAGCAAGAGTTATAAATGAACAATCTATTTTCTTATTAACAGCCATCATAAATAATCTGTCACAATCACTTGTATTTAAAAATGGAAATATGGCTACAAAATCCAATTCCTTATAATTTTCTTTATTTTTTAAAATATCGTCAACAAGTTCAGATAAATCTTCTTTTTTCATAAATGGCAATGCCTTTAATAGCTTATCATACTTGTTAGTATTTTTTTTAGTATTAGAAAAGATATTATTAATTTTATTTAAAAATTTATCTAATATTATATTTTTTTCATTAAATTCAATTTTAGATGATTTAAATTCATCATCCATATCATCTAAATCTTCCAATTCATCATCCATATCATCTAAATCTTCCAATTCATCATCCATATCATCTAAATCTTCCAATTCATCCTCAATAGTAGAAATTTCATCAATAATGTACTCTAAATCATCTTTTTTATTAAGCATAAATTTAATAGAATTTATTTTGTTTAAAATACTTTGATATTTTTCCTCATCTAAAGCTCTATCTAATTTTTTCAATCTCAATTCAATTTCGTTTATTGTTAAAATAGCCTCTTCATAACCTTGAAGCATTTCTTCAAATTCTTTTTTTTCATCATCACTTGAAAAAATCAATTCATCCTTATTTTCCCAATTCATAGCCTCTATAGTACTAATAGGCTCATACATTACCTTATCATTAATAACAATCTTTTTTAAAATCATAATTAATCAACCTTCCTTAAAAAAATTTGTTCATTTACAGTTAATTTCGGATATAAATCCTCTAAATTTGTTTCTAATCTTTCGTCTTTAATAGCCATTAAAAGTCTCATTCTTTCAATTGGTGAAAATTGATAAAATACATCAGAAAGATTAATTTTAATAGTACCATCAATAATACTTTGAACTACATATAATCTATTTTTTCCTTTAAAAATATTATCATCAGAAATCTCAACCTCATCGTTAAGACACAAAAGTTCTTCAAATGTCGTTTGAAATAATCTGCATAGTTCAACTAATACATCTATTGAAGGAACTCCTACTCCATTTTCCCATTTACTAATAAGCTGTCTTGAAACATAGAGTTTAGAAGCAATATCATCTTGTGTAAGTTTTAATTCCTTACGATATTTTGTCATTTTGGCGCCCACTTTAACAAAATCAATCATCCGTATCATCCTCCTTACACATTAATTGTATATCAAATTCCAATAAAGGTCACGCAACAAATAGTTGCAAGTTAATCAATTAACATTTTTTCATCAATGATAAATTTTTCATTTAAATCTAAAAAACACTCCTTAATTTTATCATCAGTTTCAAATAATGCTTTAACAAAACATTTAGCTATTGTAATAGCCCCTTCATGATTTAAATGTGAATGATCGTCTTTTCCTTCTGGAAAATTTGAAAAAGTATTTTCAGGAAAAATCAAATGTAAACTTTTGGATTTTTCTTCACCTAATTTATTATATAAATCAATAGTAATTTTATTTAAATCTATACATGTATAGCCATTTTCTAAAGCAAATTCAAGCATAGCTCTAGGGTAATCACCATGAGAATTAATGCATTTGCCATTTTCAAATTTATGTCTTGTTATAGATGTTGCAAAAACTATATGCGCATGTTTTTCTTCAACTTTATCAGCAAAATATTTTAAATTTTGTTGATAAGAACCAAATGGCTCTGTATATCTTGTTGGGTCATTTATTTTCTCATCATTATGTCCAAATTGACATATTACATAATCACCTTGTTTTAATTTATTATAAATTTTTTCAAATCTTTTTTCTTCAATGAAGCTTTTAGTACTTCTACCATTTTCAGCATGATCTTCTATTAAACAATCATTTTTTGCAAACAAATGAAGAACTTGACCCCAACCAAATTGTGGATAAGTATAAATATTATTATACTTCATTGTAGAATCTCCAATCATATATATTTTCATAATTACCAATCCTTTCTAAAACAAAAAGGGCATAAATGCCCTATACCTTCTTACTTATATTTTTTACGAGCCTCTTGACGTTTTTGTTTACGAACATCACTAGGTTTTAAATAATATTGACGTTTTTTCGCCTCTTGAAGGTTTCCAGATCTAGAAACATCGCGTTTAAATCTACGTAATGCATCTTCGATACTTTCTTTTTCACGTACAACTATTTTTGGCATCACTAAGCCTCCTTCCAAGGACGAATTCCTTTAACATTATACATAAAAAAATATTAATTGTAAAGACTTTTTTTATAAAAATACTATTTTTTTGTTAAAAATTTAGTTTTTATATTAAATAATATGACCATAGATTTTTCCATCAACTATTTTATCAATAAATACATTAACATTTTTCTTTAAATACCTATCATCCTTAGGAATGTATAATTGTAAATAATTACTAGAATGTCCTGTCATATATTTATCATCAACTATCTGTTCAACTATAACAGATACTATTCCATTGATAAATTTATTGGCGTAATCAGCTTCTAATTTTTTAGATAATTCTAATAAATCAGTTGTTCGATTCTTTTTAATAGTATCATTTACTTGAACAAATGAAGCAGCTTTTGTTCCTTTTCTCATTGAGTATGGAAAAACATGTAATTTAGAAAAATTAATTTTTTCACAAAAATCTTTTGTGATATTAAATTCGTCATCTGTTTCATATGGGAAACCAACTATAACATCTGTTGTTATAGAAATATTTGGTCTAACTTTTCTTATTTTATTAACCTTATCTATAAAAAAATCACTATTATATTTTCTTTCCATCTTTTCTAAAATTAAATCACTACCACTTTGTAATGGTAAATGAAGATGATCCGATAAAATATTTGTTTTATTCATTAACTCAATGAATTCGTCATCTACCTCATTTATTTCTATGGATGATAATCTTAACCTTTCAAGTTTAGGAATTTCATTTAAAATTCTTTTAATTAAAGAAGATAAATTTGTTCCATTATCATTATATCTCCCAGTATGTATACCAGCTAAAACAACTTCAACATACCCTTTTTCAACAATTCTTTTTATTTCATTTATCACATCATTTGCAGGTTTAGAACGAACTGGACCTCTAGCAAAAGGAATAATACAATATGTGCAAAAGTTCTCACATCCATCTTCAATTTTAACAAACGCTCTTGTATGATCATAGACCGTAACTTCTAAAGGTTCATATTCTTTATGATTTAAAATATCTAATAACTTTATTCTTTTTTCGATACTTTTATCTAATAATTTTTCTTCTAATAAATCAATTATATCAAGTTTATTGCCATTACCAACTAAAATATCAACACCCTCAAGTTCTAAAGCTTCTTTATTAGTTTGACTGTAACACCCCATTACACATAGTATAGCGTCACTATTTAATTTAGCTAATTTATGTATTGTTCTTCTACTTTTTGCATCTGCCATGTTAGTAACTGAACATGTATTTATAATAAATGCATCACAATCCTTTGTCGGCTCACATACTTCATAATTTCTTTTTATCAATTCATTTTTTAGGGCATTAGATTCATATATATTTACTTTACAACCTAATGTGACAAAACCTATTTTTTTCATTCTTTCAATTCCCATTCATAGCTTATAGCTGATAAAATATAATAAATGACAGTTTCTGTTCTTAAAATTCTAGGACCTAATCCTACGCAGATAAAACCTAATGATTCTAAATACAATACTTCTTCAGGACTAATACCACCTTCAGGTCCCACAACTACTGCAACTTTATCATTTATTTTTAAATTTTTTATAGTTTTTTTAAATGCTTTATATTCATTATTTTTAGCACTTTCTTCGTAACATAATATTTTAACATCATAAGACGTAAAATCGATATTCTTTAATTTATTAATATCATTAATGGTAGGAACAACATTTCTGAATGATTGTTCAGCTGCTTCTGTTGCAATTTTATTTAATCTTTCTAATTTGCTTTTTTTCTTACTTTCATCTATTTTAACTATAGAACGCATCATCATAACAGGAGTAATTTCCTTAATTCCCAATTGTGTTCCGTATTTTATAATTGATTCAATTTTATCTCCCTTAGGGTAACCTTGAAACAAGGATACATGAACTGGAAGTTCATTATCAATATTCAATTCTTTTAGAATTTCAAATGAAATATCTTTATTATTAATTTGAGTTATTTTAATAAGGTAGTTTTTATCATTATACCCTATTAAGCATTCATCATTAATTTTTCCTCTTAACACATTTTTAATTTGAAAAGATATATCTTTAGAAAAAGAGTTTGTTTCAAACTCTTCTTTTGTAATAAAAAATTTTTGCATATTAAGATACCTTAAACTGACGATATCTCATTAATAAAATAGGAAGTAATGCTGTATAAACTCCTAATCCAGACCATAATGTTCCAAAAAGCAATACTGTATCTGCTATAGACTTTGATGTAACAATATAATATAAAGTAAGTCCTAATGTTAGTGCAGCAAAAATAAAATAGAATACTATTGTAATAACATAAAATACATCAATTAATTTTGTCTTTTCATGAATTGCAGCTTTTTTAACAATACTGTATGTTTCATCATCTAAATATTCTAAATATAAAATGTCGTATGCATATGGAACTAAATCATTTCTTTCATTATAATCATCTTTATTATTCTCAATCAAAGGGCAAACCATTAATAATGCATTTGTTTCTTTATTTTGATATAAATCATATAGTCCTTTATATTTTTTATTATATGTCATTTTATTATATAATGTATAATCAAATGACGTTTCTTCTTTTTGCTCAAATAAACCTAATTTGATTTCCTCAATAGCCTTATTCATTAATTTTCTTTTTTCATCTTCCAATATAATTTTTTCAAATTCTTTCATTTTAGTCCTCCATAGTTTTGTTTAGTTATTTTAGCATTATATATAATATAATTAACATTATTATATCAATTTTATATAATTTTAGCAAGAAAAAATGAGCCAACTATGTTAGCTCATATTAATTATTGAAATAAACTTTTAAATTTTTCCCATGGTGATTTTTTTTCAGTTTTTTCAACATTACCTAATTTTTCAAATAATTCTTTTTCTTCATTTGTTAAATTAGTTGGAGTTTGAACATGTACAATGACATATTGATCACCACGAATTGATGAAGATGATTTAGGATTTTTAGTACCTTTACCTCTAATTCTAAAACGAGTTTCAGATTGTGTTCCAGCAGGAATTTTAAGCATTACTGGAGAATCAATAGTAGGAACTTCAATGTTATCTCCTAATGCAGCCTGTGTAAATGATATAGGAACATTTAAGATAATATCGAAACCATCTCTGATGAAGTTTTTATGAGCTGTTACAGTAAATGTAATATATAAATCACCTGGTGAACCACCATTAACACCTGCTTCTCCACAACCAGCCATACGCAATGTCATACCATTATCAATACCTGCTGGAATATTAACTTCAACATCTTTAGTTTTACGGATTCTTCCTTTACCGCCACAAACATCACATTTTTTAGTAATGATTTTACCTTTACCACCACAATCAGGACAAGTCGTTTGAACAGTAGATTGACCAAAAATAGTTTGTTGACGCATTAAAACTCTTCCTTGTCCTTTACATTTAGGACAAGTTTTTATGTCATTTTTAGAATATGCACCAGTACCACCACATGTTGTACATTCTTCATCGACTGTTAATCTTATTTTCTTTTTACAACCATAAACAGCTTCTTCAAAGCTAATAGTCATAGTTTTCTCAACATCTTCACCTTGACGAGGTCCTGACTGATTAGATCTAGCACCACCGCCAAAGAATGACGAGAATATATCTTCAAAGCCACCAAAACCGCTAAATCCACCGCCAAAGCCACTAGCACCTTGACCACCAGTTGGATCATTAAACCCAAATTGATCATAACGCGCTTTCTTTTGTTCATCGGATAAAGTGTCATAAGCTTCGTTTATCTCTTTAAATTTTTCTTCAGCACCAGGTTCTTTATTAATATCTGGGTGATATTTTTTAGCAAGTTGACGATAAGCTTTTTTTATTTCTTCTTGACTTGCAGATTTTGTTAAACCTAATACTTCATAATAGTCTCTTTTAGCCATATTTTCACCTCTTCATAGGTTAAAGGGGCCAAAACGGTCCCTTTAATTATTTTAACATATTATTGAACATCTGAGAAATCAGCATCTACAGTGTTATCATCTTTTTTAGATGATTCGTCACTATTAGTAGCTTCTGCTTGACCTTGTGTTTGTTGATATGCTTTAACAGCAATATCTTGAGCAATCTTTTCTAAAGCTTCCTTCTTCTCTTTTATAGATTCAATATCATTAGAATCTAATGCTTTTTGTAATTCTTCACATAAATTTTCAGCATTTTCTTTTTCTGTAGGATCAACATTTTGTAAATCATTTAATGCTTTTTTAGTTTGGAATATTAATTGATTTGCTTCATTAACTAAATCAGCTTCTTCTTTACGTTTTTTATCAGCATCAGCATTTTCTTCTGCTTCCTTAACCATTCTTTCAATTTCAGCATCACTTAATCCTGAACCACCTTGAATAGTAATCTTTTGTTCTTTTCCAGTACCTAAATTCTTAGCTGATACATTAACAATACCATTTGCGTCAATATCAAATTTAACTTCAATTTGAGGTACTCCTCTTGGAGCAGCAGGTATATCTCCTAATTGGAATCTACCTAAAGTCTTATTGTCAGCAGCCATAGGTCTTTCGCCTTGTAATACATGAATATCAACAGCTGGTTGATTATCAGCAGCAGTTGAGAAAACTTGACTCTTAGAACAAGGAATTGTTGTATTTCTTTCAATCAACTTAGTAAATACTCCACCTAAAGTTTCAATACCTAATGATAAAGGTGTAACATCTAATAATAATACATCTTTAACATCACCAGTTAAAACACCACCTTGAATTGCAGCACCCATAGCAACAACTTCATCTGGATTAACACTCTTATTTGGTTCTTTTCCTAATTCTCTTTTTACTAATTCTTGAACTTCAGGAATACGAGTTGAACCACCAACTAATAATACTTGATCTAAATCTTTTGCAGTTAATTTAGCATCTTTTAACGCTCTTCTAACTGGTCCTAAACAACTTTCAACAAGAGAAGCTGTTAATTCATTAAATTTAGTTCTAGATAATGTTCTATTTAAATGTAATGGACCAGCAGCACCCATTGATATAAATGGTAAACTAATTTCAACTGATGTAACACCAGATAAATCTTTCTTAGCTTTTTCAGCAGCATCTTTTAAACGTTGTAAAGCCATTTTATCTTGATTTAAATCAACACCTGATTCAGTTTTGAATTCAGCCACTAACCAATCCATAATGGCTTTATCAAAATCATCTCCACCAAGCATATTATCTCCAGCTGTAGATAATACTTCAAAAGTACCATCAGCTAATGAAAGAATAGAAACATCGAATGTACCTCCACCTAAGTCGAATACTAAAACTGTTTGTTCCTTATCTGTTTTATCAATACCATATGCTAAAGCTGCTGCAGTAGGTTCATTAATAATACGTAAAACCTCTAAACCAGCAATTTTACCAGCATCTTTTGTAGCTTGACGTTGAGCATCATTAAAATATGCTGGAACAGTTATAACAGCTTTATCTACTGTTTCTCCTAAATAACTTTCAGCAGTTTTCTTTAAATTTTGTAATACCATTGCAGAAATTTCTTGTGGTGTATATTTCTTACCATTTACATCAACTCGGTAATTTGTATCACCCATGTGACGTTTAATTGAACTAATTGTATTAGGATTAGTGATAGCTTGACGTTTTGCAACATCACCTACTTGAATTTCATCACCCTTAAATGCTACAACAGATGGTGTAGTTCTTACACCCTCAGCATTTGTAATAACCTTAGCTTCGCCAGCTTCCATAACACTAACACATGAATTTGTTGTACCTAAATCGATACCAATAACTTTATTTGACATATTAATTTTCCTCCTTAATTTCTTCTTTTTTATTAACAACAACCATTGCAGGTCTTAATATTCTGTCTTTATACATATATCCAGTTTGCATAACTTTTAGAACTATATTATCTTCAACACCATCTACATATTCTGTAGACATAGCTTCCATTACCTTCGGATCAAATTCTTTATTTAAAGCATCTATTTCACTTAAACCTTCTTGCTTTAAAATATCCATCAATTGATTAGTAATCATTTGAAAACCAATTAAATAATTTGATATTTCAGGACTTGGTGCAGGAGAAGAAACTATTTTACATAGCATATCAATAGGATTGATTAATTCGCCTATTACCTTTTGAGATGCGTATTTTCTATCTTTAACACTTTCTTCTTTTAATCTTCTTTTAGTATTTTCCATTTCAGCAAAAACTTTTAAATATTCATTATGTTTTTGTTTCAATTCCTCTTCAAGTTTAGCAATTTGCTCTCTAAGTTTATTTTTTTCTTTTTTCGGTTTAGCTTCTAAAGTTTCTTCTTGAACTTCATCTTTTTCAAGCGTCTCTTCAAACTCAGAAGTTTTAATTTCTTCTTTTATTTCTTCAGTCAATTTCATTACCTACCTATTATATAATTTTGGCATACTTTTAGCTACATATTCTAAAAGTGGAATAACACCACGATAATTCATTCTTGTAGGACCAACCAATATAATTGTACCATATTCATTATCATCAATGTAATATGGCATACTTACAATCGAACAATCCTCTAATCCATTGATATTTTCTTTACCAATTAATACATTTAATTTACTAGTACCATTAACTGTTAAATCATTTATCATTTTTTCATCAATAGCTTTTAAAATTTTTTGCATTATTTGATAATCTTGAAATTCAGGTTGATTGAATAATCTTGAAAGACCTGAATCATATGTTTCAGTGTTTAAGAATCTCGAAAATCCTTTAATCATGAAATTCAAAATATCATCTCTAAAATCAACCATTTGTCTAATTCTAGGTTTAGAAGCTTCAGTTGATAATATTTCCCTTATTTCATATACAGAATGATTATACATAGCATTATCAAACATTTGAATTATCTTTAATAAATCATCTTGATTATAGCCATCTGGAATGACTATTTTTTGAGATTGAACTTGACCAGTATTTGTTACAATTAACATAACTGCTTCTTTTTTAGAAACTGGAACAATTTCCATTTTCATTACTTTAGCAAAATCAGCACTTGAACCTAATATAACTGTGTAATAACCAGTAAGTTCACTTAAAAAATCAGCTATTTTCTTTAAAGCATCTTCTTTAGCTAAATGCTTATCATCAAATATCTCATCTAAATATTTAAAATAATTTAGAACTTGATCATCTCTAATTATTAAATGGTCAACATAATATCTATATCCAATTTCTGATGGAATTCTACCAGATGAAGTATGAGTCTTTTCTAAATACCCTTTTTCTTCTAAATCCTGCATATCATAACGTATGGTTGCAGAAGAAAAATCAAGATATGGTTTTTCAGTTAAAGACTTAGAACCTACTGGTTCATTATAAACCACATAATCTTCAATAATCGCTTTCAAGATAAGCTTTTGACGATCCGTCAGCATTTAATCACCTCTTTGCACTCATCAACCCTCAGTGCAATTATTATTATATACCATTGTTTTGGCACTGTCAACAAAAAAGTGCTAAAAATTAAACATTTTTAAAAGCCAAATATTTTGGCTTAATTAAGATATGGATTATTTTTTCTTTCAAACCCAATATTCGTAGTATTTCCATGTCCAGGATAAATTATGATATCATCAGTAAAAATATTACATATTTTATTTATACTATCAATTATTTTTTCATAACTACCTGTTGGAAAATCAAATCTACCTATTCCCATATTAAACAAAGTATCACCAGTAAATAAATTATTATTATACAAATAACATATACTTCCAGAAGTATGTCCTGGTGTATGAATTACTTTAAATTGAAATTTATTTATTTGAAATTCTTGATTATCATCTAACAATACATATTTATTATTAAAATTTGGAATATTAATATTAAATTGATAATACAAAGATAATTTTTCATTTGACAAAAATTCCATTTCATCTTTATAAATATATATAGGTACATCAAAATATCTTATTCCATCAACGTGGTCTAAATGCCCATGAGTTAATAATATCGCTATGACATTATACTTTTCTTTTATTTCTTTTGCCGTAAGATTAAAGTCTAATGTCGGGTCAATTATAACACAATCTCTATCTTCATTATATATAAGATATGTGTTAGTACTAAATGGACCAATAGTTATTTTTTCTATCATATTTTACTCAAAGAAAAAAAGCTTTTTTCAAGCTTATTTCTTTTCCTTATGAGTAGTATGTTTACGGCAAAAAGGACAATATTTTTTAATCTCCATTCTTTCAGGAGTTGTCTTCTTATTTTTGTCTGTATAGTAATTTTCATTCTTGCATTCTGAACAAACTAGTTTTACTAAATCACGCATTCTTCTTTCCCTCCAGACTTAAAGATTACTTCCTTTTGAATTATATCAAAAAAAATTATTTTATGCAACTACTTTTTTTATTTTTAATATTTGATATAATAAATACCGGTGATATTTATGACTAAACGAGAAAGAACTTGTCAATTTAAACTTAAAAATCTTGATTTTGGCGGAAATAGCAAGATATATATCCAAAGTATGTGTAATACTTTAACTAAAGATGTTAAAAAAACTGTAAAACAAATTATAGAATTAGAAAATTTAGGATGTGAAATAGTTAGGGTATCTATTTTAGATCAAGATGATGCTTTAAGTATATCTAGCATAAAAAAACAAATTCATATTCCTTTAGTTGCAGATATTCATTTCGACCCTGAACTTGCAATTACTGCTATCAAACAAGGTGTAGATAAAATAAGATTAAACCCAGGAAATATATCTAATAAAGAAAAAATTATTGAAATTGTTAATTTATGTAAAGAAAAAAACATCCCCATAAGGATCGGTGTTAATGGTGGTTCTTTACCTAAAGACATTTCTAAACCTACTCCAGAAAATATGATTGAAGCAGCTAAAAGGCATATATCAATTTTAGAAGAACTAGATTTTCATAATATATGTCTTTCTTTAAAGTGTTCTAACATTGATACTACTATTGAAGCATATAAACTAGCAAGCAATACATTTAATTATCCTCTCCACATTGGTATAACTGAGGCTGGCACTTCTTTTAAAGGATTAATCAAATCAAGTATAGGTATTTCAAAAATATTAGATCTAGGAATTGGGAATACTATTAGAGTTTCTTTGACTGACGACCCCAAAAAAGAAGTTATTGCTGCAAAAGAAATATTAAAAGAATTACATTATTTAAAAGATATTCCTACATTTACCTCTTGTCCTACTTGTGGTAGAACACAATACAATATGATTCCAATAGCTAAAGAAATCGAAGAATATCTTAATTACGTTAATAAAAAAATACATGTAGCAGTGATGGGATGTGCTGTCAATGGTCCTGGAGAAGCTAAAGAAGCTGATATAGGTATTGCAGGAGGCAATGGAGAAGCTTTATTATTTAAAAAAGGTGTTATCATAAGAAAAATAAAAGAAGAAAATATTTTAGAAGAACTAAAAAAAGAAATTGATGAATTTATACCTCTTTAATGAGGTATTTTTTATTATCTATTTTATATAATTAAATTGAGGCTGATTATTTTGAAAAAAAGAATATCATTAATTATTATTTTTTTTATATTATTATTTACTTCTTTAATTATTAAATTAAGTACTATAACTTTTATTGATTCAAATAAAATAAATATCTTAGCAAACGAATTGTGGAAAAGAGATATACCTATTAATAGTAATAGAGGGTTTATATATGATAGAAATGGCAAAATAATTGTAGGCAATAAACTAGCTTACACTGTCGCATCTATAAATAAACAAATAAAAGACAAAGATTCAACCGCAGATATTCTATCTAAGATATTAGAATGCGACAAATCGAAAATATTAAATCATCTTAATAAAAATAATAGTTTAGAAATCATCAACCCTGAAGGAAAAAGAATAACAAATGAACAGGCTAAAAAGATTAGTGATTTAAATTTAGAAGGCATTTATTTAACCGCAGATTCTAAAAGATATTATCCTTATAATTCTACTTTAGGTCAAGTTTTAGGATTTTGTGGAACTGATATGCAAGGTCTATCCGGAATTGAATATAAATATAATGATTACTTAACACCGCAAAAAGGAGCTTTATCCATTTACACAGATGCAAAAGGTAATTTAATGCATGATACTTCTTCTATTTATAAATCAGCAACTCCTGGATTAAATATATATTTAACAATCGATATTAATTTACAATTAATATTAGATAATGCAATAAATAATGCAGTTAATTCATATAACCCTGATCAAGTTATGGGATTAATTGTAAATTGTAAAACAGGAGAAATATTAGCAATGACATCTTATCCATTTTTTGAGCCCAGCAATTATATGAATTATGATTCAAGTATATATAACCGAATACTTCCAATTTTTTATTCTTTTGAATTAGGTTCAACTTTTAAAATATTTACATATAGTGTTGGATTAGAATTGGGATTATTTGACTTAAACGAACATTTCTACTGTAACGGAAGCACTACAGTTGGTGATAGGAAAATAAAATGCTGGAAAAGTGGTGGACACGGTTCTCAAACTTTTCTTGAAGTAATTCAAAATTCATGTAATCCAGGTTTTGTTGAAATTGGAAGACGTATAGGTGTAGATAATTTTTATAAATATCTGGATTTATATGGTTTTACAAGTAAAACTGGTATTGACATAACTGGTGAGGCTAAAGGAATTGTAATGAATAAAAATAATTGTGGTCCAGTAGAACTTGCAACACAAAGTTTCGGCCAAACAAGTGCATATACTCCTATACAACTTGTTATGGCTTCAATCGCTGCAACAACAACTAATTTATTTAAACCTTATATATTAAAAGAAATAAGAAATTACACGGATGAAATAATTTATAGCAATAAACCTGTAATAAAAAAACAAATAATAAGTTATAAAACATCTAATTTAATGAGATATGCTTTAGAAAATGTTTGTGCTTTAGGGACAGGTAGAAATGC
>CAYTVE010000022.1:0-27099 GCA_964441815.1 uncultured Anaeroplasmataceae bacterium | reverse complement strand
ATTTTTTCCGTTAATATTTTATTTTTTTTAAGACATTTTCCCAAACTATTGACATAGTTTTTTATCTTTTTATTTTACAAGTTAATTGTAAAAGTAAATTCCGCTGTGAAAGGTTATAATTATAACGTATAATTTTTATAAAAATTTTAAATGTATTTATACTTATTTTTATTATTTATATAAGAAAATACACTGACAAATGTTGATAGAATTTCAGCTACAACAACTGATAACCATATCCCATTAACACCAATAATCAATGGTAAAATAATAATTACAATTACTTGAAAAAACAAAGTTCTTACAAATGATATAACAGCAGATACGAAGCCATTATTTAATGCTGTAAAGAAAGATGAAGCAAAAATATTAAACCAACTTATAAGATATGAAAGTGAATATAATCTTATTGCGACTATAGTTAATTCTAATAATTCTTTATTGTATCCAACAAATATACTCGCAAGTGGTCTTGCCAAAATTTCTGCTAATAAAGTCATAATTAACGCAATCGTTGCTAAAAGTATATTACTCTTTTTTAAAAGACTTTTTAATTCTTTTTCATTACCTGCACCATAATGATACCCAATAATAGGTGCTGTACCAACAGAATAACCTATATATGTTCCTGAGAATAAAAAACCTATATACATTATAACACCGTAAGAAGATACTCCATTCGTTCCAATATATTTCATCAATTGCATATTAAACAAGATATTAACTAATGACATCGATAAATTAGTTACCATTTCTGATGAACCATTAACACAAGCCTTTATAATTGCAGAAAAATTAAAATGAGTTTTACCTAATCTCAATAAATTATTTTTTTTACAGAAAAAAATAAATGGAATAATGGCCCCAACAAATTGACTTGTAATTGTAGCTAATGCAGCTCCCTTGACTTGCCATCCTAATATTTTTATAAACAAAAAATCTAAAAACATATTTGTTATTCCTGCAATCAAAGTAACAATTAATCCAAATTTAGGTTTTTCTACAACAACAATAAAGGATTGAAAACTATTTTGTAATATAAATGGAACCATTCCTAACAATAATATTCTTCCATATTGCAAACAATAATCTAATGTTGCATCTGTGGCATCTAATACCTTTGCTATAGGTTCTAAAAAAATTAATCCAACTATAGTAAAAATAAACCCTAAAAATATTTCCAAATAAATATATAGAGAAAATAATCTATTTGCTTTTTGAACTTCTTTTTCACCTAATAACATGGATACAATCGCACTTCCACCAGTCCCAAACATAAATCCTATAGTTCCAACTATCATAATAACAGGCATTATTAAGTTAATGGCTGCAAAAGCTCCATCTCCAACAACATTTGAAATAAATAAACCATCTACAACTCCATAAATAGATGTAAAAATCATCATTATTATAGTTGGAAATGTAAATTTAATTAATTTTTTATAAGTGAAATTTTCGGATAAACGAATTTTCATTTTCAATCACCCCTATTAAAATAATAAAAGCTCGGCTATATCTACTATAACCGAGCGCACTCGACATCTTCTTCGACCAAGAATTATAAATATAATTCAGTGTATTGCGATACACAGTCCTCCGATGACAGAATTATGTCCATTTATATGTTATAACATTTTAAAATAAATGTAAAATTTTATACAATATATTATGTTATCCATTTATATTAATACTTCATTAAACTTAATAATTCTTCTTTAAATTTTTCTTCTTTGAAATCCACCTTAATAACATTACTAAATGAATTAGTATAAAAATGAATTAAATAAGAATAGATCCCTTTTTTAGCTCTAAAATACGTTGTGACATCTTCTATGGCTATAATATCTTTCTTATTAATCACTGTAACTTTTTTACTAAAAGAACCATTATGAATTATTACATTTTTTTCATCTATTATTATATCTTTCGTTCTATATGCAAATAATGCTTCAATGAAAATAAATACTATTGTTAATAATGAAACTCCAATTATACTAATAACTGTAATTAGTAATTGAAAGTACATTTTATAATAACTTAATGAAATTATAATTGGAATTAAAATTAATACATCAGCTATACCTATGAAAATAGATTTCCAAGACAAAAATGAAATAAATGATATTGCATGAGATTTTTGTTGTTTAGGAATATAATATGGAATAATTTTTTCTAAATATACATCAACTTCACTTAATTTACATAAAGGTATTAAAATACCAATTACACCTTGCTTATTATCATTAGTTTGTTCAACATAACCAATAACTTCAACTCTTATTTGAGCAAATTTAAATAATCTTTGGAAAATATTTTGGTGAACTATAATTGCCTTAACTTTAGCAAGAGAAAATGTATTATGTTTATTAACAAATAAACCATATTCAACATTTATATTATCATTTTCTTTTGTTATTTTAAAATTATAATATCCAATAAACGTACTTATTATTGAAATTAAACAACTTATTAAATATATAACGAAAAATATTAATATACACCCTATTATTATTTGAATAAATTTAAATTCAAATGGTTCATCATTCATTTCAGGATATTTATACAATAAATACAGTATAATAAAAAGCATAATTGAAATAAAAAAAGACACTATCAATCCATAAAGACCATTGATTAACGAATATATAAGTTTTTTATTAGATTTGAATTTATACAAATTTTCTTTTTCAACTTTATTTTCATATTTTTCTATTAAAGCTTCACTTTCTATTGAAAACAATTTATCTTTATTCATTAATAATTCATATAATTTATTAACAACATTAACATCTTCTATTATAATTATTTCTGCTTGAGCTGCAGTATTAGTAGAACCACTATCCACCATCAATGTAGATATGCCAAACATTTTTTGAATTAAGCCTTGTTTTTTATTGACAGAATTTATTTTAGAAAAATCTAAAATGGATGTTTTCTTAAAAATAACTCCCCTTTTACAAAAAACTTTATTATCTTTTATTTCATATCCAGATAAATTATAATATAAAATTTTATAAATGGTTATACTTAAAACAATTATTATATAAGAAATAAATAAAATAATTAATACTCTAGAATTAAAGACAAATTCTTCACCGTCTGTAGGAAGAAGATAAAAAACAATTAATAAACCAAGGAAGAAGGAAGTGAAAATTCCGTGATATATTAATTTTTTACTGAACTTCTTCATGCTCATCACCATCTAATCTAGCATTTAATAAACTTTCAAGATTTTCAACAAATATATTTGCATCATTGGTTAACATTCCAGCAATAGAAAAATTTGAACCTGCAGTTGAAATGATTACACCACTTAATCCCATTAAACTCATAATAGGACCATTGTAAGTATGTAAATCTTGAATTTGTCGAATAGGAATAATAATTTTATGTCTAAAAATAACACCATAATTAATCGCAATTCTTTTATCATCATATCCAAAACTATAATATTTATATTTCAGACATGGCCATAACATTACGGTAGTATCAATTAAAATTATTAAAATTATTGCAGATATAATAGCTGGTAAACCAATAAATATTGCAGGTATAATGAATAACGCAATAACAAGTGACAATATTGAATTTCTAATATACCAAATTTTTCTAACCTTTATATCTAATTTTTTTATTTCCATTTCAAGTTCCTCCAATATTTAATTAAATTAAAAATCACTGACACATCTTAATTGAAATTGTATTCTAAATACAATTTCTTTTCTTCCTCTTGTAATTCTTTTACTTCTATATAATCATATTTTATATCTATATTAATATCTAGGTTTGCGTCTTTAACATCTACATCACTAGATATATACTGTTCAATATATTTATTTTCTAACCATAAACTAATTAACTCTTTAGATTTAAATGAAATATTAGTTGGAAGTAAATTATCACATCTAAGTGTTATATAAATAGGAACAGTACCCTCTATATTAAATTCATCAAAGCCTAAATTATTAGGGATATTAGCACATATAATAAAATAATCAGTAGTTGTTTTAGTTATTATGATATTATATTTTGTAACATAATCAATTTCTTTATTAAAAAAATCTGTTATTTTATAATATTTTAACAAATCAATGAATGATGTAATATATGGTTTATATTCTTCTGTGAATTTTTCAATATTAAGTTTATTCTTTATATTTAATGATATATCTTTATTTTTAAATAAACCTTTAACATATAAATAAGAATCATCATTAATCAAATCTAATTGAGTATTTAAAGTTGATTTTAAAGATAAACTACTAGATTCGGTATTAGCATAACCTTTTGCAATCAAATTTCCATTAAGTAAATACTGTCTAAAACCAACATCAAAATTAAAATCAAAATCATAATCCAGATTTATTGTTCTTAATTCTTCTTTAGTAATGTGAATAATTCCATTAATATTACTATTAAGTTTTATTGAAGCTCCATTAAAGTTAACTTTTAACTTAGCTTCATTTAATTTATTAAATATTTCTTTAACCTCATCTAAATTAGATGTTTTATTAAAAGTATAGTTTTGTCCATCATTTAAAACAACTTCTGCAGCACTATCTTTTTTACAACCAACTATAAATAAGGAAAGAAATACTAAAATTATAAATATTATTTTTTTCACTTATTACTCCTTATTCTTAATAGCAATCTCTAATTGTTCAAATGGTATTTCAATATTATTCTCATCAAATGCTTTTTTAATTTCTACTAATAAATAATTATTAATTGTCCAATAATCTTTATTATTACACCAAACTCTAATGTTTAAATCTATACTAGAATTAGCATATTCTTTTATACCAACATAGACGTCCGGATCTTTAAAAATAAGATCATTATTATAACAAACAGATTTAATAATATTGGTAGCAAAATCTAGATTAGTATCATATGAAACTGACATAACAACCTCTACTCTTCTAGTTTCTTTGATAGAACTATTAACAATTACATTATTAGCTAAATTACCATTCGGTACATGAATGACCTTATTATCTGGCGTTACCAAAACAGTGTAAAACATATGAATATCTTCTACTGTTCCTGATTCTCCATTAGTTGTTATTTTATCACCTATTCTAAATGGTCTTGTTAATATAATTATAATTCCACCAGCTAAATTTGATAAAGAACCTTGCAACGCTAAACCAACTGAAACTCCAGCTGAAGCTATTAATGCTGTAATTGAAGCTGTTTCAATACCAATATAACCGATGAAACAAATTAATACTATCCCTTTTATAACAATTCTTAAAGTTTGTGTTCCTACTCTTGATAAAGTCTCATCTGCTTGTTTAGATTGTAATCTTTTATATATTTTCTTAGTTAATATGTTTGTTATTTTAAATATAATAATAAGTAAAACAACTCCAATAATTAATTTAATTCCCGTTGTTGTACACCAATTAATTACAGCATTTAATAAAGCATTCCAATCAATATTCACTTCTTCTGTTAAAAACATTTTTACAACATCCTTTACATAATTTCACATTCTTATCTTGTTTTTTCAAGACATTTTTATTTTATAATTAAGTTATCAATAATAAAGAAAGGAGGTTTTGTTATATCGACTTTTTTACCCCTTTAAGCCGATATTAGCTCTATTTATAGAGCTTTTTTATTTTACAGGTTTTAATATTTCTAATCCACCCATATAAGGTCTTAAAGCTTTTGGAACATTAATACTACCATCTTCATTATAATTATTTTCTAAAACAGCTATTAATCCTCTAGGACTTGCAAGAACTGTATTATTTAAAGTATGTACTAAATATGTACCATTTTCACCTTTCGTTCTAATACCTAATCTTCTTGCTTGAGCATCTCCTAATGTAGAACAAGAACCAACTTCAAAATATTTCTTTTGTCTAGGACTCCATGCTTCAACATCACATGATTTAACTTTTAAGTCTGCTAAATCACCTGAACAACATTCAAGAGTTCTTACAGGAACATCTAAGCTTCTAAAAAAATCTACTGTATAGCTCCACATTTTATTATACCAATTCATTGAATCTTCTGGTTTACATAAAACTATCATTTCTTGTTTTTCAAATTGATGAACACGATATATACCTCTTTCTTCAATACCATGTGCTCCAACTTCTTTTCTAAAACATGGTGAATATGAAGTTAATGTAATAGGCAACTCTTGTTCTTTAACAATTTGTCCTTTAAATCTACCGATCATCGAATGTTCTGATGTGCCAATCAAATAAAGGTCTTCGCCTTCAATTTTATACATCATATTCTCCATTTCAGCAAAACTCATAACACCAGTGACAACATCTGATCTAATCATAAATGGTGGTATACAATAAATAAATCCTTTATTAATCATAAAATCTCTAGCGTAACTTAACATAGCTGAATGAAGCCTTGCAACATCACCCATTAAGTAATAAAATCCGTTACCACTAGTTCTACCTGATGCGTCCTTATCCAAACCGTTTAATCTGGCTATAATATCCGCATGATATGGTATTTCGTAATTTTGAACAATAGGCTCTCCATATTTCTCTATTTCAACATTTTCGCTATCATCTTTTCCAACTGGAACACTATCATCAATGATTTGAGGTATAACTAACATTCTTTTTGTTAATTCTTCTTGTAGTTTTTCTAATTCAGGTTCAATAACCGAAATTCTTTCATTATTTTTAGATACAACTTCTTTTATATTATTAGCCTTATCAATTTCTTTATTCTTCATAAATATACCTATTTGTTTACTTAGGTCATTTCTTGAAGCTCTCAAAGATTCAGTTTCTTGTTTTAAGGTTCTTATTTGCTTATCAAGAGAAATAACTTCATCAACTAAAGGAAGTTTTTCTTCTTGAAATTTCTTTTTCAAATTATTTCTTACTAATTCTGGGTTTTCTCTAATAAATTTAATATCTAACATTTCTTTTTCCTCTTTCTTTTTTTAAAATAAAAATCCTTAAGTTAAAAACCTAAGGACGATATAAACCGTGGTGCCACCTTAATTCTAGTATAAAACTAGCACTTGATTCTTTAACGCAGAAATACGATTCTTATCCAAGCTAGATTCGTTTAATTCTATTAACTAGTTTCCACCAACCACTAGCTCTCTTAATAAATTAAATTAAACTACTTATTCTCTTCATCTAAGATTATTAAAATTATACCATTATCGAAATATTATTTCAATTTAATTATTATATCTAAAAATTATTGAACAATTGTTTCTTCTTTATTGTTTTCTGATTTAATCCAAAAATAACAAATTAAAATACCTAATGCAATAATAGCTAGAATTACAATTAATGTTACATACCATAAATGCCATGCTGAATACGACCATAAGCCATAAACTAAACAAGCAATGAGCGAATATACAAATGTAATACCAAGATAATAACTTTTTCTCTTTATAAATTCTAACAATGAAATCACTTCCTAAAACATACAAAAACATTATACCATAAAACTATTTAAAAATACTAGTTTTTTTATAAAAAATACGATGTATGTATGATTATTCTATAATGATGGCATAATTATTACCCTAATAAAATGTATTAAAAAACTATTATTTTAGTATCAATACTAACATTGATTCAAAAAACATCATTTCAACTATAATTAAATTAATTTCATTTATTTTTAAATATTAAGTTCTTTGGATATTTCATTTAATATTTCGCATTTTTTACATTTTGTATTTGTACAAACTGCACAAAATCCATCATCTATTTTTGTTTGTTCACAATATTTCGGCAATTGTTTTTCATTTAAAAAATAAAAAACAATAAAAAAAATCACAAGTAAAACTATTATTACAATTAATAAACTTAATAATGGTGTCACAATTCCACCTTCCTCTTATAATTCTAAAAATAATAAACTCTTCAATACAAATGTTAAAATAATAGTAACATAATTAACCAATATATTGTTACAAAATATGGTAATTACAATATTATTATAAACATAAATATAATAATATCAATAGTTTTAATTATATATGAATCAAATCATTTAATGATGTCATTCTATAATTTATTCATATTATTATTTAATACTTTCAAACAATATTACAATTAACAATTCATATACAACAGGAACTATAATCATTTAAACTAACAAAAAAAGGACTATTTTAGCCCTTTAATCAATTGAAATTGTTTTTTTAATTTCATTTTTTTCTTTTTCTACATTAATTGTCAATATTCCATTTTCCAGCTTTGCGGTTATGCTATTTTCATCAGCTTTATCCAAATAATAACTTCTAGAATATGAAAATTTATTTCTTTCTTTTCTTATATAATGTTTATTATTTTCATCTTTTTCTTCTGTTTGATTAACTGACAAAGTTAAATATTGATTATTAAAATCTAAAGAAATACATTCTTTATCTACACCAGGAAGTTCGACTGTTAATATATAATTATCCTTATTCTCTACAATATCTGTTTTCAAAGCTTTAGTTGAAAAGAAAGAATCCATGAAAAAGTTTTGAAATTCATCTACCAAATTATTCTTTTTATCTTCATTATTTTTCTTAACAAAATACATTTAAATCACTCCAAATCTATTTTATGCAAAATAAATATAATTTATTCTATAACAATATTTTTCTTTGGTTTTTCTTCAAAAACTTTTGTTAAAATAGTTATAGTCAATAAACCATTTTCTAATTTTGCTGATATAGACTCTTCATTAATATCTCCTAAATTAATTTTTCGTTTTAGATGAGTTGTAGTTCTTTCATTAATTAAATATTTGTCTTCATCATTTTTTTTCTTATCTGCTTCAATAGTTAAGATGCCTTCTTCAAAATCAATATTAATATCTTCTTTTAAGACACCAGGCATTTCAGCAATAACCTTAAACCCATTATTAATTTCAATTAAATCAACAGGAAATCCCTTATATCCTCCTTGTCCATAAAAGAAATCATTTAATTCATCAATCACATTATCAAAAATCAACATTTTAATCCACCCTTCCTATTGGCACTTTATGTGGTAGTTTGCCAACACAATTATATTTTACCACTATTTTTGGCAATGTCAATAGTTGAGTGCAATTTTTTTATTTTTTGTTTAAAAAATATTCTTCGTATTTAGAATCATTTAAAACAAGTGCAGTTTGTTTAGAATATACGAGTTTTATTTCATTACCTTGTTTTACTCCTAATTTTTCTAAAACATCTTTTGGAATTTCAATTATGTTTCCTTCTCTAATTTTTAAATTAAATACCTGCTTATCCATTTTCTTCCACCTCATATTAATAATTACAAATATTATTGTTTTTTTGACAGATTTTTTTACAAATCCATAATTTTATTATTTCAAAAAAATACGCATAAATTGTACACTTTTAAGAAATATATTTTCATTCACTAGTTCAAAATTATTTTTGAATTTTCTTTCCAAAAACTGCAAAAATTTTCTAAACTTATGATATTTTGATTATACACTTATTAAAGTTAATATGCAACATAAAAAAAAGGATTTAAAAAAATCCATTTAATCTTTTAATACTTTATTCAAATAATCTAACATAAATATTGCAATATCTTTTTGTTTTTTTCCAATAATTTTATCCAACAATAATAAATATCCGAAAAAATTATTATCAATATTTATTTTATACGAAATAAAATCTTTATCAATTATATAATCATCAGTTAACGATACTTTATTAAGTGATGAAATTTCTTTTTCTAAAAATGAATTGATTCTTTTAAGAAAATCATAATTAATTTTCGCATCTATTATATCATCAGATATAGACGAAAATAATATTTTATCTAAATCAGTTATAATAACATCCATTTGATACGTTTTATTAATTGATTTACATAATTCTATAATCAAATTTTTATTACGATCTAGCGTATGATACTTTGTTAAAACAATATTTTCTTCATATAAATTAATCTCTACAAAATCACCATTATCTATTTTAAGATATTTCCTAATTTCCTTTGGAACAACAACTCGACCTAATTCATCTATCTTTCTAACAATCCCCACTTGTTTCATAATATCACTTCCGTTTTTATTATTGACAATATTTATATGAATTATAATATTATTTTTTATATATTATTACTGGAACAAGCATTTCATCACTTGTCATTCCTGCATGATCACTTTTAAATATGTGATTATTTTCACCTTTGAAATTAAAGTAGTATTCATTTTTAGCAACCGCAATATAATCTTCTACGAATTCAAAAAAACGTTCATGCTTTTCTTCGTTTTTCAACCCAAAAAATGATTTGTTAATTACTTCATCTTTAGAATATATATCATATGCATAGCCAAATATATTTTTAAAAATAATTGGAAAAATATCTAGATATTCTTTTTTAACACTAAAACTAGTACATCTTTGATCATTGCAAGGAGGTCTGTTTAACATGGTAATTAATGTTTTACAATTATAAAATTCTATTTCTTTAACATCGGTATGTCCATGATCAGCACTTATAATTAATAATGAATCCTTAGGTAATTTTTTGATATACCATTTCAAGTTATTATCTAATTTTTTTAAAACTTTTTTAGTTTTTTTGTGATAGACTCCATTTTTATGCATAACGCCATCAGGCTGTCCATAATAAACATATTCAATATTGTTAATAGAATTAAAATTATTTAAACTTTTTTTCAGGACTTTTTTAAATGAATAATTTTTCTCTTTAAAATTAGGATTATTAATTGTTCCATTGACATCTAAATCTTCAAAGAATGGTTTATAAGGTAGAGATTGATACGCTGTATAACCTGTCGATTCATCAGTATAATAATCTATACCATTAAATAACGCAATATTTCTGTCAATCTCCTTAAAATAACTTTGCCAACCAATCCACCCTGTTCTTATTGGAGATAATCCGGATACAGTAGATGTTGTTGATGCAGCTGTAGTTGATGGGAATATCGCTGTATTTGAAAATGAATAATTATTTTTTAAAAAAGATTTTTCTGACAAATTATTATTAAATACATTTAGCCCCATTCCATCTAACAACATAATAATAATATTATTATATTTTTTTTCTTTTAAAATCTCATCTATTTTATCATTAGTTTTATAATATACATTTTTTCCATAATATTTACGTATTGATGAGATTATAGTTAATATAGATGAGTTGAAATTTGGATAAATAATATCATATTTTTTATTGCATTTTAATATCGTTTTTTTAATATTTTCATCAATAGGATCAATTTTTAGAAATGATAATAAATAATATTTTTGATTTTTAAAAAGTTCTACACATAAATTAATTGTATCACTAAATTGATATCCATCTTTAAGCATTTTATCTAGTTCGGAAAAATAATCTTTTTGATTATCAAAATAAATATAAGTATAATTTTCTTTTATCTTCTTAACGAACATCAATGTAAAACCTCCATTTTATCAGAAATATTAAGACCGAGTTTATTCGCAAAATCTAATGCTTCGTCAATGACATTACTAACTAATCCTTCAGGATTATGAGCATCAGCTCCAATAATTATTTTTAAATCTTTATATTCTTTGGCTATTTGCCAAAATTCTAAACAAGGATATAACCAAACAGGAGAATCTTTTGAATTATTAATACCATTAGCATTTATTTCAACATATATATTATTTTTAACTGCTGTTTCTAATATTTTTCTTGTAACAAATTCACAATGTTTATCAAATGTTCTATTACCATTTTCATCTTTATATCTAATCATAAATAAATCAGGATGAACAATGCAATTAAACAAGTGCGTTTCCATTCCTTTTATTGCAGCATCCATATATGAATAAATCGTTTCGTAATTGACATCCATATAAGAATTTAAAACCTTATCTTTATATTCAAATAAATGAACTCCTAAATTTAAATAATCAACTTTATTTTTTAAATATCTTATAAAAAAATCACTTGTAGAAAAATATTCTATTTCAAAACCTAATAATACTTTAATTTTATCTTTGTATTTATTTTTAGCCTCATTAACCTCAGGTATATATTTAGTTAATAATGTATCTAATTTCATATTATTATAATATCGACCAAAGCGTTCAAATTCACTACTACTTAAAAAACAAGCTAATAGTGGACCATGATCAGATATTCCTAATTCAGTATAATTATTTTTTATTGCAACATCTATATAGTCTTCAGCGTGCCCTATAGCATGATTACAATATAGTAAATGAGTGTGATAATTTGTATGAATCATATTAAAAACCTCTTTCTTTTACAAAGATTATACCACATTTAAGGCAAAAAAAAAAGTGCACAAATGTGCACTAAATTAACTTATTATTCAACCCATTCGATAATAGCCATAGGTGCTGCATCTCCACGACGGAAACCAGTTTTGATTACACGAGTGTAACCTCCATTACGGCTAGCAAATTTTGGGGCAATTTCACTAAATAGCTTTTGAAGAGCATATTGTCCATCCTCAGCCTTTTCAAAACGAATAAATGAAGCAGCTTGACGACGTGAGTGAAGTGTATTAGTCTTTCCTAAAGTAACCATTTTATCGGCTAATCTTTTTAATTCTTTAGCTTTAGTTTCTGTAGTTTCAATACGACCATTTAAGATTAAATCAGTAACTAAGTCACGAAGTAAAGCTTTTCTTTGGTCTGAACTACGACGTAATCTACTATATGCCATTTTTATGTCCTCCTTACGATTAATCTTTCTTAAAGCCTAATCCTAAGGCTTCTAGCTTTTCTTTAATTTCTTTTAATGACTTTCTACCAAGGTTACGAACTTTCATCATATCCTCTTCAGATTTAGCAGCAAGTTCAGCAACAGTATTTAAAGCAGCACGCTTTAAGCAGTTATATGAACGAACTGATAGGTCTAATTCATCGATAGTCATTTCTAATTTACGATTTTGAGTATCATCTTCTGTTTCAGTCATGTATTCTGTAACAGATGCTTTTTCACTCAATTCAATAATAACTTGTAGATGTTCCATCATCATTTTAGAAGCGATTGCTAAAGCTTCTTTTGCAGTTATTGAGCCATTTGTTTGAACTTCAATTTCAAGTTTATCAAATGAAGCTACATTAACATTTTCTACACGAGTCTTTTCAACATTAAAAGTAACATTTACTATAGGTGTATAAATAGAATCGATAGATATCACACCAACAGATTGATTATATTCTTTATTCACTGCAGAGCTTACATAACCAACTCCTCTGCGAATAGTTAAGAACATATGTAGGTCTCCACCAGCAGAAACAGTAGCTATATGTTGTTCTGGATTAACAATAACTACATCATTTCCGTGAATGATATCACCTGCAGTAACTTCGCCCTCTCCTTTATGGATTTCTACAACAGTTTCAAAGTTAGGATCTTCACTATCAACTGCCAAAACAACACGTTTTAAGTTCAATATGATAGTAATAACATCTTCTACAACTCCATCAACATTTTGAAATTCATGCTCTGCACCTTCAATTTTAACATTTACAAATGCAGCACCTGGTAATGAAGATAATAATGTTCTTCTAAGTGCATTACCAAGAGTAATACCAAATCCTCTTTCAAGAGGTGATACAACGAATTTACCATAATTACCTTGATCAGCAATTTCTTCAATATTTGTTCTAGGTTTTTCGAATTTTAAATCTTTCATTAATGGGCCTCCTATATTTTTATACGAATTTAAAAATACTTCTAAATCTTATCCTCTTGGACGTTTTGGTGGACGGCAACCATTATGTGGAACAGGAGTAACATCTGTAATTGATGTGATTTCTAATCCTGCTACAGTTAATGAACGAATTGCAGCCTCACGTCCTTGTCCTGGACCCTTTACTGAAACTTCAACTTTAGATACACCTGCATCTACTGCAGCTTTTGCAGCTGCCTCACTACACATTTGTGCGGCAAAAGGAGTTGATTTACGACTACCCTTAAAGCCTAATGCACCTGCACTACTCCAAGAAATAACATTTCCATCTGGATCAGTGATTGTAACAATCGTATTATTGAAAGTCGAATGAATATGAGCTACACCTGTAGGGCAATTTCTTTTCACACGACGTTTAGTAACTTTACGTGCCATAATTAAATTTCCTCCTTATTATTTCTTTTTATTCGCAATAGTATGTTTTGGACCTTTACGAGTACGTGCATTATTTCTAGTGTTTTGTCCACGAACAGGTAAGTTTCTTCTATGACGAATACCTCTATAGCATCCAATTTCCATTAAACGCTTAATATTTAAGGCAACTTCTCTACGAAGATCACCTTCTACTTTAATTTTTGCAACCTGAGTACGAATAGCTTGTAATTGCTCTTCTGTTAAATCCTTTGTACGGATATCCTCAGATACACCTGCATCTGCTAAAATCTTTTTAGATGTAGGTTCACCAATACCATAAATGTATTGTAATGATATAACGATACGCTTTTCGCTTGGAATATCTACTCCTGCAATACGTGCCATATTTTAGTTCCTCCTACTTTCTATCCTTGTCTTTGTTTATGCTTTGGGTTTTCGCAAATAACCATAACACGGCCTTTACGTTTAATAACCTTGCATTTGTCACAAATTGGTTTTACTGATGGTCTTACTTTCATCTCAAATACCTCCAATATTATTTATGTCTGTAAGTTATTCTGCCACGTGTTAAGTCATACGTTGATAATTCAATCGTAACTTTGTCCCCTGGTAAGATGCGTATGTTATTCATGCGGATTTTACCAGAAACGTGAGCTAAGACTTGATGATCATTTTCAAGTTTAACAATAAATTGTGTATTAGGTAGTACTTCTAGTACTTTACCTTCCATTTCAATAACGTCGTCTTTTTTTGCCACTGTATAATTCTCCTTTATAGTGTAGTTAAGATTTCATAACCATTTTTACGCACTACTATAGTATGTTCAAAATGTGCACTTCTAGATTTGTCACTAGTAATAGTAGTCCAGCCATCGCTAAGAATTCTTATTCTTTTTGTCCCAGCATTTATCATTGGTTCAATTGCTAAGACCATACCTTCCTTTAAAATTGGACCTGTATTCGGTTTTCCAAAATTAAAGATTGGTGGATCTTCATGAATATTTCTTCCAACACCATGTCCTGTAAACTCTTCTACAACTCCAAATCCAAATGATGATGCATAATCACCAATCGCAGCACTTACATCGCCTAAGTGTGCACCCTCACGAACCATTTCAAGACCCTTGAATAATGAATCGTGAGTCACTTGCATTAAAAGCTTATCTTTAGAATTAATATTACCAACAGCATAAGTCCATGCCGAATCTCCATGATACCCTTTATAACAAGCACCAATATCGATTGCGATAATATCTCCATCTTTTAATATTTGCTTTTTACTTGGAATTCCATGAACAACAACTTCATTCACGGATGCACAAATAGCAGAGGGGAAGCCATTATAACCTTTAAAAGAAGGTGTAGCACCATTTTTAATAATTATATTTTCACATATGTCATTAAGTTCCTTAGTAGAAATTCCTGGTCTAACTTGTTTAGCCATTTCCTCATGACATAATGCAACTATTCTTCCAGCCTCTTTTAATAACGCTATTTCACGTTCGCTTTTGATTTCAATCATATTTAAGCACCTAATACAGCTTTTATATCCTCAAAAACTTTATCTAATGCTTGATTGCCATTAACTGTTTTTAATAAATTTCTTTCTTTATAAAATTCAAGTAATGGTGCAGTTTGTTTATCATAAACATTTAAACGATTTTCTGCAGTAGCTTGTGTATCATCATTCCTTTGAATTAATGTTGTACCACAAACATCACAAACCCCTTCAACTTTAGGAGCGTTAAATTCGACATGATAAGTTGCACCACAACCTTTACAAACGCGACGTCCAACCATTCTTTTTACAAGAATTTCTGCTGGAACATCAACATCTAAAACAGCATCTAAAACAATCTCATTATCGTTTAGAAATTTTTCTAAACTTTCTGCTTGAGCGATTGTTCTAGGGAAACCATCTAATAAGAATCCCTTTTTACAATCGTCTTCCAATAATCTTTCTTGAACAATGCCAATAGTTACTTCATCAGGAACTAATGCACCTTTGTCCATATACTCTTTAGCTGTTAAGCCAAGTTTTGTTTGATTTTTAATTGCAGCTCTAAACATATCACCTGTAGAAATATGAGGTATACCATAATATTCCTTGATATTTGCTGCTTGAGTGCCTTTTCCAGCACCAGGTCTTCCCATAATTAATAATTTCATAAAGAAATCCTCCTTTTAATCTAAGAAGCCTTTATAATCTTGTGTTTCAGATGCAGTTTCAATTTGACGGAATGTCTCAATAGCTACACCAACAACAATAATTAACGAAGTTCCTCCAATTGTTATAACACTTGCTTCACTTGAAGTGAAACCAAAAACTGATGAAACAATAATTGGAACTAATGCAACGAATACTAAATATGCTGCACCAATCAAGGTGATTCTAAATAGCATTCTTGATAATTGAATTTTAGTGTCTTCACCAGGACGATAACCAGGAATATAAGCACCTTGTTTATCAAGATTATCACTTATTTTATCTGGATCAACTGTCATAAAAGAATAGAAGAAACTAAAAAATATAATCATAATAATATATAATGTACACCCAATAGGCTTAGTATTAGAAAATACTTCATTTATCCAAAATGCAGCTTGTGAAGTATCTGTATTCAATCCCATTACACCAACTATTGTAAGTGGAATACTTGAAATAGTTGAGGCGAAAATAACAGGAATTACGTTTGCACTGTTCAATTTAACAGGAATATCAGAGCCTTGAGAAGCTTGACGATTAGCATATTGTACTGGAATTTTTCTAACAGCACCTTCAAAGAAAACTACTGCCAAAATCATACCAATATATAACACTAAAATTAATATATATAAGAATACATTTAATCCAGATGTACTAGCACCTAAATATTTATTGCCTAATGTTGTAAACATAGCTGGTATTGAAGAAATAATACCTGCTGAAATTATCATCGAAGATCCATTTCCTACACCATGGCGTGTAATTAAATCTGCTAACCACATTGTAAATGCAGAACCAGCTGTAAGAACTACTGCCATATATAAATAGAATGCCCAATAATAATCCTTATATTGAATTAATGAATCAATTAAAACATTTTCTGGTTGTGCACCAAGTCCAAATATTAAAACTAATGCTTGAACTAATGCTAATCCAATAGTAACATAACGTGTTACACGTCCTATTTTTACCTTACCTACTTCACCTTGTTCTCCCCATTCTTTTAATTTAGGAATTAAAATTTGAAGCATTTGAACAATAATAGATGAAGTAATGTAGGGTGAAATACCTAATGCAAGAATAGAGAAGTTTGATAAACCTCCACCCGAAAAGGCATTTAATACCGTCAAGAAGTCGTTATTAGAAATAACCTCTCTAATGCTTGTTGTTGCAATTAATGGAATTGGAACATAAGTACCAATCTTAAATACTAGCAAAATTGCAAATGTAAATATAATTTTAAGAAGAATATCTTTATTACTTAAAATTTTCTTTAGCTTTTCTAACAACTAAATCACCTCTACAGAACCACCAGCATTTTCAATAGCTGCTTGTGCTGATTTAGATAATTTATTAACTTTAACAGTTAATTTTTTTGTTAATTCTCCTTGACCTAAAACTTTAACACCATCAAGTGTTTCTTTAATTAATCCAGCCTTGATTAAGCTTTCAGCATCAACTGTAGCTCCATCTTCAAAGCAATTTAATTGTTCTATATTAACAATAGCATAGAACTTATGTGAATGACTATGGAAGCCAATCTTTGGTAAACGTTGGAATAAAGGTAATTGACCACCTTCAAAGCCTGGACGAACTCCACCACCTGAACGAGCATTTTGACCTTTAGAACCCTTACCAGCTGTTTTTCCAAGACCACTACCAATTCCACGTCCTAAACGTTTCTTTGAATGTCTTGCACCTTCAACAGGTTTTAATTCATTTAACATATTCTGGCACCTCCTATTCTTGGACAACCTTTACCATATGAGAAATGGTAACGATCATTCCGCGAATTGCTTCGTTTTCCTCTTTTGTAACTGTTTGACCAATACTATGTAAACCTAATGCTTTTGCAGTAGCTACTTGATTAGGTTTACGGCCGATTAAGCTTTTTACTAAAGTTATTTTATACATAGTGATTACCCTAGAATTTCTTTAACTGTCTTACCACGTCTTGCAGCGACTTGTTCAGCAGTTTCTAAACTCTTTAACCCTTCTATTGTAGCTCTAACTACATTAATAGGTGTAGCTGAACCCAATGATTTAGATAAAATATCATTAATGCCGGCTAATTCAACAACGGCACGAACTGGACCACCAGCGATAACTCCAGTACCTTCACTAGCTGGTCTTAAAACAACACGACCTGCTCCAAAAACACCAGTTACTTCGTGAGGAATTGTAGTTTTTACAGTGGCAACAGTAATCATATTCTTTTTTGCATTTTCAACGGCTTTCTTAATAGCTTCTGGAACTTCTTGAGATTTACCTGTTCCAAAACCAACGTGACCATTCTTATCGCCGATTACAACTAATGCAGCGAAACGGAAACGTCTACCGCCTTTAACAACCTTAGTTACACGGTTAATAGTAACAACACGTTCTTCGAACTCTGGTTGTTCAACTTCTTTACGTTCTTTCTTATCTTGACGCATAAAGTCTTATCCTCCTTAGAATTTTAATCCTGCAGCTCTTGCTGCTTCAGCTAAAGCCTTAACACGTCCGTGATATAAATATCCACCACGGTCAAATACTACAGCCTCAATTTTTAAATCTAATGCACGTTTAGCAATTAAAGTACCAACTTTATTTGCTGCATCTACATTTGAACCATTTGAAACACCTGCTTCTTTTTCAAGTGAAGAAGCACAGCATAATGTTTTACCTGTAGTATCATCAATTATTTGTGCATAAATTTGCTTATTTGAACGGAATACATTTAATCTTGGTCTTGAAGTTGTACCAGATAATGTTTGACGTAAACGTAAATGTCTTTTTTGACGGCTTACATTTTTAGATACCTTATTAATCATATACTAATACTCCTTTCTACTACTTCTTAGCAGTTTTTCCTTCCTTACGACGAATATGTTCATCAGAATACTTAATACCTTTTCCTTTATAAGGTTCAGGTTTACGAATTTGACGAATTTCAGCCGCAAATTGTCCTACTTTTTGTTTATCAATACCAGAAACAATGATTTGTGTATTTTTAGGTAATTCTAATTTAATTCCTTCAGGAATATCTAATTCTACAGGATTAGAATAACCAGCATTTACTATAATCTTATTTCCTTGTAATTGAGCACGGTAACCTACACCGTTAATTTCTAATGTTTTAGAAAATCCAGTTGATACACCAACAACCATATTATTTAATAAAGCACGAGTAGTACCATGCATCATTTTCATAGTCTTTGTATCATTTGGACGTTTAACTACACATTCGCTACCTTCTGTAGCAATTTCTAGCTCACTATTGAATTGAAAGCTTAACTCACCCTTAGGGCCTTTAACAGTAGTAAAATTATTTTCTTTAACTTCAACTGTAACGCCTGCAGGTAATGTGATAGCCTTATTACCAATACGAGACATTTAAAACACCTCCATATTTTTATTATATATTCTTACCAAACGTAAGCTAAAACTTCTCCACCGATTTTTTGCTTACGAGCTTCTTTATCAGTCATTACACCGTTAGAAGTAGAGATAATTGCAACACCTAATCCGTTTAATACTCTAGGTAAATCTTCAGCTGTAGTATAAACAGGAAGACTAGGTTTAGAAATTCTCTTTAACCCACGAATAACTCGTTGGTGATCCTCTGTATATTTTAATGTAATTGTTGTAACACTCTTAACATCCTTTGAAACTTTAAAATCCGCAATATAACCTTCATTTTTTAAAACAGATAACATAGCTGTTTTAGTTTTTGAAGATGGAACTACAACAGTTTCATGACGCATTTGATTTGCATTTCTTATGCGAGTTAGCATATCCGCAATTGGATCTGTCATCATAATCGAATTAATCCTCCTTATTTTAAAATTACCAGCTTGCTTTTTTAACGCCTGGAATTTGTCCCTTGTAAGCTAATTCACGGAAACAAATACGACAAAGCTTAAACTTACTGATTACAGCGTGTGGACGACCACAACGTTCGCAACGTGTATATTCGCGTGAACTATACTTTGCTTTTCTATGATTTTTAACAACCATTGATGTTTTTGCCATAGTCTATTATATCCTCTCTTACTTTCTGAAAGGCATACCCATTAATTGTAATAAAGTACGGCCTTCCTCATCTGTGTTAGCTGTAGTAACGATAACGATATCCATACCACGAACCTTCTTAATTTTATCGAAATTAATTTCTGGGAAAATTAATTGTTCTTTAACACCTAATGTGTAATTACCACGTCCATCAAAGCTATTGCCATTAACACCATGGAAATCACGTACACGTGGTAAAGCAATTGAAACTAATTTATCCAAGAATTGATACATTCTTTCTCCTCTTAGAGTAACTTTACAACCAATTGGCATACCTTCACGTAATTTGAAGTTAGCGATTGAATGTTTTGCTTTAGTAACAACTGGTTTTTGACCAGCGATTTGTGTTAATTCTTCAACTGCATCATCTAATACTTTAGAATTTGCAACTGCATCTCCAACACCCATATTAATAACGATTTTTTCAACCTTAGGAATTTGCATAGAAGATTTGTATGAGAATTTTTTAGCTAACTCTGGTTTAACAGACTTAAGATATTTTTCTTGTAAACGATTCATCTCTTATTCCTCCTACTTAAATTCATAATCAGATTTCTTTGACACTCTGATTTTCTTTCCGTTTTCATCAATTTTAATGCTAACACGTGTTGGTTTATTTGCTTTAGGGTCATATAACATTACATTTGATGCATCAATTGGAGCCTCAAATTCAATCTTACCACCATTTTGGTTTGCTTGTGTTGGCTTTTGATGTTTAGTAACTTTATTAACACCCCCAACAACTACACGGTTAGTTTTAGGATAAACTTTAATTACCTTACCAGTAGTAGGAACTAAATTACCCTTTTTGTCTTTTGTAAATTTATCTTTACCAGCAATGACAACTACTGTATCTCCAGTTTTAATTTGCATTAATGAGTTCCTCCTTATAGTACTTCGGGTGCTAAAGAAACGATCTTCATATAATCTTTATCGCGTAATTCTCTAGCTACTGGTCCGAAAATACGAGTTCCACGTGGGGTTTTATCCTCACGAATAATAACAGCTGCATTTTCATCGAATTTGATATATGAGCCATCATTTCTTCTTAAGCCAGCCTTAGTTCTTACTATAACCGCCTTAACTACATCACCTTTTTTTACAGTTCCATTAGGAGCTGCAGACTTAACAGAGCAAACACAAATATCACCTACGTTAGCGTATCTATGTAAAGCTCCACCTAATACTTTAATAATTAATAATTCACGAGCGCCGCTGTTGTCAGCTACCGCTAATCTAGTTTCTTGTTGAACCATGTTAGTGCCTCCTTTCAGTACCCGAATTAAATAGTTTCCTTAACCTTAACTATTTCAACTAATGTATAACATACAGTTTTAGATAAAGGTCTTGTTTCCATAAAACGAACAACATCTCCAACTTTTGCAGAATTGTTCTCATCATGAACATGAAACTTACTTGTTTTCTTTACACGCTTATTATAAAGCTTTGCAACACCAAAAGTATCAACAGATACAACGATTGTTTTATTCATTTTATCAGAAACAACTGTTCCTGTGAAAAATTTACGACTATTACGTTCCATACTGTCTCCTCCTATTCAGCTTGATTGCTAGGCTCTGCTGCTTTCTTAGTACGAGTTTTCTTCTTAGGAGCTTCCTCTAAAGAATATGAACCTTCAGTTAAGATTGTCTTTAATCTAGCAATATCTCTTTTTACTTCGCTCATACGAGCAGGCTTTTGTAGATTTCCTAGAGCAGCTTGAAACTTAAGATTGAATAATTCTTCTTTTAAATCAGCAATTTTATTTTCAATTTGAGTTTTTGTTAATTTACGAATATCTTGTGCTTTCATTATTGCTCGTCACCTACTTTTTTTACAATTTTAGTTGAACAAGGTAGCTTGTGTGATGCTAAACGTAAAGCTTCACGTGCAACATCTTCTGGAACACCTGCAACCTCAAATAAAATTAATCCTTCTTTTACAACAGCTACCCAAGTTTCAGGAGAACCTTTACCAGAACCCATACGTACTGCTAGAGGCTTCTTAGTCTTAGATAAATGAGGGAATACTTTAATCCATACTTGTCCTTGACGATTCATATGACGAGTGATTGCAATACGAGCAGCCTCAATTTGATTATTTGTTAACCAACAACCCTCAGTTGCTACTAAACCAAATTCACCAAACGCGATTTCTGTACCACCCTTAGCTTTTCTACCCTTATAATAAACTCTATGAGGACGACGGTATTTAACTCTTTTAGGTATTAACATAATTATTTACCTCCTTTAGAGCTTTTGTCCTTATTAACAGGCTTTTTAGCAGTTTTAGCTGGACGAGCAGGTTTCTTTTCATTTAAGCTTCTTGGAGCCATTTCAAAAATTTCACCTTTATAAATCCAAACTTTAACACCTAACTTACCATAAGTTGTGTGTGCTTCTGCAACAGCATAATCAACATCAGCACGTAAAGTTTGTAAAGGAACTTGACCTTCATTATAACCTTCACTACGTGCCATTTCTGCTCCACCTAAACGACCAGAAATTAATGTCTTAGCACCTTTTGCACCAGCCTTTAAAGCTCTTTGAATTGCAACCTTTTGAACACGGCGGAATGAAGCACGTGCTTCTAATTGCTCAGCAATTGATTTTGCTACTAATGTTGCATCTAATTCAGGTTTCTTAATTTCAACAACATTTAATATAATTTCTTTTTTAGTCATGAAAACTAATTCTTTTACAACTTTGTTTTTAGTTTCAGCTTCGTGACCTATAACAACACCAGGTTTTCCAGTGTATAATGTGATTTTAACACGATCTTTTTCTTTTCCCTTTAAACGTTCAATAATAACGCGAGAGATTGAAGCCTTTTTATATACTTCATTAAGATATTCACGAATCTTTAAATCTTCGATTAATAGATTTGCAACATCATTTTTTCCAGCATACCATGCGGCATCCCAATCACGGTTAATACCAACGCGTAAACCAGTAGGACTTACCTTTTGACCCATGTGACTTCCTCCTTACTTGCTTTCTTTTTCAGCTACGATAACTGTAATATGACAAGTTCTTTTAATGATAACGTCTCCTCTACCTTTAGCACGAGGTAACATTCTCTTCATACGAAGACCGTCATTAACGTATGCTGTTTTAACATATAGATTACTAGAATCCATATTATAATTGTGTTCTGCATTTGCACACGCAGAATTTAAAACTTTTAATACCACTTCACAAGCTTGCTTATTTGTTAGCTTTAAGATAGCCTTTGCTTCAGCTACATCCTTATTACGGATTAAATCTACAACTAGACGAGCTTTACGTGGAGTGATACGAATTGTATTAGCAACTGCTTTTGCTTCCATCTTGATTCTTCTCCTTTAGACTATTTCTTTGCTTTCTTATCATCAGCGCCATGTCCGTGGTAAGTTCTTGTAGGAGCAAATTCACCTAATTTGTGACCTACCATATCTTCTGTTACATAAACAGGAACATGTTCACGTCCGTTATATACTGCAATGGTAAAACCGATAAATGCAGGGAATATTGTTGATCTACGAGACCACGTTTGAATTACTTTTTTATCACTATTTTCCTTTTGAGCTTCAATCTTTTTCATTAAATGATCGTCACAGAAAGGACCCTTCTTAATTGAACGAGCCATAATAATATTTCCTCCTTATTATTTGTCGTTTCTTCTACGTACAATAAGTTTAGTAGAAGCTTTCTTCTTGTTACGAGTTTTTAAACCAAGTGCTGGCTTACCCCATGGAGTAACTGGTGTAGGACGACCAATTGGACATTTACCTTCACCACCACCATGTGGATGGTCATTAGGGTTCATAACAGAACCACGTACTTCAGGGCGTAAACCCATATGACGAGCCTTACCTGCTTTACCAATTCTTACTAATTCATGAGATTCATTACCAACCTCACCAATTGTTGCCTTACAAGTAGCTAAAATCTTACGAACTTCTCCACTTCCAAGACGAACTAATACATAATTATCAACACGTCCTAAGATTTGAGCAGAAACACCAGCACTACGTGCAATTTGTCCACCCTTTCCTGGATGTAATTCAATATTATGAATTAAACTACCTACTGGAATTTCATTAATAACTAAAGCATTTCCAGCTTTAATATCAACACCACTACCAGATTGAAGAACATCTCCAACTTTTAGACCTTTAGGTGCTAAGATATATCTCTTTTCACCATCAGCATATGATAATAATGCGATATTTGCACTTCTATTTGGATCGTATTCAATAGTTTTAACTGTTGCTGGAATACCATCCTTATTTCTCTTAAAGTCTATAATACGATATTTTTGTTTATTACCGCCGCCTTGATGACGAACAGTAATTTTTCCTGAATTGTTACGTCCACCTTTTTTATGTTTAGGTGCTAATAATGATTTTTCAGGAGTGTCTGTTGTAATTTCATCAAATACTAATACAGACATATTACGTCTACCATTAGACGTTGGCTTATATTTTCTAACTGCCATGTTAATAATTTCCTCCTAATTAGATTTCGAAGGCGTCAATCTTATTATCCTTAGCTAATTTACAAATTGCTTTCTTATATGCTGGAGCATATCCTTCATATTTCCCAACTTTCTTACGCTTAGGTAATACATTGATTGTATTTACGCTTTCAACCTTTACTTTAAAAATTTCTTCAACAGCATTTTTAATTTCAATTTTGTTTGCAGTTTTTGCAACCTTGAAAGTATATTTGTTGAATTGTTCTTTTAATTGCATAGTCTTTTCAGTAATGATTGGACCTTGAATAATATCAAATGCTTTTGTCATATTACTTCAATTCCTCCTCAAAATAAGCTACTGCACCAGCTGTAAGAACCATCTTATCATAACATAAAATTTCATATACACTCGCATTGTCAGCAGGTGTCAAGAATACGTTTGGAAGATTTCTTGCAGACATGATAGCTTGTTCTGTTAATTCTTCACGAGTACAAACAACAATTGCTTTACCCTCAACTTTAATATTATTTAAGAAATTAATAAAATTCTTAGTTTTAATTTCTTCAAACTTAATTGCATCAACAGCAACCATTTTTTCTTCTTGAACTTTATAAGATAAAACAGATTTTAAACCCAATTGTTTAACTTTCTTATTTAACTTAAAAGCATAACTTCTAGGTGTTGGACCAAATACAACTCCACCACCACGCCATTGCGGAGCACGAATTGAACCTTGACGAGCACGTCCTGTACCCTTTTGTCTCCAAGGTTTACGACCGCCACCACGAACTTCGCTACGATTCTTAACATCATGTGTACCTTGACGCATAGCAGCTCTTTGAGCATTTACAACATCATAAATAACTTGACGATTTGGTTCAATACCGAAGACTTCTTCACTTAATTTTAAATTTTTTATCTTTTCTCCAGATTGATTTAATAATGCTATAGTTGGCATAGTAAATCTCCTTTCTAATTAGCTTTTACAGCTGTTTTGATAACCACTAAACCTTTTTTAGGTCCTGGTACATTACCACGAACTAAAATCAATTCTCTTTCAGCATCAACAGCAGCAATTACTAAATTTTGTAATGTTACAGTTTCATGTCCCATATGACCAGGCATTTTCTTACCTTTCATATTTCCTTTAATTGGACCCATTGAACCTACGATACGATGACAAGCAGACGTACCATGACTCATTCTTAAACGAGCATGATTATAACGCTTGATTGTACCAGCAAATCCTTTACCTTTTGATGTACCAGTTACGTCTACTACATCTCCAGCTGCAAATATATCGCATTTAATTTCTTGGCCTACATTGTAAGATAGTAACTCATTCCCTTGTGCTTCTGAGAAACGGAATTCTCTTATGAAGCGCTTAGGAGCAGTGTTAGCCTTAGCAACATGGCCCTGTTCAGGTTTATTAGATAAGCTTTCTCTCTTATCGCAGAAACCAACTTGAACAGCTACATATCCATCATTTTCAACTGTCTTTTGTTGTAAAACAACATTAGCAGTAGCATCAATGATAGTAACTGGAATTAAATTTCCAGCTGCATCGAAAATTTGAGTCATACCCAATTTTCTTCCTAAGATTCCCTTAGCCATTGAAATTTTCCTCTTTTCTTTTTTATTTTTCTAATTACTTTAAGATGATATCGATACCAGAAGGTAAATCAATATGCATTAAAGCATCAATTGTTTGTGGAGTTGGATCCACAATTTCGATTAATCTCTTATGAGTTCTACGTTCAAATTGTTCACGAGAATCTTTATTAACGTGTGGTGAACGTAAAATAGTAAAGATTTCTTTTTCAGTTGGTAGTGGTACTGGACCATTTACCTTTGAACCTGTCTTCTTTACGCTATCAACAATTTTGCTTGCTGATAAATCTAATAATCTGTGATCATAAGATTTTAAACGAATTCTAATTTTTGATTTTGCCATTTTTTTAAACTCCTTTCGCCTATAATCTTTGTATAGACTTGCTCTATGGGAAAACCCGGCACATTGTAATGACAACGCTCTTCAGTGTGTCGACAACCTCCCACTTCACAGCTAATATGCTTAATTCCATAAGCCGTTCTATTATACAGCTATTTTATTATAATTTCAAGTCTTTTTTATATTTTTTTAAAAAAATTATAATTAAGTTTTGATAAAATCCTATTAATTAACTTTTGATTAGTTCCCAAGCAAAGGGGATTATAAAGGGGAATGTGTCCCCCCCCTTATATGAAAAAATAAAAAGTGTTGTGCTATTAATAAAGTAGACACTATAGGGGTAATTGTAGACTTTGTAGTA
>CAYTVE010000021.1:0-27325 GCA_964441815.1 uncultured Anaeroplasmataceae bacterium | reverse complement strand
GTGGTTTTTTATTTTTTAACAACCCAAAATTAGGGGTGAATCCTAAATACAGGTTTGATAAAAAAAACTAGAAAGAAAAATGAACTATTTTGATTGTTTTTTTCACTTTTTGTGATAGAATATATTAGGTGTTTTTAAAATATAAGAAATTTTTGGATTAAAAGGTGATATTATGAAAAATTATGATGTGATTATTGTTGGTGCAGGACCTGCGGGATTATTTGCAGCTTATGAACTACATCAACAGAATAAACAATTAAAAGTATTATTAATAGATAAAGGGCATGATATATATCATAGAAATTGTCCGGTTTTACAACATAAAATTTCTAAATGTCCAAAAGATAAGGACGGTCATTTTGGTTGTCATCCAGCTTGTTCTATAACAAATGGATTTGGTGGTGCTGGAGCTTATTCAGATGGTAAGTTTAATATTACAAGTGAATTTGGTGGATGGATGACTGATTATCTAGAACCAAAACTTGTCGAAGAATTAATTAGTTACGTAGACAGTATTAATCTTAAATATGGTGCTCCTAAAAATATAACAGATCCAACAACTGATAAGGTTAGAGAAATAGAAAAAAGAGGATATGCAGTTGGATTGAAACTTCTTAGAGCTAAAGTTAGACACTTAGGTACAGAAAATAATTTAAAAATCATGGCTAAAATTTTTGATGATCTTAAACAATGGATAGATATGGAATATGAAACAGAAGTTGTTGATGTAATTATTGAAAATGAGATAGTCAAAGGTATAAAAACAAAAAAAGAAGAATATAGTTGTAATAATGTATTTTTAGCTGTTGGTAGAGATGGTTCTACATGGTTACAGTCTTTATGTGAATCTCATAATATTGGACTAACACATAATCAAGTAGATATTGGAGTTAGAGTTGAAACTAACGATGTTGTCATGGAAGAAATAAATCAAAACTTATATGAAGGTAAATTTATTTTTAGAGCTTCAACAGGTACTGTAGTAAGAACCTTTTGTTCTAATCCTAGTGGCCATGTTGTGGTTGAAAATCATAGTGGTACAATATTAGCTAATGGTCACGCTTATGCTGACCCAAAATTAGGTAGTAAAAATACTAATTTTGCTTTACTTGTTTCTCATAAATTTTCAGAACCTTTTGATAAGCCTAATGAATATGCACATGAGGTCTCAAGACTTGCAAATCAATTAAGTTGTGGTTCGGTAATAGTACAAAGATATGGCGATATTTGTAAAGGTAGAAGAACAACTCAAAAAAGATTAGAAGAAGGATTTGTAAGACCTACACTTAAAGAAGCTGTTCCAGGTGATTTAGGCTTGGTATTGCCATATAATACGATGAAATCAATCATTGAAATGATAGAAGC
The DNA here is from genome assembly GCA_964441815.1 of uncultured Anaeroplasmataceae bacterium. Lineage (GTDB taxonomy): Bacteria > Bacillota_I > Bacilli_A > Acholeplasmatales > Anaeroplasmataceae > Pelethenecus. The sequence continues at coordinate 25,960 of CAYTVE010000021.1, read as the reverse complement.
CTTAGATCATGTAACTCCTGGTATTGCTAACGAACATACGTTATTTTATGGCGTAGAGGCAAAATTCTATTCTGCTAGACCATTAACAAATGATAAATTTGAAACAAAAATAAAAGGTTTATATGTTGGTGGTGATGGTGCAGGTATTACAAGAGGATTAGCTCAAGCTGGAGCTAATGGTGTATGGGTTGCAAGGGATATAGCCAAAAAATATTAATAGTTTATACCTTATTTTAGATTAATATATCAAAATAAGGTTTTTTTTATTGGCAAAAAGCTTGGGGGTATAATCTCTTATAGAAAGAGATGAATTGTTTATGGTTTATATAAAATGTCCTAAATGTAATAGTACAAATTGTTTATTAGAATCAAAAGGAAGACATTTTGGTATTTTGTTTTTCTTATTGTTTGGAATTTTTTGGTTAATATATGCATTTTTTAAATGGACTATTCTTCTATTCATTTTAATATGTTTTGATTGGTGAATTACTATAATAATGAAATTAAAAAACAAAACATACTATTGGCATTGTAAAAAATGGTTTATGAAAAGAAACGGATATTATTGTAACGAATGTAATTTTCATTTTAAAGCGTAAGTTTTAATGCGCTTAATCTAGTACATATATGTACTAGATTTTTTCATGTCTTTTTTTGTCATACGATTTTATTTTCTATTTTTGTCGAAATACTTCTTTATTCATTCAACTTATTTTATAATATCAGCTGGGTGATTATATGGGATTAAATGTAGGTGTTTATGTAAAAAAAGATATCTTGATATTAAGATTAAAGGGAGATTTAGATGATGTAAGTGTATCAGATTTGAGAATTAGGATTTCTAATTATATTGATAATTATAATATTAAATATTTGTTATTGAATCTTCAAGAATTAAATTTTTTAGATTCATCAGGTATTGGATTCATTATTGGAAGATACCACCAATTACAAAAAAAAGATGGAGAAATAATAATCACTAATATTAATCCAAAAGTAGATAGAATTATTTTTATATCAGGATTAGCCAAAATATGTAAAATAAGAGAATCAGAAGAAGTAGTTATTAAAACATTATCAAATTAAGGAGAAAATCATGTATAATGAAATCAAAATGAAATTCATTTCAAAAAGACAAAATATAAGTATAATAAGAAATGCCGTAAGTGCATTCATAATTGAAAATAATCCAACGATAACTTTTTTAAATGAATTAAAAACTGTATTAAGTGAAGCAATTACAAATTCTATTGTTCATGGTTATGATAATAAAGAAGATAAATATATTGAATTAAATGTTATTGTTGATGATATAAATGTATGTTGTGAAGTTATAGATTATGGTAAAGGGATTGAAGATATAAAAAAAGCAAGAGAACCTTTATATTCAACAAAAAAAGAAGAAGAACGAAGTGGATTAGGTTTTACAATCATGGAAATGTTTTGTGATTCATTTGTAGTCGAAAGTACTGTAGGTAAAGGGACAAAAATTATTTTTAGTAAAAAATGGTAATTATTAATAACTTTTTCATAATTTGAGATAATAATAATGGTGATAATTATGGAAAAAACGAGAAATTATTATTTAAGGTTGGTTAAACAAAATAGAAATTATAAAGAAATGTTAAAGAATTATGTGTTATCATTTCTATTTAGTGGTTTGATTTCTATAATTGGCCAACTTTTTTTTGACTTTTATAATCATATTTTAAACTTTAATAAAAATGATTCATCTTTATTTATGACTCTCTCTATTATATTTATAACAGGTATTTTAACTTTATTGGGTATTTATGATAATTTAGGCCAAATAGCTAAAGCAGGACTTGTAATTCCTATAAGTGGGTTTGCAAATTCAGCAGTTTCTGCAGCTATGGAATATCATAAGGAAGGACTAATTTTAGGAATTGGCGCTAACACTTTAAAACTTGCTGGAAGTGTATTAGTATTAGGTACTTTTTCAGCTATCTTAGTATCAATTATTAGATATTTTTTTGAGGTACTTATATGACTTTTAAATTTGATAATATTTATTTAAATAATAGTTCTGTAGTTGCTGGAAAATTAGAAGGAGAAGGTCCATTAAAAAACTATTTTGATTTAATTGATGAATGTAAATCAAATTGTTTTGAAAATAGTGAAATATTATTATTAAGAAAAACTATAGATATTTTACTAGAAAAAGAAAATATTGATATAAAAGACATTAATATTGCAATAGGAGGAGAACTTTCTAATCAACTTGCAATTACAAACTATACTTTTAGATGTCTTCCTATAAGTCTTATTGGAATATATTCTGCATGTTCAACTATTGCTTTAGGATTAGGTGTTGCCGGTTTATTATTATCTAGAAATGAAATTAATAATGTTTTAATATTTACTTCAAGTTATAATCAAACAGCTGAAAGACAGTTTAGAAATCCAACTGAATATGGTGGTATGAAAGAAATAACTCAAACTTTCACCTCAACAATAGGTGCTTCCGCTTTATTAAGTAAAAAAAGAAGTAAAATTAAATTAACTGAATTTACAATAGGTAAAGTAATTGATATAGGATTTACAAATTCTTGTGATTTTGGGAGAGCAATGGCTCCTGCAGCGCTAGAATCTTTATATAGTCATTTTAAAAATACTAAAACTACACCCTATGATTATGATTTAATTTTAACAGGTGACTTATCTAAATATGGATATGAAATAGTTTTAAAAGCTTTAAAAGATGAATATGGTAGTATTTATAATTATAATGATTGTGGTTTGATATTATATAACATAAGAAAACAAAATGTCTTAGCAGGTGGTAGTGGGCCAGGTACATCTGCAGCTGTTTTATTAACTTATATTAAAGATAAATTAGAATCTGGTTATTATAGAAAAGTACTTTTATGTGCTACAGGTGCGTTAATGAATCCGACAATGATTAATCAAAAAAATAGTATTCCAGCAATAGCACATATTATATGTTTGGAAGGTGCAAAATGATTTATTTTTATGCTTTTATAATAGGTGGTTTTATTTGTTCTATTGCTGAATTAATTAAAGATATTTTTAAACTTACTAATGGTCATATAACAGTTATATTTGTAATTTTAGGAACACTATTAGATTATAATAATTTTTATGAAAAATTGATTAATATTGCAGGTGCAGGAGCTATTTTACCTATAACTAATTTCGGTCATAATTTAGTTTCTGCATCATTGGCTAAATCAAAAGAGTTTGGATTTATTGGTATTTTTACAGGAATTTATGATAAAACATCTGCAGGTATTGCATTTACAATATTATTATCTGTATCAATAGCTATTTTCTTTAAACCTAAGAAATAATTATAGTTTTATTTATTATTTTATTGTATAATTGAAGCAAGAGGTGAATTAGATGGAAGCGAAAAATCCTTTTTTAGAACCTAATAAGATTGTTGCTGTTATTGCTTATTTTTTCTTAAGTATTTTTGGTGGAAGTATTATTATAATTATTGCTGCAAATGTATATAATAAAATTAATAATTTAAATTTTGATGGAACACATCTTCTTGAAGTTATATCTACAACTGATATTAATAATTTCACAGAAATAGAAAAAAAAATATATGTTTTCTGTAATTCTTTTGGGAATTTTTTCATGTATTTATTATTATTTATAGTTGTTTGTTTTTACATGAGAAATTATCTAATAGAAGATGCTAAGAAATTAAAACAAAATTATAAAAAATATTTATGGCTTATTCCTTTAACTATTATTTTAGGTTATTTAATAACATATCTTATTGAAATATTAATCTCTAATATAATCAATAATTCTTCAGTTAATCAAAATAGTATAGAAATATTAATAAAAAATGGTGGAGCTGTTATGATGTTTTTTGCAGTAGTAGTCTTTGCACCTATTGTAGAAGAATTAATATATAGAAAAGCTATATTTGAATTTTTAAATAAAAAACATATAATTATTTCTTATTTAGTTTCAGTAATAATATTTACGCTTCCACATATGTTAACAACATTTATGGAAGATGGATATAATACTCTAGATAAATTATTATTATGTATTCCTTATTTATCTAGTGGTTTAATATTATGTGGTATATATCATGCAAATGATAAAAATATTTATGCATCATGGTTATTTCATTTAATAAATAATTTAATATCATTTGTAATAATTATTCAATTGGGGTAGTAAAAATGTTAAAAAAATCTAATAATAACTATAAAGAAAATATTTTTTTTGAACTTAAAAACAGAAATGCAATATTAACTTCAGGAGATAAAAGTACAGGTTTTAATTCTCTAACTGTATCTTGGGGTGGTTTTGGAGTATTGTGGGGAAAAGATGTATGCTATCTTTTTGTAAGAAAATCTAGATATACATATTCATTTTTAGAAAGAAGTAATAGTGTTACATTATCATTTTTAAATGATGAGTATAAAGATAGTGTTTTATATATAGGTACACATAGTGGTAAAACTGAAAATAAAATTGTTAATGCTAATCTTCATTATACTTATGACCCGGATTTTGATGGTGCTTATATCAAAGAATCAAGATATTGTTTTAAAATGAAAAAAATATATCAAATAGATTTAAATAATGTTTCACAAGATATAATTGATATGTATTATCCTAACGGTGATATGCATACAATGTTTATATGTGAAATTAAGCAATATCTTATTAATGAGGGTGATTAAATGAAATATATTGATTTACATTGTGATACGATAACACTTTTAAAATTTCAAAATAAACATTTGAATGATGATATAAATCAAATTAATTTAAATAATTTAATAAATGGTAATAATTTATTACAATGTTTTGCAATATTTGTGAATTTAAAAAGAACTAATAATCCTCTTATTGATTGTTTAAAATATATAGATTATTATTATCAAGAGTTAGAATTAAATAGTGACATTATTAAACCAATATACAATTTAAATGACTTCTATAAAAATAAAATGAATAATAAAATTTCAGCATTATTAACATTAGAAGAAGGCTCAGTTATTAATAATGATTTAGATTTATTAAATGTATTTTATCGTTTAGGTGTTAGAATGATTTGCTTAAATTGGAATTATGAAAACGGAATTGGATATCCTAATTTTAAAAATAATGATTATAAAACTCCAAATATAATTAATGGACTTACACCATTTGGTATTAATATGATAAAAAAAATGAATGAATTAGGTATAATAATTGATGTGTCACATTTGTCAGATAAAGGATTTTACGATTGTTTAAAATATTCAACTAAACCAATTGTAGCAAGCCATTCTAATTCGAGATATATTTGTAATCATACTAGAAATTTATCTGATGAGATGATTGTTGATCTGGAGCATAATGGTGGAGTAATGGGCATGAATTTTTGTGCTGAATTTCTAAGTGAAACAGATGGAGAAAGTACAATTCCTAATGTCATAAAACATATAAAGCATATCAAAACTATTGCAAGCATTGATGTAGTAGCTATTGGAACCGATTTTGATGGTATAAACCCTAATATAGACTTATCTAATGCATCGAAAATGCCTGAACTATTTAAGACAATGGCTGATGAAGGATTTACAAAAGAAGAAATAGAAAAAGTTGCATACAAAAATTTTATAAGAGTGATGGAAGCTAACTTAATTTAATTTTAAAAACATATAATTCATCTAATTTAATTTCATGAAAATTTTTTTAATTAAAGCTAAAAAGTAAAAATAATATATTATTTAAATTACTATAATTTTGTAGTAAAATATATTTGAAAGGGATTATTTTAAAAATTATAAGATTAGAGTGAGTTGAATGTAAAAAATATTCACCTTTGCATTATTAAGTTTTATTTTGGTTTTCTTTAATTAATTCTAAAATGTCTTTGCTAATGAATTTTAATTCAATGTTTTATCCGAAGAAAATCATAATTCATATTTGACAAATGCATTAGACAATGAAACGGGATGTGAATCAAATATGATAACATACCACAATACTATCACATCGTATTTTGATAATTTAACAAAAAATTTTAGTGTTAATTACAAAGGTAGTTGTGGTTATGTTGCTATAGGTATATTATTATCATATTATGATACATTTTTAGATGATAATATTATTCCTCTGAACTGTATGATATTAATTTTATTGGAACTGGCTACGATATGATTAAAAGAAGAAATTCTTTTGGAATTAGAAAAGATGTTCTAAAAGAAAATTATAATGATGTTCTTGAAATGAATAATGAGAAATATTTAATTGATACTTTCCAACTACAAAATTTTTCATTGAATTCAAAATTAATTTCAATAGGTAATGATAAAGAAAAGCATGTTGTTATTGCGTACGATTATGATTATGATAATGATGAAATTTATTGTCACTTTGGTTATGAAAATACCTATACTCATGTAACAATTGAAAGTCAAGGTTTCAATTCTTATGAGACAACTCTAACTATTGATTTTAATAATTCTCATAATCATTCAAATAATTATGTTGTTGAATCAATATCAAATGGCATATCTAAATTTTAATACTATTGCTATCACGATTCTAATATTCATATATTATAAATATTTAAATAAATTTATAACATCATATTGAAAATATGATGTTATATTTTTTTATAATAAATGAAAAAATAATGTTTTATTGTTAAAATTCAACTTTTATTATATAATAATAAAGAATGTCAAAAGGAGGTACAATAAATGATAAATAATTATAAAGATTTATTAACATTTTTAAATAATTTAGATTCTAAAAAAAATTTATTATTACATAGTTGTTGTGCTCCTTGTTCTTCTCATACTTTATTGTTTTTGAAAAAGTATTTTAATATAACTATATATTATTCAAATGATAATATTTATCCTTATGAAGAATATAAAGCGAGACTTAATGAACAAATTAAATTTTGTAAAGAAATAGATGAAAATATAGATGTCATATATGATGAATACTGTGCTTCTGATTATTACGCTGCAGTTAAAAATTTAGAAAATCTCGGTGAAAAAAGTATAAGATGCTATAAATGTTATGAACTTAGATTAGAAAAAACTGCAAAAAAAGCTAAGGAATTAGGATTTGATTATTTTACTACTACTTTATCTATTTCTCCATATAAACTTGCAAAATGGATTAATGAAATAGGATATTTTCTAGAGAAAAAATATGATATAAATTTTTTATACTCAGATTTTAAAAAGGATGAAGGATATAAAAAATCTATTAAACTTTCTTTAGAATATAATTTATATAGACAAGATTATTGTGGTTGTATATATTCCTTAAATGAAAGGAGAAGTCACAATGAACAAGAATAAAAAGACTATTATAAAAAAAATAAATATTAATGAAAATAAAAGACTAATATTTCTTAGTGATATTCATGGAGATGTTAATTTGTTTAAAAAAGCTTTAGATGAAGTTAGATTTAATCAAGATGATTATCTATTTGTTATTGGTGACATGATTGAGAAGGGTGATTTTTTAGATAATATAGCTATGATGGATTATATTATTGAATTAAATAAATTAGATAATGTTTTTTTTATGGCTGGTAATTGTGATGAAATATTTAGATTTATTTTACCACCTCTTGATAAAGAAAAATTTTTATACTTTGCATTAGATAGAAAAAAGTCTATTATCAATGATATTGCATATAAATTAAATTATGAATTAAAAAGAGATATGGATGTTGATAATTTTATTAATTTAGTGTTTAAAAATTATTCGAATTATTATGAATTTATAGATAATTTACCTGATGTTATATTTATAAATGATAAAATAGTGTTAGTTCATGGAGGTATATTAGATATAAATGATATTCCGCTTGATTCAATTAGAGTATTAAAATTTGATAATTTTTTAAACATATCACAATCACAACCTTTAACTATGATTGTTGGTCATTATCCAACGAGAAATTATATGTCTGATGTAACTTGTGTTAATCCGATATTTGATAAAAAGAAGAATATAATTTCTATAGATGGTGGAAATAATGTAGTTAAAGGTGGACAAATTAATGTTGTTGTATTAAATAATATAAATGATATGTCTTTTTCATATTTTGCTTTAGATCACTATCCTAAATATGAAATAAGAGAAGATATTTATTATGAAAAACCTCAAAATTCATATAATATTCAATTTGGTAAAAATGAAGTTGACATAATAGCAAAAGATTTAGACTTCTATTTGATTAAACCAATAGATAGTCAAGATTTGTTGTGGGTTAATGAAGAATTCATAACTAAAAATGGAAATAAATACTATTGCTTTGATGGTAGTAATACTTTCTTAAGTTTAAAGAAAGGAGATATTATTTCAATTATCAAAAAAGCTAAACCATATAGTTTAATAAAACACAATGGTATAATAGGATTAATTGAAACTAAATATATATATGAAAATTAGATATGATATATTAAATGAACATATAGGTAAGACTTTATTAGAATATTTAGAAAGTTATAATTTAGGTAAAACGAAAATACATTTTATATTTAATGAAAAAAATATATATGTAAATGGTGAAACTAAATCAAGAAATTATATATTATTACCTAATGATTATATTGAAATTGAATATAATGAAAAAAGAGATTTTTATCCAGATAATAAAAAACTAGACATAATTTATGAAGATGATTATTTATTGATTGTTAATAAGCCTAAAAATATTTTAGTTCATCCTGATGATAAAAATAAAAATGGTACAATGTGTAATATTGTCAGTAATTATTATAAAAATAATAATATAGATTTATCTATAAAATATGCACATAGATTAGATTTAGATACTACAGGCATTTTAATATTTACGAAAGATAGTCTAAGTCTTGCAAGTATAGATAAAATGATTTCAACACATGAATTAAGTAGAGTTTATTTATGTTTAACATCAGGTGTATTTAAAGAAAAAATTGGTACTATTAATGCACCAATTGGTGAAGATAGACATCATAATCAAAGAAAAAGAGTTTCTAAAACTGGTAAAAGTGCTATAACACATTATGAAGTTTTAGAAGAATTTGGGAGATATAGTCTTGTTAAAGTTAAATTAGAAACTGGAAGAACGCACCAAATAAGAGTTCATTTAAGCTATATAGGTCATCCTTTAATTGGTGATACATTATATGGTGGAAAAAGTGAATTAAGACCAATGCTACATTCATATGAATTAGACTTTATTCATCCCATAACTAAAAAGGAAATGTATATAAAAAAAGATATTCCTTATGATATGAAGCAGTTATTAGAAAAATGGAGGAAAAAAGATGATATTTGGAAAACACATAAATAAATATTATTTAAAATATTTTTTATTTTTTCTATTTGGTATATTAGCTCTTTTAGTTGTGAACTGGGTTCAATTAGAAATACCAAATATTTATGGACAAGTAATTGATGGAATCGGTGACGTAGCTAAAAATGATCCTAATTCATTATTTAATAATCCTGATAATATTAAAAAATTAATGATTGAATTAGGTATTATAGCAGCATTAATGTTTGCTGGTAGATTTACATGGAGATATTGTATTTTTGGAGTTGGAGCTAGAATTGAATCTGATATTAGAGATGATATGTTTAGCCATTCTCTTTTACTTTCAACAGCGTATTATAAACACCATAAAACTGGTGCTTTAATGGCTTTATATACTAATGACTTACAAGTTATTAGGCAATCATTTGCAAGTGGTACTGTAATGACGGTTGATGCTATATTTTTGGGAAGTATGGCATTAATTAAAATGTTTATGAACAACTGGATATTAGCATGTTTTAGCATTATTCCTTTAAGTTTAATAGCCGTTGTATCAGTATTAGTTGGAAGAATAATGGAAAAAAAATTTAAAGCAAGACAACAAGCTTATGAGAATTTAAGCGATTTTACCCAAGAAAATTTTAGTGGTATTGCAGTAGTAAAAGCTTTTGTTAAAGAAGTTCATGAAATAAGACATTTTGATAAAATAAATGAAGATAATAGAAATAAAAATATTGATTTTGCCAAATTTTCAACTTTATTGAATGTATTATTGACTGCAATTATATCATCAATATTTGTTGTTTTATTTGCTGGAGGAAGTTATTTTGTTATAAATGGCTTTAATAATGAAGAATTTTCAACAGGTAAAATGCTTGAATTTATTGGTTATTTTGATGCGGTTATATGGCCTTTTATGGCTGTTGCTCAACTTATAAATATGAGAGCTCAAGCTAAAGCTTCTTTATCAAGAATAGATGAATTTTTAGATGAAAAAGTAGATATTGTTGATGATGAAGTGGTAGATATTAATAAAATTGAAGGTAAAATTGAATTTAGAAATTTGTGTTTCAAATATCCTGATGGTTCAAATCAAGTTCTTGATAACATATCATTTACTATTCCTAAAGGTAAGATGGTAGGTATTATAGGTAGGACAGGTTGCGGTAAAACTACTATTGTTGATTTACTTCTTAGAACTTATAATTTAAAAGAAAATCAAATATTCATAGATGATGTTGATATAATGCATTTACCTTATAAGATTGTTAGAGATGGAATTGGTTATGTACCTCAAGATAATTTCTTATTTAGTGATACCATTTCTAATAACATAGCTTTTGCATATGAAACTATAGATGAAGAAGATATTATTAAAGCTTCTAAGCTTGCTGATGTTCATAATAATATTATTGAATTTCAAGAAAAATATAATACTGTTCTAGGAGAACGTGGTGTAACACTTTCGGGTGGTCAAAAACAAAGAGTTAGTATTGCAAGAGCAATAGTAAAAAATCCTGCCATATTAATTTTTGATGATTCAGTTTCAGCAGTTGATACTAAAACAGAAGAGACAATATTAAAAAACTTAAAAGAATTAAGAAAAGATCAAACTACCATAATGATTGCTCACCGTATATCTACTGTTCAAAACCTTGATTTTATTGTTGTTATGGAAGAAGGCAAAGTAGTAGGAATAGGTACTCATGAACAACTATTAAATATCTGTAGTGAATATCAAGAAATGGTTCGCCTTCAATCCTTAGAAGAAGCAATTAGTGGAGGTGATATGTAATGGAACGTTTTGATGATAATAAAAATATTAAAGCATATAAAGATAAAGAAATATTTAAAAGATTGATGAATTATGCAAAACCAGTTAGAGTTTCTTTGTTTTTATCACTATTATTTACTATTTTATTAGTAATAGTTGATTTGCTTCCTGCTTATCTAGAAGGTGAATTAGTAGGTATTTTAAATAATCTAGACTATTCAAATTCTCAAAAAATGAAGTTTGTTATAATATTAGTATGTATATATGCTTGTGTTATAATTTTGGCAGCATTTTTAAATTATTTTAATTCAATGATGCTACAAAAAGCTGGTCAAAAAATAGTTACAAATATAAGAAGAGATGTTTTTATAAAAATAGAAGGTTTAGCTATTGCTCAAATTAACGCTACACCAGTTGGTAAATTAGTTACAAGAGTCACATCTGATGTAAATATGGTTAATGAATTATTTACCAATGTTATTATCAATTTAATTAGATATTTTTTGACTATTGTATTTGTATTTATAATGATGGTGTTAATTTCACCACTCATAACATTATATGTTTTATGTGTTATCCCAATACTAATTCTTATTACTTTTGTATTTAATAAAGTATCCAGAAAACAATATCGTAAAGTTCGCGGTTCTGTATCTAACATTAATGCTTTTTTATCTGAAAATTTAAGTGGTATGAAAATTACTCAAATATTTAATCAAGAAGATAAAAAATTATCGGAATTTAGAAAAAAGAACCTTGAACTAAAGAAAAATAGTATTAAAGAAGTATTAATTTTCGGTATTTTTAGACCTGCGATATATGTTTTATTTGTTAGTTGTCAAATAATTATTTTATCTACTGGTTTTTTTATGGTTTTAAATGGTAGTTTATCATCAAAAAATCTGGTTAAATTTTATCAATATAATGGTCAATTCTTTAATCCTATTCAACAATTAGCTGATCAATTTAATCAACTTCAATCTGCTTTTGCTTCATCTGAAAGAATATTCGAAATATTAGATATGAAAGAATTAATTTTAGATAAAGAAGATTCAATTGAATTAAACGAAATAAAAGGTAAAATAGAATTTGATCATGTGTGGTTTGCATATAATGAAGGAAATTGGATTTTAAAAGATGTAACATTTACCATTGAGCCCAACCAAACTGTAGCATTTGTTGGAGCAACAGGAGCTGGGAAAACTACAATATTAGCTTTAATAGTTAGAAATTATGAGATTCAAAAAGGTGAAATTAGAATTGATGGAATAAACATTAATAATATAAAAATTGAAAGTTTAAGAAAACATATAGGACAAATGCTTCAAGATGTATTTTTATTTAGTGGTACTATTAAATCTAATATTACTATGCGTGATGATAGTTTTACTAATGAACAGATAGTTGAAGCTTGTAAATATGTTAATGCTTCTAATTTTATTGAAAAATTAGATAAAACATATGACTATGAAGTATTAGAAAGAGGAAATAATTTTTCTTCAGGACAAAGACAATTATTGAGTTTTGCGAGAACAATACTTCATAAACCAAATATTATGATATTAGATGAAGCAACAGCTAACATAGATACTGAAACTGAAGTTTTAATTCAAGATTCCTTAGAAAAAATGATGAATGTGGGAACAATGCTAATTGTAGCGCATAGATTATCAACTGTTCAACATGCTGATAACATTATAGTTTTACACAAAGGCAAGATAATGGAAATGGGTAATCATCAAGAATTACTTGCAAAAAAAGGATTATATTATAATCTTTATGAATTGCAATATAAGTAGGTGAATAATAATGAAAAAAAAGCATGTTACAATTTTAGTTCTATCAATTATAATATTAACAATAATTATATTTTTAATATGCTTTTTTACAATACCAAGAATAAAATATAGCTATGATAAAGAATTAGACTGTTATTGTGTATCAAAGGTTTATGGAAATTCTAGTTTTTATGAAATAGCAGATACTATAAATGATAAACCAGTAAAAAAAATAAATTCAAGAACTTTTATGAACAAATCTGATTTAAAAAAAGTTAAATTAGGTAATAATATAGTTGAAATTGAAAGATTAGCTTTTTTGGATTGTCATAATTTATTAGAAATTAATTTAGATAATGTTGAAATAATTGGAAGAAATGCATTTGAAAATTGTAGCAGTCTAAATAAAATAAATCTAAATTTATGTGATATTCTAGGTGGAACATTTATGGGATGTAGTAATTTAGAAATTATAAATTTAAATAATACCATATCAATAGGTAGTTATGCTTTTGCATATACAAATATTAATTTTATAACTATTCCAGCAAGTTGTAATTTAGTATATAATAATAGTTTTTATAAATGTAATAATTTAAATAAAATATATATTTCAAATATCGAATTATTAAATGATCCTTATTTAAATTCATTAAATAATGTTGATATTATATTTCAATGATAATATTTTCTTTTAAATAAATTATTATTGTGCTATAATTAATTGAGTTAGGAGGTCTGAAAATGAAAGATTTTGAAATAATATCAGATGGTGCATGCGATATATCAAAAAAAGATGTACTTAAATTAGGAATTAAAGTTGTTCCTTTTTATGTAGCATTTGATGAACATAAATATTTAAAAGAAGGTATAGATTTTACATCAGTTGATTTCTATCAAAAATTAATTGATAATCCTGATGTTTTTCCCAAAACATCAATGCCAACAGTTGATGATTATCATAAATTTTTTCAAGAGGCTCATGATGAAAATAAAGATATATTGTGTATTACTATTTCAAAAAAATTTAGTGGGTCATTAAATTCAGCTTTAATGGCTAAAGATATGTTTTTAGAAGAACATAGTGATGCAAGAATAGAAATAATTGATTCCACTATGTTATCTTGTCCACAAGGATTATTAATTAGAGAGATAATAAGAATGAAACAAAATGGACTTTCTTTAGATGAAATAATTATTAAAGCTAATGAAATAAAAGAAACAGGCCGTTGTTATTTTACTATAAATGGTTTATCTTATTTAGAACAAGGTGGAAGAATTGGTAAACTAACTACTGTAGTTGGAAATTTCTTGAAAGTGACTCCTCTTATCATTGGTAAAGAAGGAGAAATTCAATTTGGTGGTTTAGCATTATCAAGAAAACGAGCTATTATGAAAATATTAGATAAATTTAAATCTGTTTTACATAAACATAATTTAAATATTGATGATTATTTGATAGAAGTTGGATATGGTTATTCTTATGAAGAAGGATTAGATTTAGCTAAGAAATTTGAAGATATATTTAAACATAAAATTGAATTGTTTGATCAAATAGGAGCGACTATTGCAGTACATACTGGGCCTCATCCAATTGGAATTGCGTTTATAAAAAAATATGATAAATAAAAATGGAGGTATTTATGAAACAAAATATAAAAAAAATACTTCCTAAATTATTATTATTTTTATTATTTTCAATAGTTGTAATTATTGTTATTTTTTCAATGAACGATATAAAAGATATTGGTGAAGTATTGAAAAATATAAAAGTAAATTATCTATTAATTGCTTTTTTATTTCTATTTCTATATATGTTTTTTTATCCATTGTCATTGTATATATTAGGAAGAAGTAAAGATGAAGAAAATGTTAATTTTAAAGATTCTTTAATGATAGGATCTATTGAATATTTTTTTAATGGAATAACTCCATTTTCTTCTGGTGGACAACCTTTTCAAGTTTATGCATATAAAAAAATAGGTGTAAGTTTACATAAAGCTACAGGAATAATATTGATGAATTTTGTTATTTCACAAATATCAATAATTATATTATGTTTTAGTTCATTATTCTTTTTTAATGAATTAACAAATAACTCATTGTATTTAAAAATAATGATTATTGTTGGTCTTGTTATTAATATTTTAATATTTTTGTTATTTTGTTCGGTAGGTATTTCTAAAACGATTAGAAGATTATTAACAAAATGTGTTGGATGGATTTTGAATTTAAAAATTTTTAAAGGAAAATTAGTTAAATATGTATCAGCATTTGATGAATATTGTGAAGGCGCTCAAAAAACTTTTAAATCATTATTTTCACAAAAATTAAAATTTTTCATTTGTGTTATATTTAAACTTATTGGTATTATTTGTTATTATATAATTCCATTTTTTATTTTATTATCTCTCGGCATTGATGTAAAAGCAGAACAGTTATTTGTAATAATTGCAATGACTACATTCTCTATTGCAATGACATGCTATATTCCAACACCAGGTGCTACTGGTGGAATTGAATTTGCATTTAGAAGTTTATTTATTACCATTATTCCAACTTTAAGTTCATCTATGGCAACATCAGGATTGTTATTATGGCGTTTTATAACATATTATTTTTTAATGTTTATTAGTTTTACCATTTATGTAATTTTTGAACAAATCACAAATAGAAGAAATAAAAAACTAAATATTAATATTTCTGAGACTGAAAATTTAGAAAATATTTAAAAACACTTGTAATATTTTAAAAAAAGAGTATAATACTTTACTAGATAAACTTTATTTAGTAAAGTTTTTTTATGGGTGAGAATTATGAAAAATAATGAAATTTCCTTAAAATTAAGGTTGATTAAAAAGAAATTTATTTCTAATCATTTAAAATTGCTTAATGATTATGGGATAACAAAGATGGAATTTGATATTTTAAATTATATTTATTTTTCAACGAAGAAGAATAATAATGTGCAAGCATCTGTTCTTGCAAAGTTATTTGATATATCAATTTCAGCAGTAATGCATAAACTAAATGATTTAGAATCAAAAGGGATGATTTTAAAGTATTTAGATGAAAATGATCATAGAATTAAATATTATATTATGAGTGATGAAACTAATAATAATTTAGAAAAATTATTTCATTTTCAAGAAAAAAGAAAAAATGATTTTATAAATTATTTAGGTGAGGAAGTAGAACATTTAAATATAATATTAGATCAAACATTAAAATATTTGGAGGAAGACAATGATAAAATTATTGAAGAATTTAAGTAAAGTATCTATTTTATTTTGTATTTTAATTATTGGTCTTGTTATTTTACAAGTTTATTCTGATTTAGAACTTCCAACTAGACTTACTAATATATTAAATTATGCAAGTTTAGCTTCTGCAGCAATAGATAAGAATATAATGACCGATGCTTTAAGAGAAGAATGTCAAAATGGTATTATCAAAAATGGGTTGGAGATGTTTGGGTTTGCCGGAATTTCTTTAGTTTGTTCAATTACAGTATGTTTTTTAGCTGCTAGAGTTGCATCTAGTTTTTCACATAATTTGCGTATGGAAGTTTATAAACATATTCAAAAATTTTCTATTAGTGAAATTGACAAATTTTCTACTGCATCTTTAATCACAAGAACAACTAATGATATAACACAAATTCAAATGGTTGTTGTTATGGTGCTAAGAATGGCAATCGCGGCTCCTACAACTGCTATATTGGGTATTATAAAGGCTGGAAATTTTCAAACTAGTTCATCATTAAGTTTAATAGTGGTAATTTCTGTTATTGCCTTAGTGATATTAGTTATTTCTATATTTATAATAGTTTTACCTAAATTTAAGAAAATGCAAGAACTTACTGATAAATTAAATTTAGTTACAAGAGAAAATTTAACAGGTATTAGAGTAGTAAGGGCTAATTGTGCAGAAGAATATCAAGAAAATAAATTTAATGATGTTAATTTAGAGGTTTCTAATACACAGATTTTTGTAAATAGAGTTATGAATATTATGTCTCCTGGTATGATGTTAATCATGAATGGAACAAGTTTAGCTATACTATGGGTTGGAGCTTACTTGATAGATGAAAATCCATTAATGCTAGGTAGTGTATTTGGTTTCCAACAAATAACAATGATGATTGTTATTGCATTTATGCAGTTAATAATGATATTCATTATGATTCCTAGAGGTTTAGTATCTGCAAGACGTGTAAGAGAAATCCTAGATGTCAAACCAAGTCTTTCAAATCCAGAAAATCCAATTCCCTTAACTAATTTAAAAGGTGAAATTGAATATAAGAATGTTTCTTTTAGTTATCCTAATACAAATGAAAGTGTATTATCTAATATATCATTTAAAGCTAATAAAGGTGATACAGTAGCTATAATCGGATCTACTGGTAGTGGAAAAACATCATTAATAAATTTAATTTCAAGATTTTTTGATGCCACTAGCGGTGAAGTTATAGTTGATGGTGTTAATGTTAAAGACTATGATATGGGTGTTTTAAGAGATAAAATTGGTTTTATTAATCAAAAGGCATTATTGTTTAAAGGTACTATTGCTTCTAATTTAAGATATGGTAAAAAGGATGCTACTGAAGAAGAAATGAACGAAGCATTAAAATTAGCTTTGGCAGATGATTTTGTTTTCAAAAACAGTGATGGTTTAAATTATAAGGTAGCTCAAGGTGGATCAAATTTTTCTGGTGGACAAAAACAAAGATTATCTATTGCAAGAGCATTAATAAAAAAACCCGAAATTATTGTATTTGATGATTCTTTCTCAGCACTTGATTTTAAAACAGATAAGACGTTAAGAGATAATTTAAAATCATTAGATTATAATCCTACAAAAATAATTGTTGCCCAAAGAATTGGAACAATTATGGATGCTGATCTAATATTAGTATTAGAGGAAGGTAAAATTGTAGGTTCTGGAACTCACGAACAATTAATAAAGAATTGTGATGTATATCAAGAGATAGCTTATTCACAATTGTCAAAGGAGGAGATCTAATATGCCTAGACAACAAATTCATTCTAAACCTAAAAGTATGAAAAAAGGTCTTGGAAACCTTATTCCTTATTTAAAACGTTATTTGGTATGGATAATACTTGCAATTTTATTATCTATTTTAGGTGCATTAGGTTCTTTATTTGGTCCTAAATTATTAGCTGAAATTACTAAAGAATGTCAAAATAAAGTTGCTGGATTAGCTATAGATTTTAATTATATTACTAAAATAGGAATTATACTTATTTGTATATATTCATTTGCAGCTTTAGGTAATTATTTAGCATCCTTTATTTTAACAGGTGTTACTCAAAAAATTTCGTATAGACTTAGAAAAGATATTTCTATAAAAATTAATAAAGTTCCATTAAAATATTTTGATAGTACTGCATATGGAGATTTACTTTCTCGTGTTACTAATGATGTTGATAGTATTAGTCAAAATTTAAATCAAAGCTTAGTTAACACATTTTCATCTGTAATATTATTAATTGGTGTATTTGTCATGATGTTTACAATTTCTTGGCAAATGACACTAATATCACTTGTAACTATTCCGCTTTCAATGGTGTGTTTAATAACAACAGTAAAATATTCTCAAAAGTTCTTTAAAGCTCAACAAAAATCATTAGGTGATTTAAATGGCCACATAGAAGAAGCATATTCAGGTCATCAGGTAATTCTTGCTTATAACCAAGAAGAAATTACGTATAAAGATTTTGAAGAATATAATAAAAATTTAAGAAACAGCGCTTGGAAAAGTCAATTTACTTCTGGTTTAATGATGCCTATAATGGGATTTATTGGTAATTTAAGTTATATTACTATATGTTTTTTGGGTGGTATTTTAGTAGTAAGTGGTCTTGCAGGAGTTGAATTTATTCAGGTATTTATTCAATATTCTAGAATGGCTAATCAACCACTTCAAACTATTGGTCAAATTGCAAATGTATTACAATCTTGTGCTGCTGCTAGTGAAAGAGTATTTGAATTCTTAGAAGAAAAAGAATTATCAAAAGAAGAAACTAGTTTAGTATTGACAAAAGAAGTAGTAAAAGGTAATGTAGAATTTAAAAATGTTGATTTTGGTTACAATGAAAATAAACAAATCATATTTAATTTTAATTGTAATGTAAAAAGTGGTATGAAAGTAGCTATTGTAGGTCCTACAGGAGCTGGTAAAACTACTTTAGTAAATCTTTTAATGCGTTTTTATGAAGTGAATTCAGGAACTATTAAAATAGATAATGTGTCTACCCAAGATATATCTAGAAGTAATGTTGCTTCATTATTTGGTATGGTTCTACAAGATACATGGTTATTTGAAGGAACATTAAGAGATAATTTAAAATATGGTAATCAAGAAGCAACTGATGAACATATTATGAAATGTTTGAAAGCTTGTCATATGGATCATTTTGTTAATTCACTTCCGGGTGGATTAGATTATGTATTTGATGAAACTGCAAATATATCAGCCGGACAAAAACAACTTTTAACAATAGCTCGTGCTATGATTGAAGATGCACCAATGTTAATATTAGATGAAGCTACATCAAGTGTTGATACTAGAACAGAAGAATTAATTCAAAAAGCTATGGACAAATTAACTGCTGGTAGAACAAGTTTTGTTATAGCTCACAGATTATCTACTATAAAAAATTCAGATATTATTCTTGTTTTAAAGGATGGTAATATTATTGAGCAAGGTAATCATCAAGAATTACTTGCTAAAAAAGGTTTTTATTGCGACTTATATAATAGTCAATTTGCAAATCAATAATACTTTAGAGTGGCTACAAATTGTAGCCCTTTACTTTACTTTATTTTTGTAGTATATTTATTATATCAAAAGGAGAAGAAAAAATGGAAAATAATAGTTGGTCTTATGTAAAAAAAGGGTTTAGTTTATCATTTAATGGGATTGTAAAGAAAAAAAAGAATTATTTTAAATATATGATATTTATGATGGCTTATATCTTAAGTTCTTTATGCATATTTGCATATCCGATTTTTTCACTAGCTAATCATAAAATAAATAAAATGATAATTAATGAAAGAGATGTTAATATATTTGATTCTTTCGATAATGTCGAAAAATCAAAAAAATATTCTAAATTTTTATTTATTCTTCTTATTTCAATATTTATAATTTCTGGTGTATTACTTATTATATTATTAATGTGTTTTTGTTTAGAATTATTATTTTCTGTTATATTTACTCAATCTGTAACTAATATAAATAATTCATTGATTATATTTACATCTATATTATTTTCTATTGGTTTAACATGTGTTACGATTTATGTTAATATTAGATTATTACCTTTACCAATAATTATAAATGATAATATAGAACTTAATGTATCAGATACTTTAAAGGAATCATTTAAATTAACTAAAGGTATTACTGGTAAATTATTTTTTATTAATTTAATAATTTTCTTGTTATCATTATTATATATATTAATTGTATACTTAATATTATGTTTTGCACTGAATGTCATTGTATCAAATTATGTTGGTGGATGTATAATTATATTTTTTGATATTTTATTAATGATTTTTTATGTACTTTTATTGCCTATAATGTTTCTTGCAAATAATGTATCAACAACTCTTGTAATATATAAAAATTCAAATCTAGATACTAATATTGAATCTACTGAAAATTTGAAAATTGTAGAAGCATTATTAAATGATTTAGAGGAAAGCAATAATGAATAATTCTGATTTATTAAAAATAAAAGAAGTAATAAAAATACAATTAGAAACCGAAAATAATACTATTAAAGATTTTTATATTGTTTTGTTTGATGAGTTAGATAAGTATCATTATTTAGGGTTAGATGATTATAAGGGAATTATTTTATATATTAAAAGTTTTAATTTAAAAGATTATGATAATTATGCTAAAGTATTTAAAAAACTTTTATTAATTAAAATGCCTATAATTAAAGAATGTGAGAAAAATATTGGTATTGCAAAAGAAAAAAGAATTGTAATAAATAAAGTAGAAGAAATTTATAATAATATAAATAAAAATGATTTAAGTCCTAAAAAAAACAAAAAATTAAATAATATTTATAAAAAAACAAAAGAAAATATAGTATTATTACATAATAATAAATCTTCAGTATATAACTATGATAAAATAATTAATAAATTTAACATTAAAATAAATAAAATTTTAAGTAATTCTAAAATAAAAAAAAGAATAATTATTACAATGTTATCAGTTTTTATAATTGGAATAATGATTGGATTTGGGTTAATAGGATCTATTCCTAAACTGTCTTATATGTCTGTAAAAGAATATAATAAGATAAATTCTAATAATAAAATTTCATTTCATTATAATGACAATGAAATAATTTGTACTGGAATAACAGGTTTAATTTTTCCTTTTTGTTTTTCTGTTGATGAAGTGGAAGTTTATGAAAAATATAAAGGTAATAATGTTGTTGGAATTGCACCAAAAGCATTTAAAGAAAGTGATATAAAAAGTATTATTTTGCCTGAAAAATTATTATATATAGGTGATGAAGCATTTATGTACTGTAGATCATTAGAAAAAGTTTCTTCAGGAACAGAAGCACATTTGATTTATGATAAATTACCTGATTTATATAAAATAGGTAAAAAAGCTTTTTATGGATGTGTAAATTTGTTTAATTTAACTTTACCTGGTAATGTTAGATATATTGGTGAGGATGCATTTAATTTATGCGGTAGTAATTTCATTTTAAATTATGAAAATTCAAGTAGAAATTGGAAAATAATAAATAGTTATGATTACGACTTTAATCTTATTTGTTTATCTTATACCATTACTATAGTTGGGGCTTACGACTATGAAAAAGTAATTGATGTAAAAAATAAAGAAAATTTTACATTAGGAATTTTACCTAAAAAAGATGGATATAATGCTGTTGGTTATTCATATAATGGGGAATTAATTTCATATTTTGATGGCAAATCTTTTAATATATTTGATTTTAACAAAGATATAACAGTTTATGCTCTTTATAATAAGATAGGTGATTAATATGGTTTTAACTGAAAAAAAAGAAATTAATTTATTTATAAAATATTTATTTGCTTCTTTTGGAAGTGCAATTGTAATGAGTATATATTCATTGGTTGATGCATTATGTGTAGGACAATTTGAAGGGGAAGTCGGTACTGCAGCACTTGCTGTTGTTATGCCTTTATGGACTATTATTTTTAGTTGTGGTTTATTATTTGGAATTGGTGGAGCTACACTAATGACTGATAGAAGAGGTAAAAAAGATAATGATTCTAATGTATTTTATACAATAAGTCTAGTTTTAGTTTTAATTACTACTGGTATTTTATGGATTTTAATAAATATTTTTGAAGATCAATTATTAATTTTTTTTGGTGCTAAATCTATTGATATATTTAATTATGCAAAACAATACACTTTTTGGTTAAAAATTTCTTTGCCAGTATTTTTATTAGGTCAATATTTTACGTGTTTTATTAGAAATGATAATGCACCACTTAAGGCCACTATATCAGTTATTTCTGGTGGCATAGTAAATATTATTTTGGATATTACATTAGTATTTGGATTTAAAATGGGAATATATGGTGCAGGTCTTGCAACTATGATAGGTCAAATAGTCGGGTTTATTATATTGTGTAGTCATTTTTTCTCTACTAAAAGACAATTTAAAATTGATAAAATTCATAATTTCAAAAAATATTCATTTCAAATAATTAAAATAGGAATCCCTTCATTTATTTTGGATATTGCAATGGGTGCTTTAACAATTTTATTTAATAATCAAATTGTTAAATATAATTCGTTAGAAAAACAAACTGCAATACTTGCTATATATGGAGTTATATGTAATATTGTTGCGCTAGTACAATCATTATGTTATGCTATAGGACAAGCTTCACAACCGTTAATTTCAGCTAATTTTGGAGCAAATAAAATTAAAAGAGTAAATAAATTCTTAAAATATGGTATTATAACAGCTTTTATAGTATCTTTTTCGGTAGTTTTATTACTAGAATTATTTCCAACGCAAATATTAAAATTATTTATTAGTGTTGATAAAGATTCATTGACTTTAAAATTATGTAATTCTATTGAAAGAAAATACTTTATTAGTTTTTTATTTATGGGATTTAATATATTTTCTACTTATTATTTTCAATCAATTCTTAAAGCACATTATGCTTTTATTGTATCTATTTTAAGAGGTATAATTATATCAATGCCATTGTTATTTATTTTACCATTATCTTCGTTTGATAACATATGGTTTACTATGCTAATAACTGAAGGTATTGTATTTATAATTAATATTATTTTAGTTGTAAATACATATAAAAATAATTTGAATTTGGAGTTAAATTATGAAAAAAATTGAAAAAGAAGAAAAAATTATTATAACAGCTTTCTATAAAGTAAATAGAAGTGATGAATTACTTACTTTTTTATTAAATAAATGTAATACTTCAAGAAATAATGTAAAAAAATTATTATCTAATCATCAAGTATTAGTTAATGGAAGTGTAGTTACACAATATAATTTAATGCTTGCAAAAGATGATGAAATAAAAATATCTAAAAAACCTGTTATTAATAATGATAATAATATTAGAAAAAATAAAGAAAAAAGAAAATTTTATACAATAGATATTGTTTATGAAGATAAAGATTTTATTGCAATAAATAAACCTAATGGTTTATTGTCAGTTGAAAGTGAAAATGAACGAGAATGTGCTTTTAATTATGTTTTAGAATATTTACAACAAAAGAATAAAGAATTAAGACCATTTATATTGCATAGAATAGATAAAGAAACATCTGGTGTATTAGTATTTGCTAAAAATGTTAAAATACATTCAATGCTTAAATTAAACTGGAATGATTATGTATCTAAAAGAGAATATTTTGCAGTAGTAGAAGGACACTTAGAAGAAAAGAAAAAAACTATTAAATCATTTTTAACGGAAAATACAAATAATTTGGTTCATTCTACAAATAATCCTAATGGTCAAAAAGCTATAACTGAATATGAAGTATTAAAAGAAAGTCTAGAGTATTCCTTAGTAAAAGTTAATCTTCAAACTGGTAGAAAAAATCAAATTAGAGTTCATATGCATGAGCTTGGTCATCCTATTGTTGGGGATGAAAAATATGGATATAATAAAAATCCTTTAAAAAGATTAGGTTTACATGCATCTATGTTGGAGTTTAAGCATCCTATTACTAAAGAAGTAATAACAATTAATGCTAAAGTACCTAATACTTTTTATGGATTATTTAAATAACCTCTTATGAGAGGTTTTTTATTATAAATAAAAAAAGTATACAAAAATATATACTTTTTACAAAATTATTTATCTATTACATAGATTTTTTTATTATTTGGTTTATATAATCCAATTATATAACATTTATCTAAATTGACTAATATACTATATTTATATAAATCAATTATTTTTTCATTGATATAATTGTTATCAATTAAGTATCTTAGTATATTGTTTTTCTCTTTTGGATTTAAAACTTCATACCACCATGCTTTTGGTTTTAAATTAAAATAATTCAAATAATCTAATATGATATTTTTATGAAAATTATTATAATACTCTTTATTTTTAACAAAATCATCAATTGTTTTAAATAAATGTTCTAATCCTTTATGCTTGAAATTTAACATACCCAAATCATGAAAAAATTTAAATGGATTTATTTCATTATCCAATATTATACTCATAGTATTTGGCATAATTCCATTATTATAATAATGATCAAACGAATCTTCTGCATAATGGATATGTTTTATATCTTCTTTAGTTAAAAAATCATTTTCTATAACCTCGTAAGGAGCTAAATCATCCCAAACATAATTATATTTATTAGCTTCATTATATAATGAAGTACCATGGAGAAGCTTTAAGAAGCCTAATTGTAACTCTTTTGGTTTTAAAGCTAATACTTCATTAAAAGTATTTTCAAAACTTTTGTAATCTTCATAAGGAAGTCCAGCAATTAAATCTAAATGTAAATCAATAATTGATGCATCCTGAATTCTTTTAATATTATCGAATAATTTTTGATTATTTTGAATACGACCAACAGATAAATTAGTCTTAATATTAGTAGATTGTATTCCAATTTCAAATCTAAATAAATTTTTAGGTGCATTATTATTTATATAATCAATTATTTCAGTAGATAATAAATCTCCTGTTATTTCAAATTGATATGATTGATTATCATTAGAAGTACTAATAATAAAATCAATTAAATTAATAAAATTCTTTTTATTAGCATTAAAAGTTCTATCTAAGAATTTAAATACTTTAGCTCCTCTATCTTGTAGATTCTTTATTTGATATTTAATTTCTTCAATATTGAAAAATCTTACTTTATTATCTAAACTAGCCATACAATATCCACAATGATATGGACAACCTCTAGATGTTTCGATATATATAATTTTATTTTGAACATCATCATATAAATCATATGCCATTTTAGTTTTATCTAAATCAACAATTTTATCATATGTAAATCCATTTTTGTGATATAAATTTGGAACAATATCTAACTGATTTTTATTATCTAAGTAAGAAAGAAGAAGATTAAAAGCTTCTTCACCTTCATTTTTTATAACATAATCACATAAATCGTTATTCAAATAATAATTTGCATTGTAACTAACTTCAGGTCCACCTAATATTGTTATAATAGTATCATTTTTTAATTCATTTAATATATTTTTGATGAATTCGATATTCCATATATAACAAGAAAATCCTACAACTGTATAATTATTTATTCTAATATAATTAACTATATCTAGATAATTATCTTTAATATTAAATTCTTTAATATCTACATCATAACTTGTATTTTTCTTTAATAATCTTATTGCTAAATTAGGATGGATATATTTTGCATTAACGCCTATTAATAATGTTTTCATATTCTAACCTCAAATATATTTTATCATATATTTATTATTAAGACAATTAAGAAAAAATCTTTATAGTTCACCAGTATGATTATTCTGTGATAATGTCTTAAGTGTTATTCCAGGAAAATGTCTTAAT
>CAYTVE010000020.1:0-27692 GCA_964441815.1 uncultured Anaeroplasmataceae bacterium | reverse complement strand
TAACTCCTTTTTTTGTTTTATTTTGCTTTTAAACGCCTCTATTTTTGATTTTAACATTGATTATGTATAAAAACTACATAGCAATATCAAATGCGTTTTAAAGGCTAATTTTTAGTTAAATTAAAAGTCTGCATTTTGCAGACTTATTTTTTTAGTTTGAATAAGGTCTAGACCAATCAATATCGCTACCATACCAATCTTCAAAATCATCATCAGTTTTATATTCTTGAGAAGTTCTCTTTAAATAATCTTTATAATTACTTAATTGTTTTACTAATGTTTCATTAGAAGAAGTAATATTTAATTCGTTAAATAATAGGTAGTTTTGGAATGATGTTGAGGTATAGCGTGTTATAGCATCATCAAACATTGAACTTAATACTTCTCTTAATGATGAATCTAAAGAAGAAGTAATGCTCTTTTGTTTTTGTACATAATATACAAATAATTGATTCATTGTTGCTTTATTTTCTTCATCATTATAAGTATTCTCAACTACTACATATATATTATCTTCAGTTGTGTCTGAATCTTTTTCATTGATTAGAATTTCAATATTCTTATAATATCCATATGTATCAGAAGATTCAGTACTTTTTGTTGTAGAAGGAGTAGTATAACTATTAACAACAATCATATGATAACCAAATTCAGTTGCACACAAATCTTCTATTTTAGAAGGACTCTTATTTAAACTTTCAGTAAAATAGAATGTAGATTTCTTATCATCTATCTTTAAATCATTTTCAACAGCTTTTTTATAAAGATCTTTAACATAATTTCCGAATTCTTCAACATAATTACTTACATTACTTTGAGTAGTATCTCCACTTGAAGATAATGATTCAGCAGTTAGTAAGAAATTAAATTTTTTATAATCAGCCCAAGTTTTTGTTGGATTACCATTTGAATCTTTAGATGAGAATAAAGTTTCGTTACGATTATATGCTCCAACAATATATTTCAATATATCTAAAGTTGAATTTGATTTTGTTAGTTCTTCACAAGTAGCTTCTTCATAAATAGCTTTAGCAAGATCTAATAATGCATCATTAAATTCTTTCTTTTTTTCATCATTAAAATTCTTTAAAAAATCTTTAGGATCATCTGGACTACCATCACCATCATCATCAATAAAGATTAAAATGTGGTCGATATTAATTGAGAATAAATTAGAATAATTATCATTTCCTGAATTTAAAATATTTTGTAAGATATTTAATTTAGAAGTGTCAATTCCATGATTTTCATCGTTTAAAGCCCATTCATCAAATACACTTTGACTTAAATAAGAATTTAATAATGAGCTTGAAGCTAATTTATTATATTTTAATACATCTTCTTTATTATCATATCCATAAGAACCAAGTAAGAATGTATTAAGACCTAAAGAAGAAGGATAAGCGCTATTTTCATTGTTTTTAAATGCTTTAATAGCCTTATTAAGTTCTTCTTCAATATCACTTATATCATCTGAATCCATTAAAATATCTTTAAATTCATACACATATTCAAGTTTGAAAAATTCAACAACAATTTCAACAATACTTGTTTTAGATTGATCCTTATAGAAATCTTCTACAGAATATTCTGTAGTCTTATTATTATAAGTAACCTTAAACATTAAAGAATTATTAAAATCCTTAGAAGAAATTGTATCATAGATATCTGTATAAGAATTTTCAAATTGATATTCCATATATGGATCATAAATTTCAATATCTGCTGACTCAATTCTATCTGTTAAAACAGTAGTAGTATATGAAGATATTTTAGAATCAATTAAATCTTCTCTGACTTCATTTTTAACTTCAGCAAATGCAGTTTCATGAGCTTTTAAATCATTCCATTCTATTTGTTCATTGTATGGAGTAATATTATACTTTTTATTTAAATCAAATTCTGTATGACCTCTGTAAATCATTACATACTTTGAATCTTGATTAAAAGGTTGTTTTATATAAGAGTTATCTTCTTCTAATGTAGTAGTAACTAAATTAGAAATAGAAGAAGACATTTCTGATAATTCATTTTTATCCTTATTTACAACAAATACAGTTTTAGAATCTTCACTATTGTTCTCAAAAGGATTTTCTAAATTTAATGGAGTTCTATAATTGTAATATAAATTATATAAGTTAACATAGAAATCTAATGCAATATCATCAGCGTTTGCATCATTTAATGATACACCCATTTTTTCTTCAACCTTAGAAATTACATTACGTGCTTCATTTAAATTATTAAATTGAATGATTATAGCACGATATGTACCATATGTTTTATATGTTGAATCGTATTTACTAGAATAATTTTTTTCTGAAATATAATTACTATTAGTAACTTCTTTTTCATCATCATCTAATATTTTTTCAGAATCAACAATTTTTTCTAATGCCTTTTTAGTAGCATTGTTTTCAGCGATTGATACTAATTTAGTATTAATAATATCTTCTGGTATACTACTAAATTTGATTTTTTCACCATCAAATGAATAGCTTAAACAATCTGTTTTAGTTAAGCTAATGCCTTTATTACTATATGTATCAATTATTTTTTGAATTGATGTTTCTTTATCTTCATCACTAAGTTTATCCATAGCAGTTTTTGTTGAAGCACCAAATACTTCACTAGCAAATGAATTAAATAATTCTTGTTCAGAATCTGTAACTTTGGAATCAGATAAATTAATTTCAGATTTTACAAAAGAATATTCTTCAGCATATAATGCTTTTTTAATTTCATTTAATACTGTATTATATCCCTTATAACGAAGTCTAGTATAGAATAAATCATTTTTTAATTGATAGTCATCATTTTGTGCTATTATAAGAGAAGTATCAATGTTTCCCATAGGAACTTCAACATTTCTTGCTTCTTTTTTAGAACATGAAGCAATTGAAAGAGCTAATAATCCAGCACTACTTAAGAATAATAATTTATTAATCTTTTTCATTATTTATTTTCTCCTTCCTGTAATAGAATATCAGCAACTATATTTTGAATATCAGTCCACCAATTTTCATATGTCTTTAATGTGTTAGTAGTATCTTCTTCAAAATAAATTGAAATATAATCATCAGCAGTTTTATGATTAATTTCTACTATTTTTTCATAACGTTCAGCATTATCACCTGTAAATGTTATTTTTCCAGCTTTTGTTTCAATTAAATAAATGATAATATCTCTTTGAGTTTCATCACTTGTATATCTTGTTACAACAGGAGCTAAGAAACTTTCAATTGCAGATGAAATAGCAGAAGGAGTTAAGTTAGAAGTTGAATTTGTAATATATTCTAATACATATAAACGAATTTGTTCAACAGTTAATAATTTACCATCATTATAAATATCACCAATATTGTGGTATTCTTCATTATAGTATACAGATAAATTTTTAAATACGCCTAATTTATCGTCTTCTTCTTTGAATTCTGCAGATGTTTGGAAATCAGCAGAAGTAATTAGTAATAAGTTGTAACCATCTTTAGTTTGAAGAATTTCTGTTTCACTATCTTGTAAATCTTCCATATATTCAGTAGGAGTAGTGTTGTTAATTGCAAATTTTGGTGAATTATAAATATCTAATAATCTTTGTTTTAATGCAAAATCTAATGATGTTGTATCATTTGTAGCTTCTACATCTTCTAATTCAACATTTAAACCAGCTTTACGATATTCAGCCCATTTATTTTCTGGCGCAATAGGATTATTTTCAAATTTAGCACGAGCTGATTCATTTATTTCTGTAACAATAGTACTTAATGCATCAGAGTGAGCACCAGTAGTAGAAGCAACTTCATTGTACACTTTATAAATTAATTCTTGAGCTAAATTCTTTTGAGCTTCTGTCCATTCACTAACATCATCTTTTTCACCATCATCATTTGCATCAAGATAAACAACGAATCTTTGACCTGAAATTGAAAAATAGTTATTGTAAATATTATCTGAGTAAGTTTTAAAGAAATTCAATAGAATATCTGAATTATAATTTGTTAAAATCTTAGCAGCAGCACCATTAACACGATAAATTTCATTTACTATATAATTTATATCAACTGAATGGAAATAAAGCATCATAAAATTATATTTACCTAAAGAAGCAGAGTAACCACTTGATGAATAATAATCGTTTGTAAATGCAGCTAAAACATATTCGATTGTATCTTTGTAATTTTGAATATCTTTTTCTGTTTCTGCATATGCATTTGTTTGTTTAACAACTTTTTTACTTAAAATATCAATAGCAGTAGTAACACCAGTTTGTCTTTCTAATATGTCATATACACCGCCAGAAAGAGCATTTTCGTCAGTATTATCTTCAACAATATTTAAATTCCAAGTTTTTTTGTCATATTTTAAAGTAGCAATAACATTTTTATTTGGAGCTTTTCCATAAGTTTTTGAATAATCAGTATTATCTTTAGCATAAGAAATTTCTAATGCTTCATCAAATAATTTTAATTCAACTTCACTTGTTCTTTCTTCTAAAGCACTACTAATTTTAGTATCCACTAATTTGTCTTGTTTTAATAATTCTTCAATAGAAAGTTTTAATTCTTCATCAGCTGCTATACTATCATATAAATCATCATCAAGTGTTGATTTATCGTAAATAGCATCATATTTATCATCACCTTGAGAGAATTTAAATGCAATCCAATATGCACTATTATAGCTTTGAGTAGAAGTAGAATAACATAAACTATCGTCATCAACTTCAGCCTTAAAAGGTAAACATAATGTTTCATATAAATATGTTGAGAATGATTCACTTATATTATCTATTTCTTCTCTAGTATAAATTGAATCAACATCATATTGAGCTGAATGATTAGCTAATTCATCACGAATTTTATTTAATTCAGTTTCTTCATCTTCAACAGTTTGTGATTTATCACGAATATCGATTGTAATCTTAATTAAATCTTCAACATTATTAAAATAATCCACATATGATTCATCATATAAATAATCACGATAACCACCATATAGATAATTATATATTTGAATATAAATTTTAGCGATTGCAAGAGTGTTTAAATCTTGATGAACGTCTTTTAATTCTGTAGAAGATAAATCGTCATAATAATCACAATATTCTGAGAATGTTGTAACATCACTTGGATAAGGAATATAAACTAATTTTTTATCA
The DNA here is from genome assembly GCA_964441815.1 of uncultured Anaeroplasmataceae bacterium. Lineage (GTDB taxonomy): Bacteria > Bacillota_I > Bacilli_A > Acholeplasmatales > Anaeroplasmataceae > Pelethenecus. The sequence continues at coordinate 22,534 of CAYTVE010000020.1, read as the reverse complement.
TACACACTTAATCCAAATGAACGTAAAGTAGAATTAAATTCATCTTCAGTTGAAAAGCGAATTAATATTAAATTCAAATCAGATTGATTTGCAAAATCTGATTTGAATTTATTAATATATTCAGATTTTGTGAAGTAACCTAAATCATCTTCATTATCTGTATCTCTATTTTCATAGGCTTCGTTAATATCATCCTCTAAAACAGAATAAGCAAGTAGTTCTTTTGCAAGAGATAGATAATAAACATTTTTAAGTTCTTTTGCTATAGTTAAATAATTTTCTCTTTTTTCAACAGCTTCAGTAACAAAATTTTGAAGAGGTTGATTGTTTAATTCTTTTAAATTATAGTTTGAATACAATTCATCACAATATTTGATGATTAATTTTTTTGCATCGTACTTATTTACATCTTCAATTTTGTAATAGCTATTAATTGAATCAAAATTAAAATTATAAATATCTTCGATAACATAATCTTCTAAACGGTCTTCATATTTTTCTTTTAATTTGCTAAAATCATCACTTGATAAATCATCAGCAAATAATTTCTTTTGGTCGTCAGTAAGGTCAGCATATGACTTGTCCATGACAAGGCTTACCTTTTCTACATAGTCTTTCATAACAACTTCTGTAATTTTTTCACTTAATACATCATTTGCACTCCAACGAAGTTCATTCCAAAGTTCGCCTTTTGTGACAGTATGATTGCCAGCAGAAAGATAAACTGAATCTTTATCTAGATTTCCTACTGGTTTACCTGCAGTGCTACAACTAGAAAGTGCTATACCTAAAACGAAGAACGAAGCGACCAACCCAAGTCTTCGTGTTTTAAATTTTATTTTTTTAAACATATTTCGATAACTCCTTTTTATTAGAATTTTAGACCATAGCACTATATATAATATCATTAATGAAAACAAATTGCAATAAATAACTTTATTTTAGAAAAAAATAATTTTACTATTTAGGCGAATAATACTAAATTAATTTATATTATTTCATAATATAGTAGTAGAAAGGAAAGGAGGTGCAACATCTATGGCAAACTGTAATTCAAATGAATATGGATATGCATTGATTTTAGTATTATTTATTTTACTTGTCATTATTGGTGCAGCTTGGTTAGCTTAAGTTTTCCTTTAAATCGTTAATTAGCCGTTTCATTCGGCTTTTTCTTTTGCAATAAATGTAGATATATGCTATAATTTGTATGTTTTTGAGGTGAAAAAAATATGCGTATAAAAATGCTAGCTAGTGGATCTACAGGTAATTGCTGTTATATAGAAACTAATGATTCGAAAATATTAATAGATTGTGGTATAAGTAAAAAACAAATAGATTTTGAACTGTTACAACTTGGTGTAGAATTTGATGATTTAAAAGCCATATTTATTACACATGAGCATAAGGATCATATTAAAAGCTTAGGTGCCGTGCTAAGGAAAAGTAATATAATTTGTTATATGACTAAAGGTACATATCAAGCTATAGTTAATGGAAAAAATGTCTCTTTAAGTACTCTTTTACAAACGAAAAGAGATTTAGGCTCTATTATATTATTAAATAGGTTAGAAAATTCTATACTTTATGAGTCTATTTATTTAAATAATACTTCAATTAATGTTTTACCAACATTTCATGATGCTAGTGAATCTGTTGGATTTAAAATTATTAATAATGAACATAGTATTGTTTATATTACTGATACTGGGTATGTTCATAATAGTTTATTTGAAACAATAACAAATGCTGATTGTTATGTATTAGAATTTAATCATGATCCTCATGTATTAATGGCTTCTGATAGAACTTATGCCCTTAAAATGCGTATATTATCTGATCATGGTCATTTATCTAATGAAGATGCTGCAGTAGTATTGGCGAAAGTTATGGGTGATAAAACAAAATTAGTTTTTTATGCTCATATTTCTCAAGAGTGTAATTTAACACAAATAATAGATTTAACAAGAAAAAAAGTAATGGATGATTTAGGTGTTGATACTTCTAATGTTGAATTTGTTGTCACTTCACCAATAGCTACAGGAGTATTTGATTTATGAAAATTACAATAATAAGTGTTGGTAATATAAAAGAAAAATATTTAAAAGATGCTATTCTAGAATATTCTAAGAGGTTATCCAAATATACCAAACTAGAATTTATTAATGTTAATGATGAAGCAATTTGTAATAATATAAGTGATGATGATATTAAAAATAAAGAAGGTAATAAAATAATAGCTAAATTACCTGAAAATTCTTATAAAATCGCATTAAATTTAAAAGGAGTTATGTTATCTAGTGAAGAACTTGCAGAAAAAATAGAACATATTAAAGCTTATTATAATTCACATCTTGTTTTTGTTATAGGCGGGTCTTTAGGGTTATCCAATGAGGTTTTAAACAAAATGGATTATCATCTATGTTTTTCGAAAATGACTTTTCCTCATCAATTAATGCAAGTTATTCTCTTAGAACAAATATATAGAACTTTTAAGATAAATAACAATGAAACTTATCATAAATAGGGGGCTATTATGATTAAAATATTTGATACAAAAAGATTAGTTAAAGAAGAAATTAAACAAGGTGAAATACCAAAATATAAAACAGTAGTTAAAAATGTTATGAAAGTAGTATGGCCTTCAATGGTTGAAGGCTTTTTAGTTGCGTTAGTAACAATGTTTGATGGAATAATGGTATCTTCTATAGGAAATGATGCTAATTCTGCTGTTACAATTACTAAACAACCAATTTATTTTATGATTTGTTTTATAACAGCACTAAATATTGCATTAACTGCAATAGTTTCAAGGAGATATGGAGCAAATAATCGAGAAGCAGTTAATAAAACTATGCATGAAGGTATAAAACTATGTTTTATAATATCAGTTATTTTAAGTATAGTTTTTTCACTTTGTTCACGACCATTATGCTTATTTATGGGAGCGACTTCTAATACATTAGATTATGCTACAACATATTTATCGATAATTGCAGCAGGATTTATATTTAATGGTCTTAGACTAACTATAAATGCTTGTCAAAGAGGTATAGGTAAAACTAAAATTTCTATGTGGACAAACTTGGTTGCTAATATGGTGAATATTGGACTTAATTATTTGTTGATAGGTGGTAATTTAGGATTCCCTAAACTTGGTATCGCAGGTGCAGCAATCGCTACTGTGATAGGTAATGCAGTAGCGTTTATAATATGTTTAATTACTATTTTGGTTCCCAAAGGGTATTTAAAATTAAATTTTAAACAATTATTTAAAATAGAAAAATCCACTTTAAATGACATAAAAAATATTTTACCTTCTTGCTTAATTGACCAAATATTTATGAGAATAGGCTTCATTTTGTTTGCGTTAATAGTTAATTATCTAGGTGATGATGCCACTTATGTTCATGGTATTTGTAATGACTTAAATTCATTAATGTTTACACTTGCTGACGGTTTTTCAATCGGTACTGCTGCAGTTGTAGGACATAGGCTTGGTGAGAAAAGAAAAGATTTGGCGGTCGTTTATGCTAAAGTTAGTATGACTTTGTCATTATTTTGTGCAATTATCATTTGTATTTTTATGCTTTCAGCTAAAAATATATTGATTGATTTATATAAACCAGAAACAGAATATAGATTCAATATGGCATCAAATATCATGATCATTGCTGCATTTATAACATTCCCCCAAAATATTCAGTGGGTAATAACTGGTATTTTACGAGGTAGTGGAGATACAAAATTTACTGCAACAACATCACTTATAAGTGTCACATGTATTAGACCAACTATTTCTTATTTGTTATGTTATCCAATTGGACTTGGCATTATAGGTGCTTGGTTTGGAATGCTTATTGATCAAAGTCTTAGAATGGTTTTAAATGTTTGGCGTTTTAAAAAATATAAATGGATTGAGATAGAAGTATAAAAAAATACTATTTTAACATTCAAATTTTCAAAAAGTAAACGTTTACTTTATATTCGTTGACTAATTTTATTTAGCGTGGTAAAATTAAAGAAGAAAAAATAACACTTATAGTGTTTACATGTATATGGAGGGAAAAATAGTGGAAAATATAAGTAGTAAGATTGTTGAAAAGGTAAAACATCCAGTTAAAATCATGCAATTTGGAGAAGGTAACTTTTTAAGAGCATTTATTGATTGGATTGTTGATTCAATGAATAAAAAGGCTAACTTTAACGCAGGTGTTGTAGTAGTTCAACCTATGCCTTTTGGTAGAGTTAAGGAGCTTAGTGAAGCAGATGGTTTATATACATTATATCTTCAAGGTATAAATAACGGAGAAACTGTTAAAACTCATCAAGTTATTGATTGCTTGGAGGATTTTATTAATCCTTTTGAAGATTATCAAAAATATTTAGATTATGCTAAAAGTGAAGAATTAGAATATGTTATTTCTAATACAACAGAGGCTGGTATTGCTTTTGATGAAAATGATACAGATTTTTCTAAAACACCTAATAGCTTCCCAGGTAAATTATTAGCATTTTTAAAGGTTAGATATGATCATTTTAATGGTGATATGACAAAAGGTTTAGAAATAATACCTTGTGAATTAATTGATCATAACGGAGACACTTTAAAAGAAATTTTAGTAAAACTTGCTAATCATAATAATATGGATAGTGATTTTGTTAATTGGCTAGTTAATGCTAATCGTTATTATAATACGTTAGTCGATAGAATAGTTCCAGGTTATCCTAGAGGTGAAGATAAAGAATTATGGCAACAACTAGGCTATATTGATAATAATATGGTAGTTGGAGAAATATTCCATTTATGGGTAATTGATGGTAAAACTGTGAAGGATTTAGAAAAGAAATTACCTACTAAAGAAGCTGGTTTAAATATTTTATTTGTAGATTCAATTAAGCCTTACAAGGAAAGAAAAGTAAAAATATTAAATGGATCACATACTTGTTTAGTTCCTGTTTCGTACTTATCTGGAATTGATACAGTTCGTGAAACTATTGAAGATAAACAATTAAATAAATTTGTATTAGATTTTATCTTTAATGAAGTTGTTCCTACAATTAACATTCCAAGAGAACAAATGGATTCATATGCAAATAGTGTATTAGAACGTTATGGTAATCCATTTGTACGTCATGAATTAATGAGCATTGCGTTAAATTCGGTTACAAAATATAAAACAAGAATTTTACCTACAGTTTTACAAAATATAAATGATTTAAATCATTTCCCAAATCATGCGTTATTCAGTTTAGCTGCTTTAATTGTATTCTATCGTGGTAAAAGAAATGATGAAACTATTAAATTAGCTGATGATGCATGGGCTTTAGATATGTTTAAAGATTTATGGACAAACTTTGATGGTTCAAAATCAGCTTGTAAAAAAATTGCAAATCATGTCCTAGGATTAGAAAATCATTGGGAAGTTGATTTAACTAAACTTAATGGTGTATTGGATTTTGTAAGTGATTGTATTTACGAAATTACATCTACATCTATGCGTGAAGCATTAGAAAAAATGGTTAAATAAAAGGAAGATTTATATGAAAGATTATATTATCATTAATCCTATTGATAATGTTTTAGTTGTGTTAAGACCTTTTTCAAAAGGAGAAAAGATAGAGGATGTTTTGTTATTAGAAGATATTCCTCAAGCCCATAAGGTGGCATTAAGGGATATAAAGAAGGATGAAGATATCATCAAGTATGGTTCACCTATAGGCCATGCAACTAGTGATATTTTAAAGGGAAGTCATGTTCATACTCATAATGTTCAAACTAATTTAGATGATGTCATTGAATATAAATATGAACCTAATTATCCTTCAGTTTTAGGGTATAAATCAAATAGAACAGTAGAAGTTTACGAACGTAGTTCTGGTGAATATGGAATACGTAACGAATTATGGATTATTCAAACTGTTGGATGTGTATCTGGAATGGCGAATGAAATCATAAGAAATTTTAAAGCTAAATATGATACTTCGGAAATTGACGGAATATATACATTTTCTCATCCATTTGGGTGTAGTCAAATGGGTTCAGATTTGGCTTTAACAAGAACATTATTACAAGATATGGTTAAACATCCTAATGCTGGTGGTGTATTAGTTTTAGGGTTAGGATGTGAAGAAAATCTTGTATCAACGTTTAAAGAAACATTAGGCGATTATGATGAGAAAAGAACTAGATTTTTAGTTGCTCAAGATGTTAATGATGAAGTTTCAGTCGGAACAGACTTATTAAAAGAATTATATGATCAAATGAAAGATGATAAGCGAGTTACTAAACCTCTTTCTGTTTTAAGAATTGGTTTAAAATGTGGTGGTTCAGATGGTATGAGTGGTATTACTGCTAACCCATTATTAGGTCGTTTTTCTGATTTCCTATCTATTAATGGAGCTACAACAGTTTTAGGTGAAGTTCCTGAAATGTTTGGTGCTGAAAAGTTATTAATGGCAAGAGCTAAAGATGCAAAAACATTTGATAAAATTGTTGATTTAATCAATGAATTTAAAATATATTTTAAAAATCATAATCAAGTTATTTATGATAATCCCTCTCCAGGTAATAAAAAAGGAGGCATTACAACTTTAGAGGATAAATCATTAGGTTGTACTCAAAAAGCTGGTGCTGCAGTAGTTCAAGATGTTTTAAAAATGGGTGAAAGAATTAAAACAAACGGTTTAAATTTATTATGTACCCCTGGTAATGATTTAGTTGCTACAACAACGCTTGGATGTTCTGGATGTCAAATGGTTTTATTTACTACTGGACGAGGAACACCATTTGGTGGTTTTATACCTACAGTAAAAATTGCTACTAACACAAATCTTGCTACAAAAAAATCTAATTGGATTGATTTTAATGCTGGTGATTTAGTAGATAAAATGGATATGGATGAATTATTAGAGAATTTTATTGATTTATTATGTGATATTGCTTCTGGTAAAACAAAAGCTAAAAATGAAGAAAATAATTTCCGTGAAATATCAATATTTAAAGATGGAGTAGTTTTATAACAAAGGAGTAAAAAAATGAAAGAATTTATGGACAAGGATTTCTTACTTACAACTGAAACAGCTAAGAAATTATATCATGAACATGCAGAAAATATGCCAATTATTGACTATCACTGTCATCTACAACCAAAAGAAATTTATGAAGATAAAAAATTTCGTAATTTAGCTGAGGTTTGGTTAGGAGCTGGTGATAGATATGGTGATCATTATAAATGGAGAAGCCTTCGTGCTAGAGGTTATGAAGAAGATTCAATTTCTGGACCAGATGATGATTATAAAAAATATTTACAATTTGTTGAATCAATGCCTTATTTTGTAGGTAATCCTTTATATCATTGGTCTCATTTGGAAATGCGTAGATATTTTGATATTTATGATGTTATAAATGAAAAAAATGCTAAAAATATTTGGGATAAAGCCAATAAAAAATTAGAAACTTTAACAGCTCGAGAAATGATGTATAAATTTAAAGTTGATACAGTTTGTACAACTGATGACCCTGTTGATACTTTAGAATGGCATAAATTAATGAATGAAGATGAAACTTTAAAGGTTAATGTTAGACCAGCATTTAGACCTGATAAAGCAATTAATGTTGAATTGTCATGGTTTGCTGATTGGGTTAATCAATTAGCTAAAGTAGTTGGTTATGAAATTAAGGAATTAAAAGATTTAGAAAAAGCATTAGCAGAAAGAATTGAATTTTTCCATACAATGGGTTCTCGTTTATCTGATCATGCTTTAGATGTTGTTCATTATGCACCTGCAAGTTATGAACAAGCTAACGAAGTGTTTAAAAAAGGATTAAATCATCAAGAGATAAGTGATTTAGAACAAGACTGGTATAAAGGCTATTTACTTGTTTTCTTAGGTAAACAATATAATAAATATGGATGGGTTCAACAATATCATATTGGAGCTTTAAGAAATAATTCTAAATCAATGTTGAAGAAAATTGGTCCTGACACAGGATTTGATGCTATAGAAGATCAAAATTATATGGCTAAATTATCAGGTTTACTTGGTGCTTTAGATGAAACGAATGAATTACCTAAAACAATTTTATATTGTTTAAATCCTCGTGATAATTATGCTTTAACTGTATTATCTGGTTGTTTCCAAAAAGAGGGAATAAAAGGAAGAGTACAAGTTGGTACTGCTTGGTGGTTTTTAGATCAACAAGATGGAATGAGACAAAATCTTGAAACTTTAATGCAAGTTGGATTAGTTGCTCAATCTGTAGGTATGTTAACAGATTCTCGTAGTTTCTTAGCATATCCAAGACATGAATATTATCGTCGTTTGTTATGTCAAATGTTAGGTAATTTAGTTGAATCCGGACAATATCCAGTTGAAGAATTAGAAACTTTAGGTAAAATTGTAGAAGATATTTGTTATAATAATGCTAAAGAATTTTTTGGATTTTAGTTAATATAAATCATATAATAAATTTGTTCCTAAGATTAATCTTAGGACTTTTTATTTTTATCGATTTATAGTATAATACTAAACTAGGGGGGATATTTGAAATTAGAGGGATTGAATATGGAATTTAATTCGTTAATAGAAAAAATAGTTATATCAAATGATAATAAAAAAAGAAAATCTTTATTTTTTTGGTTGATTTATTTAAAAAAATCATGGTTATTATATTGTATCTTATTTTTATTTACATCTATTTTTATTGCATTATATATAATTTCAAAAATTTCATTCTTGTTTTATGCATTAATCATTTATCCTATAGTATTGTTTGTGGCATTAGTTTGTGAAGGTGTTATTAGAAATTATTTGTATTTAAAAAAATCTAATTTAACTAGTACAGAGATTTATATTTGTAAAGATGATATAAAGGTTTTAAATGAAATAGAAGGTTATAAATATATAAGTGAATTTTCTTATAATAATATTTTGAATATTAATAATATAGATGGTCAAATTATATTTGAAATTAAAAAAAATAGATTTTTAAAAATTCCTGAAGAAAAATTATCTAATACTACTTATGAGTTTTTAGTTGATGTTATTCAAAAGAAGGAGGAATGTTGATGTTAAAAAAATTAAATTTAATCGAATATATTCTTTTTGCGATTGATGCAATAGTTGTTTTAATTATAGGATTTGTTCAAGGTTTTGATAGTTGGCATACATATATAGCTGTTGTATGTGGTTTACTAATGGCTTATCCATTAATTTATTTAATTATTATGGTTATCAAAACATCAATTGTAAATGATTATGAAGAACCTAGATTTATGCCTTTATGTATGATTTTAATCATTATTCTAGGTTGTCTTATATGGTATTGTTTTTTTCACATAACATTTATTTTTGCAGATCTTATAGCTTTATGGTATGCACTCGTTTTATTAGCTTTTACGATTCCATATTTTATATATAAATTATTAACATATATTACTAATAAAAAGAAAAAAAATAATGACAAACCAAAAATTTTAAGAAATAAGTAGGGAGGATTATATATGAAAAATTATAATCATATTGAAATAGAGAAAAAATGGCAAGATTATTGGGAAAAAAATCAAACGTTTGTTACAAATGTTAGAGATTTTTCAAAGCCTAAATTCTATGCCTTGGATATGTTTCCATATCCTTCTGGACAAGGTTTACACGTTGGCCATCCTGAAGGATATACTGCAACAGATATTGTATGCCGTAAAAAAAGAATGGAAGGATATAATGTATTACATCCTATGGGGTGGGATGCTTTTGGTCTTCCAGCTGAGCAATTTGCAATTAATACAGGACATCACCCAGAGGAATTTACTAAGGCGAACATAGCTAATTTCACTAGACAATTAAAAATGTTGGGTTTTTCTTATGACTGGACGAAAGAAATATCTACTTGTGACCCTAAATATTATAAGTGGACACAATGGATTTTTAAACAATTATACAAGGATGGTTTAGCTAAACAAGTTGAAATGCCAGTTAATTGGTGCGAAGAATTAGGAACTGTATTAGCTAATGATGAAGTGATTGATGGTAAAAGTGAACGTGGCGGATTTCCAGTAATTAGAAAAAATATGAAACAATGGGTATTGGACATTCCTAAATATGCTGATAGATTAATTGATGGTCTTGATGAAATTGATTGGCCTTTATCAACAAAAGAAATGCAAAAAAATTGGATTGGTAAGTCTGTAGGTGCTAATGTTTCTTTTAATGTAGACAATACAGATTATAAATTTACTGTATTTACAACTAGATGTGATACACTTTTTGGCTGTTGTTATTGTGTTTTATCGCCAGAGCATGAACTTGTTAATAAAATTACTACTTTAGATAAAAAAGCAGAAGTTGAAGCTTATCAAAAAGCTTGCAGTATGAAAAGTGAATTAGAAAGAACGGAATTAAATAAGGATAAAACCGGAGTATTCACTGGAGCATATGCTATTAATCCTGTCAATAAAAAAAGAGTTCCTATATGGATTTCTGATTATGTATTAGCAAGTTATGGTACAGGCGCTATAATGGCAGTTCCTGCTCATGATGAAAGAGATTATGCTTTTGCAAAAAAATTTAATATAGATATTATTCCTGTTATTGCGGGTGGTGATGTAGAAAAAGAAGCATACACTGGCGATGGAATTCATATTAATTCAGGATTCTTAGATGGCTTAAACAAAGAAGAAGCTATCAATAAAATGATTTCTTGGCTTGAAGAAAATAAAATAGGTTCCAAAAAGGTAAGTTATCGTTTAAGAGAATGGATTTTTGCACGTCAAAGATATTGGGGAGAACCAATTCCTGTTGTTTTCTATGAGGATGGAACCAGTGAAGTATTAGATGATAATGATTTACCTCTTGTTTTACCTGTTTTAGATGATTATAAACCAAAAAAGAGTGGTGCAGCTCCTCTTGAAAATGCTACTTCTTGGGTTAATACAGAATATCATGGTAAAAAATGTGTTCGTGCAACAAATACAATGCCAGGTTCTGCAGCCTCAAGCTGGTATTTTATGCGTTACATTGATCCTAATAATGATAATGTTTTTGCAGATTATGATTTATTAAAATACTGGATGCCTGTCGATTTGTATTTAGGTGGTGCAGAACATGCGGTTGGTCACTTACTTTATTCAAGATTTTGGACTAATTATTTATATGATAAAGGACTTGTTCCTGTAAAAGAACCATTTAAAAAATTATTTCATCAAGGTATGATTTTAGGTGAAAATAACGAAAAAATGAGTAAATCTCGTGGTAACGTTGTTAATCCAGATGATGTTGCTAAACAATATGGTGCGGATACTTTAAGATTATATGAAATGTTTATGGGACCTTTAGAAGCTTCTCTTCCTTGGAGTAGTAAAGGACTAGAGGGAGCAAGAAAATTTTTAGATAGAATTTGGAGATTTTATCATCAAGATGAATATGTTTCAAAATTTAGTGACGAAAATTCAAAAGAATTGGAAAAAATATATCATCAAACAGTAAAAAAAGTTTCTACTGATTATGACAGTCTTAACTTTAATACTGCAATAGCACAGTTAATGACTTTTTTAAATGAAGCTTATAAAGCAAATTCTGTTTATAAGCCATATATGGAATCATTTGTTAAAATGATTTATCCAATTTGTCCACATATTGCAGAAGAATTATGGAGTGATTTAGGACATAATAATACTATAACATTTGAAGCATGGCCTACTTATGATGAATCTAAATTATCTGCAGATTCTTTAAGTCTTGTTATTCAAATCAATGGTAAATTAAAAGATAAATTAGAAGTTCCAGTCGGAATGTCAAAAGAAGATATTATAAATGAAGCTTTAAATTTAGAAAAAATTAAAAATTTAACTTTAGGATTAGAAATTGTTAAAACAATTTATGTTCCTAATAAATTAGTTAATATCGTTGTTAAATAAAAATCATAGCAAGTGCTGTGATTTTTTCTAAGAAGTATAGAGGTTGTAGGGATGAAAAAGATAGGACTTAGAACAATTAAAACTTCAATATGTGTATTTTGTTGCCTATTAGTTTTTATATTATTAAAACTATTTGAGCTTATTGATGGTGTGCCTGATGATTTTGCATTTTCGTGGTATAATCCATTTTTTGCAGCCATAGCAACAGCATATTCAGTTCATGCTAGTAAAAGTGCTAGTTTAAATCAAGCAAAAAATAGATGTGTAGCTTCTATAATCGGTGGTGTTATAGGTATATTATTAATATCTGTTTATGAACTTTTGGGTGGTAAGTGGCCTAATTTACAAGCTGTAAGTTTAACTTCTTTTAATTTTCTTATTCCATATATTCTCATATCAATATTTATAATTTTAGTAATTGTTATAGGTGTATCTTTAAAACAACAACAAGCTGTGTTTGTTTCTATATTAACTTTTTTGTCAGTTACTGTAAATCCTAATATAAATGTTGGATACTGGCAGTGGCAATTTGGTTTAAATAGAATATTATCTACAATTATAGGTGTTTTAATAGCTTTAGGTATTAATTTGTTTAGATTGCCACACAGGTATAAAAATAAAAATTTATTGTTTTGTGTGGGTATAGATGGAATGCTATTAACTGATAATGATAGATTTAAAGGTTTTATACAATATAAAATGAATTATTTAAATCGAATAGGTGCTAATGTAACATTATTTACTACTAGAACTCCTACAACATTTATGCCTTTATTAAATGATGTTAAAATAAATAATCCAGTTATATGTATGTCTGGTGCTTGTTTATATGATACAGTAAATAAAAAATATTTAGCTTATGAAAACATTGATGAAATTACTTCATTAAAGGTATTGAATATAATAAAAAATAATAATATAACACCATTTATTAATGTAATAAATGATAATATATTGTATATTTATAATGAATCATTAGATAATGATGGTGAAATAATTTATGCTAATACTAAGAGAAATGCTGCTTATTGTAATTATATAAATACAAAGTATGAGGGAGAAGTTCTTTATTATTTGATAATAGAGAAAGAAACTATTATAAATAATTTAATTAATGAAATAAAAAGTAGTGATATTAATGATAAAGTTGCTATATTAGCATATGATGTAAAAGAAGAAAATCAAAAAGAAGATTTAAAATATGTGAAAATTTATAATAAAAATATTTTAAATTTAAATATTTTAAAAAAGTATCTAGAATGTAATAAATATGATTTAGTAGGTTTGACATCTGATAGTCAGTCAAGTCACTTATTATTCAATTCTAAATATTGTGTTACATTAGAAAAATTAAAAATTGATAGTAAAGATTATATTAAAACTGTAGATAACAACAAACCAGATAATCTTTTTAAAGAAGTACAAAGATTATATCATTATAATTTAGCTAAATATAGAAATAATAAATAGTTTTGTGGTATAATAAAAAATGCTTTAAGAATTGGAGTGAAAAAAATGAGTAATGTGTTAGAAATAAAAAATTTATACGCTGGCATTGAACAAAAAGAAATATTGAAGGGTGTTAATTTAACTATTAAAACTGGAGAAGTTCACGCTATTATGGGTCCTAATGGTACTGGTAAATCAACTTTATCTAGTGTTATTATGGGACAACCTAAATATAATGTGACTTCAGGAGAAATATTATTAGATAACGAAAATATATTGCCTTTAGCAGTTGATGAACGTGCTAGAAAAGGTATTTTTTTGGCATACCAATATCCACAAGAGGTTTCTGGAGTTACTAATAGTGATTTTATTAGAACAGCAATGAAAGCTTGTAGTGGTAAAGATACATCATTATTTTCATTTATTAGAAGCTATGAAAAAGCTTGTACAGAATTAAAAATGCCTGAGGATTTAGCTCATAGATATTTAAATGAAGGTTTTTCAGGTGGTGAAAAGAAAAGAAATGAAATATTGCAAATGAAAATGCTTAAGCCTAAATTTGCAATACTTGATGAAATTGATTCTGGTTTGGATGTTGACGCATTAAGAATTGTTGGTCAAAATGTTAGTGAAATGGTAAATGATAATTTCGGTTGTTTACTTATTACTCACTATGAAAGACTTTTAGATTATATAAAACCCGATTACGTTCATATAATGATTAATGGCAAAATTGTTTTAACAGGCGGAAAAGAATTAATTGCTAAAATTGACCAAAATGGTTATGATTGGGTAAAAGAAGAGCTAGGTATTGAAATAGATAAAGAAGAAGATGAAAAGACCCATATTCTTTTAGGCTCTTGCGCTCATAGTGGTAAGAAATGATTAAATTTAATTCATTAGTAGGAATAGAAGAATATGGTCTTAATCTTCAAAATAATATTCTTACAATTAATAAAAGTTTAAATGACTTTATTTTTATAGATAAATCTATTAAAATAATTATAAATGAAAATGTCAATGTAAAAATTTTGGATTGTTCTAAATGTGAAAATATTGATATCGAAATAAAAAACAATAGTTTTTTAACATATCAAATAATTAATTCAGTTAATACTAAACGTTTTATTAAATGTTATGGCGAATTATCAATTACAGAAATATGTTTAGATGAATCAAAAGAAAATATTAATATAGAACTTTTAAATGAAAATGCTAGTGTTAATTATGATTTATTAGCATTAGGAAATGGTTATAATTTGGATTTTATTCAAAATATAGAACACTGTGCTCCTTTAACTAATTCTAATATATCTAATTTTGGTGTTGTTTTAAATAATAGTGACATTTTGTTTGATACTACAGGCAAAATCAATAAGGGTATGTGCAAATCAAAATGTGTACAATTATCAAAAGGAATTATCATCGATGATGAATCTAATATAACATCAAAACCAATTCTTTTAATTGATGAGTATGATGTAGTTGCAAATCATGGTGCTTCTATTGGTAAAATGTCTGACGAAAGTTTATTTTATTTAATGAGTAGAGGATTATCAAAACAAGATGCATTTTTATTAATTTTAGAAGGCATTGTTTCACCATTTATTTCTAAAATTGTTGACGAAAATATTAAAAGTGAAATTAAAGAAAAGATTGAAAAACAAATCATGAGGTGATTTAAATGTTAGAATGCATGAAGCTTAGGGGTGATTTTCCTGTATTAAGGGAAAATAAGGATCTTGTTTATTTAGATAATGCAGCTTCTACTTTAAAACCTGATTGCGTAATAAATGAAATAAATAATTATTACGAAAAATTAGGAGTGAATGTTCATAGAGGAGTTTATAAGCTTAGTTATTTAGCTACAGATGCCTATGAAGAAGCAAGAAGCAAGATTGCTAATTTTATTAATTCATCTTTTAATGAGGTTATCTTTACAAGAGGTGCTTCAAGCGCTTTAAATTTAGTTGCTGCAAGTTATGGGATGACCTTTATTAAAGAAGGTGATGAAATAATTACATCTGAATTAGAACATCATTCTAATTCAATGCCTTGGCTTAATTTATGTAATAAAACAAAAGCAAAACTTAAATATATTCCTTTAAATAAAGAAGGAAGAATAACCATTGAAAACTTTAAAAAAATTTTAACAAATAAAACTAAATTAGTTGCAGTAACTTATGTATCTAATGTTATGGGATATATTACTCCATTAACTGAAATAATAAAATTAGCTCACGAAGTTGGAGCTGTTGTAGTAGTTGATGCTGCACAAGCTATTCCACATATGGAAGTGGACGTAAAAAAACTTGATTGTGATTTTTTAGCTTTTTCAGGACACAAACTTTGTGGACCAACTGGTATTGGTGTTTTATATGGTAAAGAGAAACTATTAAATAAAATGCCACCTATTGAATTTGGTGGTGATATGGCAGATGATGTTAATTTATTTGATATGACTTACAAAGATCCACCATATCGTTTTGAAACTGGTACACCTATTATAGCTGGCGCTATAGGATTAGGTAAAGCAGTTGAATATATTGAAAATATTGGTCTTGATGAAATTGCAAAATATGAATATTATTTAAAGCAAAAAGCAATTGAAGGTTTAAAGAAAATACCAAATATTGAAATATATAATGAAACTGCTGAAACAGGAATTATTTCATTTAATATAAAAGGTGTACATCCTCATGATGCAGCAAGTGTTTTTGACAAAAATGATGTATGTATAAGAGCTGGTCATCATTGTGCACAATTAATTACGAAATGGTTGAAAACTATAGGAACTTTAAGAGCATCATTTTATTTTTATAATACAATAGATGATGTTAATAAATTTGTAGAAAGTGTAAAAGAGGCTCAAGAATTTTTTGGTTCTCTTTAGGAGGGAATATGGATTTAAAAACTTTATATAGAGAGGTTATAATGGACCACTATAAAAATCCTAAAAATAAAGGTTTAATTAGCAACGATAAGTACCATTTAGTACACTTAACTAATCCAAGTTGTGGGGACGATATGCATGTTGAAATCATCGTTGAAGATGATAAAGTGATAGATGTTAGACAAGATGGTAAAGGATGTTCTATATGCTTATCATCAGCTTCTGTAATGAGTGAACTTCTAATTGGTAAAACTGTTTCAGAAGCTAAAAATCTAATTAATTCTTTTTATAGTATGGTTAAAGGTGAAGACTTGCCAGATGAGGAAAAACTAGAAGAAGCTATTGCTTATAAAGGGGTTAGAGATTTTCCCGCCCGTATAAAATGTGCTACTCTTGCTTGGAAATGTGTTGAAAAAGCAATTGAGGAGGTTAGTGATGGTGAGTAAGACTGATAATATTGTTGGAGATTATAAATATGGTTTTACTACTGATGCTAAGACTGTTTTAACATCTGGAAAAGGTTTATCCAAAGAGGTTGTTGAATTTATATCTAATGCTAAAAATGAGCCTTTATGGATGAAGGAATTTCGTTTAAGATCTTATGATGCTTTTACTAAAATTAATAATCCAAGTTGGGGACCTGATTTATCCAGTATTGATTTTAATGAATATACGTATTATATAAAATCAACTGAAAAAACTGAGCATAAATGGGAAGATGTTCCAGAAAAAATTAAAGATACATTTGATAAATTGGGAATACCTGAAGCAGAAGCTAAATATTTAGCAGGTTCTTCTACACAGTTTGAATCAGAAGTAGTTTATCACAATAATTTAAAGGAATTAGATGATTTAGGCGTTATTTTTTGTGATACTGATACAGCATTAAGAGAACATTCAGATTTGATGGAAAAATATTTTGGTAAACTTGTTCCTTATACAGATAATAAATATGCTGCACTTAACTCGGCTGTATGGAGTGGGGGCTCATTTATTTATGTTCCTAAAGGAGTAAAATTAAAAAAACCAGTCCAATCTTATTTTAGAATTAATTCTGAACGTATGGGACAATTTGAACGTACACTTATTATTGTAGATGATGATGCTGATATTCATTACGTAGAAGGTTGTACAGCACCACAATATTCTAAAGATTCGTTACATGCCGCAGTTGTTGAAATATTTGTTGGAAAAAGAGCAAAATGTCGTTATTCGACTGTTCAAAATTGGTCTAATAATATAGTTAATTTAGTAACTAAAAGAGCTATTGTTGACGATGATGGACATATGGAATGGATTGATGGTAATGTTGGGGCAGGATTAAATATGAAATATCCAGCTTGCGTATTAAAGGGAAAAAGGAGCAAAGGTACTACTGTATCTATAGCTTTTGCTGCAGAAAATCAAATTCAAGATACTGGTGCTAAAATGATACATCTAGGAGAAAATTCTAGTTCAACTATTATTTCTAAATCAATATGTCGAGGTGGTGGCAAAGTTAATTATCGAGGACTTGCATCATGTGGGACAAAAGCTTTAGGGGCTAGAAGCCATATTGAGTGTGATACATTAATTTTAGATGATGTATCTTCATCTGATACTATTCCAACTAATATAGGAAAAAATAGTGATATGTATATCGAACATGAAGCTACAGTATCAAAAGTAAATGAAGATCAATTATTTTATCTTATGAGTAGAGGATTAACAGAATCACAAGCTACAGAGCTTATTGTTATGGGGTTTATTGAACCATTTTCAAAAGAATTACCTATGGAATATGCAGTTGAATTAAATCGTCTAATAAAATTAGAAATGAATAATTCTATTGGCTAATATACGACCGTTTTTGGTCGTTTTTTTCTTTTTTATTAATGTTTTTTTTAAAAAAACTATAATCATGTAAATATTATAGTGAAAGGAAGAAAATAATATGTATAAGAAAAAAGAATTATTTATATTTTTAGGCTTATTATCATTTATAATTATATTTATATTAATTAAAAGTTTTGACGAAGAAAAAGAAGATAATGATTACATTATAAATATGCCTGATAATATTGTTATAAAAATAGATGGAGAAATTGTAAGACCTATAAAGTTAGAATATAATAAACCAATTTCTTATGGTGTATTATTTATAAAAATTAAAAATAATTTAAATGAATATAGTGATTTATCATCTTTTGATCATAATGAAATTATTTCTGAAAGTATAAATATTTCAATTCCGTCTAATGATAATTATAGTCAATACTCAACAAAAGATAAAATAAATATAAACACTGCTACAGCAAGTGAACTTGTCAAATTACCCCAAATTGGTGAGAAAAGAGCACAAAAAATTATAAATTACATTGATAACAATGGTAAAATAAAATCTTGGAATATTTTTTTTGATATTGTAGGAGTTCCAGAAAATGTTAAAGAGACTATTAAAAATCAAGCCATTTTGTAATGATCTTCATTTTTTTATGATTGCTTCAGTATTATTTATTTTATTTATTTACAATAATATATTTTTATTTCTATTGATCATTTATTTAATATTTATTTTATTAAAAACAAATTATTTTTCTTATATTTTAATTCTCTTAGCCATTATATTTTTATCATATAAAATAAATTCATTTTTTATGGTAGAACAAGAAACAACAACATGCGAAGATCAATTTAAAGTAGAGGATATAAACGATAAAAATTTAATTATAAAAAATAAATATAAATATATTATATATAATAATAACTATGATTTAAAACCAGGAGATGTAATAATAGCTAAAATAAAAGCATACGAATTAGATGAGCCATCATTTAAAGGAGATTTTAACGAAAAAAGTTATTATAAATCTAAAGGTATATCTAATAAAGCAACAATCTTAAATTATGAAAAAATAGATGAAAAATGGTCTATAAATAAATTAAAGTATGAGATATTGAATTATTATAAAAAAAATTTAAATGAAAAAAGTTATAATTATTTAAAGTCAATTATTTTTGGAATAGTTGATTTAGATAAAGAAACAAAAGAAGCATTTTCTACACTTTATATTTCACATATTTTAGCTATAAGTGGTATCCATATATTATTTTTATATAAATTATTAGTTAAATTATTTGAAAAAATATTTCGCATTGAAGGTATATTCTTGTCAATATTCATTATTGGGATATATGTTTTTTTTATAGGATATCCATCAGCTTGTCTTCGAGCATTTTTATTTTTAGTATTTAAAGAATTAAATAAATTTAAAAGTGAAAAATATACAAGTTTAGATATATTTTCAATAACTTTAATACTAATGATAATTATTTTTCCATTTAGAGCATTTCAACAAAGTTTCATATTAAGTTTTATAGTAAGTTTTTTTTGGATATTTATGGAAGAATATGTTAAAGATTTAAACAAAATTAATAAAAATATTTTATCATCATTAATTTGTGTTTTTTCAATTTTTCCATTTATTGTAAATCAAAATAATAGTTTTTCTATATTAGGAATTATCTTATCTTCGTTTTTTGGACTGATTCTAAGTAAAACATTATTACCATTATGCTTTATAATGTTAATATTGCCTTTAAATCACTATGAAATATTATTTATATATTTAGATAAAATATTAATAGTTATTTCTAATTATTGTTATAAAACGAATATTGCATATTTAGATGATATTAAAATATTTATTTATTATTTGTTTTTTATATTTACATTAATTTGCTTAACAAAAAGGAGAAAAATGTATAGTATATCTTTTTTATTTATATATATTTTTATTTTATCCTCAATGAAATTTGTTAATCCAAATTACGTGATTACATTTATAGATGTAGGACAAGGTGATTCAATGCTTATAGAAATGCCATATAATAAAGGAACGATATTAATTGATTCATATTATAATACAGAAAAATATTTAAAAAGTAGAGGAATTAATAGAATTGATTATGCAATAATAACTCATTTTGATGAAGACCATTATAAAACGTTAATTGATGTTTCTAAAAGCATCAAAATAAAAAAAATAGTTTATTCTTATTATGAGGATGTAAATAAAATTGAAAATATAAAAGTTTTAAAAAATAAAGTAAAAGGAGGAGATTATATTGATATTAATAATATTAGATTTTTTGTTTTATCGCCTATAAATAAGGGAGAAAGTTCAAACGAGAATTCTATTGTTTTAAGATTCATGATTAAAGGATATTCTTTTTTAACTACTGGTGATATGACATCTAAAGAAGAATCATTATTAATCGATAAATATGGAAGTTTGTTAAAAAGTGACGTATTAAAAGTATCACACCATGGTTCTAATACTTCATCTTCTAAAGATTTTATTGATTTGGTAAATCCTAAATATAGTATTATATCTGTACAAAAAAATAATAAATATGGGTTACCTAATAGTAGTGTTGTTGATTTATTAGAAAAAAAGTCTAAATTATATATGACGTCTAATAGTGGAAATATAAGTATAACTATAAAAAATGATTTGACAATATCAACATATAAATAACAATTATTGCCATGTTGTAAATATTTTTTGTTTAAAATAGCTTATAAAAATGTTATAATGTTTTATTATAAATTATATATAAAATAGGTGATTTTATGATTTCAAAATATATTAATAATTGGTTTGATATTATTGAAAAAATGAATAATGATAATACATATAAGCTTGCTTAGGAACGAGCTATTTTAGAATGTATTTCTTTTGAAAAATGTTATGAAGAAAATGGAGAATATGTTTTTATTAAATTTGAAGATATAGCAGAATGTATGATTAAATATTATTGGAATCAAATCTTTTTCTTTAATTTGAAGCAATCACCTTATATAGATAAAGAGCCTGTTGTTTGTCAGGAAACTAAAAAATTAATTAGTGTATATAAAAAAATTGCTGATTCTAATATTCCAAAATGGTTTGATGTAGGAAAAAATGAATTAAATAAAGAAAAAAGTGAAGAATATTTGAAAACAGTTAAAAAGGTTGTTAAAACATTGCACGAAAATGTTGCGTGGAGATTTAAAAATATAGACGGAAAAGAAATCGACATATATAAAATTGATAAAAAGCAGAATTTGGTAAAATTAGGTTATTCCGCTGCAATTGAATTAAAGGAATATTCAATCGTATTATCTAAATTACTAAATTATAAATGGGCACAATTATTAGAAAAATTTAATTATTCTCCTAAAATCATTCTGAAAGTTAATGGAATATCACAATCTAAATTAAATAGAGAAAATTTAACAAAATATAAGAATCAATTATTAAAGGAATTTAAAGATGGTAAAATAATAGATTTTTATACAGGAGAAGAATTAACTACTGATAATATAAGTATAGATCATGTTATTCCATGGAGTTTTATGTATTCAGATGATATTTGGAATTTAGTAGTAACTAGTAAATCATATAATTCTAAAAAATCAAATTCTATTCCCTCGAAAGAAATAATTGATAAACTGAAAGAAAGAAATGAACGTTTATTAACAATTGTAGATGATAAATTTAAAAAAGATATTGAATTGTCTTTAAGAGCTAATTATTTAGAAAAATTTTATAGAGATTGTAGGTTGTCAGCATGAATAATTATTATAAAAATAATAAAGAAAGTTTTATTAATTCCACAATTAATTGTGATATGTCATATCAATATAATTTATTTGAAAAGTATTTAAGTGAAAATACAAAAACAATATTGGATATTGGTTTTGGAAGCGGAAGAGATTCATTTTATTTTTCTAAAAAATATGAAGTATATTCAATCGATCCTGTTGAAGAATTTTGTGAATTTGTAATAAATAAAGGTCTTAAGAATGTTTATAATACTACAATAAATGATTTTAATATACATATTAAATTCGATGGTATTTGGGCATGTGCCTTGCTACTTCATATTAAATATAATGATTTAATATATATATTTAATAAATGTTATGATTTATTAAATGAAAACGGTATTATGTATGCATCGTTTAAATATGGAAACTTTGAAGGTATATTAAATGAAGGATATTTTACTTATCTAAATGAAGATAGATTTCAAGAAATTATTAAATATACTAAATTTGATGTATTAGAATTATCTATAACACAAGATGTAAGAGATACTGCTAAACCTAAATGGTTAAATATTATATTAAAGAAAAAATAAAAAAAATACAAGCCTAATGATTTACTTTTTCTTTGAAACATAGTATAGATTCTAAACATAAAATATGATATACTAATATTAAGGACGTGATGATATGGCTAATTATTTA
>CAYTVE010000019.1:0-28692 GCA_964441815.1 uncultured Anaeroplasmataceae bacterium | reverse complement strand
GCATATTATATAGTATAGAAACATAATATTATAGTGCTTAAAAGGTTAAAACAGGGACAGCTCAAAAAATATCAAATAGTGGTGGATATATTAACGGAGAATATATTTTATCTTTCTTAGGGTTAGCTCCTATAAATGATCCTGAAATTGCTGTTTATTTAGCAATAGATAATCCTAAAAATTGCGTTCAATATGGTGGAACTATTACGGCACCTATTGTAGGTAATATAATTGAAGAATCTTTAAATTATTTAAATATAAAAAGAGATTATGATAATCAAATAAATAAAAACTTAAGATGGTTTTTAGACACACCAACTTATAAAGTAGATAATTATATAGGTAAAACTAAGAAAGAAATAAAAAATACATCTTTTTATAATTTTATATATTATGGTGACGGAAATAAAGTAATTTATCAATCACCTGAAAAAGGAGAAAAAATAAAAGAGGGGGATACCATAATGCTTTACATGGGATAACTTATTATACGAAAAGAACCTATAAAACTAATTTACAGGTTCTTACATTTTTATTTATTTGGATATTTTTCTCTTTTATCATTATAATGTGTATGCAATAACTTTTCAGCCTTGTGACTTAATGGTTTACACAAATAATCATCATATAATTTTTTAACTTGAGGATTTAAGTGTGATCTCCTAAGTTCTTTAGATTCATCTTCGTGATATAATACATTTGCACGTTTAGAAATATATGTATCCAGAATTTCATCTTCTTCATTAGGTAAAAATACTTGTTTAACAAATGGTTGACCACCACCATTTATACAACCTCCAGGACAACACATTATTTCTATAAAATGATATTTAGACTTGCCATTTTTAATATCTTCTAATAATGGTTTAGCATTTTTCATACCTGATGCCATCGCTATATTAAATATATTTCCATCAATTTTAATTGTAGCTTCTTTAACACCACTTAGTCCTCTACAAGGTGTTAAAACAATAGGTTCCATTTCTTCATTAGTAAGTGTATGATAAGCAGTTCTTAAAGCTGCTTCCATTACACCACCAGTTACACCAAATATAACACCAGCTCCAGTATATTCACCTATTAAATCATTGTCAAATTCTTCATCTGGTAGTTTTTTCCAATCGATTCCACTTCTTCTTATAAGTCTAGCAAGTTCTCGTGTTGTTATAGATATATCTACATTAGGAAGTTCATCATTTATTAATTCTTTTCTATTAACTTCATATTTTTTAGCTGTACATGGCATTATAGAAACAACAAATATATCTTTAGGATCAATGTTATTTTTTTCTGCATAATATGATTTTATAATAGCCCCCATCATTGCTTGTGGTGATTTCGAAGTAGATAAATTAGGAATTAATTCAGGATAATAATATTCACAATAATTAATCCATCCAGGTGAACAGGACGTAATCATTGGTATGGGTCCTGTTTTATTATTCAACCTATCGAGCAATTCACTTGCTTCTTCCATAATAGTCAAGTCAGCGCCGAAATTAGTATCAAAAACACGATAAAAACCTAATCTATGTAATGCTGCAACCATTTTGCCTGTACATGATGTGCCAATGGGTAATCCAAATTCTTCACCAATAGCAGCTCTTACAGCTGGAGCTACTTGAACAATCACTTTTTTTCCTTTTTGAAATGCTTCATCTAATTTATCGATTTGACTATGTTCCATTAAGGCACTAGTAGGACATACATTTATACATTGACCGCATTGTAAACAAGGAACGTCTTGAAAACTTCTATTTCCCGCAGGTCCAACGATAGTATTAAATCCTCTATTTTCAAATCCTAAAATTCCAATACCATGAGCATCTTTACAAGCTTCTATACATCGACCACATAAAATACATTTAGAAGTATCTCTTATAATTGATGGGGTTAATTTATCGTAAGTAGGCGGAGTTTGACTTCCTCCGTAAAAATGTGGTCTTGCCATAACCAAATGTGCTACTTCCAACAATTCACAATCACCATTTTTGTAACATTCCTGACAGCTTCTATTATGATTTGAAAGTAATAATTCTACACTTGTTCTTCTAGCTATTATCGCATCAGGATCATTGATATGTATATTCATACCATCTTTTACGGGATATACACATGAAGCAACTAAATCTCTTACTCCATCAATTTTAACTAAACATACACGGCAACTAGCAACTGAACATTTACCATTTTTAAAGGAACATAATGAGGGTATATTATAGCCACATTTCCTACATGCCTGTAAAACAGTTAAAGATTCATCTACCAAATAAGGAAAACCTTCTATTTTAATATTAACTAAAGACATATAACATCCTCCTATCCTTTATATATTGCATTAAATTTACAAGTTGCAATACATGTCCCACATTTAATACACTTATTAATGTTTATGACATATGGTTCCTTTCCAGGAATACCTGTAATTGCATTTGTAGGACATACTCTAGAGCACATACCACACTTTTTACATCTTTCAGGGTTAATATGATAATCAATTAGATTCTTACAAACACCTGCAGGACATCTTTTTTCTTCTATATGAGCTATGTATTCTTCTTTAAATTTTGTCAATGTAGATAATACAGGGTTAGCTGCAGTTTTACCTAATCCACATAAAGCTCCTACTTTAATAGTACTAGATAAGCTTTCAAGTTTATGTATATCTGCCATTTCACCATTACCTTCAGTTATTTTATTTAAAAACTCTAACAATCTTTTAGTACCTATACGACATTGCGTACATTTTCCACACGATTCATCACAAATAAATTCCATATAAAATTTAGCTACATCAACCATACAGTTATCTTCATCCATAACAATAGCCCCACCTGAACCCATCATAGATCCTGCAGCAACTAAATTCTCATAATCTATAGGCGTGTCTAAATCATCACTTGTTAAACATCCCCCTGATGGTCCTCCAGTTTGTATAGCCTTAAACATCTTATTATTAGGTATACCTCCACCTATATCATATATTAATTCTCTAAGTGTAGTACCCATAGGAACTTCGACTAAACCAACATTATTAACTTTTCCGCCTAACGCAAATACTTTTGTTCCTTTAGATGAAGATGTACCAATAGAAGAAAATACACTTGAACCATTTCTTAAAATATAAGGAACACAAGCAAGCGTTTCTACATTATTTATAATTGTAGGTTTCCCCCATAACCCCTTAACAGCTGGAAATGGGGGTCTAGGTCTAGGATTACCACGTTCACCTTCAATAGAATTTAGCAAAGCTGTTTCTTCACCGCAAACAAAAGCACCAGCGCCTAATCTAATACCTATTCTGAAACTAAAATCAGTACCTAAAATATTATCACCTAAAATACCTAATTCTTCAGCTTGTTTAATTGCAATTTTCAATCTATTAATAGCTATAGGATATTCAGCTCTAACATAAAAATAACCTTGATTGGCGCCTATTGCATATCCCGCAATCATCATTCCTTCAATTACAGCCAAAGGATTACCTTCTAATATGGACCTATCCATAAAAGCACCTGGATCGCCTTCATCGCCATTACAAACAACATATTTAATATCACTTTCTACATCATATGCAAATTTCCACTTTTTACCAGTTAAGAATCCAGCACCACCTCTTCCACGTAGTCCAGCATTTAAAACTTCATTAACAACATCAATCGGTTTCATACTTAGCGCTTTAAGTAAACCCTTAAATCCATCATAGCCTAGAGCTTCTTCAATATTTTCAGGGTCAATAATAGAACATCCATGTAAAGCGATTCTTTTTTGTTTTTTATAAAAAGTAATATCTTCTTGTTTGGCAACATGTTCATTTGTTTTAGGATCAATATATAATAAATCATCAACAATTCGATGATTTATCAAATCTTCTTCAACAATTTTTTTAACATCATCGACAGTTACTGTTCTATACAAAGTGTCATCTGGCATGATTTTAACAAAAGGTCCTTGAGAACAAAAACCAAAACAACCAACTTGATTAACACTAACCTTATCTTCTAAATCATTATTTTTAATTTCTTCTTTTATTTTTTCTAAAATTTCATGTGATTCATTTGCTAAACAACCTGTACCACCACAAATTAGAACAGTTCTTTTTTCTTTAGAAGTTAACTTATTTTTAAAACAATTTTCACAATGATTAATATATTTTACTAATTCATCCTTAGTTTTAATTTTTTCCACCTTATTTTCCCTCCTTTTGATAATCATCAATGATTTTAGCAACTTGATCTACAGTTACCTTAGAATATACTTTACCATTAATCGATACCGCAGGAGCAATTCCACAAGCGCCAATACATCTTAGTGAATCAAGTGTGAAAAGTCCATCTTCTGTTGTTTCACCTGATTTAATATTTAATAATGTTGAAAACTTATCTAAAACATTTTGTCCACCTTTTACATAACATGCTGTACCTAGACAAACTCCTATCACATATTTTCCTTTTGGTTTTAAAGAAAAAAATGAATAAAATGTTACAACACCATAAATATCAGAAACAGGAATTCCAAGTTTTGAAGAAACAATTTCTTGTACTTCTAAGGGAATATATCCATATTCCTTTTGAATATCACTTAAAACAAGCATTAAAGGCGTAGGTTCATTTTTATACCTATCGCATATGCTTTCAATAAGTTTAACTGCGTTATGTCTCAACTTCAAATTAAACACATCCTTTATATAAAATTTTTAAAAAGTACATCTATACCTAGATTATATCACATTATTTTTTCAATTTAAAGTTTTTTTAAGAAAACCCTTACATTTTTTTAAACAAAAAAAACCTTATACAATATAAGGTCATAAAATAAGTCAATAAAAAAGGATTTTAGACAAAACCCTTTAAATTAATTGCCTAAATGGCTAATTGCTAACATACCAGGTCCAGTATGTGCAGCTATAATGGGGCTTAATGTAGCAATTCTAACTTCAACATTAGGAAATTCTTTTTTTACATCTTTTGCAAGAATATCTGCAAGTTCCCTACAATCAGCATTAGATATATAAACAACATTAGATAAAGATTCATCAAAACTAGCTTTAAATCGTTCAAATAGATTTTTAATTGCCGCCTTATTACCGTGCTTTTTAGCAATAGTAGTAAGTTTACCTATTTCATCAATTTTTAATATTGGTTTAATATTTAATACTGATGCAAAAACAGCTGAAGTTGCACTAATTCTACCACCACGTTTTAAATACATTAAGTCTTGAACTAAAAACCAACATTTAACATGTGGCACTAATTTCTCTATTTTATTTTTATTTTCCTCTAAAGACATTCCATTCTCTCTATTTTTTAATGCTTCTTCAATTAGTACTCCCATGCCACCTGTAGCACTTAAGCTATCTATTGGATATATATCTAAATTCGGATATTTTTCTTTTAAATTGATTTTAGCTAAACATGCAGCATTATATGTTGATGAAAGTCCACTAGATAAACATAAATATAAAATGGAATATCCATCCTTTAAATATGGTTCAAAATATTCTTCATATAAATAAGGAGTTATTTGACTTGTTTTAGTTAAATCACCTTTTCTTTGACCATCATAAAATTTTTTCATAACAAGTGGATCTTCTATCCCTACTGAAGTTCTCATTTCACTTCCTAAAGAATATTCCATAGGAATAAACTTCAAATCCCATTTTTTTAACATTTCACTAGAAAAATCTCCCGATACATCCATTAAAATAACATATTTTTGCATAATACAACTCTCCTAAATTATATCAATTTCTTACATATTTTACTCTAATATACTTATTTTTGCAAGGAAATTATACATTATCAATGATTTTATTAACTAATTCATTAAAATATTTTCCTCTTTGAATATAATTATCAAAAATATCAAAACTCGCAAACATTGGTGAAAATAATATAGTTTCATCAATTCTATCATACATAGCATTATAAACCGCATCATCGAGACTCTCACAAATTATACAATCTACATTATTTTTTTCCATATAATCATATATTTTATTTTTAGTTTCACCATAAGCATATACTTTTCTTATTTTAAATAAAACCTTATTTAAGCAATCTAAATTTTCAAATCTATCATATCCTCCACATATTAATAGTACATTATTAAAACATTTAATTGCAGCAAGTGTTGAATAAGGATTTGTGCTTTTAGCATCATTATATATATAATCTGTTATTTTAGTTAATCTATAATTTATTTCCTTAAATGTTTTTAATTGTTTTTTTATTATATGTGGAGTTATTTTATTAAATAACATAGTAACTGAAATAGAAGCCATAACATCTTCTAATAAAAATAATTTGTTTTTCATTTCATCACTTATTTTTAATATCTTTCTATTTTTTAAAAAAATATACCCATTATGTATATAACACTTAGCTAAATATGAATTATTTGAAAAAGAAACTAATTGACTACTTACATTTTTAGCTATATCTCTTATAATTGGGTCATCTAAATTATAAATTAAATAATGTTTAGCACTTTGATTTAAACATATGTTAGATTTACTATCAATATAATTTTTATATGTTAAATGATGATCTAAATGACATGGATGTATATTTAATAATACGGCTACATCTAAATCAATTTCCGATGATTCTAATTGAAAACTAGAAAGTTCGACTACAAATATCTCAGCTTCTTTATGCTCCACTAACGCCCTACATATGCTATAACCGATATTACCACAACTTATTGCTTTATATTTTGATGAT
Organism: uncultured Anaeroplasmataceae bacterium; assembly: GCA_964441815.1. GTDB lineage: Bacteria > Bacillota_I > Bacilli_A > Acholeplasmatales > Anaeroplasmataceae > Pelethenecus. The sequence goes on along the minus strand of CAYTVE010000019.1, from coordinate 21,967 downwards.
AATATATGAGTTATAAGTGATGTTGTAGTCGTTTTACCATTACTTGCAGATACACCTATATATATTTTTTTACGTAACAAAAATGCTAAAGTTATATCAGTTATAACTTTTATATTCCTTTTTTTAAATTCTAATATTATATCATCCGTCATTTTTATTCCTGGAGCTTTTATAACTAAATCATATTCATAATTATTGATATCTATAACATTTAAATAATCATAATTAATTTTATCTTCTAAAAGTAACATAACAACTCCATCATTAGCAACGCCTTTTCCTAATACTAAAACTTTCATTTAATCATTCCCTTTTATTTAATATCTACATTATTTGACATTATTATTCATATTATATAATGGTGATATAATGTCAAATATAATAAATTTTTTCAAAGATAACTACAAAATAATTATAGGTACAATTTTGATATATCAATTATTTTTAACTATATTTTTCTTTTCAACTAAAAATTTGATTTTACTAGCTATTATATCTATAATAGTTTCAAGTTTTATAATAATTATTAATATCAAAGATTCATTTATTGATTTTTTCAAAAAATAATCATTTTTTCATTATATTTTGATATTTTAAAATAAATGATTTTATTTTTTTTGTTACTAATAAATAATTAGCAATTGAATAATTATTTAAAATTATTTCTAAATTAATATTTAAAATTAAAATATACAGACACATAAAGCAAAAATATTTTTGATCAAAATTATCTAATTTTAAAATATCATCATATATATCTTCTTCATCTAGTTGCAAATACAATCTACAATATAACATACCTATTGGACCATAATATAAATCAAAACTTGGTAGTATTTTTTTATTATTATATAAATTAAAATCAATATTTTTATATATTAGTCCATAATTAACAATAATACTATTATCAATTGCTTTAAATATATCTTGTTGAAGATCGTATAAAAAAATTTTTGCATCTAATATAATATTATATTTAGATAATATTATCCAACTAATATCATCTTTTTTATATGCTGTTTCTATTTCTCTTATACGCATTTCTAAATATATAAATTTATTATCTAGCACTTTATAAATATTATTAATATTATTTAAATATGTTTTTTTTAAAGTTATTTCAAAACTTGATTTTTGAAATATAGTTCTTAATATTTCTACTATTCTTTTTGATTTCACTTTTTCTTCTGTCAACTTTTCATAATCAAAAAAAAGTAAATATCCATCATTATTTTTTTGTTCATAAATTGTTTTTTTTATTTTATCTGAATACTTTAATAAATTAAAATAGGTTTGATACTCACTATTTGTAACAAACCTACATAAATATTCCTCATTATTATTTGTTTTAATGATAACAAAATCATTATAATCAATAATTGTATTAATCGATAAACTACTCGATTTTAAATATAACCTTGTTTGATTTTTTATCATAGCCAAGCATAAGCTCCTCTAATTTAATATTATATTCTAAAGCAATTTGTTCTAACTCTTCAACTGAAGATACATATAATGTTTTTAGTTTATAATATTTTTCTTTTTTATCAAAAAAATTCAAAAAATCAGGTTCTTTTTTTATACCTTTTGTTGTTATAACAACATCATCACGATTTAAATTTAAAGACAATTTATCTTCATAAAATTCTTTCATATCTTCTTTTATTTTTTCAATATTCTCTTCTTCAATAATTAAAGGTTCAGACTTATCATCATTAGTCATATAATTTATAACTAATTCATAATTGATTTCCAATCCTTGACCCTCAATATAATATATATCTAACTTATTAATTAATACATCTATTATTTTTAACGAATCCATGTCAAGTTCAAAAGGTAATTCTAATGATTTAAAACATTCTAATCCTTCTAAATCATTATAAGAAATATCAACTACGACCGTACCCCTAGCCTTAGAATTATTAATTTCTAAGTTAATAATTTTTTCTAAATGATTTTTTATACTTATTAAACCATCGATTTTACAAAAATTCTTTTTTTCAATATTTAATTGCATAATATCACCAATTAAATATATTAAAAATAAGTTTATTTTATTCTTAAGTATGCTATAATTTATGAATATTACAAAATTCATATACTTTAATTATTTTTTCATTTTCTTTCAAATCAATTTCAAAAATAGGCAATTCATTATATTTTAATTTTTTTAAATAAAAACAATTATTTGTTAAAATTCCTATCCACATTATATAATGTGATTCTTCCATCACATGTTTAATAGAAACTAATAATTTATTACCTTTTAATAAAATATTAGGAATATGCTTTTCTTCTACTCCTAATATATTAGCTTTTATTTCTTTTAAATTTAGGTTATTAATACTAAAAACTACTTCATCATTTAAATAATAAAAATACACACATATCACCATTTATAGTATGTGATATTTTTTTATTATTTATTTAGCAAATATAAATTGATTGCGCAAATTGTTTTTGCATCTCTTATTATTCCTTGTTTTATCATATTTAAAACTTCATTTAAATCAATCCATATTTTATCAATATTTTCATCAATATCAAAGTTAGTTTTAGTTTCGATAAAATCTGTCACTAAATATAAATATATTTTTTCGTTTGTATATCCACAAGTTGGATATATATGCGTTAAATATTTTATATTTAATGCTTTATAACCAGTTTCTTCTTCTAATTCTCTTATTGCAGCTTCTTGAGGATCCTCATTTATTTCTAATTTTCCTGCAGGTAGTTCATAAATTATTTCATTATATGCATATCTATATTGTTTTATTAATAATACTTTATTTTCTTTTATACATAATACACTAGAACCACCATTATGTCTTATAATTTCACGATATGATGTAATGTTATCATTACAAATTACTTTATCTAATTCTAATTTTAATATTTTACCATCATATATTACTTTACCATCAATTTTCTTTTCCATTTATTTTCACCTCGATAATGTCATACCATTATATCCTTTTTTCTTTATTTGAATTAAAAATATTGCAAATACTATAAGACTCATTAGAGCAATACAAATATTTGAAATACCCATAGACAATCCTGCACATTCTACACCTAGCTGAGGAAAACAATATAACAAAATTAATAAAATTGGAATTCTAAAAACAAATGCTCTTGAAATATTAATAATCATAGTAAGCTTTGTTTTACCAAATCCATATAATACACCTAACACTGCCCCATTTATTGCAAGAGAAGGAATTGACCAAGAATCATAGTTATTAATTTCTTTTACATATTTTTTAAATTCCTCAGCTTGAAGAATTACATCATTAGATGATAAATCACCAACTTTGTTTTGACTATAAAGATTAATCAAAGCTTCTTGAAACGTAAATCTAATTAAGATCCAACCTATAAAACCTAATATAGTTGCCATAACAAAACTTTTCAAAAAACATTCAATAGCTCTTTTTAGATTATTATTACCCAAATTTTGAGAAACAATTGTTGATTCTCCTTCTTCAAAAGAATTTAATGGTGAGGTTGCAAGACCATTTAAATTATTTGATACAGCTAGTGCTCCTACAACTAAGCCAGCTGAAGATTCAGCCTTAGCAACTGCAACTGGATCATTAATATCTATATTCATTTTTAAAATTTCTAAATATCTAGCACCAAAAATAGAATTAATTGCTACTTTACCAAACGAAAAAACAAATTTACCAATAAAAATAGGAATAGATATAACTAATATAGGTTTAACATATTTCCAAGATAAACTAAATTGTTTAAAACTAATTCTAAAGATATTATTTTTATTTACCATTAATAATCCTAAAATGATAAATAAAATTATTTGAGCAATCAAAGTTGCTAACGCAATCCAAATAACATTATCCACTTTAATTATATAAACAAATAAAACATTTAATAATAATTTAATTGCCATTGTTAATATATTTAAATAAAATATTGACTTAGTATTACCTTTTGATTTTTGCAAGGCTATAAAAACATTATTAAAAGCAACAAATATTAATTCAATAATTTGAACAATAAAATAACCTGTTGCGGAACTTGCCTGAGCTGAAGAAATACCCGATAATTTACAAATTGGGTAAGCAAAAGGTATACATATAAGTGCTAAAACAGCAACGACAAAAAAACATAAAGTTAATAATACATTTGCATTTTTTCTAGCTTCAATATAATTACCTGAACCAAAATGTCTAGCAACTATAATAGCTCCACCAGCAGCTAAACCTGAACCAAAGCTTGATAACAAGTTTTTTATTTGTGATAAAGCTGCAACAGATGAGATTGAATCTGTTGAAATTTCATTTGCAAATATAGTATCAAGTAAACTATATATAGAATTAAATAAATTATAGATAAATAATGGAGCACATATAGCTATTATAACCGACCACATATTTCCATTTAATATTTTATTTCTTCTTTTTTCATCAGTTACCTTCATATAAATCACGTCCCTTTATATTAATAATATTATATACCTATTAATAAATTGATTGGGAAAAATTTTCACAAAATTATTGTCAAAAACTGCAATGAAAACACTTTCAATAATCCTTATCTTGAATTAGTGATAAAATATAAGAGTTTTATGAAAGGAAATGAGAGTTATGTTTTTAGCAAATACGGAAAGTATAGAAGCTTTTCAAGTATTACTTCCACTAGCTTTAATACTAATATTATCAAAGCTATTAAGTATAGGTTGTAGAAAAATAGGTTTACCGCAAGTTGTAGGTATGTTATTAACTGGTATTATTTTGGGGTTAATTACATTAATACCTAATGAACCAATTTTTAATAATGATGCGATGGCAGGAATTAATTTTATCGCAGAAATAGGAGTTATTCTTATAATGTTTTCTGCAGGATTAGAAACCGATTTAAAACAAATAAAAGAAACTGGTTTTTCTGCTACAATAATAACGTTATTAGGTGTAATCGTTCCAATGTTACTAGGATTTTTAGTTGCTGGTATATTACCAGGTGGTTTTGGAAAGGATTATATAATTAGAAATTTATTCTATGGTGTTATATTAACTGCAACATCTGTTTCAGTAACAGTGGCCACTTTAAAAGAACTTGGTAAATTAAATTCTAAAATTGGAACAGCCATTGTATCTGCAGCCATTTTAGATGATATTTTAGGAGTAATTATCTTGTCAGTTATAATTTCATTAAATAAGGCATTTACTTCTGCATCTAGTAATATAGGCATGGAAATATTTATTGTTTTTGCTAAAACTATTGGATTTTTTGTTTTTGCAATCGCATTAGGTATTCTTTTAAGAATAATATTCAAAAAATTAAGTGATAAATATGGTCATCATAGAAGATTACCTATATTTGGAATAGCTATTGCATTTTTCTTTTCTTATGCTGCTGAAGAATGGTTTGGTATTGCAGATATTACAGGAGCCTTCTTTGCTGGATTAATGTTATCAGGTGGAAAGGATGCAGAATATATTGAACGAAGAACAGATATAACTTCATACATGTTATTTACTCCAGTATTTTTCGCTAAAGTAGGCTTAACAAGTTTAGCTAGTTTTTCTTCTATTGATACAACATTTATATTATTTGGATTCTTGTTTATATTAGCTGGTATATTAGGTAAATTATTAGGGTGTGGTCTTGGTGCTAAAATCACTAAAAATACTTGGAAAGACTCATATAGATGTGGACTTGGTATGATGTGTAGAGCAGAGGTTTGCTTAATTTGTGCTAATAAAGGTATTTCTGCAAGTATTATTTCTGCTTCTATTCAACCATTTATCCTATGTTTAATATTAATTACATCGTTTGTAACACCTGTGTTATTAAAAAGAAGTTATAAAAATGAAGTACCTGAAGAATTATCAAGTGATATCGTTGAGTAATTGAAAAAGTTCATAAAATAATTTAAAGGAATTTCTAATAACAATCTTTAAAATTATAAAACCATACTCAAGAGTTAATTCAAGAGTATGGTTTTTATTATAAAATTATAAGAAATCAATTAATAAATACATCTAGAATATAAACAATTTTAAACATCTTATCCAAAGATGATTAAAGTAACACTTTTTCAAGATTTACATTATCTTAATGATATATATCTTTCTTTCTACGTAGATTATAATATTCTACAAAATCACTTATCATCATGCATACTATGAACATATCTATTTAAAGTAATAGATAATTCTATAATGTCTAATGATGTAAAAGAATTACTATTAGAACAAGCATCCTTTGTCATAAATCTAAAAAAATGAGCCACAATTTTGTAGCTCATTTAATTAGGTAATATAGTGTTTATAAGATTATTATGGATTTTATAAAAATCATTTATTAAATAATTCTTATTATCATAAATAACTTCTTTACAAGCAATAAAACCATCATTAATTCTTATCACTAATTCATCATTATATATCAATTGTATTCCACCACTAGGTAAATATTGTAAAGTAACTGGACCATCATAGATATAAACATTTTTAAGAACTAAGGTTTTTCCATTATATTTTGTTACGATATCCTTATCTATGTTATTAATATTATAATTAAAATTAATAGACACTTTATCTAACCTTTCTTACTTCTCCACCAGTTAAAATTATCATTTTAACTGCGTCTATAGAATAATCATTTGCTTCTATAATAAGTGGTTTATCTAAGATACCTCTTGCAAGAACTTTAATATAGTCAACTTTAGAAGATATTAAATTACGTTGTTTTAAACTTTCTAATGTGACTAAATCATCACTATTAAAATTTTTAGATAGAACATCTAAATTAATGATATCCTTTTTATTATATGTTTTCTTTTCTTTGTTAGCTACTACTTCTACATATTCTAATGCATTATCATCACTAATAAGTGATTTTGCTTCAAATACCGAAATGTTATTTTTAATTAAGTCACCTATATTAGCTTTTTCTATAATTGTATTTTCATCTATTTCATCAGACGTATATACTTTTATTAAACCTTCATCAATAAGTTCTTCTTTAGTTTTATTATCTATATTAATATCATCATTTAGTTTTTTATCAAAAGAAACATTATTATTTTTAAACACAATATCTAATAATTCTAAAGCATATTTTTCTTTTCTTAATGACGTAAGTTTAATAAGTGTTGGTGTTTTACTAAATCTTTTTATTTCACTTAAATCTAATGTTTTATATTTAGTTTCTTTATATAAAGATGGATCTAAATTATAAGCTAAACATAATTTTTTACCTTTAAATAATATGATGGCATAAGTGTTTCTTCCAAAATAAATTCTTACTTGTTTCCAGCTTAAACTAGTTTTAATATTATATGATTTAGCAAAATTAATAATGTTCTTATATTGTTGTTTAACTTCATCTGAAGATAATATTAATTTGGCCATAAAACTATAATTATATTGCACAAACACTTTTCTTCCATTAACCACATTAACTATTTTTTCAGTTTCTTCTTCACTTTTAAAATCTTCTTTTGTTTCTTCTTGTATATCTTCTTCGATATTATCAAATTCTTCGTTTGAAACTTCTAATTCATTTTCAATTAATTCAGTTTTTTCTTCTAAAGTTATCTTTTCTTCTTTTATATTGACATCTTTATTTTTTTTCTTATTTATTTTGACCAATACAACACTGACAAAAGCCAATAAAACAACTATAAAAACAATACTTATTATAAAAACTATATGTAAATTCATTTTAATTACTCCTTATATTCTTCAATTAAATTTAATACATTATCTAAACCATATTTTGATTCAGAAGAAGTCAATATAAATAAATCATCTTCTTCTAATTCTAATGTTTGATAAATTATTTTTTTATTTTTTATATATTCGCTTTTTTTTACCTTATCAGCTTTTGTTGCAATAACACATATTTTTTTATTATAATATTTCAAAAACTGATACATTAAAACATCATCTTCAGTTGGTTTATGTCTTAAATCAACTAAAAGAAAAACAAGTTTTAAATTTAATCTATCTTTAATATATTCTTCTATCATACGACCAAATGTAGCTTTGATAGATTTACTTACATTTGCATAACCATAACCAGGAACATCGATAAAATATAAACAATCATTAATATGATATACATTTAAAGTTTGAGTTTTTCCAGGATTTGCTGATGTTTTTGCAAGTTTTTTTCTATTTGTCAAAGCATTAATAAAAGAAGATTTACCGACATTAGATCTACCACAAAACATAAATTCTGGTTCATCGTGAACAGGTAATCCAGAATTTTTTACTGCTGATATTATAAATTCCGCTTTAGTAATTACCATTTCAAATTCAACCTTTCTTTTATTATTTTAAATTCTTCTTCATTAAGTGTCGATGTACCAATCATCGCATGTTTAGTGCCGCTATCACCATGAAAATCAGAACCAGCTGATTTAATCAAATTATATTTATCAGCTAAAGATGAAAAATAACTTTCATCATCATTTTGATTTTTAGGATATCTAACTTCAATCCCATCTACACCAAATTTAACAATTTCTTCTACATATTCTCTTGGAAGAAGACATGGATGAGCAAGAATTGTTAAACATCCGCATTCTTTAACTAATTTAATCCCATCTTCTGTCGATAATTTGGTTGATGGAATATAAGCTTTAGAATCATTATTTATATAAACTTCAGCTTCTTTATGCGTCATATTATTATATTTAGCAATATTATATAGCATATTAGCTCTTGTGATTATTTCACTTCCCTTAAATAATTCTTCTAAATCAATTTTCAGGCCATAAATATCTCTAATTTTTTCCATCATTTTTATAGCTCTTTTTTCTCTTTCAACCTTCTTATTTAAAGAAAATTCTCTTAATTTATCAGGTACAATATTATTTTCAAATAAACAAACTATATGAACAGATTTCCCTTTATAGTCTGTTGAAAGTTCCATACCATTTATAACTTTAACTTTTGAATTTTTAGAATATTCTTGTATTTCATCACAACCGAAAACACTGTCATGATCCGTCAAAGCAAATATATCTACTTTTTTCTGTTCAGCTATTTTAATTAATTCTTTTGGGCTATATAATCCATCAGAAAAACTAGTATGATTATGTAAATCTATCTTCATTTTTTACCACCGAAAACATTATATCACAAAATAAAAATAATAGCATTATTTTATTTACTAAAATTCCTTTTATTATGATAAAAAGCACCAATTTGACTGGTGCTTTAAAGGTGATAAAAACTATCAACTTTTATCTAATTATTTGATTGCATTATTTTAGATACTTTATCATATTCATATAAAGCATATATATAATTTCCTATCTTATTATCCATTTCCATATAAATTGCATCCTTAAATGCATCCTTATAATTTCCAAATATATCATCATCTAATTCTATTTCATTACTTAAAAGGTCAATTTTTTCAGCATTATCAATTAAATATCTTGGAAGTAATATATACCTTATATCATTATCAAATACAATTTTACAGCTGATGGTTTTAATAAGATTATAATCTTTCATTCCTAATTTAGGATATGATGTTGACTTAATTTGTTCATATGTTTCAGGATATACCTCAACCATTTCACCAACATAATTATAAGCTTCATTAATACGACTTTGATTTTCAGCCTCATAGCCAGAAAAGATATATTCTTCAAAGAGATTAGTTTCCTCTATATATTTTAATTCAATCCTTTTATATATAGTAATTTCTTTATTTATTATTTTTTGTTTTGATATGTTTTCCTTTATTATAGCCTTTCTTGATGTGGCGCAAAATACTAGTTGATATCCATCTTCAATAAAATTTATATCATCTAAATTATTTTTAATTAAATATTTTATATCTCTTGAATTTTTTGAAGTTCGTCTTTGATATGAAAAATAATACTTTCCGTCAATAATATTTTCTTCATCATATTCGGAAAAATGATAATTACTTTTATTATGAGAATATTTTTTTTCATATTCATAGAAATTATTTTTATTTTCATCTAATAAATTTCTTTCAAAATATACCAAATAATATTGATTGGTTGGTTCTAAATATTCTGTTAAATAGGAATATAGTCTATTATCTTTATCAAGCTTAGGACCATATTTGTTATTTAGGTCATAACCATCCCACATATAATTATATGATAATTCAGTTCCTGGCACATTATATTCATAATTAAAATAAAAATCTATTAATTCATTATGAATCGTATCTTCAGTTTTAGAACAAGAAAAACATGTTAGAACTAGCATAACTATTACTAATAAATTAAAGTGCATTTTCTTCATTGTATCACCTATTTTTTAAAAAATATATCATTTCTAACTGTATATAACGATTAAACTAGGATTTTTTTTATTTTTTATATATAATAATTTATATTATCTATAACACAGAAAGCGTTTTCTTATAATTTTATTATAACACTGATACTATAAAAATACAATATACTTTCACTAGTTTTTTAGTATAAAAAACATAGTTCTATATTTAGATTTTTCTTTAATGCATAATAACTTCTTCATATAAGAAATCTTCTATCATATTAGTTAAATAATTGAAAACATCCACGAATTTTCACTCGTGGATGTTACTTTTTTTAAATTCCCATATCTTGATATGTTTTAATTTTTTTTATTTTATTAAAGGTTTGTTTTTCACCATATATACTTAACCAAAACAACCATTCTTTTAATACTTTAGCGCTATTTTCTTCCATAACTTCATATGTTTTTTTAGATTCAAAATATTCTAATGGAGAACTATTAGTATATTTTTCTTTTTTATAGATTTTAGATGCAGCGATTCTATCACAAAATGATTCTTTTAAATATTTAATAGGCATTTGAATTTTTATATAATTATTTTCTTCTATGTTTTGCCAATATTCAAAATGATGTTTATTTCTCCCTTTATGATGAAGCCATGCAGTTGAATAACCTTTTTTTTCTCTTTCAAAAGAATTTGGTGATCGTCTACCAGTATAATACTTTACGCCTATTTTAAATTCAGTAAAAGAATATTTTGATAAATCATGAAATAATCCTTGAAATCCAATACCAACTTTAGAACAATAATACATAACTTTATGTCTATGGCTAGTAATAGTTATAAAATGTTTAAATGCATTAAACATTATTAATAACCTCCTTTAAATAAGAAAATACATTTTGGCATTCATTTATTTTATTTAAATTCGGATTAAAGTAGTAATAATTTTTAGTTCCAACTTTATTATAACTTAATATTTTAGCTTTACATAGTATTTTAACATGATGAGACATTGTTGGTCTTTTAATACATTTATTAACCTTTATTTCACCAATTCTTAGTGGTTTATCACTATTAATGAGAATTAAAATAATTTCTTGTCTTATCGGTGATGATAAAGCCTCTAACATACCTCTTACTTCACATAAGCTTTTCTTTAACTCTTCTTTTGTCATAATTACTCAGTCCTTAAAGCTACAACTGGGTCTTTTTTAGCAGCTGAACGTGCTGGTATTAGACCAGAAATAACTGTAAGTAAAATACTTACACATATCATTATTCCAGCTTGCCATAATGGTAAATTAGCAATTGTTGAAACGCCTGTCAAATTATTTACTATTAAATTTAAAATTAATGATATCAAATATGTTACAGCTATACCAAATAATCCTGATATTAAACCTATAATAAATGTTTCAGCATTAAATAAATGTGTAACATCTTTTTTACTTCCACCTAAAGATCTAATAACACCTATTTCTTTGATACGTTCTACTACAGATACATATGTAATAATTGCTATCATAAAACATGAGACAACTAATGATAAGCAAGTAAATGCTATTAATGCTGTTGTTATCAAATTTATTAAACTATTTATCAAACTAATTACAACCGCAATAGCATCAGTATATGTTATTTTTTCTCTTTGTGAGGCAGTTAAAGTTATTTCTTTACCCTCTTGATTTATAAATGTAATAGTTTCATCACTATTCCATCTATCAAGATGTTCTGTCACACCATCTTTCAAATCAAAATTAACTGGATATATTGCAATACTATTTGCAACATCATTTCCACCTAATTGTCTTAAAGATAAAGTCGTATACATTGCAGTATTTTGTGTTGAACCAGACCCCCCCATCATACTTCCTAATAATTCACTCATTGTATTTGAAGAACCTACATATCCTATAGTTGTTTTTCTATCACCACTACTTGTATAATATTCATATTCATAAGTTATAAATTTAAAATTAGCTTGGTCATAAGCACCAAAATATGTAAGATTATTATCATTTAAATATTTAACTACTTTTGAATCAAGACCATCTTTGATAAATTTATTAGCAAATGCTGATGTATAGAAAAAACCACTTGTCATACAACCATATGAAATGTTATCTTTAGGTCTTAATATTGCTTTAATTTTTAATTTTTTAGCACTATTTTTTTCCATAACATAATTATAAGTAAATGGTGAAGACTTGGAAGTTACAAGATTTATATTTTCACTATATATTTCATCATTTGTATAATAATAAAAATCCTTACCAATTAATTCACTATAATCAAATAGATTCTTATCTATTTCCGGATTATAATTTGAATCATTTAAATGACGATACATTGAATTAATAAATTGTTCTTGAGAAAAATATCCTAAATGTGCAAATAATAAATCTGTAATTGCTTGATCTTTACTAACAACAATCATTATTTCATCTTCAGCAACTGCAATATCGTCACCATATAATAAATCATATTGACTTAAAATATAATCTTTATCAGATGGAGCTTGCTGGAAAACATTGGTTAATCCTGTAACATAACTTGCATATTGTGCATAATCTGTTTCCTTCAAAACTGAAGTATAATTATTCTTTATTGCTGATAAACTCATATTTTTAGTTTCTGAATCATTTTCATTAACTTTAAAACTAGTATATATATTATTAGTAACATCTATTCCATATCCTAAACTAATAGCTGCAGCATAAGATTTATCAAGACTTAAAACATAATCAATATAATCTTTAGTAATATTATTGCTAATTTGCATTTTATCTAAAGTATCACTTTGCATTAATAATCTTTTTAATATAGAATCAACATTAATTTTACCATCAACTATTTCTAATGAATCAAATTTTTCAGTAGTAGACATACCACTCATTATTGCTGATAAATCATAAGCTTCCTCATATATTTGAACTGGGTTTCCAGATAACATATCATCTTGCATAGATTCTATATAGCCTGTAACACCACTTGAAACAGCTAAAACACTAGATACGCCAATAATACCTATAGAACCAGCAACACAAACTAATGCAGTTCTAGCTTTTTTTGTAAATAAATTTCTTAAAGAAAGTTTAAAAGATGTCAAAAAAGACATTTTAGCTTTTTCTTTTTTCTTACATTGTTTTTTTATTTCAACTGAATATTCGTTTTTCTCTTCTTCTAATGAATATGGATTAGAATCAGTTAATACTTCTCCATCAAGTAATCTTACTATTCTTGATGAATATGATTCTGCTAAATCAGGATTATGTGTAACCATAATAACTAACTTTTCTTTAGAAATATCTTTTATTAATTCCATTATTTGAATAGATGTTTGAGTATCTAAAGCACCCGTTGGCTCATCAGCCAATAATATTTCTGGTTCATTAACTAACGCTCTTGCGATAGCAACTCTTTGACATTGTCCGCCAGATAACTGATTTGGATGCTTATTATATTGTCCTTTTAAACCAACACGATCTATAGCTTTTTTAGCACGTTCTACTCTTTCTTCTTTAGATAAACCGGCAATAGTTAAAGCTAATTCTACATTACCTAATATTGTTTGATGTGGAATCAAATTATAACTTTGAAATATAAAACCAATTCTATGATTTCTATAAATATCCCAATCTTTATCTTTAAAATCTTTAGTACTTATACCATTAATAAAAAGATTCCCTGATGTATATTTATCTAGACCACCTATTATGTTTAACATTGTAGTTTTACCACATCCAGATGGACCTAATATTGAAACAAACTCACTCTTTCTAAAAGCTAAGCTAATACCTTTTAACGCATGAACACTAGTATCAGCCACTTTATAATCTTTTTTAATATTTTCTAGTCTTAACATTATTTAGCTCCTTTCATTGGTCGATTTTTTTCTACCATAATAAAATTATACAATATATATATATATATTAAAATCAAAAAAAGATTATGAAAAACGTTTTCATAATCTTTAAATAATATGACCAAAAAATTTTGCTAAAAGTGGAACAAATAAGGCTCCAAAAAAAACATATAATGAGGTATATAAAACATCATTAGAATATGGAATTATATTTTGACAAATAACTAAAATTATTATTCCAACAAGACCAATACCCGAAGTAATACCTATGCATTTCCAAGTAAAGAAATTTAAATTATAATCCCAAAAGAAACTATCTTTATATTTATCATTTGTTAAAGATAAATAATATTCAATTAATAAATTATATAAATCTCTTTTTTTAGTTTTTTCTGGATGTCTTCTCATTAACGATGGTGAAAAATAAATAGCTTCTAATGCTTTTTTTACAGCATCTATATCATCTGTTCTATCTTCAATATAATCTAATAAAATAACTAAATTATTTAATTTATCATTGTTTTTATCTAGAGCTTTTATTTTTTCTTCAAATATTATTTTTCTTTTACGGTTAATTAGGCAATATGATATAAATGTCCAACCAATCATTGTAATTACAAATACTAAAACTAGCATAGCTGAAAATTCTCCTGAAGGATAAAATATATCAAAAATAAACATGCCTATTGTAATCAAAGATAATATAATAGCTATAATTATAGCAGTAAGCATAAAATCACCTTCTTTTGAATAAACTATATAAATTTTAATTTATTTCAGTTATTTTTTCAAGTATTAATAGAAAGTTATAAAATAATTATTTTAATATATCATTATATTCTTTATTATTTTCAAACCATTTTTTAGCATAACTACATTCGATAATAGCTTTTTTATTATTTGATTTAATAATACGATATGCTTCTTCTAATAATTTAGATGCAATTTTCATTCCTCTTAAACTTTCACTAACATATGTATGATTTATATTTACTGTAGTTTCATCAATATTTGGGAAAGTCACGTATGCTACTTCTTTATTATCTTTTAAAATATAAACCTTATTATTATCTTTTATTATTTCCATAAAATCACCTTTTTCTATTTTATATTTATAATATGTAAATAAATAATAAATATATACACTACAACTGATTCTTTTTAAACTATAATATATTTTCTAGCAATTTTTACCATGTGAATATGCTTGTTCAAGATAATCTTTATGTTCTAATACTTTTTTTGTATCAACTAATCAAATTCATCAACTAATATTTCTGAGTTTCCGTTAATTCTTGGAGTTGGTGATATAATTATAACATTTATCTTTACCTCTTATCAATTCTTATATTTATTGTTTTATTTTCTTTCTTCAACCATTCTACCATATTATGAAGAAAGAACTAGATTTTTGTTCCAATAAATTTATTATATTCATATCTTCCTCTGTTAATTTAAAATGAAAAAAATCAAAGTTTTTCTTCATTTTTTCAATATGAATTGATTTAATAATCACTAAAACTCCTCTTTGAATTAACCATCTAAAATTGTTTGTGCTACTGTTTTATTATATTTATCTGCGATTGCTTTAATTATAGGATTGTTAAACATATCTCCTCTACCTTCACCAAAAGTAGCCCATGCTTCTTTAAATGAATTTTTATCTAGTAATGGAGTATCTACTCTGTTATTTCCACCTGACACATCTGTTTGAATTAAATTAATAACATTATCAGCATAATAATATGCTTTTTCCATTTTTCTTAATATACAACCATCATCAAATTCTTTTCTAGATAAAAATTAAACTTTAGTTGTACCTTTAAACTTACAAACCTTTATAGAAATACTATTTTGATCGGATAATAAATACGCCAAATAATTATATTTATCATCCTCGTTTTTTAAATAAAAATTTTGTTCAAAAGATTGTTCATTATAATGAATGTGTTTATAAGATAAAATAGTTTTAAATTCATCAAAAGTTAAATCTTCTCTAGGGCTTTTCATCTCTACAATGGTCATCTTTGGAATTCTCAATGTTTTAATGTATTCCCTTTCAATTTGTTCTTCAGTCATATTTCTACAACTAGTACCAACTCTAATATAACATCCTTTAGAACTTCTTCCAAACTTGCCTATATAATATAGCGATTTACCTTTATTGACATTAACTTCAATAATCCATTTACCTTCTTCTAACTTTGCTGATACATTAACATACTCTTGTGGATTAGGTAAAATTCCAACAGAAATAGTATCGGAAATCTTCTTCATTGTTTCATCAAGTTTATTAGATTCAATACCACAAATACTACCATCATCTTCAACACCTATATAAATAGTTCCATCATGGCTATTCAAAAACGCTACTACTTCTTTTTCAAAATTATCATTTAAAATTCTTTTTAATTCTATTTGTTCTGTTTCAAGATATTTCATAGATTTTCCTCTTTTTATTGTACTCATCTATAATAATTATAATTATTAAAAACTTTATATAATTATTTGTTTTAAAAAAAATTATTTTTATATTAAAAGACTTCTAGAATCATATGATTCTAGAAGTCTATATTATTAACTATTCCATTGGTTTAACTTTAGTTTCAATAAAATCTATTTCTTCTTTAGATAAATTATATTTAGCATATAATTGTTGATCAATTTCATTAATAGATTTAGACCAGTCAATATCGGAACTATTTGTGAAATTTTCAATAGGTACATATTTAAAAGCCTCTTTATAATTAAAAACTCCTGTCTTCTTAGCTCCAACTAATGCTCTAAAAAATTTAGTTTTTATATATTTTAAACATGAAATAGCTTCTTGTTCAGTATCGAAAGGACCAACTTCTAAAAAAGTATCAGTAGATATTTGAATCGGCAAGCCGAGAATCGGCGTACTGAACTTCTCACCAAATGCTCCAGAACCATTTGCTCTTGGGACAAATACCTTATACTTTTCAAATCCACCAGTATCCTTTATTAAATCTTTTCTCGAAATATATCTAGTTAATCTTTTTCCTTTAAATAAACCATAAATTAAAACATCATGTTCATTCGAAGAAAATTCAAATTGTTCAACATTCTCATTATTTTTTTCAAAAAAATCTGAAATAAATCCATAAGGATTCCTGCTCGAAATAATCGAAGTCATTGATTGATTTTTATTAATTTTTCTAACTTTTTCAATAATTTCAACTAACAACGGAAATCTAATAATTGTTGTATCATCTTCTTCTATTTGTCTTATATCAGAATAAATTGTCCCATTTTCATGTAAAAAATATTCTAATTTTGTGTTATTTAAACTATCATATAGAAAAAATGAAATTCCTCCTTTAATATCTACTGCTGTAAATACATCCATTGATGAAGCAAAATCATGAATCACTTTCAAATGATTACCTTTTGTAAAAAAATCAAAAAAACCTTTCATTTCCTTATAAGGTCCAAGTTCACCTGCCATCCACTTGGATGGTGTAATCAACGATACATAATTAGGTGATAATAAAACTGATGATCTTATAAATTCGTGATAAATATTTAATGACATTTTATTTCCTTGTAATAACATTTGATATGGCGGATTACCCACAACTGCATTAAATTTCATTTGACCATCTCCTTTACTCCAAAATGATTTCTTTAAAACTTTTTCAACAAATTTATCTGGTTTATCTTTTAACTGCATTATTAAATCATCAAATGCATGAGCATTTATCTTACCTTTTCGATATCCTAATAATGTTCTTCTTGTTATTAACTTAGCCATTTTTGTTTTACAAATTACATAAATATTGTTATTAATAACTTCATCCCATATTTCTAATTTTTTATCAAATGATAATTCTTTATTATAACTATCACACTTAGTACGATATATACTATAAGCAACGTATAAAGGATATAAACCAGTCTTAGAATTAATTTCTAAAATATTAGCATTAGTATTACATAAAGTATCATTTGTAACATTCTCATATGAAACATATCTAGGTTCTTCTAATTCATATTCAAACTTTTCATCATAAAATGAATATCCACCTAAAGTTTGAACTAAATGCATGTTGACAACACGCCATGGAGTTAAAACGGTCTCTTTATCAGGATTTTTAAATGTTGAAAATAGTTGAGCAATTTTAGTAATTCTTTCAGTAGGTTCCAATTCATCTGCTGTTTTAGAAATATATCTTATTCTTCTAGCACAAGCAATAAACATATCTTTATCATAATATTTTGAAAACTTTTTAAACATTTCTTTATTTACACCTGTAGGCATAAATTCACTCCAAGAAATATCATCAACTAAATCAACAAGGTTATCTATTGTTATCTCAGTGTCAATATCTCCATCCATACCATATACAAGAAGAGGCATCCTTATTGAGATAGCTCTTAATATTGATATTGCATTTTGTCTATTTTCATTTTGTTCTTTCTTCTTTTTTAATAATTCTTTTTCTTCTTCAGTTAATTTAGTTTTCTTTTTCTTCTCTGCTTTTTCTAATCTTTCATATTCCTCATTAGTAAAACCTTCTTTATTAATTTCAATATCATTAATATTGCCTTTAACTTTAGATTCCCCTACAATTTTTTGAAGTTGTGAAAATTCTTCTATTGCGACATCATCAAGTTTTAATAATTCATCATTATATAATCTAGAATCATCAAAGCCATTTTTAACAACTCTTTCAGTGTAAGCTTTCTTTAGTTCTTGAAGTAACATACCAACTTTAAATTCTTTCATGTTAGTACCTTCTACTGCTATTACTGGACAGAAGTTTAAAAACATTTGAAGTTGTTGTTCCGCAATTGGATTTTTTGATTTTGTTTTAGCAGATAATTGTACCGATTCTGCAATCATCTTTAATGTTCTATCAGGTGCAAAATCAAATACATAACAATTCTCTTTAATCTTACCATCAATATTTGCAGGAGTTTGAACTCTAAATATTGTTTGTAAATATTGACTAGCTGCAGTAGAATATGATCCAGCAAGCATTAATACTGCAGTCCATTCAGGTACTGATACACCTGTAGTTAATCTTCCACAAGATAGAGTAATTGTATATGTAGATTCAGGATGATTAGTCATCGCTTTCTTTACTGCATTTAGTGCATTAGTAGTGTCTATTTCTTCATCACCATCACCTGCAACATTAACTATATCAAAATGTTTAAATATATGATGCTTTTTAAGTAGAGTACTTAACGCCTTTGCTTCTTTTACACCAGGAAGAACCCATAATGTATGTCTAAAAAAGTCTCTATATTCTTCAGTAGCAAAAGGATAATTAGTAGTTTTTGATTCTTTACAAATTAAATCTAAAAAACTAATAATATCTTCTTCATGTACAAAGTCACCTATATTAGAATTATTAGGCATTTGTTTAAAATCTTTAGTTATATCACCTGTCCAAGTTCTAAAGAATTCTTTAAAATTAAATGCTTTATCTTCTACATCCATAAATCCAGTTAAATATTTTTCAAGATGATATGTAAAAATATTCATTCTTGGTAATTCTTCATATGGATTAGAATCTCCAAAATGATTTAAATACCAATTTTGTTTTGCTTCTTGTTCCATTATATAATCCCATGTATAAATACTTGCTTCTTCAAAATCAGTAAGTAAATTAAATGGTGTACCAGATAATTCTAATACTTTAGGATTTTTATTATATTTATTATTTATTAGTTCTTCTAAAACATTTTTACCAAGATTTGTTTGTGTTCCTTCATGTGCTTCATCTACAACAATAAAATCCCATGCAATATCAAATATTTCATTATTCTTATCAAACTTTCCACCAACAATAGAAGAGCCTCTTAAATCTTGAATTGAAGCAAAATAAACAAATGGTTTGTTAGAATCAATTAATTTCTTTATTGATGATTCACCAAAAGTTTTAGAACCAAATTGATAATCTGGTTTATCATAAAAAATCTTTTTAAAATCATCATACCAACCATCATTGACTACTGGTCTATGAGTTATTATAATAGTTGTTTTAAAATTCATTCCTTTTGCAACTTGTAATGCTGATAAAGTTTTACCAAAACGCATCTTTGCATTCCATAACATCTTATCTGAATCTTTAAATCTTTTCACAGTCTTTTTAATTGCTTCTAATTGTTCAGGTCTAAAAACAATAGGATTATTATCATGTGTAATCTCATCATTATCTAAAGAATGTTTTTCTTCTTTAACGCATTTTATAGCTTTTTTTGCTGTTTCTAAATCAACTATAAACCATTCATTTTGCTTTTTATTAGTATCAAAATATTTGACTTTAATATTTGAACGTTTTAAAACTTCATGAACATTATGGTCTCTAAATGCAATAACTCTTCCATATTTTTTACTACTTTGATTATTAACTTTATATACAGCAATTTCTGTATGTAATAATTCATAAACTATTCCAGCAGTTGATGTATATTCATCAATTCTTTTTCTTGCAGCATAATTTAAATCATGACAGTTAGGTAGTAATTCATTATAACTTTTAGTTGTATGGATAGTTGCATCACCAATTTTTAAACAACCTTTATGAGCATTATCATTAATTCTAAAAATATAAATTAATTTATATTCAAATGTATTTTCAAATTTTTGTGCTACCATACTTTACCACCTCGAAATAGTGTTATAAATTTTATTTTTTTATTTTTCTCCCAATCCATCACATAACAATAATTTCCATTATGTTTATGCATATCATTATTTTTACAGCCGAAACATAATTCTTCTTTTGGTTCTTCTTCATCACCAAATAGACTAGGTTGAAAATATTTTGGTTTTTCATTATGACAACTATATGGAATTACCATTTTTAAACCATCCATTTGCCATAAATTCCAACTTATTATTTCTGCTACCTTAATTAAAAGTTCATTATCAGGTAATTTATTAAAATAATATAAATAATAATCTATATAACTAATTAAAAGATTCTTTCTAGCAATAAATAAGTTATCGCCTTGAAATTCATATCCATATATACTCTTTAAAGCAATTAATGACTCATTAATCCATTCATCATCACTTGAAGCATTTTCACAAATAACTCTCATTTTTCTATCAAATAAACCTATTCTAGAAAAAAGTTCTATTTTTTCACCTGTAACAGCATCATATCTACTAACTAAATAAGGTGCTTCACCACAAGTAATTTCTAACCTTGTATCTGAAATATAATCCTTCCAATTTTTATCATTAAAACTAACTTTCTTAGTTGATGTCCAAGTATTATCTTCATATTCTTCATTAAAAGCACCAACATATCCAAACCACTCATTATCTATTAAATTATTTTGTTTATTACAAATCCAAGATGGTGTAAAAACTTCTGCCATATCTTTACTTCTTCTTGTTTGTTCTGTTTTACTTTTTTCAATTCTAGATTTGATAAAGCTATGTTTTTGAAATAGAAATTCTGATTTAATATAATCTTTTTCACTAAATCCCTTTCTTTTATAAATACTTGTTGCAAAAATGATATTCTTTTTAGTTGTTCTATCAATTAGTAAAATATCTAGAATATTACTATTATTTTTAAAAATTTCATTTTTTTCTAATTCGAGATTATCAGGATTAAAATCCATAAAAGATTCTCCTTCCTTGGGTCTCAAATACTATGGTTTTTGTTACCAAAGAAAATTTAAAAAAAATTAGTAAATATATGAATAAAATTAGCGAAATTATAGGAATTTTAAGAAAAATATGGTATACTTATATCAAATAAGCACAGGTGTCAAAACGTATACTTTTCTATATCGTTTTGACATTTTTTTATTATCTTATTACTTGATAAAATCACCTTTTTATTGATATATACTTAC
>CAYTVE010000018.1:0-28915 GCA_964441815.1 uncultured Anaeroplasmataceae bacterium | reverse complement strand
TTAAGACATTATCACAGAATAATCATAAATCTTTCCTTTTTTTGCTGTTTTTCCTTGACATTAATAATTTTTATGTTAAAATTAGTAGGTTTAAAATTTGAAGGAGGGTTAATATGGAAGAAACCAATCAATATTTAGGTGAAGATAAAATTTATAAATTGTTATTTAAATTTTCGATTCCTTGTATTATATCTTTATTAATTAGTTCTTTATATAACATTGTTGATCAAATCTTTGTTGGTAATAGTGAACTAGGGTATTTAGGTAATGCTGCAACAGGAGTTATTTTTCCTATCACTATGATAGCAATGGCTTTTGCATGGTGTTTTGGTGATGGTGCTGCTGCATATTTGAGTTTGTGTCAAGGTAAAAAAGATACCAAAGCCGCTCATCAATGTGTAGGTACTGGTATTGTTGTTACAATCTTTATAAGTATATTGTTAATTCTTTTCTTTTTTATATTTAAAAAACCAGCACTAATGTTTTTTGGAGCATCAGATAAAACTATTGATATGGCAATAGATTATTTTAATATAGTTATTCCTTTTTTTCCTGCATTTATGCTTATAAATTATTTGAGTTCAGTTATTAGAGCTGATGGTAGTCCTACATATTCAATGCTTGCTATGGGAATAGGAGCTATAATTAATATTATATTTGATCCAATATTTATTTTTGTATGTAAATTTGGAATAGCAGGAGCTGCTTGGGCTACAGTAATGGGGCAAATTGCTTCTTTAATTTTAATTATTATTTATTTATTTAAACCTAAAACTTTTAAACTATCAATTAATAGTTTTATGTTGCACTTTAACGTTTTTAAAAATGCTGTTTTATTAGGTATTTCAACTTTTATTACGCAATTATCTATTGTAGTAATATCAGTATTGTGTAATGTAATGTTAAAAAAATATGGTGAAATGTCAATATATGGTGCTGATATTCCTATATCAGTTATTAGCATTGAAACTAAAGTATATACTATTATTATTAATATTATTGTTGGTATTGTATTAGGCGGTCAACCAATAATTGGCTTTAATTATGGAGCTGGTAAGATAAAAAGAGTTAAGAAAACATATTATTTAATGCTTTGTTTAAGCTTTGCTGTTGGAATTATTTCTACTTTAATAATAGAACTTTTCCCAACATTAATAATTGGTATGTTTGGTTCAGCAAATGATCCATTATATTTAGAATTTGCTGTAAAATTCTTTAGATTATTTCTATCACTCGTCACTTTCTCTTGTATTATAAAATTATCTTCTATATTCTTTCAAGCTATGGGCAAAACAGTTAAAGCTACTATAATTTCTTTAATTCGTGATATTATAAGTTTTGTTCCTCTTGTTATTTGTCTACCTTTATCATTTGGAATTGATGGTGTTTTATATGCAGGTCCCCTTTCTGATTGTGTTGGTATTATAGTCACAATAATAGTTACGATTATATTTTTTAAAGATCTTAATAATGAAGAAAAAAAGACAAATTTATTTTAATTATGTATTGTATAATAAAAATACTCTAAATTGAGTATTTTTATTTTTTTTGAAAGGGAATGATATTTATGAATAATTCAATATTAGATTTAATAGGGAATACGCCTATATAATATAAAAAATACTAATATTTATGCTAAATTAGAATGTTTTAACCCTACAGGGTCAATTAAGGATAGGGCTGCAAAAGAAATGATTTTAAAAGCTATTAAATCGGGTAAATTAAAAAAAGGAGGAAAAATAATAGAAGCAACAAGTGGAAATACTGGAATTGGACTTGCTGCTATAGGTAAATCATTGGGTTATGAGGTTATTATTGTTATGCCTGATAGTATGTCAAAAGAAAGAAGAGATTTCTTGAAATATTTTGGTGCAACTGTTGTTTTAACAGATGGTAAGAAGGGTATGACATTATCAATAAAAAAAGCAATTGAATTGAAAGAACAATATCCTAATTCTTATATTACAAATCAATTTGAAAATAAAAACAATATGTTGGCTCATTATAAAACAACTGGAAAAGAAATTTATAATCAGCTGGAAAATAAAATTGATTTTTTAATATGTGGAATAGGTACAGGTGGAACTATTACTGGTTGCGGAAAATATTTGAAAGAACAAAATCCTAATATTAAAATAATTGGTATTGAGCCAGATAAATCACCAATAATTTCAAAAGGATATAAAGGTAGCCATAAAATTGAGGGTATAGGTGCTGGATTTATTCCTAAAATATTAGATTTATCTATAATTGATAAAATAGAAACTGTATCTTTTGAAGATTCAATATTATCAGCGCAAAAATTTATAAATGATGAAGGTATTTTAGTGGGTATATCTTCTGGAGCGGCTCTAACTATAGCTTATAAATATGCAAGTTTATATCCAAATAAAAGAATAGCTGTTATACTTCCTGATTCAGGAAATAGATATTTTTCAACCAAACTTTTTAATTAATATATGATTTTTCTTCTTACATTTATTTTGAAAAAATGGTATAATTAATATTATCGATAAGGAGAAAAAATGGAAAATACACAAGCTAATATACAATTAAATGAAATAAAAGAAGAATTAGAAAGCATTTATATGCAATCTAAATTAATACATGTTTCTATTCATAATAGAAGAAATAAAGTTATTGATGCACCATCAAAAATATTGGGTATTTATCAAAGATTTTTATGTGTTGAATCTAAAGTAAATAGATATACAGAAAAATTTACAATTAATTTTACTGATATTATGATAGGAAATGTAACGATTAAGGAATTAATCAAAGTTAGTTAGAAATCTACAAAATGTAGGTTTTTTCTTTTTTATTAGACTATTATATTTTATTATTTTATAGTATAATTTATGCGGTGATATTTGATGAAGAAAAGAAAATCTCATAAATTGTTATGGATTATTTTAGGAACTATAATTACATTAATTGTGATAATTGTTATAGCATTTACTTTTTATATTAATACATACTACAAATCTTCTTCTAAGGCAAAGGAAGCTTTGAAATCATCAGTTGAGATTAATATATCTAAGGAAAAAGATTATTATTTATTTGAACCTAAAAAATATGATACTGGTATTATTTTCTATCCTGGAGGAAAGGTTGAAGCAGAAGCATATGCGCCTTTATTAAGGGGATTAGCAGAAAAAGATATATTATGTGTATTATATAAAATGCCTTTTAATTTAGCTATTTTTGATAAAAATAAAGCTAATAGTGTTATTGATAAATACGATGTAGATTGGTATATGTCAGGACATTCGTTAGGAGGTGTAATTGCAAGCTCATATACTGCTGATAATTTAGACAAAGTGAAGGGGATAATACTTTTAGCATCATACACTACCGTAGATTTATCTAATACTAATTTAGAAGTATTAAGTATATATGGTACAAATGATAATATTTTAAATATGAAAAAATATCAAGAAAATTTAAAAAATCTTCCTAGCAGTTATAAAGAGTATATTATAAATGGTGGAAATCATTCTGGTTTTGCAGATTATGGATTACAAAAAAATGATGGAATACCTTCAATTTCAACCGAAGAGCAAATTAGTAAGTGTATTCAGTTTATAATTGATTCGTTTTCAAATACTAATAAAATATATTATAATGAATCAAATACTTATATAAAAAATCCTGATTGTGGATTTTATAGTCCCATATATATTAAATGTAGTCTTGATGGGGTATCAGATATCAATAATAATTATTTAAATTATAATCAATTATTGCATTTAAGAATAGATATTTCTGCATTTAGTAAAATGGTAAATGGTATTAAAGATTATGAATTTACAGATAAAATGTTAAGCGGACTAGATGATTTGTTTGAAAAAATAGATGATGCTTCTGCCTCGGTTATAATTAGATTTGCATATGATCCTTCATTTGATGGTAATAAAAATATGGAACCACAAATTAGTATGATAAAAAAACATATTTGTTCATTACGTGATTTATTTTTTAAATATGAAAAGATGATTACAGCAGTCGAATGTGGATTAATAGGACCATGGGGTGAAATGCATTCAAGTGATATTGCCGAACAGGAAACATATAATATTTTAATTGATGAATATTTAAAGGTTTTACCTCAATCTTTAAAACTTTTATTAAGAAAACCTAAGTTTATTTATTCATATTATGGATATTCTTTAGAAAATTTAGAAACTTTTAATATAAAAGATATTAGACTAGGAGTATATAACGATGGTTATTTAGGTTCTGAATCTGATTTAGGAACATATGATGATAGAAAAAAAGAAGTAAATTGGTTAGAAAATATAAATGAAAATTGTCCCTATGGTGGTGAAGTTACTGTACCTGATAGTGAATATAATAGATTAAGTAATGCAGTAGATGAAATGTTTAAATTAAAACTCAGTTATTTAAATATTAGTTGGAATGATAATGTTGTCGATAGATGGAAAAAAACAAAATATACTGGGCAAGATGCTTTATATAAAGATTTAACTGAATTCGATTATATAAACAATCATTTAGGATATAGGTTTGTTTTAGAAACAATAACTTATAAAATAATAAATAATAATATTTCATTTAATATAAATTATAAAAATGTTGGATATGGTAATTTATTGAAATCAAAAAATGCATATATTATTTTAAAAAACAATGATAATATGTATAAATTTGAATTTAATGAATATAATAACAATTTTAATATAGATATTTCAGAAGTGAAAAAAGGAGAATATGATATATATTTTGTTTTAGCAGATTACTATAAAGATTATGGAATAAGAAGTATTGCTTTTGGGAATGACAATATATGGAATGATGAAATTAAAGCAAATCTGATTATTTCGAATTTTAGTATTAATTAATATAATTTATTATTTGAAATAGTATTTTTTGACAAAGAGATATAAAAATGGTAAAATAATATAGATAGATTTGGTGGTGATTAAATGCAATTTAAATTCTATTTTTTAAAAGAAGGAACAAGAGTATTCGATAGAACTGAACTTTTAACTTATTTTCAGGCAAATTCAAATGTAACTTTAGAGAAAAATGGTGAAAATAGAGATTATACTTATCATCATCCTATTTTAGATTTTGATGCTCATTTCATTTTATCATCTAAAAGTGCAATTCCACATTTAGAACGATTAAATCCAAAGTATTTCGATGTTAATTTTAGAGTAGAATTTGATATTAAATTACCTACATATTGTGTTGAATTAATATTGGATATGGCTGATGAAATCGCCAAAATGTTTAAATTTTCTGTTTATAACGAATCATATGAAGATGTTATTACCTTCAAGAAAAATATTTTGGCTAAAACATTTGATGTATGGAAGAATGCATATAAAAGTAAAAATGAAGAAGAAATCGCTAGTTATAGTAGGCTTGATTCCACATTGTTATCTCAAATTTATAATTATATTTTAAGAAAACCTAAATTAGAGGTTTTGTTAGATAGAAATAAAATTCAACTTTCTGACTATTTTTTTATGAGAACTGATAAATCAAGAAGTGCATTTGTGTGCATGGCATGGGACGGAGAAAATTCATTTATAATTCCACCTGGAATTGATATATTATATTATTCAGATTCTAAAGTAAAAAAATATATTGCTATGCAAGAATTATCAACCAAGGCTAATAAATATTTTAAAATAATTGATGGTTATAGCAATATTAAAATTGTTGATGATAAAGTTGTAGGAAAATTGAAAAAAATAATTTTAAAATCTAAATTTGCTCCATTAACAGTGGAACTAAAAGAAATAAAACTTAAGGATATATTAGATATGTAAATAGGAGGAATGAAAAATGGAAAAATCAAAATATATTGATCACACAAACCTTAAGGCAACTGCAACATATGATGATATTTTAAATCTTTGTAACGAGGCTAATAGATATCATTTTGCTTCAGTATGCGTAAATCCAAGCAATGTGAGTTTAGCTCATAAATTATTAACAGATTCAGGCGTATTAACGTGTACAGTAGTAGGTTTTCCTTTAGGAGCTACACCTAGTGAGGTAAAAGCTTATGAAACAACAAAAGCAATAGCTGATGGTGCTGATGAAATTGATATGGTTATTAATATTGGAATGGCAAAATCTCATAATTGGGACTATGTTTATGAAGATATTAAATCTGTTGTAGATGCAGCAAACGGCGTTTTAGTTAAGGTTATCATTGAATGTTGTTATCTAACAGAAGAAGAAAAAGTAGAAGCTTGTAAGGCTTCTGTTAAAGCTGGTGCTGATTTTGTTAAGACATCTACAGGTTTTGGTACATCAGGCGCTACAGTAGAAGATGTTAAATTAATGAAACAAACTGTTGGTGACAAATGTCTTGTAAAAGCTGCAGGTGGAATTCGTGATAAAAAGACTTTTGAAGATATGATAGCTGCAGGAGCTGATAGAATTGGTTGTAGCTGTGGCGCAAAAATAATGGAGGAATATGAAAATGAGTAAAATACCTACACCACATATAGCATGTGAAGATGAAGCAAAAATAGCAAAAACAGTTTTAATGCCTGGTGATCCACTTCGTGCTAAATTTATTGCAGATACATTTTTAACAGATGTTGAATGTTTTACAACAACAAGAAATATGTTTGGTTATACTGGATTATATAATGGAAAAAGAATTTCAGTAATGGGCTCAGGTATGGGTATGCCATCTATTGGTATTTATTCTTATGAACTATTTGAATTCTATGATGTAGATACAATTGTTAGAATAGGTTCTGCTGGTTCATACGATGCTGATTTAAAAGTTTATGATACAGTGCTAGTTACAGATGCATATTCTGAATCTTCTTTTGCTAAAACAGCATTTGGCATGCGTACCAAATCATTAAAGAGTTCTGTTGCAGTTAATAATAAATTAAAAAATGCTGCTGAAAAATTAGGTATACCTCTTAAAGAAGCTAAAATTCATTCAAGTGATGTTTTCTATTCAAGTGATTCTAATCGTTGGAAAGAAGTTCATGATAAATTTGGATGTAAATGTGTTGAAATGGAAAGTTTTGCTTTATTTGCAAATGCTAAAGCTACTGGAAAAAAAGCTGCTTGTCTACTAACTATTTCAGATTCTTTTATTAGTCATGAAGTTACTTCAGCAGAAGAACGTCAAAAAAATTTTACTAATATGATGAAAGTTGCATTGGAATTAGCAGGTAAATAATTAAATATTGTCATATTATATAATTTAATTTTGAATTTTTATATTTTATACAAAAAAAATCCTATTTATTTAGGATTTTTTTTAATTAATCATATAATATTTTTATAAAAATACACTTGTAGTTAATGGTAATTTACAAAATAGAAATTAGTATTATTTTTTAAATTTTGATATATTTGTTTTGGAAGGAGGAAACTTAAAGCATATTTATTTTAAGATAAAGGAGGTTAAACATGTATAATTATTTTATGTTACTAGGAAGAATAGTTAAAGATCCTGAAATAAAAGAACTACAAGATGGTAAAAGAGTGATGAATATTAGACTTGCAGTTAATAGAAGTTTTCAGAATTCTAAAGGAGAATATGAAACTGATTTCTTTAATATTGTTGTTTGGGATTATTTAATTGATTTTGCTAATGATAACTTAAAAAAAGGTCTCCCATTATTAATTAAAGGAAGACTACAAACTAATAAAGAAGAATTAGCTAATGGTTATCAATTATCTTATCCAATACTAGTTGCTGAAAGATTAATGTTTTTTTAAATAATATTTTTAACACCTAATTATTTTGTAATAGACTAGTTTCTAGTCTATTTTTTGTATAGCTTATTAAATAATTTTATATTTTGTTCTTGATTGAAATATAAATTTAAAGCATCATATCCTTTTTTTATTTCTTTTAAAACGATATTATATAATTCGATTATATCATAATTAACTTTTTCGTTATTTATTATTATTTCATTTTTATTTAAATTTAAAATTGTTGTGTCAATTTTTCTTGGCAAAATAAAATATTTTGCTTTTAATTTATACTTTTTATGATTTAAAATAACATCATAAAAAAAATAAATTATTTTTTTAAATCCTGTATTGCTTCTTGAAAGATAATTGTAATAAAATTTAGTAGAATTATAGCAATTATCAAAATATGCATCACTACAAAAAAAACCAAATTTCTTTTTTATTACATCATTTAATAGTTCTTTATCAGATTTATTTAAATTAAATGAATTAAAAAAATAATGACTTATATTAGTTTGATTAAGTTTTATTTTTTCATTTTTGTTAAAAAAATATACATCTAAAGTATTATTTGCATCAAAATAGTTTCTGAAATTTTTCATATAATCCCCAAAATATTTATTAATAATATTAGAAGCTAATAAATAATAACAAAATATTTCCTGTTTTAAAGAAGAATTATTATATGCAGTAATCATACATTCTTCTAAAAATGTAATGAAATTTTCATCAATTTTCTTTGATAAATTATATTTATCTTTTTTTAAAGGTTTTAGTAAATTGTAAAAATTACCAATATCATAAAACATTGCATATTTAAAAATATTGGTATTTGAAATATCATCATCAATTTTTAATTTATTATCGATAAAACATATTGAATCTTTTAAAAGATAATATCTAATAAAATGCATATTTTCACCTTCTAATTATTATTTTATCATATTTGATTAATAAAAAACATAACTAAACCTTTATTTTTTTTATAAATTATTATAAAATTAAGAAAGAGGTGATTTTAGTGTTTAAATTAACAAAAGATGACATGATAGACATTGAAAATATAATGTTTAATAAAGCTAGAGATATTGATGTTTCTATTTTTAACGCAATAATGGATGACGAATGTAAAGATTTTGTTTTAGATTCATTAATGTTATATATGACTAAAGATGGTGGTATAGGTAATGCTTTAGAAATAGATAATTATAATCCGAATTCTAGTGTATATCAAACTTACGAAGCACTTAGAATTTTATCTTCATTAAATTTTAATAAAGATAATGATAATGAACTATATTCGGTATTATTAAATAAAATTGGTAATTATTTATTTAATAAATGTCTTTTATTTAATGGTTTTTGGAATCCATTAGTACCATCAAACGATAAATTTGCTCATAGTGAAAAATACAATTATACTGCTAATTTTTTTCCGTTTTGGAATGTTCATCCAACTGCAGCTATATTAGGCTTTATAATTGAATTAATGCCTGAAAATAAAGCGTATTATAAAAAAGCATTAAAACAAATTGGCTATGTTTTTGCTGAATTAGAATCAAATGAAATTTGGAGTGAATATGAATTTATTAGTTATAGTTATTTACTTCGATCTTTAAGAAAAGTAAATATGTTTGAAACTGAATGTGAATTGATTGAATCAAAATTGACATCAGAAGCTAAAAGACATTTAGATGATTTAAATTTCAATTTTCCTTTATATTTAATGGATATTAAAGTTGATAATATATTAGAAGATAAAATCAATCAATATTTAGATAATTTAATTAGTAACCGTGCTATACATGGCTTATGGGAGCATAAAGAGTCATGGGGTAGTAATCGTTATCCTGAAGCTGATAGTGCTTCATTAAAATGGGTTGGTGCTGAAAGTGTATGGAATATTTATTTGTTAAATAAATATGGAAGAATTGAAAAGTGAAATTAATAATATATTTTCTAAAATAAATACTGTAAAAAAAGCTGATTATTTGCAATAGAAGTATATGCGGATAAAATAAAAAATGGTCTTATATGACCATTTTTTATTTTGAATCCTCCATGGACTTCATAACAGCACGAACTTGTTTTTCTGAAGGAGTTCTTCCCATTTGAGTCATCATTGCACGAATCATTTTTTCGTTAACAGGTGGATTTTTCTTTAATTGACTTGTAAATAATTTTCTAGTCAAAATAAATGTAATAATTGCAACTACAATTAATTCTAATACTACAATTAAAATAAATTGCCAAATTTCAAATCTCATATTTTATCACTCCTATGCTATATTTTACACTATTTTTTTAAAATTTCAAGTGACTTATAATTATATTTGCTAAAAATGAAGTGTGAATTAAAAACATAGTGGACAAAATATAATAAAAATGGTAAAATATTAATAACAATAAAAGGAGGAAGAAAAGATGCCTAGATTTGTTAATGATACTTGTATCGGATGTGGAACTTGTGCTGATCAATGCCCAGTATCAGCAATTACAGTTAATGATGTAGCTGTAATCGACGAAGATACTTGTATTGATTGCGGTGCTTGTGAAGCAGTATGCCCAGTATCAGCAATCGCTGAAAGATAAATTAAAAAAGAAATTAGCTGATTTTATATCAGCTTTTCTTTTTGCCCATATTTTAATTATAATAAAACATAGTATAAATATGGGAGTGAAAAAATGAAAACTTTAGAAATAAACTCTCAGGAATTTGTTTTAGATAGTGATATAGAAAAAGGGTTTTTAAAAGGTTCTATTTGGCAAAATTTATTTTCAGGATATAAATTTATTTTAACGGAAATAAATGAACTTACTGAAGAAGAACAATTAATGCACATGTTACAAGTTTATAGTTTTGCATCAATAGAATTAACTTTATATGTTTGTACACATCCTGATAATTTAGATGCAATTGAAACTCTAAAAAAAGTTAACATTGAAAAAAATAAATTAAATGAATTTATAGAAACTAAATATAAAGCATTAAAATCTTGTTCAAGTATATTTGACGGTTATATAGATAGAAAAAATACTTGGGAGGTTAAATGATGTGGACTTATGAAAAAAAACTTGAATTTCCAGTTCATATTTCAAAAAGAAATCTAAAATTTGCAAAAAATATGATAACGACCATAGGTGGTGCAGCAGGAGAACTTGCTTCTGGTGTAAGATATTTAATGCAAGCACCAACAATGCCTGATAAAGTTGGGCAAAATCTTTTATTTGAAATTGCTACTGAAGAGTTTGCTCACGTTGAAATATTAATCGCTATGATTAAGGGATTAACAGATGGTGCTACTATAGATGAAATTAAACAAAATGGTTTTGAAACTAATTATATAGAACATGGATTAGGATTATATCCATCCGATAGTTTTGGTAATCCTTTTACAACTTCATATATTGCATCAACAGGAGATGTCATAAGTGATTTAAATGAAAATATGGCTGCAGAACAAAAAGCTAGAGCAGGATATGAACATTTAATGGATTTGACAGATGATCCTGAAATATTAGCACCACTTTCTTTTTTACGTCAAAGAGAGATTGTACACTATCAAAGATTTGCTGAAGCGTTAAAATATTATCAAGAAAATAGATAATAAAAAAAGGTTCATACGAACCGGTTTTTATTTTTTGAAACTATTTTCTGTTCCATTTAGTAATCTTTTATAATTTTTAATATGTCTTAATAAAATTATGACGGCTAATACACTATACAATATTGCAACTATTAAACTAGGCTTTGCAATGAAATATAATTCGAAATTAGTAATGTTATTTACACCAAAAATATAAAGTATCCATGTCGTAATTAGAACTGCAAAAGTTGCACCTGTAGAAGCTAATGACACATATTTAGTTGCATAAAATATAATTGCAAAAATTATTAGACAAACAATAGCTGGAATGGGTGTTAAAAACAAAACAACTCCAAGGGAAGTAGCTACAGCCTTTCCTCCTTTAAATTTTAAAAATATTGAGCAACAGTGTCCTAATATAGCGGCAGCACCGTAAAAGAAAATATCAAATTCATTTGGATTAATCCATATGTTAGTTGCAGTTAATATTCTTACAACTATCATAACTATCATTCCTTTTAAAACATCACAAAAGAAAACTAAATAACCTACTTTTTTACCTAAAACTCTAATTGCATTCGTTGTGCCAATATTTTTGCTACCATATTCTCTAATATCTTTTTTGTATATTAGTTTTCCTAAAATAACACCAAAGGGAATAGAACCTATAAGATAAGATACGATTAAAAATAATATTATAATAACTATATCTAACGCTTGCATAAAGTATTCCTCCTTTTTTATAATTATATAATTAAATATGATTCAAGTCAAAAGAATTTATTAAAATACAGTGTCTTTTTAATTTTTATAATCATATTTTATTATGGTGAATATCAAATGAAAGCTTTAATATGTCTTCATGGGCTATTGTCAAGTAATAAAGATTTTAAATTAATAAAAGATAGATTAAAGAATTTATATGATGAAATAATATGTTATGATTTACCTGGACATGGTTTAAATTCAATTAAATTTAATTCGAAAAACATAAAGAAGTATCTTGTTAATATATATGATTCTATTTCAAATAAATATAGTGACATAGATTTAATTGGTTATTCTATGGGAGGTGTTATGGCTTGTTATTTACAAAGCGTAAGAAAAATAAATCATTTAATTTTACTTGCACCAAGTTATAATTATTTAAATTTAAAAAATTTTCATAAAAATAATAATATATCTATTAATAATAAAAAATTAAAATCAAAAAAGAATTTTTTTAATATATTAAAATTTCCTTTAATTATGTCTGATTTAATCCAAGAATTTAATATAATTTACCCTAAAACATTAATTATATGGGGAAAAAGAGATTATTTAGTAAAAGAATCTTCAGGTAAAGTATTATATAATAAGATTAAAAATAAAAATAAATTATTAATTGAATTACCTTATCATGACCATTTCAACATTATAAAAAGTGATATTGTAATAAAATATATTAAATTATTTGTTTTAAAATAATTCATTTTGATAAAATAATATAAATATTGTCTTTTTATTATCAAAAATTGAAATACACGAAATTTTGTGGTAAAATTATAGTTGAAATATTGTAAAGAGAGGTATGCTTTATGAAAAGAGATGCTAGAATAAATGCAATGCAATTATTATACACTTGTGATTTTCAAAAAATAGATATAGATGAAGCTATTACTACGTTAGAAGAAATAGATGAATTAGGTTTGAAATTAGCCACGTATTGTTATAACAATTTAAATAAAATTGATGAAATTATTTCAAAAACATTAGAAAGATATACTATTGATAGACTAAATTTAGTAGATAAAGCTATTATTAGATTAGCTGTATCAGAGATGCTTGAAGGAAAAGAACCTATTGAAGTCATTATCAATGAGGCTTTAGAAATTACAAAAGTTTATACTGATCTAGGAGACCACAAATCAGTAAGTTTTAATAATCGTTTATTAGATAATATTAGTAAAAAAATTAAGGAATAAATATGGAAGAACGTTATCTCACAGTTACAGCTTTAACTAAATATATAAAATATAAATTTGAGCATGATCATCATTTAGAAGAAGTTCTTCTTGAAGGAGAAATTTCAAATTTTAAGCATAATTCTAGAGGGCACTTTTATTTTACATTAAAGGATGATAATGCTGCAATTTCTGTTACAATGTTTGCAAGTTTTGCAAGACTTGTTAAATTTGAACCGAAGGATGGTATGAAAGTATTTGTTAAAGGAAATGTTACAGTTTATGAACCATCTGGCACTTATCAAATAAATGTAAGAGAAATGAAAAGTGATGGTATTGGAGACTTATATTTAGCTTTTCAGAAATTAAAAGGTGAATTAGAAAAAGAAGGTTTTTTTGAGCCTTCACATAAAAAGAAAATTCCTTTATATCCAACATGTATTGGTGTTATCACATCTCCTACTGGTGCTGCAATAAAAGATATTATTCATACAGTTGAAAGAAGATATCCTTTAACAAGAGTTATTTTATATCCTGCAATCGTTCAGGGGGATGATGCAAAAGATAATATTGTAAAACAAATAAAAAAAGCAAACGATGATTCTTTATGTGATGTTTTGATCGTAGGTCGTGGTGGAGGATCGATAGAAGATTTATGGGCTTTTAATGAAAGAATTGTTGCAGAAGCAATTTATAATAGTAATATTCCTGTTATCTCTGCAGTTGGGCATGAAATAGATTTTACTATATCTGATTTTGTTGCTGACCTTAGAGCTGCAACACCTACTGCTGCAGCTGAGCTCGCGACTCCTTCAATAGATGTTTTAAAGGGAAATGTTAATTATTATGTTGAACGTATGACTAAGCATATTAAACAAAAAATTGAGAATGCTAAATTGCAAGTAGCTAATATTGATAGAAGACTTGATGCTTTAAATCCTCGTGTTTCTCTTAGACATAAAAAAATAATTATTAATGAATATAGTAAACAACTTAATCTTTTAATTCAAAGAATTATTTTAGAAAAAAAGAGTAATTATAAAATACTTGAAGGTAAATTAAGTGCTTTAAATCCTCTTTCTATAATGGATAAAGGATATTCAATTAGCAGTGTAAATGATGAAATAATAATTGATGTTAATCAAGTTAAAAAAGATGATATATTAGTTACAAAAATGAAAAATGGTGAAATTAAAAGTAAAATATTGGAGGTTGAAGTTAATGGAAAATAAATCTTTTGAAGAAAATTTGAAAAAATTAGAAGAAATAGTTAGAAGCCTTGAAAATAAAGATATTTCATTAGAAGATGCTGTTAAAAATTATACATTAGGATTAGAACTTTCTAAAAATTGTTATGACATATTAAATACTAATGAAAAACTTGTAGTTGAAAAAATGACTGAAAGTGGTCTTATTAATTTTGAAAGTGATATTCAATGAGACTAGACTTATATTTAGTTGAAAAAAAATATTTTGATAGTAGAACTAAAGCTAGAAATGCTATTGAAAGTGAAGCAGTTATGGTTAATGACAAAATAATTAAAAAATCTAGTTTTGAAGTTGATGATAATATTGAAATAAAGATTATAAAAGATACAAATCCTTATGTATCTAGAGGTGGTTTAAAATTAGAAGCTGCTATAAAAGAATTTCATTTAGATTTTAAAGATAAAATTGTTTTAGATATTGGTTCTTCTACAGGTGGCTTTACAGATTGTTCATTAAAATTTGGAGCTAAATTAGTTTATGCAGTCGATGTTGGTACCAATCAATTAGATAAATCCTTAAGAAATAGAGATGATGTAATCCTATTTGAACAAACTAATATATTAGAAGTCGGCGGATTTGACGTGGACTTTGATTATATAGTAATGGACGTTTCTTTTGTAAGCATTAATAAGATATTACCTGCAATAAATAGATTTTTAACTGAAAATACTATATTTGTATGTTTAATAAAACCTCAATTTGAAGTTGGCAAAGTTTATTTAAAAAATGGTATTGTTAAGGATAGAACTACACATATTAATATTTTAAATAAAATTGTTAAAGATTTATCTGAATATAATTTAGGTATTATAAAACTTATAAATTCACCTATATTAGGTGGTAGTGGTAATAAAGAATTTTTAGCTTTTATAAAGAAAAATAAAATTTCAAAAGTTAACATTTTAGAAGTATGTAAGTAGGTGATTAAATGCTTAAAAGCTTAAGTGTTAAAAATTTTGCAATTATTGAAGATATATTTATTTCTTTTAAAGAAGGTATGACTGTTTTAACCGGACAAACTGGAGCTGGCAAATCACTAATAATTGACACTATTTCATTATTATTAGGTCAAAGAGCTGATAGTGATATGATTCGCTATGGTGAGAAAAAAGCTATAATAGAAGGTGTTTTTTCATATAACAATCCAAAAGTCAATGAATTATTAGAAAAATATAATTTAAATATAACTAATGATATTACTATTTATCGAGAAATAGAAGAAAGTGGAAAAAATATTGTTCGTATAAATAATTGTTCTGTGAGTTTAAATATTTTAAAGCAAATAGTTTCTTATTTAGCTAATATTCATGTTCAAAATGATACATTCAAATTGCTTAATCAAGATTCATATTTGAATATGATATGTCCTTTGAATGATGATAAATATAATAAATTATTTTTTGACTATACGGTCTCTTATTCAAAATATTTAAATTTTTACGATAAATATAAAAAGATATTAAACGGTAAGAATGAATCTGAAAAAAAATTAGAATATATGTTATTTGAATATAATGAATTAAAAAGTTTAAATTTAAAAGATAATTTAGATGAAATTTTAGCAGTAGACATTGCCAAACTAGAAAATTATGATAAATTATATTCTAATTTAACTGAAGCATATAATTTATTAGAAAATGAATATTTTTCTTTAGAGTCAATCTATGAAAGTGCAAATAATATAAAAAAAATAGCAAATTTAGATAATAATTACCAAAAATTATATGAAAAATTACTTGATTGTTATTATATATTAGAAGAAGCAAAATCGGAAATTTATAATCAAGTAAATTCTCTTGATTTTAATCAAGATGAATTAAATAATAAAATTGAACAATTTAATTTGATTGAAAAAACTAAAACGAAATATAATAAAAATTTAAAAGGATTAATTTCATATTATAATGACTTATCATTGGAAATTGAAATGGTAAATAATTATGATGATGTATTAACTGAAGCAAAAGAAAATGTGATTAAATGCTTTAATATATTAAAAGAAAATGCAATTAATTTAAGTCAATATAGAAAAAATATATCAAAAAATATTGAAAAAAGTATTTTAAATGAGTGTTGTGATTTGGATTTGATTGAAACCAATTTTTCTATAACATTTGAAAATTTTTCATTAGACGATCCATTTAATAGTTCTATTTTTACTGAAAATGGCATTGATATAGTAGATTTTAAAATAAGCTTTAACCAAGGTGAACCATTAAAATCTTTACATAAAGTAGCATCTGGTGGAGAATTATCAAGAATTATGTTAGCGTTTAAAAGCTATTTTGCCAAAAAAAGTAATTTATCATTAATGGTTTTTGATGAAATTGATACTGGTGTTTCTGGCAAAACAGCAAAAAAAATAGCATTAAAAATGAAGGATATTTCGAAAATAAATCAAGTATTATGTATTACTCATTTACCACAAGTTGCAGCTATAGGCAATCATCATATTAACATATTTAAGAAAATTGATAATAATAGGACGACTACTCATTATAAATATTTAACATTCGATGAAAGAGTAGAAGAAATAGCTTTAATGATTTCAGGTGATAATGTAAGTCTTTATGCACTTGATAATGCAAAAGCTATGATAAATGAAAATAAGACGGATTAATTTCCGTCTTTTTCATTTATAAATTTATTTATTGCTTTTGCAACACCATTTTCTTCATTAGTAGTAGTAATATAATCAGCTATTTCTAAAACTTCTTTGAACCCATTTCCCATTGCCACGCCAATTCCTGCTTTTTTTATCATAGCAATATCATTTCCTGCATCACCTATAGCCATTGTATCAGTAATAGGAATATTTAAATATTTTACAAGTGCATCTAAAGCATTTCCCTTGTTTGTAGAAGGATTTAAAAATTCTAAAAATATATCTGAAGAACGAACAACGCTAAAATTTGATTTATATTTTTCATCTAAATTATTCATTGCTTCTGTAATTTTTGTTGGATGATCAACCATCATACATTTTATAAATTCATCGTTATCATCTACATTATTAAAATCAAAAAGATTATCTACAATTTTATTTATTCTAGTTTCGACATCTGTATATGGATTATGCCTATCAGTAATTAATTCTTCATTTTTTCTGAAAGCGTGAAAGAATGTATTTAGTCTTTTTGATTCTTTATATACATTTTTTACATCTTTTCCAGAAATAGTTGTAGAAAATACAATTTCTTCAGTTTTAACATTAAATACTTTAGCACCATTATAACAAATAACATAATCGTCCTCAGACACTAAATCTAATTGTTTTAATACTGGTAGAACACCATTATATGGTCTTCCTGAAGCAATAACAATCTTACATCCATTTTGCTTAGCTCTTTTTATTGCTTCAATATTTTCATTTGATATATTTTTATTTTCATCAAATAAAGTTCCGTCTAAATCTATTGTACAAAGTTTAATCATTTTTTTCACCCAAGGCATTATATCATATTTGGAAAAAAATGGGAATATTAAAATATTAAAAATGTTAAAAATAGTAATATGGAGGTGGAAAAATGAAGAAAATTATAACATTTATTTCAATATTATTTATATTTTTTAGTTTTTTCAAAGTGAACGCTTATGAATTGCCTAAAAATGAAAAAATATATGTTGGTGGCCAATCAATTGGTATAAAACTTAACACTGGAGTTGTAGTAGTAGGAACATATGGAATATTAGAAGATGGAAAAATTTCTAAACCTTGGGAAGAAGCTAATATCTTAGAAAAAGACCAAATTATTAGTTTAAATAATAATAAGGTTACTGATGTTAAAAGTTTATTAAAAGCTTTAAAAACAACATTTGGCAAGGAATCATCAATTGAAATTAAAAGAAATAATGAAATAATTGTAAAAAAAATAACACCTAAAATGGTTAATGGTAGCTATTCACTAGGTATTTATGTTAAAGATTGTATTCTTGGGGTTGGAACTTTAACGTATTATATAGATAAAATAAATGTATATGGAAGTTTAGGACATCAAATTACAACTAGTGATTTTTATAGTGGAGAAATTTATGAGGCTAAAGTTAATGATATAATTAAACCTGTTAGAAATGAAGCAGGTGAAAAAAGAGCTACGATCGATAGTGGCTCAATAGGTGATGTAAAAACAAATACAAATACAGGTGTACAAGGGTATACTAACGAAAGTTTTAATAAAAATGATATGGAAGCATTAGAATTTAAAACAAGAGAAGAAATAAATTTAGGTGATGCTGAAATATGGACCTGTATAGAAGGCAAAAAAGTAGAAAAATTTCAAATAAAAATAACTAATTTAATTCATCAAGAAAAAAAAGATATTAAAGGTATAGCTTTTGAAGTTGTTGATAAAGTTCTTTTAGAAAAAACGGGTGGTATTGTTCAAGGTATGTCAGGTTCTCCTATTGTTCAAGATAATAAAATAATAGGAGCTGTTACACATGTATTATTAAGTAATAGTAAAAAAGGATATGGTATATATTTAGAATTTATGCTAGAAGATATGGATATTTACATAGAAAAATAAAAAAAAGATGTCAAATTGTTGGAAACCAAATAATTTGACATCTTTAATACTTTATACATTTCTGATTTGTTGTACAATCATGTAAATTAATGAAACTACAGAGGCTAAAGCCATAGCAGCAGTAAGAATTAAAATGATAATTTTACCCCAACTAGTGTCAGATGGGTTTTTATAACCTTTTTTCTTCAATTCTTTTTTTTCTTGTTTTTTATTTTTATTTTGAGCCATATCTTCACCTACTTCAAAAAAAATGCTATAATATACATATATAAATCTATTATATAATATTTTTTCAAAAAAAGAAAGGATTTTTTTATGAGAGAGCAAAATAAAGTTAAAATTATCTTACATGTTGATATGAATACCTTTTTTTGTTCTGTAGCTTGTTTATTAAATCCTATGTTAAGAGGTAAGGTTTTTGCGATAGGTAGAGAAAATAGTTATAAAGGAGTTATATCAACAGCTAGTTATGAAGCAAGAGCTTTAGGTATTCATGCTGCAATGAGTTTAAAAGAAGCTTATGATTTAATACCAGATTTAATAGTTGTTAATCCTGACTATTCTAATTATGTTTATTATCATAATAAATTTATAGATATATTAAAACAATATTCAAAATTAGTTGAAGTTGCTTCTATAGATGAAGCATATTTAGATATAACAGAATTATCGATAATGAGACATCCTTTAGTTATAGCTAAAGAAATTCAAACAAGAATTTTAAAAGAATTAGGATTAAGTTGTTCAATAGGAATTGCTCCGACATTGTTTTTAGCTAAAATGGCATCTGATATAAAAAAGCCACTAGGTATAACTGTTTTAAGGAAAAGGGATGTGGAAAACATTTTATATCCACTTTCAGTCTCTGAAATTTTTGGTATTGGAAAAAAAACTTACCCTATTTTAATTAACAATGATATAAAAACAATTGCTGATTTTATGAAGGCTATTAACAAAGATAAGATAATTAATTTAATAGGTTTAAATACATATAATTATGTTATCACACATATATTAGGTAATTCATCAAATGTAGTTGATCCAAATAGAAGAAGTGAATCCGAGAGTATTTCAACATCAATAACCTTTGATAGAATTATAAATAGTAGTATAGAGCTACTATATGAGATAAGAAAAATGACAAGGGAACTTGTTAATAAAATGAATGAAATGCATTATTTTACTAAAACAATTACAATCACTCTAAAAAATACAGATTTTAAAACCATTACTAGAAGTAAAACAATAGATTATACTAATAATTATGATGAAATATATGATGTTATTGTTGATTTAATTGATGAGCATTATCATAATGAAAATTTGAGATTAATAGGGGTATGTTTTTCTAATTTAAAGGATGAGAAGAATTTGCCAAGAATATATAATTTATTTACTATAGAAAATGAAAGTGATAAAGAATTTGAGATTAATAGATTAATTAATGAATTTCAAAAGAAATATGGTAAAAATGCAATATATCAAATTAAAAATAAAAACTTGTAATTTTTTATTAATAATGTTATCATACTACTGGTGATTTTGATGAAATTTGATGAATTTGAATTAAAAGAATATATAGTTAAGGCCTTAGAAGATTTAAAATTTAAAAATTTAACTGCTATACAAAAAGAAGTATTAAATAATTATTTAGGAAATAAAAATATATTAGCTAAATCAAAAACTGGTAGTGGTAAAACACATTCTTTTTTAATACCTATTTTTCAAGGGTTAAATGAAGATGAACATAATGTTTTTGCAACTATTATATCACCTACTAAAGAGCTTGCAATGCAAACATATAAAATGGCACAACATATTGCATCTTTTTGCGGGAAAAGAATTGATATAAAGTTGTTTAGTGGTGGAACTGATAGATTAAAAGAAATTGAAAAATTGAAAAATAATACACCGCAAATTGTTATAGGTACTCCTGGTAAAATAAAAGACTTGGCTATTACTGAAAATGTATTAAAAATTTATACTTCTAAATTTTTAATTGTAGATGAAATGGACATGGCTTTAGATGGTGGTTATGAAGAGCAATTAGATGAAATATCTAAAGTACTAGTTAATTCAAAAATGATGTTTTTTTCTGCAACAATGGAGGAAAAAATATTACATTTTGCAAAAAAATATCTTAGTAATCCAATTATGATTGATATTAAAGAGAATAACGATCTCCAAATTGAACACATTTGGATTCCTTTAAAACATAAAGAAAGAGTTGATGTATTATTAGATTTATTAAGTACAATTCAACCATATTTAGCTATTATTTTTGCAAATAGTAAAGAAAAAGCAATTGAACTTGGAAAAATTTTATCAAGTAAAGGATATTTTGTTGGTTTAATGCATGGAGATTTAACTCCAAGAGAGAGAAAAAGGGTATTGAATGATTGTAAAAATCTTAAATATCAATATTTAGTTGCTACTGATTTAGCTGCTAGAGGATTAGATATTAATGGGGTATCTCATATTATAAATTATGAATTACCATATAATTATGAATTCTATCTTCATAGAAGTGGTAGAACAGGTAGAATGTATTATGATGGAATAGTTTATTCTTTTTATGAAGATGTTGATGATTCATATTTAGATAATTTAGCTAAAAAGAAAATTAAACCTAAATATTTTGAAATAAAAAATAAAGAATTAGTTCCATATAAAGGTAGAGCAACAAGAAAAAATAGAATTAAACCAACTACTGATTATCAAAAAGAAGCAGCAAAATTTGTTCCTAAACCTAAAAAAGTAACTCCTGGATATAAGAAAAAAATGCAAGCAAAAATTGATGATATTGCAGCAAGACTAAAGAAAAACGATTTGAAAAAG
Source organism: uncultured Anaeroplasmataceae bacterium (assembly GCA_964441815.1). Taxonomy (GTDB): domain Bacteria; phylum Bacillota_I; class Bacilli_A; order Acholeplasmatales; family Anaeroplasmataceae; genus Pelethenecus. The sequence continues at coordinate 7,039 of CAYTVE010000018.1, read as the reverse complement.
AAGAAGAAAAGAAGATAAAATAAAATGGATGGCAACCCATCCATTTTATTTTATTTAACTGTTTCACCAGATTTAATATGTTTAATATTAACTTCTTTAACACAACTAGAAGAACAAATTCTTACATTTCTTTCTACTATAAGTCCTTCGGGTAATATTAACTTTTTTCCAATTACATTTATACCACTCGATAAAATTTTAGGTCTTTCTATATTAGCCTTATAGTCATTACCTGTTCCTATAACTGAATTATCTCCAACTACAGTTTCTTTATCAATTATTGTATTTTCTATATGACAATTTTTACCAATAACGACATCATTTAAAATAACTGAATTATTGATAATAGATCCTTCCCCGACTTTTACACCAGGAGAAATAACTGAATGTTCAATTTTGCCATCAATTTGACAACCATTGGAAATTAATGAACGCTTAATTTCAGCATTTCCTCCAACTTTAACAGGTGGTAAATCTTCACTTTTTGTATATATTTTCCAAGCTGGATCATATAAGTCAAGTGCTGTATCTTCAATTAATTCTAAATTAGTTTCAAGATAAGAATCATAAGTTCCTACATCTTTCCAATAATCATAATATTCGTATGCATAGACTTTTTTATTATTAATCATATCTGGAATGATATGAGTTCCAAAATCTAAATCAACAATTTCAGGATGTGCTTCAATTGCTTCTATTAAAGCTTGAGTTGAAAATACATAAATACCCATAGAAGCTTTATTTGATTTTGGTTGTTTAGGCTTTTCGATGAAATTATTAATTTTTAAATTTGAATCAGTTTCTAAAATACCAAATCTGTCTGCTTCTTCATAAGGAATTATTTTTGCTGCAATAGTTAAATCTGCACCAGTTTGTTTATGCTGTTCTATCATTTTTGAATAATCCATTTTATAAACATGGTCACCAGAAAGTATTAAAACATATTTTGATGCATAACGTTTGATGAATTCTAAATTTTTTCTAATTGCGTCAGCTGTTCCTTCATACCATGAATTACTTGGTTGAAGAAGAGTTACAAAAGAATCACGACGATCTAAGTCCCAAGGTTTTCCAACACCGATGTGTTCATTTAATGAAAGTGGTAGATATTGTGTTAAAATACCTATTTGGAAAATTCCAGAATTGCAACAATTTGATAAAGCAAAATCGATAATTCTAAATTTTCCTGCAAATGGTACTGCTGGTTTACTACGTCTTTCTGAAAGAATATCTAGTCTAGAACCACGACCACCTGCTAAAATTAATGCTAAAGTTTCCATATTTATATCCTCCTAATATGTTATTTTTTTATATAAATCTAAATACTTAATAGCAGAAGATTGCCAACTATAATCTTTTTCCATGGCTTGTTTTACTAATTTATACCATGCTATTTTATTATTGTTGTAAGTATTTAATGCCAAAAACATTATATCTTTTAATTCTGTAGCATTAAAATTCGAAAAACTAAAGCCAGTACCAGCATTTGTAAATACATTATATGGTTGAACTGTATCTTTAAGTCCACCAGTTTCTCGAACAAGAGGTAATGTTCCGTATCTCATTGCTATCATTTGACCAAGTCCACAAGGTTCAAATTTAGATGGCATTAAGAAAATATCACAGCCTGCATAAATTTTTTGTGCTACTGAATCTGAATATCCAATATAACATTTAAACCTAGTAGGATATTTATTTTCCATATAACGGAAGAAGTCTTCATATTTTTGATCGCCTGAGCCCATTAAAATAAATTTAGCATTACTATAATTAATAACATCATCTATTATAGGCATCAATAAATCTATTCCTTTTTGATCTACTAATCTTGAAACTAGTCCAAATAATGGAACGTCTTCAGTATCTAGTCCAAATTGTTTTAATAATGCTATTTTATTTGCTTTTTTACCTTTACTAGCAGTTTCAACATTATAATTAAAAAATATTTGTTTATCAGTTGCAGGATTATATTTATTTACATCAATGCCATTTATAATTCCATGAAAATCAAAATATCTTAAACCCAAAATGTTATTTAAGTTATAACCATAATAATCAGTTAAAACTTCATTTTTATAGCTTGGCGATACGGTAGTTACAATATTAGATTCTAAAATTCCAGTTTTCATAAAATTAATACAACCATTAAATTCTAAACAAGACGAATAGGGCATGAATAATATACGCATCATATCCATTGGGAAGATCCCTTGATATTGTATATTATGAATACTGTACACTGTCTTTATTCTATTATATTCTGGATAAAAATGATAATTTGATTTTAAAATATAAGGTATTAATCCAGTTTGCCAATCATTTAAATGAATAATGTCTGGAAAGAAATTAATTACTTTTAATGCTTCTAGCACTGCAAAACAAAAGAAACTAAATCTCTCACCATCATCACCATAACCATATAAACCATCTCTGTTGAAATATCTATCACTGTCGATAAAATAAAATTCAACATCATCGGTTTGGTGAGAAAAAACACCGACATATTCCATTCTTTCTGCTATCCTTACGTACGCATAACCGCGATATTGTGCAATATTTTTATCCTTTATTTTTTTATAATAAGGCATTATTACTCTTGCATCACAATTTTGTTCTTTTAATGCTTTAGGTAAAGCTCCTATAACATCAGCAAGACCTCCTGTTTTAGCATATGGCGCACCTTCGCTAGCACAAAATAAAACCTTCATTAAATCACCTCAAATTTGTATACTTTGTTCTTATATTAATTTTACCATAGGTAAAAAGTATTCTCAAGGTTTTTTATAAAGAAAAAAATAAATAATTTTCATAAAATTACTTGCTTAATAACCTTCATTTTGATATAATAAAAAATGCGTGTATTCGTAAATAATAAATGATATTCTTAAAAAGAAAGGATTTAATCTGATATGGCAAGAAGTATAAGAAAAAATAAAACAAAATTTGTATTAAGAAAAGAATTGATAATATTAGTAGCAGTTTTAGTTGCTATGATTGTTACAACAATATGTTTATCAATTCCATCACAACAAGAAAAAAGATTAGAAGAATTTAATAATGCTATAACTGCATATAATAATGCAAATTCTACATCATATACGACTTTAGATGATGATAGTGTTATTTATAAAACATCATTAAAGAAACTAGATACCGCAATTAAAAATACTTCAGATGGAACAGCTGAAAATCCAGAATTTGTATATGTAATATATGGTTCATTAACAAATTCAACAATTTGTCAATATCTATCTAGCATAGATATTGAAGCTCAACAAAGAGAAGTTGAAAAAGTATATTTATATACTTCAGAAAAAGTTGATAATCAAGAAGATAAAGATGATGCTGAATTTATAGCGGAATTAGAAAACGATGAAAAAGTATTTAATTCAAAAGTATTAGATGGTATTGAAAAAGTTGATTTATTAAATACACCTGCATTATATGTATTTAAAAATGGTGAATTAGTTTTTAATTCATTTACTCTTGAAGATGATGGTTCTTATAATTGGGAATTAATCATTAATAAAGCTTTTTCAAATTAAAATGAGATTTAAACTGAGATAAAATCTCAGTTTTTACTTTATTGGAGGTAAATAATATGATTGAAACTATTAAAGAACAAATTAAAAATACTTTAGAAAAATTTTATTTAGATAACTACAATCAAAACGTTTCTATCGTAGTTGAAGAACCTAAAAATCCTTCACTAGGAGATATTTCTATTCCAATGTTTTCTGTTGTTAAAACACTTAGAAGACCTATGCCAGATATAATTAATGAAGCCATTCCTATTATAAAAAGTTCATCTAATGTTATTAATAATATTTCTAACGTTGGGGCTTTTGTAAATTTAACTATTGATAAAAAATTGTTAGCAAAAGATGTTTTAGCTAATGTTATTAATTTGAAAGAAGAGTATGGTAATTCTGAATTAGGTAAAGGTAAAAATATCACATTAGATTATTCTTCTCCTAATATTGCCAAAACTTTCTCTATAGGGCATTTAAGATCTACTATAATAGGAAACTCTTTGAAATTGATATTTAAAAAATGTAATTATAATACTTTTTCTATTAATTATTTAGGTGACTGGGGAACACAATTTGGAAAGATGATAGTTGCATATAAAAAATGGGGAAATTATGATGAAATATCAAGAGATCCTATTTGTAAATTAACAGAGTTATATGTAAAATTTCATGAGGAAGCATTAAAAGATCCGTCACTTGATGAAGAAGCTAGAGAAGCTTTTCGTAAAATGGAACTTAAAGATCCGGAATATTTGGAATTATGGCGTTGGATTAGAGAAGAATCATTAAAAGAATCTGCTCAAATATATGAATTATTAGATATTGATTTTGATTCATTTAATGGTGAAGCATTTTACAATGATAAAATGGATGATGTTGTAGAAGAATTAACTGCTAAAAAGCTTTTAAAAGAAGATCAAGGAGCTATGATTGTTGAGTTAGATGAAAGTATGCCTCCTGCATTAATTAAAAGAAAAGATGGTGGTTCTTTATATATTACTCGTGATTTAGCTGCTGTATTTTATCGAAAAAAAGAATATAATTTTGATAAAATACTTTATGTTGTTGGTAATGAACAAAAACTTCATTTTAATCAATTGAAATCAGTTGTTAATAAAATGGGTTATAACTTTGCCAATGATATAGAACATATAAATTTTGGTTTATATTTAACTGATGGCAAAAAAATGTCTACACGTAAAGGTGGAGTAGTTAAATTATATGATGTATTAATGAAAGCAATTAGTTTGGCATATGAATCAGTAAATCAAAAAAATCCAAGTTTAAATAATAAAGAAGAAATCGCTAAAGCTGTTGGTATAGCAGCTATAGTATTTGGTGATTTGAAAAATCATAGAAGTTTAGATATAGAATTTAATATCGAGCAATCTGTTAAATTTGAAGGTCAAACTGGACCATATTTACAATATACTGGTGTAAGAATAGCATCAATTCTAAGAAATAATGATTTTGATATTAATAATTGTAATATTGATGTATTTGAAAAACCACATTATTTTGAACTAATAAAACAAATTTCTATGTTTAAGTCTGTTATAGAAAGAGCTGCAATTGAACGTGCACCAAGTGTGATTGCTAGATATTTACTTGGGCTTGCTCAAAGCTATAATAAACTTTATTCCCTAGAAAAAATGAATGTTGAGGATGTTCAAATAAAAAATTCAAATTTCGCATTATCTTATTCAACACGTGTGGTTATAAATGAAGGACTTCGTCTTTTAGGAATAAAATATGTTGATGAAATGTAATAATTTACTTGCAATTATATAGTCAAATGGTGTAAAATAATAGGGTACATTATTAATATTTTGCAAATTATTGTAATTAGGGGCTTGTTTTATGAGAATTGGTATTTTTACTGACCAGTTTTATCCATATATTAGTGGTGTGGTCACTTCAATTAAAATGTTATATGAAGGTTTAACTGATTTGGGACACGAAGTGTACATTTTTTCGAGTTGTGATGAAAAAAAAGTTGCAGATTGTGAGGAATTAAAGAAATATAATTATGTTAATTTTCCTGGAAAGCCATGGCCTTTTAAAAATTTAAAAGATTATAGAAGAACTTCTCATCCTAAACGTTATATTAAACTGATAAAAAGTTATAATTTAGATGTTATTCATGTTCATACAGAATATAATGCTTCTAAATTAGCTAGACTTGCCAGTAAAAAATTGAATATTCCTTTAATTCATACAATTCACACTCTATATGAAGATTATCTAAGATATGTTTCCCCTTTTTTTGATAAATATTTTCACAATATAATGTTTAAATCTTTAGCAAAATTATTTGTTAGAACAACTTCAAATGCTGCTATAATTCATATTGTTCCAACAAAAAAGGTATTAAGATTAGCTCCTAAATATTATATAAGTGGTGATATTCGTGTTATACCAACTGGTATAGAACTAGAACGTTTTTCAGTTGATGTAACAAAAGAAGAAAAAATAGAGCTTAAACAAAAATTAGGTATTACTAATGAAAAGTTTATTTTTGGTTATATAGGAAGAACATCGCCAGAAAAAAATATAAAATTGATTATTAGCGCTTTTGCGAAATTAAAATACAAAGATAATGCTGTATTATTGATTGTTGGAGGTGGACCACAATTTGAAGAATTGAAAGAATATTCTAAAGAATTAGGTTTAACTGATAATATTATCTTCACTGATTTTGTTGAAAATTCTGAAATTCCTAAATATTATCAAATATGTGATATATTTGTAAATGCATCAAAATCTGAAACTCAAGGATTAACATATATTGAATCTCTTGCATCATCATTACCATTACTTGTACAAAAAGATGAATGCATTGAAGATGTAATTCAGAATTATTATAATGGTATTTATTTCGATGGGGAAGAAGATTTAATCTTGAAAATGGAAGAAATTCAAAAAGCACCATCTACTTTAAGTACAATTAAAGCAAATACCAAAAAATCTTGTCAAAGGTTTTCCAAAAAACAATATGCAAGTAGTGTTGAAGCTATATATCACCTTGCACTTGAAAAATATAATAAATAAGAGGAAATTAACCTCTTTATATGGGGGAGTGATGAAATGGTAGACATAGTTGACTCAAAATCAACCGCCTTAAAAGCGTGAGGGTTCGACTCCCTTCTCCCCTACCATAAGACAATCAAAGGTTTGATACGATATGTGTCAGACCTTTTTTCTTTACATAAAGGAGCAAATTTCCTATCTGTAATGTAATTTTTTGTCTTGTAGAAGTATTATTTAGTACTTTTACAGGGCTTTTTTCATTTTTGTAATAGCACTACGGAACGAAAGCCTCATCAACGAAACGATAGGGGGATTAACGGAACGAAAGGTTTTTTAGTAGGTGTTAGAACGATTATTTCGACACCCCTAGAATAAAAAAGTAGATGTATTTATTAACGATATCATTCCTAAAGAAATATGAAAATAATAAATAATTTGAAATTCTCGGCATATATCGACAAAAACAATTTGAAATT
>CAYTVE010000017.1:0-29211 GCA_964441815.1 uncultured Anaeroplasmataceae bacterium | reverse complement strand
TACTACAAAGTCTACAATTACCCCTATAGTGTCTACTTTATTAATAGCACAACAAGTCTCTCTTTTTTTGTTGACAAAATAATATGGGGGGGGGTATAATTTATTTGTAAAAATAATATTGTTTTAGTCGTGTGGAGAAGAACATTCAATTAATTTACAATTATTTAATGTAGGATTTTTTGTCTCATTTGATTTATAGTCTAGATAACCATTAAAAACATAATCGATTGGAATATTTTTAGGAGAATATCCAGTGAAGTTCTTAAATATTCTATTAAAGTTTCTAATTGTTTGAAAACCACATAAATCTGATACCTCACTCATTGTAATTGAAGAATTTTCATGAATTAATTCAACAGCCTTTTCTACTCTAACGCAATTAAGATATTTAGCAAAAGATATACCGGTCATGTTATGGAAAAAACGCGAAAAATAACTTGCGTTCATATTCATTGTTTTTACTGCATCACTAAAAGTAAAGAAGCGATAGTTAGTATTAATGTCTTGGATTAGTTTTAGAAGATTGTCATTCATCTTATCAGTCTTTTTTTGCTTAATTATTTTTTCGTTTCGTAATATATTAATAAATAGTTTTTGGATTATATTTATAGTATTAATTTCATAGTATAATGGTTTGTTTACTAATTCATAGCGTAGTTGGTCATATATTTCAGGAATCTTATAATCATTTTTAAGCATAGGAGATTCCAACTCATAAATCAATTTCATTTTTTGGGCAATTGAGTTATCAAATATTATAATAGTTGCGATAGTATTTGGTACTCGAGCATGCATGTTATGTATTTTTTGTTCTTCAATTAAAAGTGAGTCACCTACATTTAATTCATATTCTTTACCATCAACAATTATGTCAAGGCATCCTTCGTTTAAATATACTAATTCATAGTCATTATGCCAATGTGATATATTTTGTGAATTGAGATATTTGCCAACCCATACTTTTTCTTCTGCTTCATAACGCCAGAATTCTTTGTTTTTTGACATTTTTATCACCTCTTGTCTTAATTATACACTATTTTCAAGAAAAAATGCATTAAAATGTAAAAAAATGTCCATTAGGTGTAATTTTTTTTCTTGTTAAAATACAATCAAATTTAGTATAATTTTGATAAAGAAAAAAACGTTTTCACGGAGAATAATATTGTGTTAGGAGAATTAAATATGGAGAAGTTAGATTTAAAAAAGAAATATGAAGATATTTTTGGGATATGTGATGATTTATTGTACTTTTTTTCACCAGGTAGAATTAATCTAATTGGTGAACATATTGACTATAATGGAGGTTTGGTTTTCCCTTGCGCAATATCACTTGGCACATATGCGATAGTATCATTAAGGAATGATGATAAAGTTGTAGTGTATTCTGATGGTGTTCCTGAAGAAGGTGTCATAACAATTAGTCTAACTAATGAATTGATTAAAACAAGTAGTTGGACTGATTATGTTAAAGGTATAATTAGTGAAATTAGAACTCGTGGGTATGAAGTAAATCAAGGCTTTAATGCTTATGTATATGGTAATTTACCTAAAGGAGCTTCGGTTTCATCTAGTGCGTCGTTAGAATTGTTGTTTTCTGAAATTGTTAGAAATGTAAATAAATTAGATTTGACTGATTTAGATTTGGTTCATATTAGTCAAGATGCTGAAAATAATTTTGTTGGTCTTCATTGTGGTATTATGGATCAATTCGCGATTGGAATGAGTAAAAAAGATTACGCAATATTGCTTGATTGTGCGACTATCAAATATGAATACGTTCCTCTTGAATTAAAAGATAATGTAATTTTGATAATGAATACAAATAAAAGTCGTAGCCTTGTAACATCTAAATATAATGAAAGATGTGAAGAATGTGCTATAGGTTTAAAGGCAGTTTGTGATAATTATAAGAAAATTAATTTCTTGTGTGAATTAGAAGAAGAAGATTTGGAAAAACTTAACAATATTATTAGTGATGAAATAGTGTATAAAAGAGTTAGACACGTTGTTAGTGAAATGGCCAGAGTTAAAAAAACGTATAAAGCTTTAAATGCTGGCGATTTAGAAACAGTTGGTAGTTTATTAAATGCTTCTCATAAATCACTAAAGGAAGATTATGAGGTTACAGGATTGGAATTAGATACAATTGTAGAATTAGCTCAAGCATGCGATGGTGTATTAGGAGCTAGAATGATAGGTGCTGGATTTGCTGGCTGTGCAATAGCAATTGTAAAAAAGAATTTTGTGGAATCTGTAATAAAAGAAGTATCTAAAGGATACAAAGAAAAAATAGGATATGATTGTGATATTTTAGTGGCTGAAACTAATAATAGAACGTCAATAATTTAAGGAGGGAAAATATGCAGGTATTAGTTACTGGTGGAGCTGGTTATATTGGATCACATGCGGTCAAGGTATTACTTTCTAGAGGTTATGAAGTAGTTGTTGTTGACAATTTATCAACTGGTCATAAAGAGGCTGTTGATAAAAGAGCTAAACTTTATGTTGGTGATATAGCTGATGAAAAGTTTATGCATAAAGTGTTAAGTAAAAATGATATTAAAGGTGTTATACATTTTGCTGCATATTCATTGGTTGGAGAATCAATGAGTAATCCTTATAAATATTATGAAAATAATGTTGGCAAAACAAATCATTTATTGAAGTCATTAGTTGACTATAATATTTTAAATATAGTATTCTCTTCAACTGCTGCAACATATGGTGAACCAGAAAAAACTCCTATTGTTGAAACGGATGTTCAAATTCCAACAAATGTCTATGGTCAAACAAAACTTGTCATGGAACAAATGATATCTTGGTTTGGTAAAATATTTGGATTAAAATATGTTGCTTTAAGATATTTTAATGTAGCTGGAGCTATTTCAACAGGTGAAATTGGGGAAGCACATAATCCGGAGACACATTTAATTCCAATTATTCTCCAAGCTGCAAGTGGTAAAAGAGAAAAGATATGTGTTTATGGTAATGATTTTCCTACTAAAGATGGAACTTGTATAAGAGATTATATTCATGTATTAGATTTATGTGATGCTCACATCTTAGCTTTAGAATATTTATTAAAAGGAAATAATAGCGATTGTTTCAATCTTGGTTCTGGAAAAGGATTTTCTGTTTTAGAAATGATAGAAGCTGCAAGAAAAGTTACGAATAAACCTATAAACGTTGAAGTTGTAGGAAGAAGAACTGGAGACCCTGCCGTACTTATTGCTTCAAGTAGTAAAGCTCGTGAAGTGTTAGGCTGGAATCCTACTAGAGAAAATGTTGAGATAATGATTCGTGATGCTTGGTGTTGGGAACAAAATAAACGTTATTAAGGAGGTGGTAATTTGAATATTAACTACTCAATTAATCAATTGATACGATATGGAATTAATAATGGACTTATAGAAGAATACGATGCCATATATTGTGCAAACAAGTTAATTGATATTTTAGGTGTTAAGACGTTTGAATTTGAAGAAACAAAAGAAATCCCTATTAATGAATTATTGAAGAATATTTGTGATTATGCCTATGAAAATAAAATTATTGATAGGAATGATGTAACTACTTATGATTTATTTGATACTAAAGTAATGGATGCGATTATGCCTAGACCATCTGATGTGTTATATAAGTTTAATTCGATATATAACAAGGATAAGGTTCTAGCAACAAATTATTATTATAATTTATCAATAAAATCTAATTATATTAGAAAAGATAGATTAGATAAAAATATTTGTTTTAAATATAACTCTAAATATGGACCTTTAGATATCACAATTAATTTAAGTAAACCAGAAAAGGATCCAAAATTAATTGCTTTAATGAAAACGCTTCCTTCTACTGGTTACCCTAAATGCTTGTTATGTTATGAAAATATGGGATTTGTAGGTAATTTAAATCATCCTGCTAGACAAAATCATCGTATTATTCCGTTAAAATTAAATAATGAGGATTATTTCATTCAATATTCACCTTATGGATATTACAATGAACATGCGATTGTGTTTAATAAGAATCATAAACCGATGGTTATTAATAGAGAAACATTTGCTAAATTACTTGATTTTGTAAGTCAATATGACCATTACTTTATTGGTTCTAATGCTGATTTACCTATTGTAGGTGGTTCTATACTATCTCATGATCATTTTCAAGGTGGTAGATATAATTTTGCAATGTTTGATTCAAATACTTTAAAGGAATTCAAATTAAAAGAATTTCCTAATTGCTGTATAAATTATATCAATTGGCCTCTTGATACACTTTGTGTTAAAGGCGCTGATAAAAATGAAGTTGTTTGTTTAGCAGATTTAATATTAAGCAAATGGAAGAACTATTCTAAAAAAGAAATTAATTTATTATGTGAAACTAATGGAGTTCCTCATAACACTATAACTCCGATTGTTAGAAAAAAAGATGGTCTATATGAATTATATTTAGTATTACGTAATAATAGAACAGATGAAGAACATCCTTATGGTATTTTTCACCCTGATGAAAAATTACATCATATAAAAAAGGAAAACATTGGACTAATAGAAGTCATGGGACTTGCGGTATTACCTAAACGATTAGAAGAGGAAATGCTACTTTTAAAACAAGTTTTACAAGGCGTTAGGCCAAAGGAATATTTAGATGTAGAACCACTTTCTAAACACAAGGATTGGGCAAAAAATGAATTATTTAAATATTCGTTTACAAAAGATAATGTTGATTCAATTGTTAATGAAGAAATTGGAAAAGTATTTATGAATGTGTTAGAAGATTGTGGAGTATTCAAATACGGAAATAAAATAAAGGAAATTGAAGATTTTATAGACTTTATAAGAAAATGAAAACGGAAGGAGGAATATCTTGAATAGTGATATAACAATTTATGATGTTGCAGGAGCTGCAAAAGTTTCAGTGGCTACTGTATCACGCGTTATGAACAAACCAGATAAGGTTGGTGAAAAAACAAGAGAAAAAGTTTTAGAAACAATAAAGAAATTAGGATATAAGCCTAATGCTATAGCTCGTAGTCTTGCATCTAGGAAATCTACTTCTATAGGCATTATTGTATCTGACATTTCTCGAGCTTCTGTTTCACAAATGATTAAAGGCATTATTGATGCCGCTAAACAAAATAATTATTCTATTAAACTTTATTCAATTGATGATGATATTTTAGAATTTTCTCGTGTTATCTTTTCTGAAAAAGTTGATGGTGCAATATTAATTGATGATGAATTATCTACTGATGAGTTAAGACAATTAAAAGATTTATTCGATTCTGCAAATATACCACTTGTTTTAGCAAATGCATTTTCTGATTTAGATATTCCTTCTGTCAATATTGATTTTGAACTTGCTAGTTATCAAATAACTAAACGATTAATTGAAAATGGCAGAAAAGACATTTATTTTCTTTCTACTATAAATCATTATGGTAGTAATCATCTTAAAGAAGCAGGTTATCAAAAAGCTATTTTAGAAGCTGGTCTTTCTCCTCATGTTGTCAAAACGTTTGGTGAAGTGACGGCAGATTCTACTTTATTTTCAGATGTGCTTAAGTCTAATTCCGTTGATGGAGTTATTGCTGTTAGAGACAGCATAGCAGTTTCTTTCATTAATGTAGCACAAGAAAAAGGTTTTGCTGTACCGAAAAATATAGATGTTGCAGGACTTCAAAATACTAAGTATGCTGTTTTATCAAGACCAGCTCTTACGTGTATCGATATTCCTGTTTATCAAATAGGTATGGATGCAATGAAATTACTTTCACATTATATGAATGGAGAGACAGTGGCTTCTAACAATATACTTTTACTTCATTCTTTTGTCTATAGAAATTCTGTTTTTATTTAGGAGGTGTGCTGAAGGTAATATTAATGATTTGATAATTATTAAGAATTAAATAATAAAAAAAGGAGGAACAAGCTATTTAGTGCTTGTGAAAGTAAAAATGAAGAAAGTTACAAAAAAATTACTTGGTGGCTTTTTAGCTGTAACAGCCACATTTACAACTGCTGCTTTAACATTAAACGCTAATGCTGCAGAAGAAGATGGAGAATCAAATGCTCCAACAACTTCAACTTTAGCTAATCCAATAGCTAAATATGAATTTAAAGACGCAACAAACCCTGGTAAGGATACAATGGGTAACTATGACTTAGTTCTTAAAGATTCAGACGTAACAGAAAAAGGAACAGGAACTGTTAGTGTTGAAGATGGCGTTGCTACATTTAATGGAAGTGCTGGATTAATTCCTGCAAGTAATGATAATGATATTACAGAAAATTTGAGTTCATTCACATTAACATTTGATGTTTCTACAACTGGAACTAATGGAAACTGGGCATCACCTGTTGCTTTTGGTTGGAATGATTGGTCTCCTACTAAATGGGCAACATTCCAATTTAGTGGTAATAGTGATTTATTAAGATTTACAACAGCTAGTGCTCTTGAAAGTAATAAAAGTAATGTAGATCAAAATGCAAATGCGTTTTGGGGTAAAGAAATTGGTAAAATAGGTGTTGATACATTCCATAACGTTATGTTATCAGTTGATTTAAATAGCAAAATAAATGTTTATTTAGATGGCGTTTTAAAATATTCATATGATACACCTGCTGATTATAGTTTGAAAGATGCTGATATGAGATTCGCATTAGGCGGTAATTCATGTTGGGGTAATGTTTATAATCCTTTTGTTGGTTCTTTAAAAAATGTTACAATTTATGATTTTGCTTATAGTGATGAAGCAACTATTGCTCCTATTGCAAAATATGATTTTAGTGATTCAACAAATCCTGGTAAGGATACAATGGGTAACTATGACCTAGTTCTTAAAGATTCAGATGGAACAGCAAAAGGTACAGGAACTGTTAGTGTTGAAAATGGCGTTGCTACATTTAATGGAAGTGCTGGATTAATTCCTGCAAGTAATGACAATGATATTACAGAAAGTTTAGGGTCATTCACTTTAGCATTTGATGTTTCTACAACTGGAACTAATGGAGACTGGGTATCACCTGTTGGTTTTGGATGGAATGATTGGAATGCAACAAAATGGGGATTATTCCAATTTAGTGGTAAGAGTGATCTATTAAGATTTACTACTGCATCTGCTAAAAGTGATTTTGATGGTAAATCAAATGTAGACCATAATAGTTCTAATGGATATTGGGGAACTGAGATTGGCAATTTAGGAACTGATACATTCCATAATGTTATTTTATCTGTTGATTTAGATGGAAAAATTAATGTTTATTTAGATGGTGTTCTTACTAAATATTCTTTTGATACACCTGAAAACTTTGATCTTAAAGATAGTAATATGAGATTTGCAATCGGTGGTGTTTGCTGCTGGGGTAATATTTATCAAGCATTTATTGGTTCTTTAAAGAATGTTGCAATTTATGATTTTGCATTCAATGATTCACAAGCAAGTGCTTTTAATACTTCTAAAACTGCAACTGTTTCTGGTGTTGAATCATTAGAATTGGCTTCAAAACCTTCAAAATTATCATATTTTGTTGGCGAAGAATTGGATTTAACAGGTTTGGCAGTGAAAGCTGTTGTTGGTAATACAAAAACTACAATTTTAGTAGATTCAGTTAATGGATTTGATTCTACAACTGCCGGAACACAAACTTTAACATATGTTGTTGGATTACAACAAATTTCATTTGATGTTGAAGTTGTTGCTGTTGTTGATGAAAGTGTTTCTGTTAAAACTAATCTTACAAAAACAAGTTATTTTGTTGGTGATTTACTTGATGTTTCAGGTTTAACTCTTGAAGTTGCAAAAAATAATGGTGAACAATATGATGTAACTGTTACAGCAGAAATGGTTACAGGATTTGATTCTACAACTGCTGGTGAACAAACATTAACAATTACTTATAATGATTTAACTACATCTGTTAAAGTTACTGTTGTTGCAATTACTGTTGATTCAATTGCGGTTAAAACTGAACCAACTAAAACAACATATAAAAAAGGTGAAGAATTAGATTTAACTGGTTTAAAAATAGAAGCTACAAAAAATAATGGTTCAAAAGAAGAAATTACTGTTACAACAGATATGGTTACAGGCTTTGATTCTACAACTATAGGTGAACAAACATTAACAATTACTTATAACGGAAAAACTACAACATTTACTGTGACAGTTGAAAAGAAGAGTGGTTGTGGCGGTAGCGTTGCTGCATCAATTATGGGTGTTATAGTGTTATTTGCTGCTGTTTTAGTATTAAGAAAAAAACGCGAAGAATAATTTAAGTGTTATGCTGTACTCATAACAAAAAAATAAAGAAGAAGGAGAAAGTATAATTTAAGTACGGTTATTATACTGGTGAGAAAATGAAAAAAATATTTTCGTTAGCTTTACTTTCTGCTCTTGTATTATCTGTTGCTTCCTGTGGAGGAAGCAACGATGATACAGGGTGGGTAGACCCAAGTGATTATGGTGATGGTGAAGCTTATAAAGAAATAGATGATGAAAATGTAACATCAATTACTGTTTTCAAAAATGACTGGGCTGATTTTAATAACGCTAAAAAGAATAATACACCAATTTATAAAAAATTATCAACTCAAATTGGTTGTGATATAGAGGCTCAAAATTCATCATCAGATTGGGAAACTCAATTAGCTTTATTACAAGCAGATGAAGATTTACCAGATATATTTATTACTAATGGTCCAGATAATTCTTATTTCTTTGATAAGTTAATAAGAAATGGCGATATTTTAAGTATTTCTGACTGGGTTTCACCTGAACATTATCCAAATATATATAATTATATTCAACAATTCAAGTTCTTGAGAACAAATGTTACTTATGCAAATGATGAAATGTATTTTATTCCATCATCTTGGCATTTAGAAAAATCATTATATATTAGAACTGATTGGATTGATAATTTAAATGCTAAATTAGATGAAATTTTAGTTAAAGAAGGAGTTGTAAATAGCGCTTCTGAGATTACAGATGCAATTAGAGAAGAGTGGAAATTTGGTTATCCTGAAGATTTACTTGAATTCTATCGTTTAGCTAGAGCCTTTACTTTATATGATCCAGATAATAATGGCCAAGATGATACTTATGGCTATATTTCAGAATCAAATAAAGACTTTGATGCTTGGATTTATAATGCTTTTGATGCTGGTTGGAATCAATTCATTGAAGAAGAAAATGGTACATATACTTTTTCTGATATAACTGATAATTCAATGTATGCAACACAATTTATGACAAGATTAATTGCTGAAGGATATTGTTCTATTGATTCTTTAACTGGTGATATCGATGGTAAACAAAATAAATTTATGAATGGTAAAGCTGGTATGATGTATGCTCATAACTGGTACAATGTTATTGTATCTGGCATGATGTCAGCATCAAATATTGACTTAGAAACTGCTAGAAGTAAAGTTGCTATGATAGAACCACCTGCTGGAAAGAATGGAACACATGGTGGAGATGGACAAAAGGGGTTCTGGCAAGGATTCTGTATTAATGCTAATATGAGTAATGCAAGAATCAGAAAATGTTTAGAATTTTATGATTATTTATTAAGTGATGAAGGTTATGAATTACTTCAATATGGTGTTGAAGGAACTCATTATACAAAATCAGCTGATGGAACAAAAACAAGTTTATTGCCAGTAGATAAAAATGGATTTAGAGATACAATTAATACTGTTGACCCTGCTTCATTATTATACGCTTTAGTAGACTGGACAATGGCATATAATAATACACTAGCAACAAATGCTGATATTATTGCTCCAAGACAAGCTGTATCTGAAAGAAATTCAAATTTTACAGACTATCCTTGTGTTTCGGGTGATGCTTATGCAGAATATAAAGAAAGTTGCCATAACTTATTCTTAACTCAAATTGTAACTATTGAGAAAAATGAAGGTAATAGGTACTATAAATCAGAGGGAACATATAATCCGAAAACATTTGGATGGGATGATTTATATTCTGTAAGTAATGTATTAAAGAGTACATGGAAAGCATTTGTTAAAAATTATACAAATGATACATATGGTGGACAAAAGTTCATTGATGAATATAACGAAATTTTAAGTAAAGGTAAAGTTACTAAGGTTTCAAAAGATGATTATGTATTTAAAAGTAAATTATCTTAATAAAAAAGGAGAAATATAAAATGAAAAAGTTTTTAATGGCAACTTCGTTTGCTTTACTTGGTTTATTTTGTGTTGGAAATAAAGCAAATGCTGCAGAAAATGATACAGTAATAAAGCCTTTTGCTCATTATGAATTTAATGATTCAACAAATCCTGGTAAAGATTCATCTGAACATGGATTTGACTTACAATTAAAAAAGACATCTAACACTCCAGAGGCATTTCAAATATTAGAGGCCGAAGATGGCTCTAAATATGCTTCATTTAGAAGAGATCAATATCCTTCTGGTGATTCAAAAGGTACAGGTGCTTATTTATACGCGCCTCAACAAGGCTCTTCTTCATATGATTTTAGTGATATGATTAGTGGTTCATATACTGTCTCTTTTACATTTAAAAGTGATAATACAATTAATAAAGGTGATGTTTATGCATTAACTTTTGGTAGATATACTGGATGTTTAACTGTAACTCCATGGCGTAATACTATTGAATTACAATTGATGAATTTAGAATATGCTCCAGGTGAAACACAAGAAGAA
This sequence comes from uncultured Anaeroplasmataceae bacterium, assembly GCA_964441815.1. GTDB lineage: Bacteria > Bacillota_I > Bacilli_A > Acholeplasmatales > Anaeroplasmataceae > Pelethenecus. The sequence goes on along the minus strand of CAYTVE010000017.1, from coordinate 18,511 downwards.
AAACAAGCATATTGTGAAAAAAATAAAACTGCTATTACATATGACACTACTGATTGGCTTAATTTAACAGTTTCTGCAGATGCTAAAACAAATTTACACTGTGTTTATATTAATGGAGAATTAGTTCATTCAGTAACATTAGATGGAACTAAATTATCATCTTCATCTTATGATGATTATACATTTGCTATTGGAGCTCAATGTAATATTTATGGTAATTCAGCAACTCAATATGGAAATGTAGATGTTAAAGACGTTGCAATATATGACTGCGCTTTATCACAAACTAATGTTGCTGCAATTATTGCTGGTAATGACGCTGTATTAGAAAATGAAACTAGTGATTCACTTTATGTTAAATCTATTGAAACATTAGATTTATCTACTTTGGATTTAGAAATTACAGACGTTAATACTTTAAATACATTAACTAAAGAAGGATTACCTTCAAAAGTAAAAGCAACATTATCTAATGATGTTGAAAGAAGTTTCCCTGTTTACTGGTATACTTCAGGAAATAAAATTAAAGGCTATTTACAAACAGGTGCAATAAATGCTTCTCTACAAGAAGTTGAATTAGATTACAAGTATGTTGCTAAATTTGATTATGACGAATCTTTAGTTGAAATTAAAGATATTAAATTAGATAACGAAGATTATGTTCCAAGTACAGCAATAACAGCTGGTTCTCATACATTATCTTTTAAACTTGAAACTAAAAATGGAGCTCAAATAGAAAGCGTTAATAACTATGGAATTGATTGGGAAGCTGAAGATGATGGAACATATTATATTGATATTTTAGATGGTGCCATTGTCTATATTTCTGCTGAAACTGTTTCATATAAAATAACATATATGTATGGTGATGAAACATTAGGCACTAGCAAATATACTAAAGGCGGTAATGAAGAATTAAAAACATTTGAAAAAACTGGTTTTACATTTGTTGGTTGGTATACTGATGCTTCTCTTACTACTGCTTTCACAACATTAGATTATAATAATCCAGCAGATATAACATTATATGCTAAGTTTGAAGAAATTAAATCAAATGATTCAAGTTCTTCAAGTGGCGGTTGTGGTGGTGCTGTTGTATCATCATTATTAGGAATTGGTTTATTAACTGCAGGCTTATTCGTTAGTAAAAGAAAAAAAGAAGAATAATAATTTATGTTAGTATGTTCTGATAATTCCTTTATGGATTTATCAGAACATCATATATGTGGGGATTTTTTTGAATAGAAAAGATACTTGCACCGAAAATAATACGCTTTTAGAAGAAAAAAGGAGGAAGTGTATGACTAAAACGATTGAAAAGAATCAAAGTACTACTGTAGTACCTAAAAAAACTTTTAAAGAAAAAAGCAAAAAAACACTTACTAAAATTTTTAGAAGCAAAGAACTTTATTTGATGATTTTACCAGTAATGATTTTCTTTATTGTTTTTGCTTATGTTCCTATGTATGGTATTATAATTGCTTGGAAGGATTATTTACCTAAAAAAGGAATAATAGGTAGTGAGTTTGTTGGTTGGAAATGGTTTGAAATGTTTTTTAAAACTCCAGAAATGTTAAGAGCTCTAAAAAATACTTTAGTTATTAGTTCTCTAAAGATTCTTATTTGTTTTCCAGCACCAATTATTTTAGCTTTACTTGTTAATGAAGTTAAACATGAAAAATTTAAAAAAGTAATTCAATGGGCTATTTTCTTACCATATTTTATTAACTGGGTTGTTATAGGTGGAATTGTTAAACAAATGCTAGCTTATGATGATGGATTGATAAATAATATTTTAGCTTTCTTTGGACATGAAAGAGTTGCTTTCTTACTTCAAAGTAAATATTTTTATGTTATTTTAATTATAGCCGAATTGTGGAAAGGTGTAGGTTGGGGAACTATAATATACAATGCAGGAATTTCAGGTATAGATAAAAATTTATATGATGCAGCAAAAATTGATGGTTGTGGAAGATTTAGACTTGTAATTTCTGTAACATTACCTTCGATATTACCACTTATTACGGTTATGCTTATTATGCAAATAGGAAATTTAATGAACTCGGGATTTGATTCGGTATATAACTTATATAATGATGCCATATTAGATGTATCTGAAACGATTGATACTTTGGTTTATTCCAAGGCTCAAAAACAATATTATGAGTTATCGACGGCTGTTGGTTTATTTAAAAATGTTATTAATTTTATTTTATTGATATTTGCAAATAAGGTAACTAAGCGCATTAATGGATATAGTATGTATTCATTAGATAATTAAGGAGGAATTTAAAATGGAAGAAACTGTTATTATTAATAAACCTAAAAAGAAGAAAAAGAAAAAAATTTTCTCTGTATTTGATATTATAAACTATGCATTTCTTGTTTTATTAGCATTTATTTGTATATTCCCAGTGTTGTATGAATTATTGTTATCATTTTCTTCTAAGGCAGATTATTTAAATTCTGGATTATTAGTATTACCCAAACATTTTAATATAGAATCATATAAATATATTTTCGGTCAAGGAAGAGTATTAAGAGCATTTGGTATATCTTTGTTAATAACTGTTGTTGGTACAATTTATTCAATGATTTTAACTTGTTTTGGAGCATATGTATTTACAAGAAAGAATGCTCCTGGAACAAAAGTTCTTTTCACAATTGTTATATTTACAATGTTTTTTAGCGGTGGTATTATCCCATTTTATTTAGTTGTTAAAGATGTTGTTGGTTTAAATAATTTATGGTGTTTAATTTTACCATTTGGTATAAATGCATTTAATATGATTATATTAAGAAACTTCTTTAATCAAGTTCCTTATGAACTTATTGAATCAGCTAAAATGGATGGGGCAAGTGAATTTAGAATATTATTTCAAATAGTTATACCACTTTCTAAAGCTGGTTTAGCAACAATTCTTTTATGGTATGTTATTTCTTATTGGGATGCATGGTATTGGGCTTCATTCTTCTTATCAAAAAATACTGATTTATATCCACTTGCATTAGAATTACGAAATTTATTACAAGGATTTGACGGTTCTAATCCAATAGATCCTAGTGTAGGACTTGATGGAACTAAATTATTTGCTCAAGGACAACAAGCAGCAACAATTATTGTATCTATTTTTCCAATATTAATATTCTATCCATTCTTACAAAAATATTTTACGAAAGGTCAAATGTTAGGAGCAGTTAAGGGATAAAATTATGAAAAAAATATTATTAAGTTTTTTAGCAATTATTTCAATTATTAGCTTAGGTTCTTGTGGAAAGGAAAATGGTATGAAAAAATATAATTGTAATTTCACATCTAGTGAATATGATAATATAAAAACAATAGATGAAATTTCTGAATATAATGGAGATATTGATAAATATTTAGGTAAGGTTTCAACTAACTTAAATGTTGATAATGGAGTAATTTTAAGTCCATATTATACAATGAAAATAAATGGTCAGCAAGTTAGTGTTTATGCAACAAGAACAACTAATACTGTTCATTCATTTGCTTATATTGATGTTGATGTTACAAATAAAAATGAAAAGTTTTCTTTAGAAGTTGAATTAACTATAAATAAAGAAACTTCATCAGTTTTATCAAAAAAGAAACCTAGTGTAGTTGTTTTACCGGAAAAAAAAGGTGTAGAAGCAACAATTACTGAAAATATTGTTACTGCAACGATTAATGATTTTGGTAGTTATTCATTTGCTTTTAATAAAAAACAAGATGAAGCGTTAACTATTTTAGTTGCTGAAAAAGAAAACCAAACAGAATTATTTGCTGGCAAAGAAGTTATTAATATTGAAGCTGGTGATTATTCAACAACAAAAAAAGAAGAGCTTCTTTTTGAAGAAGAAAACAAAGTGTATTTTTTCAAAAAGGGTAGATATTTAATTGATAGAATATTTGTTCCTGCAAATTCGATTTTATATTTAGAACAAGGTGCTTATTTAGAATTAGTTCCTACAACTGTTGATAATCCAATTAAAGCTAAAGGAAATACAAATATTCAAGTTTTAGGTAGAGGATTGATTGATTATTCAGGATGCTGTGGAAGCGAAGAAGAAGGATATTCTAATAATAAGAGTGGATTGAATTTTTCTAATGTTAAAGATGTAACAATAAGTGGGCTTACAATTATTAATTCTCAAACTTGGACTCTTTGTATGAATGCATGTGAAGATGTTTATATCAATGAATGTATGTTTTTTGGTTATAGAGTTTATGCAGATGGTATAATGCTTTCTGATTGTAAAAATGCTTTAGTCGAATATAATTTTATCAGAACAGGCGATGATGCTTTTGAAACTAAATCTACAACAACAAATGGTTTGACAGAAAATGTTTGGTTCAAAAATAATGATGCTTGGACAGATAAAGGTGTTGCATATGGATGTATATATGAATCAAATCATGATACAACAGATGTTCATTTTGAAGACTGTACTGTTGGATTTGCAATGGGGTCTTGGAGTAAACATTTAGGCTGTTGTGTAATTCAAATGGGAAATAGAAAAGGTGCAAAAATGCATGACATTACTTTCAACAATTTTGAAATATACTATAGCCAAAATGAAGCAATTCTAAATATTTACATTGGTGGCTCTGGTGGAATGGGTGCTGGTTATGGAAATGTAGATAATATATATTTCAACAATATTACAGCAGCTCGTAATATGGGTAAAGTGTTAAGTTTAAGAACATATGATTCAACTAATTGTTCTATTGGAAGAGTATATGTAGATAATGTAACTTCTAATGATGTGTTATATACTAAAGAAAATTATATGGAATATACTAATGATTTAGTTGCTGGAGGATATAATTTTAACTATTTACAAATAAATACTTTGAATAAGTAGGAGGATAAAAAAATGAAAAAAATATTATCTTTAATTTTACTTGTAACATTATTGTTTGTGTCTGGATGTGATTTGAATAATGAAAAAGAGGAACCTAATACTCCACCTGACACTGATAATCCGGTTGATCCAATTGAAACATATACAAATGTTTACCCTATTTCATATGATGAAGTAAATAAACAAAAAGATATGAATAAATTTTATTCAGAAGTTGTGAATTCGGATGGTACATCTCATGATACACCTCATGAATATGGATTTGTTGACAGTGTATGGCATAAATTAAAAGTTAATGAAAAAGATGTCTCAGTATATTCAGCAAGATGTGGATATGGAATTCATTCATTTGCATGGGTTGATGTTGATACTAATGGAGAACTTTCATTAGATGTATCTTTAGAATTATTAGCTGGCAATTATTCGAAAGTCACTGTTTTACCTGAAAAGAAAAATGTTACTGCAACGATTTCTAATGACATAATAACTTCGACAATTACTGAATATGGTGATTTTACATTTGTATTTGATGAGGAAGCTTATATGGCAATTACGTTATATGTTGCACCATATAGTGAATTAGAAATCCCAGACGGATATGAAACAGTTTATATTGAACCAGGTTATTATGATAATGTTGATAAAAGTTTGGATTTTACAAAATTAGAAAATCCTTCTAATAAAGTTTATGTATTTAAAACTGGTGTATATGATATAACAAATATAGCAATTCCTTCAAATAGTATTGTTTATTTTGAGCGTGGATCTTATTTGCGTGTTTTTGAAACAAAAGTAGGAGATTATTTAGGTGGTATAACATCAAGTGGTAATAATATTAAAGTATTAGGTCGTGCTATATTTGATTTTTCTAAGTGTGTAGGTGGAGAAGCAAAAACAAAACCTGTATATAATTTCTCTTTTTGCACAGATGTTTATGTAGAAGGTATTATAACAATTAATTCTAATAGTTGGTCAATGTGCTTTAATGCTTGTAAAAATGCTGAAATAACACGTTCTATGTTTTTCTCATATAGAACATTTAGTGATGGTATTATGTATAGTGATTGTGAAGATGGCTATGCACATGATAACTTTGTAAGAACAGGTGACGATGCTATTGAAGTAAAAGCTTTTACAACTTCTTCAAATTCAACTAATAACATTTTATTTGAAAATAATTCGGTATGGACAGATAAGGGAATAGCGTATGGCTGTATATATGAAAGTGTTCATGATATTCAAAATGTAATTTTCCGAAATAATTCAGTTGGTTTTGCGCAAGCAGCTTGGAGTGACCATTTAGGATGTTGTGTTATTCAAATGGGTTCAATGAAAACTGCAACTTGGAAAAATGTTTATTTTGAAAACATAGAAATATATAAAACATCTTGTTCTGCAATTAGTGTATTTAATCGTGCTAATAATACAGCAGAAGGTGGAAAAATTAAAGATATTTATTTTAAAAACATTAACGTTAAAAACGCAGTTCAAACTAATCTACCAGTTTATTGTATAAGTGTTGTTATTCGTTTGGCAGATGGTGTAGATTTTAGAAATAGTACAATAGGCAACCTATACGTTGATAATGTTAAATATAATAATGTTGAAATTACAACTGATAATTATTTAGATTATACAAATATTAACTTAAGTGATACAGCTAAATTTTCTAAATCAAATATAAAAATAAATACTTTAAATTAATAATAAATCGTATTAGGCTGGTAATTAATTATGGAAACAAAAGTGATATATCAAGAATTAGATGGAGTAACTTTAGTTTATGCAATACGTGATGACGTAATGACATTTACTTGTGTTCCATCTAACTTGAAAAATAAAATAAAAGAACATCGTTTATTTAAAAATGATTGGAGTCAATACTTTGGAGTAGATCCAATGATTCAAGTTGCTCGTAAAGGTGATAGCGTTAATAGAGATTTTTCTAGTGGAGAAACTTTATATAATTCTACAACAAGTTATGAATTAAAATTTTTAAATCAAAAAGTCATTGAAGATGACAAACATAAACAAGTTAGAACATATTTTAAAACAAGCGATGGCTTTAATGCAACTCATATTGTTTCACAACAAAAGGGTTATAAAGCATTTGAAATGTGGACTGAAATTGAGGCGAAAGACTCTTCTTGTTTTGTTGATAGAGTTTCTACATTTTCAATTGGTTCATTATCTCCATTTTTGGATAAAAATGATCCAGAAAAATTAATATTGCATAGATTACAATGTTATTGGTCTATCGAAGGACGCAAAGAAAGCACACCGCTATCAAGATATAATTTTGAAGATTCTTGGTCTGCGTTAGGAATTAAAATTTCAAGAATCGGTGCCTTAGGAGCTATGCCTTCGAGAAATTATCATCCTTTTGTAGCTTTAGAAGATAAAATTACAAATGTATGTTGGGCTGTACAATTAGAAGCCCCTGATTCTTGGGAAATTGAAACAATACATCGTTATGGTGGTGTTACTTTATGTGGTGGACATGCTGACTATTTGTATGGCCATTGGCGTAAAAAAATTGATGAAAATGAAGTTTTTGTTACAAGAAAAGCTTATGTTAGTGTTGTCAACGGAAGTTTAGAGAAAGCTTGTGCTAATATAACTAGATATCATGATAATTTATTAAATGTTCCAGCCAGTGAAGAAAATTTACCTATAGTATATAATGAATATTTGACTAGTTGGGGTAAACCTACAATAGAAAATATAATACCACAACTTGAACTGGCAAGTAAATTTAATACAAAATACTTTGTTATAGATGCAGGTTGGTTTTGTGATGTTAACGATTCTTTATTAGGGGATTGGGAAGTTATGCCAGATAAGTTTCCTAATGGCCTAACTGAATTTAGCGATAAAGCTAAATCATTAGGTTATGAGGCTTGTGGTATATGGTATGAATTAGAATCAGTTACAAGTGATTCTAAGGCTGCTAAAAATGAATCTTGGCTTGCACATTTAGACGATAAAGTTATAGTAAAGAAAAATCGTATGCACTTTGATTTTAGAAATCCAGAAGTTTTAAATCATTTAACAGATAAAGTTATTAATCAATTAAAAAAGAATAATCTCAATTATATAAAAATTGATTATAATGAAAATATTGGTTATGGATTAGATGGCGCTGAAAGTATTGGTGAAGGCTTAAGGCAACACACTGAGGCTGTCATTAATTTCATGAAGAAATTAACAAAAGAAGTTCCTAATTTAGTTTTAGAAAATTGTTCTTCTGGTGGAATGAGACATGAAGTAACATTTGATACTATTGGTAGTATGGTTTCATTTTCAGATGCTCATGAAATACCTGGTGGTGTTGTGATTGCTATGGATTTACATAGAATAATGCAACCTAGAACAATGCAAATTTGGGCAAGTATATTACCAAAATTATCTTTAGATGATATATATTTTACAATGGCAAAAGCAATGCTTGGTAGAATTTGCTTGGCAGGACAGTTAACTAATGTTTCAGAAGAATATCTTGCTGTTGTAAAAGAAGGAATAGATTTTTATGAAAATATTAAAGATGTTGTAAAATTAGGAGAAACTGTTCTTATTGATACAGATTCTGTTTCATCTATATTAAATCCACATGGTATTGTTAAATTAGTAAGAGTATATCAAAATAAAAAAGTATGCTATGTATTCTCTTTTGATAAAACAAGTGATATAATTTCTTTTAAAGAAGATGGTTATATTTTACAAAATCATTTTGGCAATGCTAAAATTGATTCTAATGAAAATATTATATTTGAAAAGCCTCACACTTGTGCTGTTTTAATATATAGTAAAAAATAATATATTTTAATTAAATTTTAAAAAGAAGGTTTCAATAATGAAAAGAGAAGATATTTTTATAAGAGATCCTTTCATATATGTTGAAAATGATGTTGCATATTTGATAGGAACAACAGACAAAACTGCTTGGAGAGGACCAGCAACTGGTTTTGTTGGTTACAAAACAACAGATTTAGAAAATTTTGAAGGACCTTTTGTTTTATTTGAACGTGATGAAAACTTTTGGGCTGACCAAAACTTTTGGGCGCCAGAATTACATAAATATAATGGTAAATATTATATAGTAGCGTCATTCAAAAAAAATGGATTACACAGAGCTTCTCAAATGCTTGTTTGTGATGAAGTTTTTGGAAGATATAAACCATTAGATAAGCCATTTACTCCTTCTGATTGGGAATGTTTAGATGCGACATTATATCAAGAAAACGGAGTTTTATATACTGTATTTTGTCATGAATGGACGCAGATAAAAAATGGAGAAATGTGTTTAGGTGTATTAAATGATGACCTATGTTCATTAAAAGAAAAACCTGTAACTTTATTCAAAGCTAGTGATGCTTCTTGGGTAATAGGACATACTCAAACAAAGGATGATTTTGTTACTGATGGACCATTTATTTATAAATTAAAGTCTGGAAAATTATTAATGTTATGGTCTAGCCATGGACGAGATGGTTATGCAATGGGACTAGCTATTTCTGATAACGGAATTAAGGGTCCTTGGAAACAATTGGATAAACCATTATTTTCTAAAGATGGTGGTCATGGTATGATTTTTGAATTCAAAGGAAGAAAATATGTTTCTTTGCATCATCCAAATGAACCATTCTTAAGTGAAAGACCTTACTTTTTTGAAGTTCAAGAAGAAAATGACACATTGACAATAATTAATAAAAACATTTAATAATTTGGAGGAAAAATAATGGCTAGTTTAGAATTGAAAAATATTAATAAAATATATCCTAATGGAGTTCAAGCAGTATTCGATTTTAATTTAAAAATTGAAGATAAAGAATTTATTGTATTTGTTGGACCATCAGGATGTGGTAAATCTACAACACTTCGTATGATTGCTGGACTTGAAGAGATTTCTAGTGGAGAATTGTATATTGACGGTGAATTAATGAATGATGTAGAACCAAAAGATAGAGATATTGCAATGGTATTTCAATCATACGCTCTGTATCCACATATGACAGTGTATAATAATATGGCATTTGGATTAAAACTTCGTAAAGTTCCTAAAGAAGAAATAGCTAAGAAAGTTAATGAAGCAGCTGAAATATTAGGACTAACACCATATCTTGATAGAAAACCTAAAGCTTTATCAGGAGGACAAAGACAAAGAGTTGCTTTAGGTAGAGCTATTGTACGAAATGCAAAGGTGTTTTTGATGGATGAACCTTTATCAAATCTTGATGCTAAATTACGTGTAATGATGCGTAGTGAAATAATCAAATTACATGCGGAATTAAATTCAACAACAATTTATGTTACGCATGATCAAATAGAGGCCATGACAATGGCTTCAAGAATAGTTGTTATGAAAGATGGATATATTCAACAAATTGGTTCGCCTACTGACATTTATGAAAATCCAACAAATTTATTTGTTGCTGGATTTATTGGAACTCCGCCTATGAATTTTATAAATGGTACTGTAGACAAAAAGGGAGTTTTCCATTCGACAAACGATGAATGTAAATTACTTTTACCTAAAAATAAATTGCAAAAAGTTAAGGAAAATGATTTGTTTGATAAACATATTATTTTAGGTGTTCGTCCAGAACATATATATGACAATCAAGAAACTTTTGAAAAATACAAGGATTCTTTAGTCGATACAAAAGTAGAAGTATCAGAATTATTAGGTGCGTCAACAAATATTCATTTTAAAATTGGAGAAGATAATATTTGCGCAGTTGTTCAACCTAGAACAGATTTAAAAATGGGAATGCCAATACAATTAGCATTAAATCTAACTAAATGTCATTTGTTTGATGTAGAAACTGAAAAGTGTATTACAGCAGAATAAATATATAATTATTGGCACTAAATTTATTTTTAGTGCCTTTATTGATTTGGAGATGATGACTTGAGTAGTGCTAAAAAAAAATATACTTTAATTTATTTAATTTGTTTTGTTCTTCTTTTTCACAGCTTTCCACTAGAAATTCTAATTGATAATTTTATAATTCAAAGCATTTTAAGAATAATAATTGAATTGGCTTTAATTTTTTACGTCTTATATTATAATAAAAAAGAGTTTTTTATACCTTTTAAATTTAAAAAAATTAGTAAAAGGGATATAATATACTTACCTCTTTTGCTATTATGTTTTAGTAATCTATTTGTAATTTATTATCAAAGAGCTACTTTAAATGAAAATATTAATTATATTAATTTGATAATAACAATTATAAAAACATTCACAATAATTTTTGTTGAAGAATTGTTATTTCGAATGATTGTATTAGAAGAACTTTATAAAAGTAAAAATAAATTTCAAACTATTTTTTTATCTTCATTAATATTTAGTCTTGTTCATGCTGTAAAAATATCACCTTCAAATATAATAATAGTTTTAGTTCAAATTGGATATACTTTTATTCTTGGAATTATATTAGGATTTATTTTAATAGATAGTGATAATTTGATAATTCCAATTATATTTCATTTCTTATTTAATTTTATAAATAATGATTTAGTTATAGAATTATTTGATTTTAAAAATGATTTATCGTTTTATGTTATTAATATTATTGTAGGAATAATTGTATTAATATATTTATTTTTTGTTGTTTTACTTGAGAGGAGGAGTGAAAAGAATGCTCCCTAATATTTGGATATTTGATACGTATTCTATATTAATGGTTTTAGGTGTTATAATGTGTTTTATTCTTTTGAATATATTTTTCAAAAAATATAATTTGAATAAAAAATATTATTATGATGTTTGCATATTGGCATGCTTTTCAATTTTATTTGGAATTCTATTCGCGATACTTTTTCAAATTATTTTTGATGCATTTGAGGGACATATTAGAGGGACTGCAATGACTTTTTATGGTGGTTTGGTAGGAGGAGTAGTATCATTTGTGATAGGTTATAATTTCATATTGAAAAGAAAATATAATGATATCAGCTTTATCCAAGATATTTTGCCTATTGCGCCAGCGTGTATAACAATAGCTCATTCTTTTGGCAGATTAGGTTGTTTTTGTGCAGGGTGTTGTTATGGCGCAGAAACGACATCCTGGCTTGGAGTTAAATTTCAAACATCAGCTACGACAGTATATCCTACTCAATTATTTGAAGCACTTTTTTTATTATTATTAACAATTTTATTGTTTATTCTAGCAATAAAAAAAAGAAATTATTTTAATATGTCAATATATTTATTAATGTATGGGGTGTTTAGATTTTTATTAGAATTTATTAGAGGGGATGATAGAGGTGGATTTATTTTATTTTTATCTCCATCACAATGGTTTTCGATTATTGCGATAATTTCATCAATTGTTCTATTTTATGTCTTAAAGAAAAAATATATAGTAAAAGAAATAAGAGGTTAAACAAATGAGTAAATTAAAAAAAATATTGGGAATTACATTAACACTTGGTATTGCTTTTATAGCAGATAAAAGTGTTAATGCCAAAACAAATATATCATCAAACACTTTAGAAGTAGATAAAACTCTAGCAGAGTGTTATGATCCAGAAGATATGTTAACTGGAGATGTAGCTGTTATTTCTAGAATTAATAGCTTAAATGATTTAGAAAAATTAAATGACACAATTGCAACACCTTCAACAGTTATTTTAAATGTTGATAAAAACATGAATGTTCTTGATTCTAATGGGAATTCAGTCGGTAAAGATTTTAAAGAAACTTACGATAATTATTTGAAAGGAAAAATAATTCCTTCATTATATATAAAAGATATGCCAACTGCAGATAGCTTTTTAGAATATTGTAAAACTAAATTAAATCTATCAGATATGGCTGTTATTTCAAATGATTCTAAAATCGTTAAGTATATTAGAGAAAATAATCCGATAATTAGAGGAATTGTAGACTGGTCAAATACTACATTAACTGAAGAAAATTGGTATAGTGCAATAGCTACTACAAACTCATCTTATGCACAAACTTTAATCATCAGTAAAAAAGATGCTACATATGAGGCAATTAGATATATTCAAGCAAGATTTAAAACAGTTTGGGTTCTAAATGATTCTTATAATACTATTGACATAATGGAACAAATTAATAATGGTGCTTATGGCATTATATGTGATGATTATGAAAATACTTTTAATGTTTTTTCTAAATATAATTATAAATTCAATGTGAGTTTATATAATCGTATGTCATATAACGTAGCACATCGAGGTTTATGTTTATCAAATTATGAAAATTCTTTAGAAGGATATATCGAGGCATACGAAAAAGGGGCTACTCATATTGAAACTGATATCCATTTAACTAAGGATGGAAAAATAGTTATTATGCATGATGATACTATAGATAGGACAACTAATGGACAAGGAACAATTTCAAATATGACGTATAGTGAAATATCTAAATATAAAATCACTAAAAATTATAATGGCAAAGTTATGGGTAAAGGTGTTAATGTTCCTTTGTTATCTGATGTTTTAGAATATTTTAAAGATAAAGATATTGTTTTAGTTATAGAAATAAAAGAATCAAATTACGATTTTGTGGAAAAGTTTAAGGAAGTAATTGAAGAGTATGAAATGCAAAATCAAATAGTTGTAATATCATTTAATTTAGAGCCACTTAAAGCAATGAGAGATGTATTTCCTGATATTCCTACTGCAAACTTAAATACATTTAATGATTCTTCGGATATATCTACATTATGTCAATTGAACTGCGGTGTAGACACTGGAGCTGGAAATACTTCAAAATCATTAACAAGGAAATTGGCATTAAGAGGATATTCTAGTTGGTATTGGACTTACAATGATTCTTCTGATATACTAAAAGGGATGCAAGCTGGTGTTTTAGGATTAACAAATAATTCCGCTGATAGTTTGTCTTCAACCGCAATAAGATTAGTCACAGATAAAAAATATTTTGTGGTTTATGATTATAATGATTCTGGAGTTATTGATTTAAATATCGAAACATTTGAAAAAATAATTGAAAATGATAATTATGAACTTGAATTAATTGAACTTGAAGAACACAATGATTATGCTTATGCTATATACTGTATGAGATATAAAGTTAATTCAAATTATTCAGTAATTTATTCACAAAAGATAAAATTAGTTTCAGCAAATGCTTATATTTCAGTTGAGAAAATGCAAGAAATCTTATCTAAGAATTCTAAGGAATTAACAAAAGAAGATATTACGTATTTAAATAAAATGGAAAATGCTTATCAATTATTATCAGAAGATGAACAAGAATTAATTGACATTTCAAAAGTTTCAATTTTGTTAGATGAATACAATAATAAAAAATCTAGTGGTTGTGGTGGTAGTATTGTTTCATCATTATGTAGTGTTTTTGCTTTGTTAAATTGTTGTGTATTATTTGGTGTTTTAAACAAAAAACATCGAAATATCTAAAAATAAATAAGCATTATAAAAAACAAATACAAAGTAAAAAAATGTCCATATCTAGTAAACTCTTTTCTTATCAATGAAAGCGTTTATTTGGTATTATTAATTTTAAAAAAACAATTATTGAAAAGAAAATATAAAGGAGTTTTAATATGGTTATTAATGTTGAACAAAAAGAAGAAGTATCTTTTATTTATTTAACTAATAAAAATAAAATGAGTGTAGTTTTATCTACATATGGAGCTAGTTTCTATGATTTAATTATTCCTGATAAGGAAAATAATTTAGAATCTGTAATTTTAACACCATCTAATCTTGATGATTTTTATAATAGTACAGGCTATTTTGGAAAAACTGTTGGTAGATTTTCTGGAAGAATTGATAATGCTATGTGTGAAATAAACAACGTTAAATACGATTTAGATAAAAATTGGAATGGTGTTAATTCATTACATGGTGGATATAAAGGAATTTCTTTTGCTAATTTTGATTACTGTATTTGCCAAAATGATGAATATACAGATGTTGTATTTTTCTATGAAGAAAAAGAAAATCAATTACCAGGCGATGTGAAGTATAAAATTAGATACCGAATAATGGAAAATAATAATGAAATTAATCTTATGTTTAATGCTATATCAACAAAAGATACACTTGTTAATTTAACAAACCACGTATATTTTAATTTATCTGGTAATGGTAAAAGAGATTGTTTAAATCAATTAATTCAATTTAATTGTGATAAATACACTAAATTAAATAATAATTTGATTACAATTTCTGTTGATAAAGTTAATAATGTTATGGATTTTAGAAAAATGCATAAATTAGGTGATTTTATTTACGATGAAAGTTTACAAAATCATACTGCAAAAGGATATGACCATTGTTTTATTAAAGAAGATATGAATAAGCCTGAAATAGCTGTAATGCAAGATGATATATCCGGAAGAAAATTAACAGTTAAAACTTCATATCCAACACTTGTTTGTTATAGTGGTTGTTACCCTGTAGATGTTGATTTTAATAAAGAAAAATTTAAAATAAAACAATATTATTCTGTGTGTTTAGAATGTCAATATATTCCTAATGGAATTAATATGGAAAATGAAGATAGTGCTATGTTAAAAAAAGGTGAAGAATATAATCATTACATTACTTATAGTTTTGATATTTTAAAGTAAAAGAATAAGAAAAGTAGGAGGTAAAGAAATGAAATATAATATTAAGATGTTAACATTAGATGAAAAATTAAAGTTATTGACAGGAATCGATACATGGCATACTTATTCTGCAAATGGTAAATTAAACAGTGTAACAATGTCAGATGGTCCCAATGGACTTAGAAAAGTAGAGAATGATAAAGAACTTCTTGCAACTGCTATGCCTACTTTATCAGTTTTAGCTAATACTTGGAGTAGAGAATTAGCATATTTAGATGGTAAAACGATAGGTGATGAATGTAATGAATATAATGTTGATGTTTTACTTGGTCCAGGTGTTAATATAAAAAGAACTCCATTATGTGGCCGTAATTTTGAATATTTATCAGAAGATCCTTTCCTTGCCGGCCAAATGGCAAAAGAATATATTTTAGGCCTACAGTCAAATAATGTTGGTGCTTCAGTAAAACATTTTTGTTGTAATAATCGCGAATTTGAACGTCATCATCAAACAAGCGAGATTGATGAAAGGACGTTAAGAGAAATATATTTACCAGCTTTCGAAATAGCATTAGAGGCAAATCCTTGGACTATTATGTGTAGTTACAATCCAATTAATGGTGTATATGCTTCTGAAAATAAATATCTTCTACAAGATATTTTGCGAAAAGATTTTAACTATAAAGGATTAATAGTCTCTGATTGGGATGCTGTTCATAGTCAATTTAGGAGAGTAAGGGCTGGACTTAATTTAGAAATGCCTCATAAAGAACATTCATATCCAGAATTAAAAAAAGCTTTTGAAAAAGGGTTGATAACTGAAGAACAAATTGATTATTGTATTGAACCAATTTTGGAATTAGCTGAAAAAGCTCTTGATGTAAAGGAAGTAGAATATAATTCACAAATTCGTCATCAAAATGCAGTTAAAATTGCAGAAGAGGGTATTGTATTATTAAAAAATGATGATAATATTTTACCATTAAATAATGGAAAAATATTTGTATGTGGCAATTTTGAAAATAATCCACCATATGGTGGAGGTGGTTCATCTTATGTTAGAACCAAACACCACCAAACTGGCTTAACTGAACTTATAAGTAAAAAATTGAAATCCGCAGAAGTTAATTTTTGCAACAAAGCAGTTATTTATACTAATGGAGAACAATGGGATTTAAAAGAAGCAATTATAGAGGCTTATAATAGTGATACTGTTATTCTTTGTTTAGGAAATGATACGAGAATTGATGCAGAAGGTTTTGATAGAACTAATATTAAATTACCAATTAATCAGGAAAAGTTGATAAAAGAAGTAGCTGAAGTAAATAAAAATGTAATAGTAATTATTTATGCTGGTGGAGCTATTGATATGACTTCTTGGATTGATGATGTAAAAGGTGTTATATTTGCAGGTTATGCGGGTGAAGGAGTAAACGAAGCTCTTAGTTCAATATTAACCGGAAGTGTTATTCCAAGTGGTAAATTATCAGAAACATTCCCATTAAGCATTGAAGATACATATACTGGATTATATCAAGGGAATTATTTTACTGAACGTTATAGTGATGGTATATTTGTTGGATATCGATACTATGACAAATGTAAAAAACAAGTTTTATTTCCTTTTGGTTATGGATTATCATATGCTGATTTTACATATTCAAATTTAAAAGTTAATAAATTAGGTTTAACAGACTATGAAATAATATATGATATAACTAATAATTCTAAAGATATAGCAAAAGAAGTTTCACAAGTTTATGTAAGAGATGTATTTTCAATGGTTGAAAGACCTTCAAAAGAACTTAAAGGCTTTTCAAAAGATGAAATAGGCCCAAACAAAACTAAAACTATTAAAATTAAATTAAATGAACGCTCGTTTGCATATTATAATGTTGCTTTAAAAAAATGGCATATTGAAAATGGTACATTTGAGATTTTAGTAGGTTCTTCATCAAGAGACATTCGTTTATCTAGTAGAATAGACATTGAACTTCCAGAAGATACTCAATTAACAACTAGATTTTAAAAAAGGAGACTAACTACTATGTTATATGAAAAGATATATTTGAAGGACTTATATGATATAAATACAAATGCATTTATCGAAATTACTGTTCCATACAATGATGACTCTCAAATGAGAACTAAGTCAAAAACTATAGTCATTGTTCCAGGTGGATCATATTCATTTACAGCTAATAGAGAAGCAGATCCTGTTGCTATTGAATATCAAAGACAAGGATTTATTACTGTTGTATTGCGATATACAGTTAAAACTGAATATCCAGTACCAATGAAAGAACTTGCATTAACAATGGATTATATAAGAAAAAATGCCCTAAAATATTACATTGATAAATCTAAAATAAGTATAATTGGTTTTTCCGCAGGGGGACATTTAGTTGCAAGCTATGGATACTTATGCCAAAAACCAGAATTTCTTAATGAATTTGGTTTAGATAGTGATATAAAACCTAATTGTTTAATATTATCTTATCCAGTAATTACAATGGGAGATTTCACTCATTTAGAATCTAAATTAAATATTACCGGAAATAAAGAAGAAAAGATAAAATTACTTTCTGTTGAAAATAATATTGATGCTAGTTATCCACCTACATTTATTTGGACAACAATGGAAGATACATGTGTACCGTATCAAAATTCCTCTTTATTAGTTAATTCTCTAAAAAAGAATAATATTACATATGAATACTTTTTATATCCTCATTTAGATCATGGATTATCAGTTATATCACCTTTAATTCACTCCAATGAGGAATTAAATGATAAAGATTATATTGCAGTGTCAAAATGGTTTGATAAAAGTATAGAATTTATTAAAAAAATTCTTGATTAATTTTTAGTGACTATGAGTTTATTCTAATGTGTTTTTTTCTCTTCTTTCTAAAGGCTATAAGCTTTAATAGTTTATAGCCTTAAATTATTACTAAGTACTACTTTTTGTAGAAATACAAATTGAAGTACTTTTTTTGTTAGTTGCTAATTTAAGCTATAGTGATTAATCATTATGGCTTTTTTTGAAAAAAAAATAAACT
>CAYTVE010000016.1:0-31041 GCA_964441815.1 uncultured Anaeroplasmataceae bacterium | reverse complement strand
TTGACTTTGCTATATACACTTGCCATATCTATCCATATTACATTATGTTTATTTAGATGTGTTTCAAATGAATTATCTTTTGATATTTTTAAATCTTTAAATAATTCTTTTGAATCACATCCTTTAGAATAATATGCATTTAACATCGATAAGGCCATTGTTTTTCCAAATCTTCTTGGTCGTGTGACACACATATACTTCTTACTTTCAAGATTTAATGATTTATTAACTTCTTTTATTAATAATGATTTATCAATAAATATATCATCATTAAAATAACTTAAAAACTTATTATTACCTTGATTTAAATAATTAGCCATATCATCACGTCCTTAATATTAGTATATCATATTTTTTGTTTAGAATCTATAAATAAAGTCATTTCATAAAAACAAATATATTAGTTATTCTTGATTTGAGCAAGCAATTCTTTTGTATATATTTTATCCTTCATTCTAATTATACTATCATCGTACACTTTTTCTTTAAATGGATTAATCTCTCCATACCATATTATTTCATTATCTATTATTATAGAATTAATTTTAGCATCATTTTTTTCAACAATGATGTTTAAACTATTAATGTTTTGAATTTCTTTTAATGTTATTATAATTGTTGATAAGTCTTTTATTTCATTTATGATTTTTAATAATTGATTTATATCAAAATCATTTATTAATAAAATAATTTCTTTTGACGCAAATCTTATATCATCAATTAGTTTTGGCTTATAATTATTTTTATCGAAAAAAATTATATCTTCATTAATTAATTCCTTATTGAATTTATAATTATTCTTTTTATATGATTTAAATCTTTCAGTAAACATTCTTGAAAATAAAGGCACTTTCAAATCCACGTAATCATATACACAAACTTCAGTTTTATCATTTAAAGTTCTTTGTATTCTTCCAACATATTGTGAAAGTATTCCCTCCCATTTAAAAGGCATTGTTATAAATAGCGTGTTTAAAGATGGCAAATCAAAACCTTCGCCAATATATTTTCCTGTTGATAAAATTATATATCCACTACTATTAATGTTATTAATTTTCTTTAATATCTCTTTTTGTGCAGATGTTTTCATCTGTCCGTTAATAATAAATGTATTTTCACATAAATTTTTAATGTTTTCATATAAATACTTTATATGTTCAACTCTATTCGATAATAATAATATATTTTTCTTTTGATTTAAGCATACTTTTATATCATCAATAATTAGTTTATTTCGACCGTTATCAGATGCCAATATATTACATTTTTCTTGATATGATAAAAGTTCTTCTTTATTAATTAACCTAAAATTAGTTATTTTAGGAATTAATATTCTAGATAAATCATTAAAATTATTTTGATGTTCATATATTATATTACCGATGGATTTAAATATTATTTTTTCATTTTTATCGAAACGTTTTGGTGTTGCTGTAAATCCATAAATATATTTGGCATTCGTATTTCTAACAACTCTTTCAAATGTTCTTGCTGCCAAATGATGTACTTCATCTACAATTATCATCCCATAGGAGGATAATATTTTATTACTTTCGATACCATCATCAAATGAATGAATTGATGCTATATCAATTTTACCAGTTAGATTTTTCTTAGCACCATAATATATCCCAATATTTTCTTTATTAAATTCATTATTTATTTGTAAAAAATCATCAATGCTTTGTTTCCATTGATTTATCAAACTAATATTATTTACAAGAATTAAAGTGTTTATCTTATATTTGGATATTAAAGCAGAACCTATTACTGTTTTGCCAAATCCCGTTGGAGCAACAAAAACACCATTTTCTTCTCGCATAATATTATTTAAAGCAATTTCTTGTTCTTGTCTCAACTCTTTACAAAACTCAACATCTATATCTTTTCCTCTTTCTCTCGTATCATTTATTTCATATTTAACTTTAATATATTCTAAAATAGCTTTTAAATCACTAAGACATCCTCTTGGAATACTAATAATATTTTCAGTTTCTTTAAATAATTCTAATACTCTTGATATATTATATGTTGATTGACGCATTCTCTGTTTTTTATAAAATTCGTTATTAATAACCGAGCTTATTCTTTTAATATATTTTAATGCTCTTTTTGATAGTATTTTTTTTGATATTCGTATATCCCCATTATAATTTATTATAACTTTATCATAAAAATCATTTTTTGTTAATTTGAGATTCTTAATTATATTTTTAGGTAATATATCATTTTCATTATCTCTATTTATTATTTCTAATAAATTATCCACATCATGCAAAGATAATTTTTTCACGCTACTTAAAAATGCCATTTGATTTTTATACGGTTTTCTTTTATCATCAATAAATACTGTTTTTCCTTCACTTATTAATTTACCGTCAAGTGGTAACGCAATCAAATTACCATAACCACCTTTTTCTAGCAGATCTTGACTAGGAAAAAATCTATCAAAACTTTTAAGTGAAACATCATCAAAATTATCATATGTTTTATTTAAAATAAAGTCACCAATTTTTCTAGCATTTTTAGCTTTAACCACTTGATCAAAAAAAATCCAAACATGAGTTCCTAATCCAGATTGAGATAATTCTATTGCACAATCAACTCCATACACGCTTGCTGTTTTTTTAAAATTAATAGCATTTTCAAAGTAATTATCACCATCAAAATCTACCACTAATAAATAACATTCATCATTATTAAGCATCGGATAAATTCCATAAGACTTTTCGCCTTTAAAATGTTTTAGTAAATCATTTAAAGTCATTCCATAATATTCTTTATATGGACATCCTTTGCATCCAATATATTTTTTATAATCGCAGTTTATACTATATCTATTTTTACATACAGGGAAATATCTTTTTTTATTATCAAATTTATTTATATTTTTTTCTGCAAAAATATCATTTCTGCCTTTAAAATATGAATTAAAAATATTTATTTTTTCTTCATTAGAATATTTTATATTATTATCTTTTACTTCATAATAATTAATATTATTTTCTTTTAATAAATTTTTTAAATATAAATTTTCTTTTTTTAATTTCTCTATTTCTTTTTCTAGTTGTTCTATTTCTTTGAACACTATCATCACCACTTACAAAATTGATTTAATTAACTTTTAAAATATAAAAAAGTCCACGCTTTAGAGTGGACCAATAGCTACCTCGAGGGGCATGAATCTCAAACAATAAGAGATAAAAAATTATATGTTTTAAGTACGAAATAAATTGAGTCAAAGTTTTTAACTTCAATCTCAGTCCAACATCATTAAAATACCATTTTTACATTTTCTAATATTTTGTTTACGATATAACAAAAATATCCACACAATTAATAAAATTAAAATAAAATTTAACTTTAAATTTAACTTTCTAATTTTTTAGTATTAAACTTATTTATTATTAATTTCAGACATTATTTTACTAATTGTATTAGATAAAGCACTATCTAAATAAAAGTTGTTAATATTATTTTTTATACAATTAACAAGATGAACTAGTTCCATTCTTATACCCTCACCTTCTGATTGATAATAATGAGGTTTTTTATTTGAACCATTTTCATAACGTATTTCAAAATATTCAGATTTCCACCATGGCGATGGAACATAAATATATCCTTTAGTACCAGATATTCTCATATCACCTTCTGATTTGACACCAATACCTAATGATACTGTTGCACAAGAATTCTCATATAACAGATTAATCTTCGCATATGCTTTATTAATACCATCTATATCAAAACTAGTACAAGTTACATTTTTATATTGTAACCCTAAGATTTTTAAAACTGGTAATAAACCAACAGATCCCCATTCCTCAACACAATTATAGAAATTAGTGTCTTTAATCCAATCTTTATATTCTAAACTAGTACAAGTTACATCCAAAGCCTTAACATCTCCAATAATTCCACCTTTAATTAATAATAGCATTCTCGAAAACGAAAGAAGAAAAGCTGTCTTTATTGAATCAAACAATATTACGTTGTTTTCACTAGCTAATTCAAATAATTCTTTTGACTCTTCTTCGTTTAATGCAATGGGAGATTCAGAAACAACATGTTTTTTATTAATTAAAGCCTTTTTAATCATTTCATAACGTTTTTCCGGTCTAGAGGCTACATAGATCACTTGGTTATCTTCAAGCAATTTATCATATGAAGAAACTTGATTATATTTAGAAAAATCAAAATATGGTTTTTCATCTAAATAAATATTATTAAATTCTAATCCATTAACAAATTTTGAATTTTCGAAAAATTTATTAATAGTACAATCTGTCCCAATTGCTCCTAATTTTAATGAATTAGTTTTTCTTATTTGAGTTGATGATATACCTTCAGTTCTTGGTAAATAAACTACTTTGCAAAATTCATTAAGATAATCAAAATACCCTTCCCAATCTGAACCTACAGCAAATATATCTATGTTATGTCTTTTGATATCATCAATTTTTTGACCAGAATATTCTTCAGGAAAAACTTCATCAGCAATACCTAATGCTTTAACAGCTTCAATTCTTTCCATTAGAGATTGTTCAACATTAATCTTTCCTCTATTAATATCAAAATTCTCAGTTGTTACACCCACGATCAAATAATCACCTAATGTTTTAGCTTTTTTTAATAAATTAATATGACCCTGATGTAAATGATCATACGTACCATACGTTATAACTTTAATCATGCTAGCACCCAATTTTAAATAATTTTTCTTTCTAATAATTCTTCAAACGCTGAAATCAATTTGTCATAATCTTTATTTGTTAATGAGCCAATATGGCCAACTCTAAATATTAAATCTTTTAAATCTCCTGCATTAGGACAAACCCAAATATTATATTCATTTTTTAATATTTCAAAAACATCATATGCTGATTTAGATTTATCATTTAATGTCAATGCAGTAACAGCATTACTTGATTTATCAGGGAAAATTGTAAAAGGTAATTTTTTTATCTTTTCTCTAAAATAATATGCTCTTTGTCTAGTAATTTCAATTTCAGCATCAACTCCACCATTACTTTCAATTAAATTTAATCTTTTATTTAATTGTAAAAGAATTCCTACAGCAGGAGTAAATGGTGTTTGTCCACGTTCACCATTCTTTAAATATGATTTCAAATTAAAATAATATGTTTTAGGATTACATGAATTCATTTTATTAATTGCTTTTTGATTCATGCATATAATAGAAATCCCTGGATCAATTGCTAGGGCTTTTTGGGAACCAGTTATAACAATATCCACTCCCAAATCTTTCATATTAAAAGGATCACATAGAAATGAACTGATAGAGTCAACAATTAATAAAACGTTATTTTTTTTACAAAATTTTGAGATCATTTCAATATCATACAAAACACCAGTTGATGTCTCATCAAGATTTACAAGTAAAGCAGTATATCCTTTATTATCAAATTGATATAATTGCTCCTCTTTTAAAGTGCAACCCAAATTACATTTTATTTCCGTATAATTCAAGTCATAAGTTTCACAAATCTCACAAAATCTATGACCAAATGATCCACCATTAATCACTAATATTTTATCGTTTTTATTTAAGGTATTTAGCACAACAGCATCCATTGAAGCAGTACCTGAGCCAGTCATAAAAATAACTCTAGAATTATTTTCTGCTTTAAAAAACTTCTTGATTAACATTTCATTTTCTAACATAATTTTAGAAAATTCATTCGTTCTAAAATATGGCACTTGTAAAGCTGCAACTTCTCTAATTTCTGAAGAAGACATTACAGGACCAACTGTAAAATTAATCATAACTATTCTATTTCCTCTCTTTTTAATTATCAATAATAACTATTAATTCACATATATCTTTTTTCTTGCTATTATAGTGAATAACATAATTTAAATTAGTATAATTTGAGATCAAGTCATCAATAATGTTATTAGCAGTTTGGGCTGATAATATCATTGATATTTCGCTATTTGACACATTGCTATTTGCGAACCATTTTATCATATTTTCATAATTATTTCTATTTAAATTATTAAATATTATTTTATCATATGCATCAGTATAAATATTATTACTAAAATCCATATCACTAAATTCAATAGTAAATCCATAATTTTGATAATTTATGGAAGTTAATAAATAGAAATTAGAATGATAAATACCATTTTCTTCTAAACACGCTCTTTCAGGATCACTATAATACCATTTACCATCAATTTCAATATATACAAACTCATGAAAACCAAATCCACCGCCACCATAGTCACGCGAATTAATTGTATTTAATCCATTTAAACCTGGTGCTCTAGCTATTATTTTTTCAGCTGTGATTCCTTCAATTTTAAGTAGTGTAATATAAGTTTTTGCATATCCCGCACAAATACACAATCCATCTATTAATCCACCTTCTAGTTGTACAGAATTCAATTTACTATAATTTTCATCAGGATATTTATCCATATCACTTGAATTATTGTAATTATAAGCTTGATAATCATATTGTATATTATTACTTATCCATTCATAAATTCTATAAATTTTTTCAATTTCATCCATATCATCTTTTATAATAGTTCTTAATATATCCTTGGCGATATTTAATAATCTTTCTGCGGATGAATCAGGGACTGGCAACGGAATATAATCATTCTCTAACGCAAACCATAATTGTTGAGAATTCCAAACAACTATAGATTTTGAATTGTTTTTATAAGCAAAATCATCGTAATCAACGTCTCTATTAATTGATGCATTCGAATCATAGTCGCATAAGTAATCTTTTTTGTCAAGATATGATGTGGTTTTACGATTAGATATTGAAGCAAAATTATATGGTATAAGTTCAAATACAATATAACCATCATCAATATCAAAAAAAGCATCAATACCAACTGCACCATTAATCAGTTCACAATACCAGTAAACCTCATTTTTTTCATACGTTGCAGTTTTATAAGAATAATTCAATTTAACTCTAAATTTATTTCTTACAAAACTTGTTTCATCAAGCTGATAAAAAGCATAGTAATCTATAATATCAGCCAATTCATAATAATTACTAGCTTCTGTTAAACTACTTGGTATATCAAGAACATTATTTCCAAATAATTTATATAATTCCTCTAAAAATTGCTGATCTTCTTTATTCCATAATTCATTATTAGTTAAAACATCATCTAATTCCAACTTTGCTGCTATATCTAGACTATTAATCGCATCATAATCATTAGTAATTTGAAATAATTTTTTATAACTATTTATAATGCTATTAATTTCGTTTTTTTGCTCATCTCTATATGAATTCATAGATAAGTAATTTGATAAATTATTAACTAATACATCTTTATATTTGGATAATGACTTAGCATCACCTAATGAAGCTCCTATTTTATATAAATCCTTAATAATGTTATTGTAATAAGAAATAACATTTTCTTTTGTTTTAATTTTCAACATTTCACTTTTAACATCATTACAGTATTGATAAAACTCTTTTGTTTTTTCATCTTCCATTGTTGATGTATCTAATTCATTTAGTAATGATGTATAATAATCATTAACTAATTTTTCTAATTCTTCTTGATAATATTCACTATCAGTTTTTAAAGTTTCAATTATCTCAATATAAATATTTTGAATCACATCTATATTCTCTTTAGTAGTAATAGTATTACACAAGCTAGGATAATCATCAAGCAATTGATTTAATGTTTTTTGTTCTTCTGTTCTATAATCATTAAGATTTACATATGATTTTATATATTCAATTGAAGCATTAATTAAACTATTTAATTCTTCTTGATAATATTCACTATCGGTTTTTAAAGAATAGACAACTATTTTAAAATCTCTTACATAATTATCGATTGTAATAGAATCAGTAGAGTCATTAATCAAATTGGAATAATTATTAATATATTCGCTTATTAAATTTTGCTCGTTAATTCTATAATTTTCAAAAACACAATATTCTTTTATTATATTTATACTTAATTCTTTATATGTATTTAATTTAATACGTTCTTCTTCTAGATATTTTTCATTTGTTTTTATATCTTGAAATAACTTCTTATATGCATCTAAAATTTTATCGAAGTTAGAATCATTAATGTCAACCAAACTATTTATTAAATTTTCTGCATTTATAATATGAGCATTAATTAAATCTTGTTCTTTTTCTCTATAATCTTCTATATTAATCAATTTTATTATTTGGTTAATATAATTTGATTTTTTTTCTGACAAAGCTATTTCTTCTTGTTCATACTCTGCTTTAGTTTTTATATCTAATATATACCCTTCAAAAGTTTCAATTATTTTATCAAATAATGACTTATTGTTAACATTAATATTATTAATGGTCGTAGTTCCATATTCGATATACGCTTTATACATTAATAATTCGTCTTCATAGTAATTATCTTCCTTACTTATACCATTTAATAAATCCAAATAATGTTTTTTTGTACTAGCAAGTTCATTTGCATAATCTTCACTAGTTTTTAAATTTGAAATTAAGTCATAATAGTTTTGATAAATAATGACAATTTCATCGTAAGTTATAGCTTCATTAATTTTAGATTGTCCTTCTATTAAATACTCTAAATATAATATTCTTTCTTCTTCATCGTATGCTTCTACCCATGAAATTTCTTTAAGTTTATTACAAAAATCATCTTTTTCATTATTTAAATCAATTTCATTATTTGGTATCCATTCAACAAAATCACATGACGAAATAATAGGGAGCATAAATAAGAATACTAATAACATTTTGATTTTTATCATTTGCCATTTACCTCCCTATCATAATATACAAAATAATTACTATAATTAGCCCAAGTATAACCAGAAGAATAATTTGCATCTTTTAAAATGTAAATTTTAACACTTTTTGACGCACCATCTAGTAAACCGGATGATGGAGGTTGAATTAAATTTCCATCTTTTTGGAATAAATAAATTTTCTTAAGGGAAATACAACCATTAAATGACTTTTCTTCAAATATTTTATATGTAAGACCAATATATATTTCTTCTAAATCTATACAGCCATAAAATGCATTTGATTTAATAGTTGTAATATTCTTTCCATTATATGTTGATGGCAAGATAACTTGTTTCATATTTTTATATTCATCTTTAACAGAAACAATTTGATAAGAACTGCCAACAAGTTTATATTCAAAATAATCAATATAGTTGTTATTAGCCTCTCCATTATAAGAATCAAAATCAACAACTTTGTCATCATCTGGTTCTATAACATCATCACCACCCACACTTGGTGGAACAATTATATCATCGTCTTTATTGTCATTATTATCTAAACCTGGAATTACAATATCTATGTCAGGTATTTTATCATTTGGAGAATCAAGTGGTGGTATAACTATATCATAATCATTATTATCATCTTCAAAATCGTTTTTATTTGAAATTTCTATACCAGTTTTATTATGAAGATTTTGAATTAATAATTTAGTATAATAAACAGCTCCCGATGAATTCAAATGAAAATTTGTATCATAAAAATATCTGTAATCAATTATGCAATCTTCTATATTAGTTAATCTATCACAATCAAAAAAAGCATCAACCCAATTTTGAAAATCATTTCTAACTGATTTTGAAGACATAATTGCTAATTCATTACAAGGTGAAAAATTAAAAAATACCTTTGCACCTTTGTTTCTTATATCATCGCAAAAATCATTTATATAATTAACAAATTCATCATCTCTAATCGAATTATCCATAACTATATTTGTTGTTGAATCCACACCATTTATCATAATATTGTTTGGTCTATCAACTTTTAAATCGCCATATTCATTAAATGAATCGTGTCTATATATACCAACAGGATCAGGTGCATTATTATTTTTTTTATATTTCATCTTCTCTATACTAAAACCAAAATAATTATAGAATAAGTTGATATTGTCTTCTAAAGATAAATGTTTAAACTTATAACTTAATCCATCACATGCTTGTAAAACTGCTTTAGAATTGAAATATAAAGAGTATGTTTGACTATTAATTTCTGGAGATATAACGACAATATCTCCTTTTGAAATATAATCTTTAGAAGTATCAACCATAAATTTAGTACCTAAAGTAGCATATAAACCATAGTTTATAACTTTATAGCCTTCAAATTCTTGTTCAATCAAATCACTACGTAATCCAAATGGTAAACTACTTCCTCCAATAAAAATTATCTTCTTTTTATCTTTATTATTTGAAAGTAAATTATATTTATCATTAAATTCGCCTAAATATGTGTTATCGTATTGATTATCTATGTTTTCAGAAATACTTACAAATATAATGAAAGGAGTTATTATGATTAAAATTAAACAAAGTAACTTTATAATTTCTTTTTTTAAATTACTCATATATTCCTCCTTAAAATTGAAAATAAATAAATGAAGAACCAACATCAGAAGCTTGTAAATAAATCCAAGCACCTATAACCATAAACATCATTAATACATATAAAGAATATCTTAATGAAGATGATTTGATATTATTCTTTTCATAACTAAAATATTTTAATTTTTCTATTAATGGTAAACTAAGAATACATACTAAAATATACAACATTGATTTCCAAGAAATAGTTAAAAACTCAAAAGAATCTTTGAAATATTTAAAATTCAAAGACCAGCTTGTAAAAATTTTATTAATGGCTATAAACGCATCTCCTACACTATTAGCCCTAAAGAAAATCCAACAAAAATCTATAATTATAAATGTTCCAACAATTCTTAAGCAGCTAACTAATTTACCATTATTTTCAATTCCTATTTTATTCCATAATTGATTTCTCTTTTTAAGTGTTAAAACACCTATTACTTGGAAAACACCATGTAATAATCCCCATATTATATAAGTATAGTTTGCACCATGCCATATACCTGAAACGAAGAATACTATTAAAATATTTATAATCCACCTAAATTTCTTTACTCTTGATCCTCCTAGCGGAAAATAAATATAATCCCTTAACCACTTTGATAAAGAAATATGCCATTTATTCCAAAAATCTTTAACACTTTTAGCGCCATAAGGATTATTGAAATTTTCGGTCATATTAATGCCAAATAATTTTGCACAACCTACCGCAATATCACTATATCCCGAAAAATCACAGAATATTTGTACAGCAAATAGTAAAGACGCGATTACAACAGAAAATCCTGAAGCATTAGAAATATCATTATATACAGAATTAACATATATACCTATAACATCCGCAATAGCAATCTTTTTAAAGAATCCTACAAGTATAATTCTAAAAGAACTCACAAAATCTATATCTTTCAGTTTCTTTTCTTCTTTTAATTGTGGCAATAGATCTTCTACTCTTTCAATTGGTCCAGCTACAAGTTGGGGGAAAAATGTCACGTATAAGGCATAATATCCAAAATGTTTTTCAGATTTAATTTTACCATTATAAACATCAATAACATAAGATGCAGTTTGAAAAGTATAAAATGAAATACCTACTGGTAACATTATACTAAAATATCCAGTAATTTGATTTTTTGAAATTAAATAAATAATATCAAATACTATTTGTGATAAAAACTGAAAATATTTGAAAAAAATTAAAACACCAAAACATAAAACTAATGAGGTAATTAATATAGATCTTTTTATTTTTGGTTTCTCGTAATATTTTTCTATAAATATAGATGACAAATATGAGATAATGGTAGTAAACATAATCAAGAATACTAATTTCCAATTCCAATACATATAAAAATAATATGATACAACTAACAACAGTATCCATCTAAATTTTTTAGGAATAATCCAATATAAAACAAATACTATCATTAGAAATATTAAAAATTCTATTGAATTGAATAGCATTTCACATCACATCCTCTTTAATAAAAACAAACAAAAGTATGGGAATAAAATCACGATTTTATTTAGCTCAAATTCTAAATGGCTTTCTCATCTTATTGATTTAATTTTATTAGATAAAATATTATTTGCAATATTCTTAGAAGAATCTAAATAAGATTCTTTAAAATCAGATACATACTTATTTCGTAATTCTTTTTTTTCATCTATACCCTTATTTAATTTATTTAAAATCTCTAGTATTTCATCAAAAGTATTAACAACATAATTACATTCTAATATCTTATTCATAATATTGTTGAATACAAGATTTGAATCATTATAACAAAAAATCATTGGTTTTCCGGTAATGAAATATTCGACTATAATCGAAGAATTATCGGTAATTAAGCAATCTGTATTGAAAAAAGTATTAATATACTCACTAGATGTATCATAAACACTATTATTAGAATGATTAATACTATCTAGAATTTCATTTTTTTCTTCAATAGAAATCACACCTGTCTCAATAAAATTTGAAAACAACAATGGATGAGGTCGAAATACAAAAGAATATTTCTCATTATTTAAAAAATAACTAAACATATTCTTATAATATTTTAAAAAGTTAGAACCTCCTAATTTCTCATCTAATGTCCATCTTGGAGTCCACATCACTTTATGCTTATTATAGGAATTTTTATAAATGCATTCATCATTTTTATTCAAGTAAAGATTTTCAAACACTGGATAACCGAAGTTATAACATTTTTGCAATCCTTTTGATATGTTTTTTCTTTGCACATAGTCAAAATGTGTTTTAACTTCTTCTTGATCCGCATAATATACTGATAAATATTTATAAAATAAATCATTTATTCCAGTTGTAACCAAATCATCCAAAGTAAAATAATATGGTATATACATTGTTTTAGCATATTTCAATACTTTGTTAATTCTTACATCTTTAGGCAAATAATGAGAGTATGGCCTTGAATATATTACAATACTAGGTTTTAAATCTATCAACTTTTTTTCTTCATATTTACAAACATAATTTGGAAATTCTTTTTCAAATATAGTAACATTATTAGTACTAACTGACTTTTGATCTTTAATTACATATAAAATTGGACTTGTGCCTTCCTTAAGTAATTGTAAAAATACATCCCTTCGTTTATTCCAAATATATTCACATTGACAAATGAAAACTATCGGACCAGTTTTGTTATTTATTGACTTTTTCAATTTATGTTTAGAGTCAATGGTTATATATGTTTTTTTTATAGGGCGTAAAATATATCTAATCATTTTTTTTACAAAGTTCATCATCACATACCTCTATTTTGTTATTTTTATCTAGCATTTTTTCTTTTATATTTTTAAACATTTTGATTATTTTTTTATGAAAAATAAGAGCAAATAAAAGTGTTAGAATTATCACTCCATATCTAATAATCCAATAGTTATAAAATAAAACACCTATATATGAAATTATGACAAAACACATAAAAGCCAAAAATAAAATTTTTAAATTGAAAATGCCGTACAAATTGCCATTTTTAGATATTCTTTTAAATACTGCAATATAATTACAAAAAGCAAATACGATATAACTAATTAGCGTTGTATACCCCGCGGCTAAATATCCAAATTTAGGCAACAATAGAAAATTTAAAGCAATATTTAATAATGCAGACAATATAGATGCTATAACCATTTTAAACTTTTCTTCATAATAAAATTCAATACTAATAAAAAATTGCGAAATTAGTAACAATATTAAACTTATTGCAATTGGCGGAACAACCCAAATTGCTTCTACATATTTATCACCAGATAAAATTAATATAATCTCTGGTGTAGTCCAAATTACACACAATACCAAAAAGCACATAACTAAAGTGATTATTAAACTCATTTTTTTATTTTCTCTATGACAACCAGATTTTATTTTTTCATAAAACCATGGTTCATACGAACTATTAATTGCATTTAATACGAAAGTTAAAATCATCGCTAAAGAATATGCAACAGAATATATGGCAGATTTATCTACACCACAAATTCTTTCAATCATAATTTTATCACTTTGATTAAAAATAACTTGTGAAAAATAATAAACTAACAATGGAATATTAAATCTTAAAGCAAATTTCCAAAATTCCTTAGAAAAAATTTTTTTCCCTTTGATGATATTATTAATTCCTAATAATAGTCCAATCAAAATGTTTATCAAACCATACCCAAATATTCTAGCCACTCCCTTATCAGTGGTATTAATTACTAGAAGCAATGCTAAAACCGGTGCTAAGATAGACATTACTATAGTTACAATAATAACACTTTTATATTTATATTCAAATCTTTTCAATCCACACCAAGCTTGAATAAAAAATTGACACACTATTTCCGAAACCATTAAAAGAATTAAAGCTGTAGACATATTTAGCCATTCATTAATTTGACTAGAAAAAGGAAGGTAAATAATTAAAAACAAAATTGCAAGTAATAAAACAATTCCTTGAATAGACGAAATATAAGACTCTCTATTTTTTTCATATTTAATCATCGCATTATTAAACGAACCATATGCTAAGTTTAATGTTATAGCAATTGAAAAAATACTAGACCAACTTGAATAAATAGTATACTGTCCATATTGTTCCGTTGTAAGTAATCTAGTAAACAATGGCATTGTTATTAGTGATAACGATTTTTGTAAAATATTACAAATTGTGTAAGCAATAGAGGCTTTTAAAACCAATGGTGCATTTTTATATTTTTCTATAAAATTTTTTATCATTTTAAATACCCATATATTCTTTTTTCAAAATTGAATACCAATTTAAATCATATATATTTCCCTTTATCATAATTGCTTCTCTAAAGGTTCCTTCTAATTTAAAACCACACTTCTTATAAAACTTATTTGCTCTAACATTATCAACTAAAACATCTAAATAAATTCTATTTAAACCTAGTTCATCAAATGCATAATTTAACAATTGTTTCGTCGCTTCGTAAGCATACCCTTTCCCATGTATTTTTGATGAAGTAATAATTGCATATTCAGCAGATTTATTTTTTTCATCAATATTTTTTAAAGAGATTGTTCCTACCCAATTATCATTATTATCTGTTATTGCAAAATGAATATTTTTTTTATCGTTCAAACTGTTTTTAACAAAGGAAATACAATCTTCAATTTTCATGTTATTACCATCTATATTCATATAAGTATTGACATTAGGGTCAGACATACATTCTAACATAAACTTACAATCTTTTTCTAATAACTGTCTTAACATATAAACCTCTTTAGAATTTATTAATAACATCTATAACATAATTTATTTCTTCTTCTTTCATACCGTAATACATTGGTAAACTTAGTTCGGTATTAGAAATCTCTTCAGCCAATGGCAAATCACCTTTAACAATGTTTAAATCACTATATGCACCCTGTAAATGCATAGGTGTAGGATAATGTTTATTTGTCCCAATTCCACTATTATTTAAGTGCTTTTCTAATGCATCTCTTTCATTACATCTAACAGCAAAAATATGCCAAACATGATAGTTATTATTATTAACAACTGGCAGTTTAATTTTTTTATTACTAATACCGTTAAGATATTTATTTGCAATAGCGTTTCTTTGAGCATTCCATTTATCTAAATGTTCAAGTTTAATATTTAAAAAACCAGCTTGTATTTCATCAAGTCTTGAATTAACACCTTTATATATGTGATGATACTTATAATCAGAACCATAACAACATAGTGCAGTCACTTTTTCCGCAACTTCTTTATCATTTGTCACAACCATACCACCATCTCCAAGAGCACCAAGGTTTTTCCCTGGATACATGCTAAAAGCAGCTGCATCTCCAAGAGAACCAGCTTTTCTACCCTTATATAATGCTCCATGGGCTTGAGCTGCATCTTCAATAACTTTTAAATTATATTTCTTTGCAATTTCGTTAATCTTGTCCATATCAGCACATTGTCCATATAAATGAACGGCAATTATAGCTTTTGTTTTTGAAGTAATTTTTTCCTCTATTAAATCAGGATTTATATTATATTCGGCAATTATTGGTTCTACAAATACTGGTTTAGCACCAACATATGTTGCTGCCAATGCTGTAGCTATAAAAGTATTAGATGGAACAATAACTTCATCACCAACTCCAATATTATATGCCTTTAATATTAGCATTAATGCGTCTAATCCATTACCAACACCAACAGCATACTTACATCCACAATATTCAGCAAAATTAACATTAAATTTTTTATATTCATTTCCTTGAACATAATAGGCGTTATCATACATTTCCTCAAATTTAGCCATCAAATCTTTTTTAATTTCTTTTTGCATAACATCAAAACTAACAAATGGTATATTCATATTATTTTTGCCCCTCTCTAACAAAATTTAAAAATTCTTTATAATTTCTTATATAGTCTGATTCATCATAATATTCAGAAGCAAGAACTAATAATACTGCATCTTCAGAAAAATCATACATTTCTCTCCACATATTATTTGTCACATATAAACCTTCATATGGTTTATCAAGTATAACTTCGGAAGTATCAATTCCATCATCCAAATGAATTTTACAACTTCCGTGTACACAAATTAAAACTTGTTGTAGTTTTTTATGAGCATGATAACCACGGCGAACACCATCTACAGTATCATACATATAGTATACTCGTTTTATTTCAAACGGTACTTCTTTAAATGTTTCCAAAGCAACCAATTGACCTCTGTGGTCTCCATGTTGTTGGAAGTTTATTATTTTATAATTCATTATTGTTTATCCTCTTTAAACAAATCATAATAGTTTTCTAAATTATAACTAATTTGTTTGTTTTTTAAAAAAATAGTTTCAAATTTAAAAAATAGTTTAGATGGAAAAAATAGAAGAATATAAATTTTTTTTTGAATTTTATTTTTAATTTTCCATAATTTAACTATTTTTTTTATATACCTTTTTTTTGCATATAGCGTTGGAAGCAAATGTAAAAAGAATTTTTCTTGATCAATCTCAACTAATGATTTTTGATTTTTCTCATTTTTTTTCGTCGAAATACCTGTCCCATATTCATACCAAACAAGATTTCTATTAACATATTCAATTTTACTAGAATCTAACGCACATAATGCAGTTGATAAATCTTCGCAATATTTAATATCAAAGTTTATTAAAATAGTTAAATATTCAATTAATTTTTCTTTTTTATATAATAACGATGCCCCTAAAATCCAATCATTATAAATCAACAACGACCTAATAGAATTAGTATTTTTTTTATCGTATTTATTTACAATGGGATGATGATAATTATATATTTTCATTTCATAATCGTTATTATAATAAACGCCATTACCAAAAACGATATCTCCATCAACATTTATAAATTCAGATAACGTAGTTCTACTATATAAATAATCTCCAGACGAAATGGGTTTTATATATGACCCTTTTGCAATTTCAGTTGCACATAATATATTTTTTACTGTACCAACATTTTCTCCAAGAAAATTATAAATGACCTTATTTCTTATATTATTTAAACACCATTCCTTTATTTCATTATAATAGTTTTCTTTTGAACCATCATCACTAATAATAATTTCTAAAGAAACACCTTCTTGTCGGTCAGCAGAAATTAAAGTCCTTTTTAATTTATCTAAATCAGGATTATAGCAACAAACTATGACACTAAAGTCTATTTTACTTTCCTCCATAGTTCTTCTCCATAAACCTAGTATATTCACCACTTAATATATGGTTAATCCATTCTTGGTTATCTAAATTCCATTTAATTGTAGGACCTATACCTGTTTCAAATGTATATTTAGGTTTCCAACCCAATTCATTCATTAATTTAGTAGGATCCATTGCATATCTTAAATCATGACCTGCTCTATCTTTAACATAGGTAATTAAACTTTCGGGTTTACCTAATTCTTTTAATATAGTTTTAACAACTTCTAAATTAGTTCTTTCATTATGTCCTCCAACATTATATACTTCACCATCTCTACCTTTTCTTACAATTAAATCAATTGCGGTACAATGATCGTATACATGTAACCAGTCTCTTACATTAGCTCCATTACCATATACCGGTAGTGGCTCGTTTGCTAAGGCTTTTTTTATGATTAATGGTATTAATTTTTCGGGAAAATGATATGGACCATAATTATTAGAACATCTAGATATAGTTACAGGTAATTTAAATGTTCTATGATAAGCTTGTACTAATAAATCAGCTGAAGCTTTAGATGCACTATAAGGACTCGATGTATGAATTGGAGTATCTTCAGTAAAAAATAAATCTGGTCTATCAAGTGGTAAATCTCCATAAACTTCATCTGTAGATACTTGATGATATCGTTTAATACCATATTTTCTACAAGCATCCATTAACGTTTGCGTACCTATAATATTTGTTTGTAAGAAAATGCCTGGATTTTCTATACTCCTATCAACATGTGATTCTGCAGCAAAATTAACTACATAATCAAAATGTTCTTCTTCAAATAATTTAAATACAGCATCTCTATTACATATATTTTCATGAACAAATTTAAAATTATGTTTATTCATTATTGGTTCAAGTGTTTCTAAATTTCCTGCATATGTTAATGCATCAATGCATACAAAGTCATCTTGTGGATATGTATTTACCATATAATGGCAAAAATTACCACCTATGAATCCAGCTCCACCTGTTATTAAAAATTTTGACATGCTAATTCAACTCCTTTAAAATTCTATTTTAACATCTTTTAAAAACTTATGCTTTTTATCTTTCTCTGATAATACTACTTCACCATCAAAAGGCCATTTAATTCCTACATCAGGGTCATTCCACATTATACCACCTTCATCTTCAGGATGATATAATTCATCACATTTATAACAAAATGTAGCAGTTTTAGATAATACAACAAATCCATGAGCAAATCCTCTAGGAATCATAAATTGATTTCCTTTTTCAGCTGATAAGATAACTCCTTCCCATTTACCATAGGTAGGACTATCTTTTCTTAAATCAACACAAACATCAAAAACTTCACCTTCAATACATCTTACAAGTTTAGCTTGAGGAAAAGTCTTTTGAAAGTGTAAACCTCTTAAAACACCTTGTTTTGACTTAGATTGGTTATCTTGAACAAAACTATAATTTAAACCAGCTTCTTTAAAATCAGACTCTTTATATGTTTCCATAAAATAACCTCTATCATCGCCAAATTTCTTTGGTTCAATAATATAAACATCTTTGATAGATGTATCTATAAAATTAAAATTACCTATTTGTTTATTCATTTATATCTCCTTTTATTCTCACCCATTGATTTGAATTTTCATCATATTTCTTTATAATTCTCGCAGGATTTCCTACCACAACAGAATTGCCAGGAATATCTTTCATCACAATTGAATTTGCACCTATAATAACATTATCTCCTATAGTAACTCCCGGAAATATTTTGACATCCATACCCACAAAACAACTATTACCGATTTTTACATTTTTCACAATCAATGGTTGAGTCAAAACATTTTTGCCTATTGTACTATAGTCATGATTACAATTACTTATATACGTTCTAGCAGAAAAAACGCAATTAGAACCTATTTCGATTTTGCCAGCAGAAATTATATGACAACCTTGTTCAAAAGATGTATTATCACCTATTTTTAAATAACTGTCAAATTTTTGATTGCCCCATTTTTTCAAAACTTCAATTCTAGCTCCATCAATTATAGACACTTTTTCTCCTAAATATATACTTTTTTTACCACTAATCAAAAGAGGTTTATAAACAAGTGTTTTAGCCCCGCACTTGCCATAACCTATTTTCAACAATGGATTTCTTCTAGCTAATGCTTTTTTTAAATGTTTTATATTCATAAATATAAAAATTTCCTTTCTTATCTATTTGATCTTCAAAAATTTCCTTAATAACAATCCTGCATAATAAGAAATAGAAAAAATAATCATTTGAAATTTATTCTTCTTTAAATAAGTTTCAAATATATATTTCAAAGACTTATACGAATCTTTGTAAGCATTTATTTTATACCCTTTTTTATAAATGTGATTATGATCATAAGTTAAATTATTTATCAAAGCCATTTTTTTATTGTTTTGTTTCAATTTTAATCCTACACAGGTTTCTATATGATATAAAAATGTATTAGAATCAAAAAAATCAACATCAATAAAATCTTTAAATCTAATCATCCAAAGCGAAGAACGAGAGTAATCAATAATACTATAATTATCATATTTAAATACATTTTTAGGTTTTATTTTAAATAATTTGTTTACACCTAGATTATCATTTACATAATGAGTTATGGATGGAAAATCATAGTGACATTGCCTTTTTTGACCAGCTTCAATCATTTGACATGTAGCAATCGAAACGACTGAGTGATCTTCCAAAAAATAGACTAATTCTTCTAGAACATTTTTTTTAACAAAAATATCGGAATTAATAAGACATAAATAATCTAAATTAAAAACTTGTAAATATTTTAATCCAAGATTATTTCCACCAGAAAAACCTGAATTTTTATCACTCTTTAAAATAATAACATTTTCATATTTTATATTAGACAAATATAAAAAGTCGTCTCTAT
The DNA here is from genome assembly GCA_964441815.1 of uncultured Anaeroplasmataceae bacterium. GTDB lineage: Bacteria > Bacillota_I > Bacilli_A > Acholeplasmatales > Anaeroplasmataceae > Pelethenecus. The sequence continues at coordinate 10,510 of CAYTVE010000016.1, read as the reverse complement.
TAGAATTATTATCAACAATACAAATTTTAGAAAATAAATTATAGTTATAAAGTATATCAACCAATTCAACTACTCTTTTTGAATCATTATAATTTAAAATCAAACATCCTAATTTCATAAATTACCTCTTTAACCAAAATATTCAATGAGTTTTTTTTCAAATTTATCTTCCAAACTTAAAACAGTTTCTCTATATTTATTAAAATCTTTTTTAATATCAAAAAAATTTTCTAAAACATAATTTATTTTTTTTGATATTTCATCTACATTTTTTGTGATAGAATCAAATTTATACTCATCAGGAATAGGAACATCGTCATAAAATGCAGAAGCGCCATTTTTCCCTGTTATAATAGCTGTACCATTTAAAACCGCTTCCTTTGGAATTCTTTCGGCACCAGGAAAATTTCCGAAATCAATATATAATTTTGAATGAGAGTATAACTCAATCAATTCATTTTGACTAAAGCCAGTTAAAGGAATGAATTGCAATTCCTTATTTTTTTTGATTATTTTTTTTGTAAACTTATAATTTTTTTTAGGATTGTACAATATATAGTTTTTTCTTTCTGTAGAATCATTTATGTTTTCTAAAAATTTTTTACTAATTGGTTCAATTAATAAATGTCCTTTTTTATTATTATTTTCAACATGATTATATGCATAATAAGAAGCACATAAATGAATTATTTCATCATTATCATCAAAATTATATGGTTTATGTAAAACAAAATTTTTTAAAGTATTAAGTTTATATAGTTTTTTGTATGAATTTAAATCAAACATCTTTTTAAACACTTTAACAATTTTTTTAAAAAAAGAAGCATTAGTATCATTTTGTACACTCAACCACCAAATATATTTATCAAGATTTTTATACTGTTTTAATAAATGAGTCAAAGTTTCAGGAACAATTATAGCACTCCCTTTTTCATCTTTTACATCTGATAAAATACAATAATCTGACAAATATAATTTGTATGGTTCTGGAATTGGTTTATTTCTATCATTAATATCTGAGTAAACTATATTAGAAAAAATGGAATTTTTATTCAGATAAAAAACTAATTGATGCAACGCATCTGGTCCACCTGTAACCAAACCATATGGACACACAACATAAATCTTACTATATTTCATAATTACCAAATCATAAACTAATGATTTTTCCAACCTTTCTATGATAAAATTAAATCGACTTCAGCACTATTTTTTCTAAATTTAATAGATAAAAATTTCAACATTAAGTATATAAAAATAACTTTTTCTGAATAAAGCAAATAAGACATGTGCCCGCTAAAAACATAAGCAATAAATATTGCCAAAAAAGACATAAAACTAAAATATTTAACTTTGAAAAATTTATTTGTTTGATGATTGACAAAATATACAAAATAAAGAGAACCTATAATACCAATATTAGCTAAAATGGTAACAATTCCAGAAAAACAATAAACACTACCAACGCCAAAGCCTAGCAACATATGTTTTGAAAATACATTTAAATTATTAAATATCGATGTGATTCTAATATAGTTGCTTGTATTAGATTTATCTCCATTTAATATATCAAATATAGAGTCAAATCTTTCTTTAATTGAAGCGTAATTAAAACTCAGAAATACAATCAATATTAAAATTATAGGAAAAATGAATTTTAAACTTTTATACCCATTTTTTTTCAAACTAAAACAAAATATCAAAAACAATATAACAACTAAATATAAAATTCCACTAAAAGATGTTGATATCATTATGAATAATAAGCAAAAGCATATATTTATAAGTATTTTTTTTCTATTTTTTGTACATACAAAATAATATGATAAATTGGCCAAAGAAAGTATAAATAACATATATGAATATGATGATGGTTCTCTCATAAAAGCCATTGGCGCATATAAAAAACCAAATTTTCTCGGATTCAAAAATGTTGCTTCTGAATGCCCAAAAAAATTTAAAAGAAAATTTCTAAAATCAAAACTAGGTATAAAATTATAAAATAAAATTTCAAGACACGAAACTAACAAAACCATAATCGTTACTTTATAACTTTTTTTAAAAAACTCAAAAAGTGTAGATTTGTTTGCATAAATTACAAAAATTGAAAATTCAAAAACAAACATAATAATTCTAAGTAATTGCAAAACAGAATGAATTCCAACCTTTGTATAAGGTATTGATAAATTACCAAGAATATAAGTATCCCATTCCTCATAAAATGGCACACTTTGGAGCGGCGCCGAAATCAAAAGATTGAAAACAAAACTTATCAATATAATAAATATAAAAATTAAACTTTTTTTTATATTGGATATTGGTATTTTATCTTTAATAAAGCAAACGATAGAAAAGCAAAAAAGCAATAGAGTAAAAAAATAATTAAATTCAAGCGTAAAATTGCCAATTTTCGCAATATATCCAATATCAAATATAATTGAGCATATTGTGACATTAACAAAGAGGCTCGGATATAATTTAGAAATTGGTTTTTTTTGATTTTTTATAAAATAATATATGAAATAAAGAATTAACAAAACACCGAAAATACTCATTTTTTCCTCCATTTAAAATTATTTTTCTTTTATTTCAAGCAAATACCTTTTTAATGCATCTTTCCACTCTGGGAGTCTATAAAATCCTGCCTTTTCTAATGCACTCTTACTTAATCTAGAATTCAACGGTCTTTTTGCCTGATTAGGAATCATCTTTGTATATTCTACTGTAGAAACATCATTGACAACCATTTCACTACCAATTTGTTTAAATATTTCTCTAGCAAATTCAGACCATGAAATGAATCCTTCATTTGTCGCATGATATATACCATATTTTTCCGTTTCTATCATGTCACAAATTAATTCTGCTAAATCAAGTGTATAAGTAACAGAAACTATTTGATCGGAAACAACATTTATTTCTTTTTTTGAACTTTTAGACAACTTAATCATCGTTTTCACAAAATTATTACCATTAACACCAAATGCGCCTGTTGTTCTAACAATAAAATAGCTTTCCATAATTTTCATAACATAATCTTCACCCTGAGATTTTGTTTTACCATATATAGACAAACCTTTTTTAGGACTATCAATTTCAAAAGGTTCAATCCCTTCTCCGGAAAAAACGTAATCAGTAGAAATATAAACTAATTTTGCGTTAATTTTTTTGCAAACTGTCGCAATATATTTAGTTCCCAATGAATTTACATTATAAACCCTTTCCGGATTCAATTCAGCTTTATCCACGGCAGTCCATGCTGCGCAATGAATAACAACGTCAGGATTCGATTCGCCTATAAATTTATAAACACTACTTTCATTTGCAATATCTAAATCACAAATATCTACAGCAATTACATTAGTATATCCACGACTTTTCAATACTCTGACGCAATCATAACCAAGTTGTCCGCCAACACCAGTAACTAATATTTTTTTATTTTTCATTTGTGATATTAGATTTATTTTTCTTACATCTCCATAAATGCATGGTGATTCATTTTCTCTTTCTTTAAACTTTCCATATTCCAATGATATATCCAAATTGTTTTCATTAATATACCATTCAATTTTTTCACTCAATGAAAGTGGATTACCAGAACAAATTTCTATAATACCATTAACAGTTTTTTGTGTTACAGCATTAGCAATTTGTGTCGTCAATTCATCTATAGATAAAAAATCAAATTTATTTTTTCCATTAGTGAATGGGAAGCTTTTTTCCCCATTCATTGCAGCATTCTTTATTTTGCAAAAAATTGAGTTCCCATATAAATCATCACCATAAATATAATACGCACGCAACCATTGAAAAATAATATTTTTATCTTTTGTGTACGAAATTAATGCTTCCCTAAGTGAATATTTAGCAATGCCATATAATGACTTAGGATTTGATGGAGTTGATTCTCCAACAACGCCTTCATGATATCCAATTTCGTGCATACTTCCCATTACCGCCAAACATTTTAAGCCTTTATCTATCAAACCTGTTAAGAATTTAAAATGACTGGATAAATCAATAAAATGACTGGGCGAATTGTGAAAAAATCCATCACGCCAAGCTAGATGTAAACAAACATCTGGATGTTCAAATTTTTCCCAAAAATCGCTTTCGTCAAAAATATTTGCTTTAACAAATTTAGCTCTCTCATCTATATGAGAGTTATCAAAATCAGTGGCAATAACATCATTCCCAAAGTCTAAAAGTTTTGTAACAATTTTAGAGCCAATATATCCGTTCGCCCCTGTTATCAATATTTTCATTTTAATATCTTACCTTTCCATTAGCTACATTTAATAAGTGTTGTCCATATTGATTCTTTTTCATTAATTCACCTTGTTGAATTAGCTCTTCTTTTGTTATCCAACCATTATTAAATGCGATTTCTTCTATACAAGAAACCTTTAAACCTTGATGTTCTTCTATCATCTTTACAAATTCAGTAGCATCAGCTAATGATTCATGTGTACCAGTATCTAGCCAAGTAAATCCTCTGCCAAAAGTAATAACATCTAAATTATTATCATCCAAATACATTTGATTTAAGGTAGTAATTTCTAATTCTCCACGCTTTGAAGGTTTAACTTCAAAAGCTTTTTTTGACACTCCTTTAGGATAAAAATATAAACCAACAACAGCATAATTAGATTTAGGATTTTGTGGTTTTTCTTCTATTGAAATGGCTTGACCATTTTTATCAAATTCAACAACACCAAATCTTTCAGGATCTGGAACATAATACCCAAATACTGTAGCTTTGCCATTATCAGCATTATTAACTGCATTTTTTAAAGCCTTTTTAAAACCATTACCGTAGAATATATTATCTCCTAAAACCATACACACATCATCATCCCCTATGAATTCTTCACCAATTATAAATGCTTGAGCAAGTCCATCTGGTGATGGTTGTACAGCATATGCTAAATTAATACCAAATCTTTTCCCATCACCCAATAAAGATTCAAATCTTGGCGTATCTTCCGGAGTTGAGATAATTAATATATCCTTAATTCCAGCAAGCATCAATGTAGATAATGGATAATAAATCATTGGTTTATCATATATTGGTAACAATTGTTTGCTTGTTACCATTGTAAGTGGATATAATCTGGTTCCACTACCACCAGCTAATATAATACCTTTCATAAAAACTCTCCGCTTATTTTCTTCCGTTTTTCATTCCTAAATATCTAGCAGTCATATCCGGCAACCACCTAATTAAAACAGGTATGTCAAAATGAATTAAAGCTTGTTTCAACACATAAACCGCCAACTTTAAACCGGAATCTGTTGTTTTATAATTATTAAACAAACCCACTTTTTTATAGAATACACCAGTATCATAATATCTTTTATATAATTGTTTTAAAGTATATTTATGAGAATGTTCTACAATAGCATCTGCACAATATTTTTTCTTATAGCCTGCATCTAACACAAACTTAGAATATAACATATCTTCACTCATCATAACATCGTATCCGCCATAGCCACCAACACTAATAAATACATCTCTATTATATGCAGAACAAGCATCAGAGGCAAAAAAAGCCATTAATTGTTTTTTTTCTATATCTTCTTTCGAAACTAAAAAAGAAGTTGTCGGATAATTTTTTTTTCTAATATACCTTTCGATTGACCTATTAGTGCAAATTTGTCTAGCGTAATTATAAACACTTAAATCGGAATCTATGTCTTTAACTAGATTATAAAAAACATATTCATTCGTTAATTTTATGTCTTGTGAAAGCATAATAACACATTTATTGGTACAATATTCTTTAATTGCTTTTTCTCTTGTTAGACTATGAGAAAACTCTCCTTTCGAAACCTCGAAGAAAGCAATGCCATTTTCTTTAACAAATAATCTTATTTTTTCCATCTCATCATCTTTCGAATCAGTAATCGCAAAAATAATCTTATCCAAAATTATTTTCTTTTGCTGTTGAAATGATTCAACTAATGGTTTTAAATAATTAAATCCTTTATACACAGGACAAACAACATCAACTCTTATTTTCTCCACTTTTCTCCCTCCTCTTACTTTGCACCATGACTAAATAAAACATGGAAAAAAGTTCTAATTATTAACCATATATCATAAAAGAATCCACGACGTTCTAATATATATTTTAAATCTAAATCAACCATTTCTTCAAAAGTAGTATTACTTCTACCATGAATTTGCCAATAACCTGTTAATCCTTGTGGTACAGTTAATCTCAATTTATCTCTTTCAGAATATAAAACATATTCTCTTGTTGTACATGGTCTAGGTCCAACAATAGACATATCTCCTTTTAAGATATTAAATAATTGTGGTAATTCATCTAAACTTGTTTTTCTTAAGAATTTACCAAACTTAGTAATTCTTGGATCATCTTTCATTTTAAAAGTAATTCCACCAGTTTCATTATATTTCAATAATTCTTCCAATTCTTTATCAGCATCAATCTTCATAGATCTAAATTTATAAAATCTAAATACTCTACCATTTTTTCCAACCCTATCAGATACATAAAAAATAGGTCCTTTTGATGTACATTTAACAAGTACGGCTATTATTAACATTAGCCACGATAATAATATAATACCAAGTAATGCACATATAAAATCAAATAATCTCTTAAAAAAATAATAAACCGGTTTCATTTTTATTTTAAAATTATCAGCATCAATGTCCTTAATATTAATTTTATTTTTTTTCATACACAAATACTCCTTAAATATTTTAAATGTAATAAAGAATATTTACATCAACATCTAAGAACACAATTCATATTCAAATTTGAAATTTGTTTTTTAAATTTATCATATTTATTTATAAAAATTTTATTTTTTATATCCAATTTTATTTTTTTACATTCAAAATTAATAATTAGAGGTTTGTGTGAATTAATAATCAACGGTAATATTATAATTGATGAAACAAAAAAAATACTAATGGTAAATTTATCAACCATCTTTTCACCAAAAATAATATTAGATAAATATTCAGTTCCAATTAAATGCTCAAAATCAAATATAAATAAACACTTCATATGTTCAATAACTGTTATAATTATTTTTGAAGAACAACAATATAAGAAATCAATCCCAATGCCTAATCTATATAGACATAATAATGCAAAGTATAAAGTAGCACACATTAACACGGCAATAAAAAACATTTTCATTTTTTTAGAATATATGGAAGAAATAGTAAAAAATAAAACACAAATAAATATTAGTATAATATTACTTTCAATAAAATCAAATAAATATTCTAACATTTCTTCCACCTTCTTTCGTTAGACACTGGTCTAATGTAATTATTATAGCATTTTCTTGCAAACATAACAATAAAAGTGATTAAAATAAATTAAAAAAACGCACATTTTTTTAATACTGCACGTTTTTATCACAATATAGTTTATTATCTACTACAGCTAATATAATAGCTAGCGGTAACATATAATAATACATATGATATGTATTATCAATTAATCCATATAAATCAACAATAAAATATCCTATACCAACTGTTGAAAACAATAACATATTACATTTTTTTAGATTGTAATACTTAAAAAATATATGAATAATAAAGAAAATCATGCCAAATATTCCACATGTAGCTAGTGTTTCAACTATTGTCGAATGGAATACAATAGGAACAAGTTGATATCCTCCAGATGATTGTGTGGTTCCTGTCACAGAAATTATTCCTGAGCCAAATAAAATAGTTTTAGGACTTTCTTTCCAAACATTTAAACCTTGAATCCATAAACTTTTTCTACCACTATCATCTAAATGATTAGTAAAGACTGTGTGATATATTTTATCTAAAACATCTGTAATAAGTGGTCTAAAAAAAACTATTAATAATAAAATAGAAAGCATATAAATTATAAAAGAATTTTGATATAGTCTAGCATTTTTTGACGTGAACAATAATACACAATACAATAACATAATTTCAGCAAAGCCAAATAAATAGCTGCCTCTACTAGTAGTAATTATTATACCGGCCACAGCTATAATGATTTTAAAATTTTGATATATCATTCCTTTGATATTTTCTTGTTTTCCAAGTAAATAAAAAACAAATGGTATAGCGGTACAAATCATTATACCAGCTTCATTACATAAACCCCAGCCTAAATAATACCAAAAGTTTAATATACTTTCCCCTGGTCTTTCTAATTTTAAATCTTGAATTTTAAATAAACATTCAGCAGTTAATATGATAATTAAAAATGACATACTGACAGCAAGTAGATCTATTCCATCTTCTTTCATACCATTAATCATTATCATATATAGTAATAAATATCCTAAACTACCAAAAAAGAAAAAATAAAACACTTCATTCTCTTCAGGAGCTCTACACCAAATAATTGGAATAATAGAAAATACTGCAATCCCTAATAATCCAATTAAAGATTTCATTTTTTTAAGTTGTATTCCTTTTCTAAATGAATAAAAAAGAATAATAACGGAAAATATTGAACCAAAAATAATTATGGGAATCGGAAAAGAATCATTATTAAAACCATCACTAAACATAAATATAAAATAAAGACAATTAGGTATAACATATTTTAAATCTTTTGTTAATAGTAATGCTATTATAGCGAATGCAATCATTAAAGACATTCCTATTATTGAATCATATTTCCAGCCTAATATAGTTACTAAAGACAAAATAGCTGCATATATTTCATTAAAAAAACGCAATTTAGTTATTTTTAAAATTAAATTATTTAATTGATTATATTTGTTTGTAATTAGTTGTAGCATATAACCTCCTACAAATTAACTATTCTTTAAAATTAAATTTTAATTGAATTGTTGTTCCAACGTTTTCTTTAGAGTCAATTTTAATATTACCATTCATTTTATCAACCATTTCCTTTAATATAGACATACCAAGACCAGAACTATAAACATCATCGTTTATAGTTTTTAATTCCTTAGAAAATGGTTTAAATATTTCTTTTAAATATTTTTTTGACATACCAATTCCCGTATCTTTTATTTCAAAAAAATAAATATATTTATCTTCTTTTATATTAAGATAAATATAACCTCCTGAATTAGTATATTTATATGCATTAGATAATAAATTTAAAATGATAGAATATAATTTATCACTATCAAATAAGACATTTTGATGCTTAATATCAATATTAGTAATTAATTTAATGTTTTTATTTATCAATAATGATTCAACATTCATTATAGATAAATTAACACAATCGATAATATCATTGAACTTGTTATTAATAATAAATTTATTATTCTTAATTTTAGAATAATTAATACTATCATTCACAAGCTTCAACAACTTATCAGTTATAAGTTCTACCTTTAATAAATAATCATTTATATTTTTAGGACTAGTTTTAGCAAGTGTAATAAAACCATTAATTGCATAAATTGGTGTTCTCAGGTCATGTGTAATTTTTCCTATATAATCAATTTGATTAAATAAATCTTTCTTCTTTTTTATTTTAAAGAATACTAAGAATACAACGATAAACAAATTTTCTAATAATAAAAGCACTAAAAATAACATATAACTCTCCCCATTTTACTCACATATTATAATTATACCACTATAAAATATAAAATTAAATAACAATAATTTTATTATTTAAAAACATTAGCTAATTTTTTAGACATATTATTATAAATATAATTTAATTTATCACGTTTCATATTTAGTAATATTTCAGCTTCTTCAAATGAATATTCTTCCCATTTCAAAATTATAAAAACTTTATATTCTTTTTTTGTTAATGTTTTTAATGAAGAAATTAATTCTTCTTTATCAAATTTACTACAATCTTTTTTACTAAAATCCAAATTGTTTAATTTAAATAAAGGCTTATTGCGATATTTTTTATTATACTTTCTAGATACTGATTCAATGATTTCATAACACTTAACAATTATATCAGGACATTTAGCTATTTTTCTTGATTTTAGTTGAATAGTAAAATATAAATCAGCAAATGCATCTTCTAATTTAGTTTGGTCAAGGATACATCTTTGCATCTTAATTGCAAAATCGTAACATGTAGAATCATAAAATTCCATTAACGCATCTTCATTATCTTTATGTATTAATTTTAATAATTCACGATGTCTTTCTTCCATTACCTTACAACCTTAACCCTCATCAAAAAAATTTATATAGGATTATAGCATATTAACTATTTTATTGCAATTGATTTTTTCAATAAATAAAAAAGTATATGATTTTTTCAATAAATAAAAAAGTAGAGACTGTGCTCTACAATAATAATTTAAATTGGCAGGGCCAACAAGATTCGAACTTGTGCGTGAGGGAGTCAAAGTCCCTTGCCTTACCGCTTGGCTATGGCCCTATTTTTTAGTTCTTTATTATTTTACTTGATTTGAAATACAATTGCAAGCATTTTTTTATTTTTTTTATTTTAATTATGATTATTCTGTGATAATGTCTTAAGTGTTATTCCAGGAAAATGTCTTAATA
>CAYTVE010000015.1:0-31418 GCA_964441815.1 uncultured Anaeroplasmataceae bacterium | reverse complement strand
ATTTTTTTTAAAAAAATAAAAAAACAAATTGACACAAGATAATTACTTTGATATAATTTAAAGGCATATATATGTATTCATATGTATGGAGTGGGAGGGTTCTATGAAATAGAATCTGTTAAAACCACATCATTGAAAGAAGGAGGAAACAATTATGGCAAAGAAGGTTGTAAAGGTTGTTAAATTACAAATTCCAGCCGGCAAAGCTAATCCAGCTCCACCAGTAGGTCCAGCATTAGGACAAGCAGGTGTAAATATTCCAGGCTTTTGTTCTCAATTCAATGACCAAACAAAGGATAAAATGGGATATACGTTACCAGTAGTAATCTCTGTTTATGAAGACCGTTCATTTACATTTATTGTAAAAACACCACCAGCTTCAGATTTATTAATGAAAGCTGCAGGTATTTCAAAAGGTTCTGAAAATTCAAAGAAACATACTGTAGCAAAAATATCAAGACAAAAAGCAAGAGAGATTGCTGAAATGAAAATGCCTGACTTAAATGCAAACGATATTGAAGCAGCTACTAATATAATTGCTGGAACTGCTAGAAATATGGGCATTGTAGTTGAAGACTAATTTCTTAAGGTTGTTTATAACAGCCTAAATTTGTGGGAGGAATTCCCGCTTATACCACATTTTAGGAGGAATAATATGAAGAGAGGAAAAAAATACGTTGAAGCTGCTAAGCTTGTAGACCGTTCAAAAGTTTATTCTGTAACTGAAGGTTTAGATTTAGCTTGTAAAACTTCTACTGCAAAATTCGACGCTTCTGTTGATGTTGCTTTCCGTTTAAACATTGATCCACGTAAAGCAGAACAAAATATTCGTGGAGCTATCGTTTTACCAAATGGTACAGGTAAAACTCGTAAAGTTTTAGTACTTTGCCGTGGTGCAAAGCAAACTGAAGCTAAAGAGGCTGGTGCTGATTTTGTTGGTGATTCTGATATGATCGTTAAAATCAATCAAGGTTGGTTTGATTTTGATGTTATCGTTGCTACACCAGATATGATGGGTGAATTAGGACGTTTAGGTAGAGTTTTAGGACCAAAAGGTTTAATGCCAAATCCAAAAACTGGTACTGTAACAATGAATGTTGGACAAGCAGTAAAAGAAATCAAAGCTGGTAAAGTTGAATATCGTCCAGACAAAGTTGGTAATATTCAAATGACTATTGGTAAGGTTTCATTTGGAGCTGAAAAACTTCAACAAAACTTAAAAACAGTTTATGATGCTTTAATGAAAGCAAAACCATCAACTGTAAAAGGTTCATATATGAAGAATGTATCTGTTGCATCTACTATGGGACCTGGTGTTAAGATTGACCCTGATTCAATCTCAAAATTATAATTAATATTAACCGAAGACAGTAGGTGTGCGTTAGCACTTAATTTCTACCGAGGTATGAGAAATAAATGAATTCTTCTCACGCCTTGGTGAGAAGTTTTTTCATTAAATTTATAGGAGGTAAATCAATGAAAGAAATTTTGTTACAAAAACAACAAGAAGTGACAGAAGTAAGCGAAAAAATGAAATCTTCAGCATCAGTTGTTGCTTTCAAATATCAAGGCTTATCTGTTGAAGCTTTCCAAAATTTACGTAAAAGTATGCGTGAATTAGGTTGTGAAATTTCAGTTATTAAAAATAACATTTCACGTCGTGCTGCAAAAGAATGCGGTTATGATTTAGATGATGCATTAGTTGGACCTATTGCTCTTGCATTCTCTAAAGAAGATGTTGTTGCTCCATCTAAAGTACTTTTCAAAGTTGCTGATGAAAACAAGAATATCGAAGTAATTAAAGGTATAGTTGATGGTGATGTTTATTCATTCGAACAATTAAAAACATTGTCACAATTACCATCATACGAAACATTATTAACTCAATTAGCTGCTGGTATGTTAGGAACTTTAAGTCAGTTATCAATTGGTTTAAATATGTTAGTAGAAAAAGGTCAAGAAGCTTAATTAAAATATAACGGAGGAAAAATAAAATGGCTAAATTAACAAAAGAAGTATTTATTGAATCATTAAAGGAAATGACTATTCTTGAAATTAAAGAATTAGTTGACGCTATGAAAGAAGAATTTGGAATTGATCCAACTGCTGTTTCTGCAGCTCCTGCTCAAGGTGCTGCTCCGGCTGCTGCTGCTGAACAAACTGAATTTGATGTAATCTTAGCTAATGCAGGTGCTGCTAAGTTAGGTGTAATCAAAGTTGTTAAAGAAGTAACAGGCTTAGGATTAAAAGAGTCTAAAGACTTAGTTGATGGTGCTCCAAAACCAGTTAAAGAAAAAGTTTCTAAAGCTGAAGCTGAAGAATTAAAGGCTAAATTAGAAGCTGCTGGTGCTACTGTAGAAATTAAGTAATTTAATTTAATGATTTTATAGACCTGAGTTTTCTCAGGTCTATTTATTTAGGAGAGAATCATGAACAATAATTATCATTATTATCAAGAAAATCAAGAAGGTTTACACTCAAATCCTTCTTCATATAAATTTAATTTTAGAAATAATTCTTTTATTTTTAATACAGATGATGGTGTTTTTTCTAAAAATTACATAGATTATGGATCTTTTGCTCTATTGAAAGCATTTATTCCCAATGATTTAGATGCTCCAATTTTAGATATGGGAGCGGGATATGGTCCTATAGGTATCGTTTTATCAAAACTTTACCAAAAAGAAGTACATATGTGTGAAATAAATGAAAGAGCATATATTTTGTTAAATAAAAATATAAAAGATAATAATGCTTTATTATGTAAGAGTTACCATTCAGATTTATATAAAGAATTAAATGAAGATTTAAGATTTTCAACAATTGTAACAAATCCTCCTATTAGAGCAGGTAAGCATGTTATTTATGCAATATATGAAGGAGCTTATAATAGATTATTAACAAACGGAGAATTATGGGTTGTAATTCAAAAAAAACAAGGCGCTCCGTCTTCGAAAGATTATTTAAATAATCTTTTTGGTAATTGTGAAATTATCACAAGAGATAAAGGTTATTATATATTAAAATCAATAAAAAAATAAAAAAACTTAAGGTACAGCACCTTAATTTTTTTATTTTAAATATTAAAAGGAGAAAGGAAAAATACATAATATGTTTAATAAACTTATATTTTTTAAACACGTTTAAATATTTTGTAAGTTAAAAAATTATATTTTTGTCTATTATTATTAAGAGGTATAAAAATGGATAAAAAAGTAATTTTAAAAGAATATTTTGGTTATGATGATTTTAAATATCCACAAGATGTTATAATTGATAATATTCTTAAAGGTGAAGATGTTATAGGAATATTACCAACTGGTTTTGGTAAATCAGTGATATTTCAAGTCTTAGCATTAATGCAAGATGGTTTAAGTATTGTAATATCACCATTAATTTCTTTAATGGAAGATCAATATAATAACTTGTTAAAAAAAAATATAGAAGCTGCAGTCTTGAATTCTAGTTTAGATATTTATGAGCAAGATATTATTTTTAATAAATTAAAAAAAGAAAAATATAAAATATTATATATATCACCAGAAAGATTAGAAAATAAAAGATTTAAAGAATTTATTAAAAATGTTGATATTAGAATGTTAGTTGTAGACGAAGCTCATACATTATTGTGGGGAGAATCATTTAGGGAGTCATTTAATAATATAGTTTTTTTTATTAATTCATTAAAGAATAAGCCTAAACTTCTAGCATTAACAGCTACCGCAACTCCTAAAACTGTAGAAAAAATCAAAGATAAATTAAATATGAAAAATCCTATGGTAATTGAAATGCCTGTGGACAGACCTAATATTATATATAAGGTATATAATACTAATGAAAAAGAGGAATTCTTATATAAATATTTAAATTCAAGAAAAGAAGATAAGGGTATAATATATTGTCTTACAATAAAAAAAACTGAAGAATTATATAATAAATTAAAAAATAGATATAATGTATGTTATTATCATGCAAAACTTGATTATGATACTAAAATTAAACAACAAAATTTATTTAGTTCTAATAAATGTAATATAATTATAGCAACTAATGCCTTTGGAATGGGAATAAATATTAAAAACATTAGATATATAATAGAGTATGAATTGCCAACTAATATTGAGGATTTAACACAACAATTAGGAAGAGCAGGAAGAGACAATGAAATATCTGAAGGAATATTATTATTTTCTTTTAATGATGTTTACAAAGTGAGATATTTTATAAATAAAATAAAGGATAATAATATACGAAAAGAATATATAAAAAAATTAGATTATTTAATAGATTATTGTTTATCAAAAAAATGTCGACATCAATATTTAAGCAATTATTTTCATCAAAAATTAAATAGATGTAATGATATGTGTGATAATTGTAAAAAAAAATAATGCATTATTAAGCATTATCTTTTAATTCATTTATTATATCATTTAAATCATCTTCATTAAAATTATATTCTTTCTGACAAAAATTACATGTTATAGAAACTTTATGATCTTCTTTTAGAATATCCTCTAATTCGATTTTTCCTAAACTTTTCAAACCATTTCTAAAACGATTTTTATTACAAGGACAATAGTAATTTAATTCTTTAGTTTCAAGCAATTGATAATTATTATTGGTTATTTCTTTTATCATATCAATTGCACTATATCCTTCATTAATCATTTGTGAACATGATTTTAAATTTTGTAGTTTATCTTCTAATTGTTTCAAAGTTTCTTCTTTGCATCCAGGCATTATTTGGATTAGGAATCCTCCGGCAGATAATACTTTACCATTTGGGTCTAATAATACACCTAAACCAACAGAAGAAGGTATTTGCTCAGATTTAGCAAAATAATATGTAAAGTCTTCAGCTATTTCGCCACTTATTAACTCACAAGTAGAAGAAAATGGCGCTCTTAAATGTAAGTCTTTAATAACTTCAATATGACCGTTTTTGCCAACAGCATCAGCGACATTAAGTTTACCATTATTATAAGATAAATATACACCAGGATTTTGAACAAATCCTCTAACAAGTCCATCGGTTGTTTCTATTATTATTTGCCCTATAGGTCCATCGCCACATACTTTGATAGTTAAATGTTCTTTAGATTTATATGTTGAAGACATTATTGCAGCTATGGTTAAACATCTTCCTAAGGCAGCACAAGAAGTAGGCCAAAGATTATGTATTTCTTGAGCTTTACTAACAAGTTCGGTTGTTATTGCAGCATATATCCTTACTGTTCCATCAAATGCGTATGCCTTTTGTAAATAATTTTTCATTTCTATCACCTGTAAAGTATTTTATCATAATATATATAAAAAATCCATATTTAGGGATTAACATTATTTAATTTAATTATAAAAAAATAGTGCATTTTATTTTATTTTGTTTTATAATCTTTATTGGTGATAATATGAATATTATGAAAAAGGAAATGAATTTTTTTATTCATACAAAGGATGTTAATTATAATGATATAATTAAACCTACATCCATATTGGATATGTTTCAAGATATCGCTGGATTACATGCTAAAGATTTAGGCTTAGGATATGAAGTACTTAAGTCAAAAGGTTATGCATGGGTAGTATTATATCAACATTATTATGTCGTTAATAACCCACCATATTTAGATTTTGTAGAACTTGAAACTTGGCCAAAACCAAAGCATAAATTAGAATTTGAAAGAGAATATCTACTAAAGGATAAAAATAATAATGATTTAATAAAAGGAATATCTAATTGGGTTATTATTGATTTAAACACAAGAGGTGTTGTTCATAGTGATAAAATTGATTTTGACGGAAATTATTATTCTTTTACTAATTATCAAGATAAATGTAAGAGAAAGTTAAATTTAGATAAATCTTTAATCGATGAATATAAAAAATATCAAGTTAGATTAGATGATTTAGATCATAATAGACATATGAATAATACTAGATATATTAATTGTATTGAAAATTTATTTTTCAATTATGAGGATAAAATATATATAAAAGAAATTGAAATAGCTTATATAAAGGAAGCAAAATACAATGATATAATAAATATAGGTCATTATAAAATGTTAGATAAAGATGCTTACATTGGCTATATAAATGATAATATTTGTTTTGAATGTTTAATAGGAGTGGAAAAAATATGAAAGATTTTTTAAAATTTATTGAAGATACACCAACAGCATTTCATGCTTGTAAATCTTTTAAAGATTTATTAATTAATAATGGTTATAAGGAATTAAAAGAAAATGAGGTATGGAAAATATTGCCTAATAACAATTATTTTGTTTGTAGGAATGATTCATCATTGATAGCTTTTAAAACCCCTAAAAACGATTATTCTAGTTTTAAAATAACTGCAGGACATTTAGATTCACCAACATTTAAATTAAAACCTAATTTTAAATTAGAAAGAGGAAAGTATATTAAATATAACACTGAAGTATATGGAGGTGTTATATATTCATCATGGTTTGATAGACCTTTGGGTATTGCAGGTAGATTATTAATTAATAATGGAGATAAGATTGTTACAAAATTTATTAATATTAAGAAGGCTGTTGCCTTTATTCCTAATTTGCCTATTCATTATAATAGAGGTGTAAATAGTGGTGTTGAGCTTAATCCACAAATTGATTTATTACCAATATTTGGCGAAAAAGAATTAAAATATAATAATCTATATCAACTGATTGAAGATTATTATGATATTAAAGAAAGTGATATATTAGCTAGTGATTTATATTTAACTAATCTTGATAGGGGTATGATTGTAGGTGCTAATGATGAATTTGTTATGGCTCCACAAATTGATAATTTAGAGTGTTCTTATGGTCTAATAAAAGCACTAATAAATTCTGCAAATAATGGAAGTGTTTCAATTTGCGCATTATTTGATAATGAAGAAATAGGTTCATCTACTATGCAAGGTGCTAATTCAACTTTTTTAAGTGATGTTTTAAGAAGAATAAGTTTATCTTATAGAAAGTCTGAAGAAGAACATTTAATTAATTTATCAAATTCATTTATTATATCTGCAGATAATGCTCAAGGATTTCATCCTAATTATCCACAAAAATATGATGAATCAAATCCATGTTTTTTAAATGATGGTATAGTTATAAAAAATAGTGCAAATGGAGCTTATACAACTAACGCATATTCAAGTGCAATATTCCAAAAGATTTGTAAAACTGCAGGTGTTCCTTATCAATTAAATACTAATAGGAGTGATATTAGAGGAGGCTCTACACTTGGAGCGATTTCTTTAGCTCATGTTTCAATACCTTCAGTTGATATTGGCTTAGCACAACTTGCGATGCATTCAAGCTATGAAACTGCAGGTGTAAAAGATTTAGAGTATTTAATAAAAGCTGTTATAGAATTTTATAGTAACTAATATGCAATATTTTTAATAATTTGTCTAGGATTTCTTCTTAGACTTTTTATTTTGAAAAATAATATTAATATTAATTTTTGATTTTATTAGATAAATTTTAGATAAACAACATAAAAAAATATGTTATTAGTCTAAAAAACTTATATACATCTTGCATTTTATGACAAAAAAAGATAAAATAATAACGTTAGAATAGAATAAAGGAGAATTAGAATATGGCAATTGAAGCTGGAGATTTCAAAACAGGTTTAACACTTGTTATTGAAGGTAAATTATATGAAGTTTTATGGTTTATGCATGTTAAACCAGGTAAAGGAGCAGCTATTCTTAAAACTAAATTAAAAGATTTGAGAGCTGGAACAGTATTAGAAAGAAATTTTAATACAAATACTAAATTTGAACAAGCGATGATTGAAACAAAACAAGTTCAATATTCTTATGAATCAGCAGGTATCTATTATTTTATGGATATGGAAACATTTGAAACTTATGAATTACCTCAAGAAGTAATTGGAGATTATAAAAATTATATTTTAGATGGTATGGATTTATCTTTACGTTTCTTTGATAATGAAGTAATTGGTATTAATATGCCTGATAAGGTTGAATTAACTATTACAGAAACTACCCCTGCGACTCCAGGTGCTGCATCAACTTCAACTAAAGATGCAACATTAGAAACAGGATTAAGAATAAGAGTTCCTCAATTTATCAAAGAAGGAGATAAAGTAATTATCTCAACAATTGATGGAAGCTATTGTGGTAGAGCTTAATTAATGAATAAAACTGTTTTAGTTACAGGGAGTTCACAGGGAATTGGGGCTGCAATAATTAGAGAATTAGCTAAAGAAGGATATAATTGTATAATTAACTATAATAATAGTAAAGATAAAGCATATGAATTAAATGAAGAAATAAAATCTTATAATGTTAAATCATTGGTTATTAAATGTGATGTTAGTAATGAACAAGAAGTAGATTTAATGTTTAACCAAATTGAAAAAGAATTTGGTGGAGTTGATATTTTAATTAATAATGCTGCAGTTGATATTCCAGATTTATTTTATAAAAAAAAAGTTGATAATTTTAAAAAAACACTTGATGTTAATCTTATTGGTTCTTTCATAACAGCTAAAAGAGCTAAAAGATATATGATAAATAAAAAATGGGGAAGAATAATAAATATATCATCAACTAATGGTATTAATACATATTATCCTATGGGGTTAGAATACGATGCTTCTAAGGCTGCTTTAAATTCTTTAACTCATAATTTAGCAATTGAATTTGCGCCTTATGTTACTGTTAACGCTATAGCTCCTGGTCTTATAGCTACAGAAAATGAAATAAAAGATTACGATGATGAATTTATGGCTATAGAAGTAGATAAGATTTTAGTGAAAAGAATTGGACAACCAAATGAAGTTGCTAAGCTTATAAAATTTTTAATAAGTGATGATGCATCGTATATCAATAATTCAATTATAAGAATTGATGGAGGACAGTATAGTACTGTTTAACATAATCTTTATTAATGGGCGGTTAATACCGCCTTTTTAATTTTATTAGTAAATTATTAATTATAAAATTAAATCATTAATATATCTTAAAGTGTTATTATATAAACAAAAAACACTTCAAAATTAGATATGATAATCTTAAGGTTACAATTCTTAGGCAATTGTTATTCCTTTTAATTATTTTTATCTATTTTAAAGTGTCTTATTAAGATATTATCCTTTATTTGTTTTCTAATATTTTTGATAGAGCTTGCATAATGCTTAACTTACCATACTCGTAAGTTAGACCACCTTGCATATATAGTGTATATGGTTCAATTACAGGTGCATCTGCACTTAATTCTATTGTACTACCTTCAGTAAAACATCCTGCAGCCATAATAACTTCACATGGATAGCCAGGCATTTCTGCTGGGATTATGTATACTCCAGAATCTACAGGAGAAGATGATTGAATACTTCTAGCAAAAGAAATTAAATTTTCTTTTGTTTTTAATTCAATAATTTGTATAATATCAGTTCTGTGTTCATCGTATTTTGGAGAAATTCCTTGGAAATTTGTTTTTTCAAGCATATAAGATGCAAATATTTGTGTCTTTAAAGCACTTTTAACTGCATTGGGAGCCATAAATACACCTTTGAAAAAATTACTGTTTTGATTAAAATTTGCTCCTAATTCTTTACCAATGCCTGGAGAAGTTAATCTATCAGCAATCATTTCAATATATTTAGTCTTTCCGGCAATGTATCCTCCAGTAGTTGCGATACCACCACCAAGATTTTTCATTAATGAGCCAACAACAACATCAGCTCCGACATGTCCAGGTTCTTGTTTTTCAACTAATTCCCCATAACAATTATCAACCATAATAATTACATCTTTATTTACAGTTCTTATTTCTTTTATAACATTTTCAATTTGTTTAATAGTCAATGATTTACGAGAAGAATAGCCTCTAGATCTTTGAATTTCTACAAGTTTAACATTGCCTTTAGATAATCTATCTTTAATTTTCTTTATATCGAATTGATTATTAATTAAATCAATTTGTTCATATTTCACTCCATTTGCAATTAAAGATTGAGTTGAGTCTCCTATAACACCAACCATTTTAAGTAATGAATCATATGGTTTACCCGAAATTGAAATCATAGTATCATTATATTTTAATAAAGCTGAAAATGTTAAATATAAAGCATTAGTACCACTCATTATTTGTGTTCTTACTAATGCGTCTTCACATCCTAAAATACTTGCAAAAATATTTTCTAATTTATCTCGACCTGAATCATATGAACCGTAACCATTTCTATCTGTGAAATCGGAATATTCTACTCTATTTTCAATAAAATAAGAAAGAATTCTATTAGAATTATAAAAACATATATCATCGATATTTTTATATATATCTTTTAAATCATTTTCTGCTTTTGTACTTAAATCTAAAACTTCTTTTTTTATATTATCTAATATCATTTAAATCACCGAAAACATTTTATCATAAAATTAAATAAATTGAAATTGTTAATTGAAATAATATTATATATTTGATAAAATACTATTGATTTTATAAAAAAAGGGGATTATTTTTATGCAGTGGTTTTTTTTAATAGTTTCGACACTTTCTTGGGCTATTGCTGAAATTTTTTATAAAAAAGGCAATTTAGAAAAAGAGAAATATTCACATTTAAAATCAACAATATTTGTTGGATTTTTATTCGGTTTATATGCTGTTATTATAACAATTATTCAAAGTGTAAAAGATATTAATTTTTTGATTAATATACCTCTAAATATGCTAATTTATTTACCAGTTGCATTATGTTATATTATTTCAATGACATGTTCATATTTTGGTGTTAGATATATAGAGGAATCTATTTCAGATCCAATAGAGAATACATCAGGAGCTGTAGTTCCTATATTATGTGCTATATTTTTGCATGAAGAAATGAGTTTATGGTCTATATTTGCAGTAATTATAGTTGTTTTCGGAGTTTTAGGAATAGGCTTTTTAGAAAATAAAGGTAATACTAATAGAAAAAAAATATTAGGAAAAAAAATAGCAATTTTAGCTTTTTCTATGCCATTTTGTTATGCATTACTTGATGCTTGTGGTACATTTTTAGATATTTATTATACAGATGATGTAACTAACACTTTATTAAGAGGTGTTACTGAATATAATTTAGAGCATATGGCTAATTGCTGTTATGAATTTACTTTTTTTATAATATCAATTGGATTATTAATATTTTTAAAAATAAAAAAAGTTAAATTATTTAAAACAAATGATGAAGAAGTAGAAGATTTGAATTTCAAAAACAATTTGATTTCTCAAAAAGATAAAATTATTGCTGCTGTATTTGAAACAATAGGTCAAGCAACATATTTGTTCGCTTTAAGTGAAGGTAAAGGTGTGGCTGCTGTTATAATAGGTGCTGGAACTGTTATTGGCTCTTTAATATTATCAAGAATTTTTTTGAAAGAAAAGCCAACTAAATTACAATATTTATTTATATTAATTATATTATCTGGAATAATAATATTATCTATATTTGAGGGGTAAATTCATTTTGAACATTA
The DNA here is from genome assembly GCA_964441815.1 of uncultured Anaeroplasmataceae bacterium. Lineage (GTDB taxonomy): Bacteria > Bacillota_I > Bacilli_A > Acholeplasmatales > Anaeroplasmataceae > Pelethenecus. The sequence goes on along the minus strand of CAYTVE010000015.1, from coordinate 19,912 downwards.
ATAAAAGGTAAATTATTTTATTAAAAATCATTTTATAAATAAAAAACATTTACTTTTTTTAAAAATTGGTGTATTATAATTAGTAGAAATTCTATGATATTAGACGGAAATATTTGAGTTTGTTTAGAGAACTATTGGTTGGTGAAAAATAGTCAAACATTTATTTCAAATCACTAATGGAGAAGATATATTAAAAGTATATTCGTATTAACTCTGCGTTAAAGAGAAATGAGTGCATAATTTTGATTATGAACAAGGGTGGTAACACGATTAACAGCGTCCTTTGATTTGGACGCTTTTTATATTTTTAGGAGGAAGAAAAAAATGGATTATAAAGATACTTTATTTATGGGTAAAACAGATTTTGAAATGCGTGGTAATTTGAATAATAAGGAACCTAATATTCAAAAGAAGTGGCAAGAAATGAATCTTTATGAAGAGGTTTTAAAGAAAAATAAGGATAAAAAAGAATATACGTTACATGATGGGCCACCATATGCTAATGGTGATATTCATTTAGGACACGCTTTAAATAAAATTTTAAAAGACTTTGTTGTTCGTTATAAAAATATGAATGGTTTCAAATCAGTATATATTCCTGGATGGGATACTCACGGACTACCCATTGAAAATCAATTACAAAAAAATGGTATAAAGCGTAAAGAAATGAGTATAGTTGACTTTAGGAAATTATGTGAAGATTACGCTTATAAACAAGTTGAAAGACAAAAAGCAGGATTTTTAAGATTAGGTGTATTAGGAGATTTCGATCATCCGTACATCACACTTCAACATGATTTTGAAAAAGATCAAATATTAGTATTTGCTAAAATGGCAGAAAAAGGATTGATTTATAAAGGATTAAAACCAGTGTATTGGTCTTATTCGAGTGAATCAGCACTAGCGGAGGCTGAAATTGAATATCAAGATAAAGAAGATTTTTCTATTTATTTTAGTTTACCGATAGTAGAAAATACAGAATTTGCTGATGTATCATTTTTAGTATGGACTACAACACCTTGGACACTACCAGCTAATTTAGCTGTTTGTGCTGGTCCTGAAATTGAATATGTTCTTGCTAAAACATCTAAAGGTAAATTTATTTTTGGAAAAGAATTAACAGAAAAATTATCTGAATTATTAGAATTAGGCGAAATAGAAATATTGAAAGAATTTAAAGGAAAAGATTTAGAAGGATTAAAATATAAACATCCATTATATAATAGAATTTCACCTTGTATTCTAGGCGATTATGTTTCTACATCTGATGGTACTGGTCTTGTTCATATTGCTCCTGGTCATGGTGAAGATGATTATATGGTTGGCAAAAATTATGGATTGGATATTCTTTGTCCTGTTGATTATAGAGGATTTATGACTAAAGAAGCAGGTCAATATGAAGGATTATTCTATCAAGATTGTAATAATAAAGTTATGGAAGATTTAGAATCTTCTGGTAATTTATTAAAAGTTGTTAAAATAGTACACAGTTATCCTCATGATTGGCGTACGCATAAACCTGTTATTTTTAGAGCAACTCCACAATGGTTTGCGTCAATAGATCCTATTAAAGATGAAATTTTAAGCGAAATATCTAAAGCTAATTGGAATCCAAAATGGGGTGATGTTCGTCTGTCAAACATGATTAAAGATCGTCATGATTGGTGTATTTCAAGACAAAGAGCATGGGGTGTTCCTATTCCAATTTTCTATGCCGAAAATGGTGAAGCAGTTCTAGATCAAAAAGTTTTCGAACATATTGCCGATTTATTTGGTCAATATGGTTCAAATATTTGGTTTGATAAACCAGCAAATGAATTATTACCTAAAGGTTATACTCACCCTGGCAGTCCAAACGGAATTTTCACTAAAGAAAAAGATATTATGGATGTTTGGTTTGATAGCGGTTCATCATACATGCTTTTAAATAGAAGAGGATTGTCATATCCTGCTGATCTATATTTAGAAGGCTCTGATCAATATCGTGGTTGGTTTAATGCATCACTTATTACAGGTGTCGCAACAACTGGAAAAGCTCCATTTAAGACAGTTGTTTCACATGGTTTTACACTTGATGGACAAGGTCGTAAAATGTCTAAATCATTAGGGAATACAGTAGATCCAGTTAAAACATGTAATGAATATGGTGCAGATATCTTAAGATTATGGGTTGCATCTATTGAATATCGTGCTGATATGCCACTTTCTAAAGATATTTTAAAACAAGTTTCTGAATCATATCGTAAGATTAGAAATACATTAAGATTTTTAATGGCAAATACATCAGATTTTAATCCTGAAAATTCATTACCGTATAATAAATTATCTAATGTTGATAAATATATGCACATTAAACTTCAAAGATTTATAACTGAAATTAAAAATAATTACGATAATTTTGATTTTGGTGAAGTATATAGAAATACAAATTCCTTTATTACAAATACATTATCTTCATTTTATTTAGATTTCACAAAAGATATTTTATATATTGAAGATCCTAATAGTCAAAAAAGATTATCTTGTCAAACTGTATTTTACGAGATATTAGAAGCTTTAATGAAATTACTTTCACCTATTTTACCTCATACAATGAGTGAAGCATATGACTTATTACCATATAAGAAAGAAAAAGATATTTATTTAACTGATATGCCTAATGCTTCAACGGTAGATGAAAAATTAGAAAAATCATTTGATGAATTCATGATATATCGTGATGAAATATTAAAAGCTTTAGAAGAAGCTCGTGCTAATAAAGTTATCGGTAAGAGTTTTAATTCAAAATTAGTTTTAACATTAGATTCTAAGGCAAAAGAATTATTTGATTTTTTAGATTCAGATTTCGCTCAAATTTTAATCGTTTCCCAATTAGAAATTAAATATGGTGATAAATTTGGTGTTGAAGTATTTAAAGCTGAAGGTTCTACATGCGAACGTTGTTGGATGATTGTTCCTTCAATTAATGAAATTGGTCTTTGTCCTAGATGTAATAAAATATTAAATAAATAATATAAAAGTCATCAGTAGTAATATTGATGACTTTAAAAATCTTTGCAATTAAATTAAAGATTAATAGTGTTATAAATAATTCAAAAATATATAAATTAATTATATTTAGAGTACAATCTTTTAGAAACTATTTATTTGAATTTAATTCTAATAGTATCTACGAAATAAATAACTTATCAAATGAATTATTATTTTATTTAAAAAAAGAGGTATGAAATTTATTGGTTCTAAAATTATTTATTCCTATTTATGGAGATAGGAATTATTTGTTCGTAAGAAAAAGATTGTTACTTATATAAGGAGAAAACATGAAATTAAGAAAAATATTAATTATTATTGGAATAATTTTTTCATTGTTAATATTAATTATTGGAGGTTTTATTATATACCTTAATATAAAATCAAATCGTTTAGGAAATATTGATATTAAAATAGAAAATAATCAAAATGATTTATTGACATATGATAAAAATTATACAGTTACATCTTATAATATAGGTTTCGGTGCCTATGATAGAGATTATTCATTTTTCATGGATGAAGGAATATTAGAGGATGGTACTAAAGTTAAAGGTAAATATGGAAAAGGTGTATCTAAAAATAGTACAAATAAAAATACTCTTGGAGCTATATCAATTTTAGAAAGTTTAAATAGTGATTTTTATATTTTAGAAGAAGTGGATACTAAATCAAGTAGAAGTTATAATATTAATCAGAAAAATATGATTGTGAATAAATTTAATAATTATTCATATTCATATGCAATTAATTTTCATAGTGGATTTTTGCCATATCCTATAAATGATATGCATGGCTATGTTAATAGCGGATTATTAACATTATCAAAATTTAATATGATTTCTTCTTCTAGGATTGAGTTACCTATTGATGAATCTTTTTTTAATAAATTTTTTGATTTAGATCGTTGTTTAAATCTTGTAAGATATAAAATAGACAATAAACAGTTAGTAATGATTAGTGCCCATTTTAGTGCTTATGATAAAGGTGGAATTTACAGAAAAGCTCAATTAGAATTATTAAATAATATTTTAAAAGAAGAATATGATAAAGGTAATTATGTTATTGTTGGTGGTGATTTCAATCATGATTTGGTAGATTCCTATAATAGAGGTTTATATAAGAATAATAAATTAAAACCGAGTTGGTTACAAGATTTAAAAAATGAAGATTTAACTAGTCACTATAGAATTGTAGCTGATGATAGATATCCAAGTTGTAGAGATGCAGATATGCCTTATGAAAAGGATAAAAGTTTCACTACAGTTGTTGATGGATTTATAGTTTCAGATAATATTGAAGTTGTTGATGTCTCTAATGTAGTTACATTAAATAATGAAGATGTTATGTTTATGTATTCAGATCACAATCCAGTGAATTTAAATTTTAAATTAAAAAAATAGTGTTTTCATTAATGAAATAGATATTTTTTCTTGAAGAATAAACTATTTTGATTTATAATCGATATAAAGAAAGGAAGTATATTATGTTAGAATTTAAATTTGATACACAGTTATTAATTGCAGGTCATGATCTAAATGAAGATGAAATTTCAAATTATATAACAGAAAATATAAAGGGAGATTGTTTACTTGCTGTAGGAGATGATGAGTTAATTAAAATTCATTTCCATACTAATACTCCTTGGAAAGTTTTAGAATATTGTGCATCGTTAGGTGAAATACACGATATTGTTGTAGAAAATATGGAGCGTCAAACATTAGGTTTAAAAGGATAAAATGGGATATTTTCAAAGTTTATTTCAAAAAGCTAAAACTACTACTAATTCAAAGGAAACTGAACAGATAAAAAGAAAACTAATTAAATCTGGGCTAATTATGCTTATTATTGGCTCTATTCTTACTTTTATATGTTTTATATCATTTACAACAATTGCTTGGAATGGAAGCACTAATCTAATGCTTATTCCCTTTGTTTTATTTATTCCATCTGGGATATTGGTATGTATTGGTGGAATAGTTTTAAAACTTGGCTTAGGTATTGTTGTTGCGAAAGCTACTACAAACTTCTTAGATGTAAATAGCTATTGTCCACATTGTGGGGATGTCGTTGAAGTAGATGAGAAATATTGTAAAAGATGTGGTAAACCACTATTAGCTAATAAAATTTGTTCTATATGTCAAACCGAAAATGATATGGAATCTAAATATTGTAAGAATTGTGGTAATAAATTGTAAATAAAGGTGGAATATAGGATGGTCAAATATTTGAATTGCAGCTGTATTAATTCTAAGTGTGCTGTTATAGTTAATCAAATTAATTTATCTGGAAATATGGACATGATGGATAGCCTAGAGTTTTCCTGTAGATTTCCTAATATGTTTACTGACTACCTTGAACGCTATAGGGATAAGTGTCTAAAACATTATGAATCATATTTGTTTGAAGAAAATTCCTATAAAATATTAAATATGGCATGTTATGAATCATGTCTATTTCCTACTAATTTAGAAACTATAGAAAAATCGCTTAAATTTTTTGTTGAAAATTATAAAAAATTTAATATAACTGAAATAGCATTCCCATTACTTGGTTGTGATGAGGATGGATTAAGAATGGTTTCGGTTCTTCCTATTATGGAAAAATATTTAAAGCCTTTAGATATTGATTGTTATATATGCTTTGATATTGACGGGCCATCAAATCTAGAATTACAAATGTTATATGCGTTTAAAAATTTTGATTTAAAGCATTTAAAGAAATATGCAAAATTAGATGATTTACAAGTTGCAACATTAAATGAAAATAAGACGTTTATTGTAAGATTTCAAGATATTTATGAATTGAATGGTATTACTCCGAAAGAGTATAGACTAATATATAATTATTATTATAATGAAGAATATAAGAAATTAGACCCATTTCATCAAGAAGCACTATTTTAAGAAAATGTTTTAAAGTACTTGAAAGAAGATAATTTTAGTGTTATACTATTATTAGATGAAGAGAGGCTAAAACCTCTCTTATTTATTTGATTGGAGTTGATATTTTTGGATTTAAATAAAGTGAAAGATATCTTGTTGCCTTATCTGAAAGAAAAAGAATTAAGTTTCTATTCTATCGAATTTGTAAAAGAAGCGGATGCTTTAATATTGCGAGTTTGTATAGATAAAGATGGTGGTGTAGATATTGATGATTTAGCACTATGTAATGAATTTTTATCAGATAAAATAGATTCTATTGATAATGATATGCCTGAATATTTCTTAGAAGTTTCATCACCTGGTGCCGAAAAAGAATTAAGAAATATTGATGAAATTATTAAAAATATAGGCTCATATGTTCATGTTGAATTAGAGAATATGATATATGAAGGTAATTTATTAGATGTTATTGACAATGATGACATTGTAATTCGTTTTAATGCTAAAGGCAGATTTAAAACAATACATATTCCTTATGATGATATTAAATTTATTAGATTAGCTGTAAAATTATAGGAGGATAAAAAAATGATTAATAAGGATTTTTACAAGATTGCAGAAGAGGATGCAGAAAATAGAGGATTCAAACTTGATGAAGTATTAGGATGTATGGAAAAAGCGTTAATAATGGCTTTCAAAAAAGAACATGGTAATACTTCATGTAAAGTAGAATTCAAAAAAGAAAGAAATGAAATATTATTATATTCTATTCATAAAGTAGTGAGTGAATATTCTAATTTAGAAAATGAAGAAAATACTTTATTAAAAGAAGATGTTAAAGAAGTAACTGATGAACCACAATACGCAGAAATGTTATTAGAAGATGCTTTAAAAATTAAGAGTAGTTATAAAGTTGGAGATTTAGTTTTGCAACAGGAAAATTTGAAAACATATAGTAGAACAACTATATTAACTGCTGGCAATATGTATAAACAAGGTGTTAGAACATTAGAAAGAGAAAAAGCTTATTTATATTTTAAAGATTATGAAAATGAGATGATTAATGCTGAAGTATCTAATATTGGTGAAAAATTCTTGACATTAAAATTAGGATTTAATGTTACATCAATTTTGCCAACTAATGATTTATTGCCAAATGATCATTTTGAAATAGGCGATTTTATTAAAGTATACGTTAAAAAAGTTGAACAAACTACTAAAGAGCCTAAGGTTGTTGTTTCAAGAACAGAAAGAAATTTAGTAACTCGTTTACTTGAAAACTATATTCCTGAAATTAAAAATGGTATTATTGAAATTAAAGGTATTGCTAGGGATCCAGGTGATAGAACTAAAATTGCAATATATTCTAATGATGAAAAAGTTGATGCTATTGGATCTTGTGTTGGTGAAAATGGTTCTAGAATTAAAGAAATAGTTAATGCTTTAGGTGGAGAGAAAGTTGATTTATATAAATGGAGTGAAGATCCAGAAGAGCTTATTACAAATTCATTACAACCAGCTTCTGTTACTAAAGTTTTAAGTATCGATACTAAAAATAAAACATCTCAAGTTATTGTTCCAGATGATCATTTATCTCTTGCTATTGGTAAATCAGGTCAAAATGTTCGTTTAGCTGTTCAATCTAGCGGTTGGAAGATTGATATTATGCCTACTTCAGAAGCTTTTGATAAAGGTTTAATTCATATTTTAGGTTTATAATATGAAAGAAAAAAAACAAATATTAAGAACTTGTGTTATTTCTAAAGAGGTTTGCCAAAAACAAGATCTTTTTAGAATTGTTAGAACACCAGAACATAATGTAATTATTGATTTAAAAGGCAAAGCTAATGGACGTGGTGCCTATTTGAAGAAGGATAAGGAAGTTATTCTTCTTGCTAAGAAGAATAAAGCTTTAGATCGTAAGTTGGAGGTAAGTGTTCCAGAAGAAATATACGAAGAACTTCTGGAATATTTAGAATAATAATGGATAAAATATTGAATAATCTTGGGCTTTGCCAAAGAGCTAGTGGGTTAATTAGTGGCGAAGAAAATGTTTTAATGGAAATATCAAATGGTAAAGTATTTTACTTATTTTTAGCAAACGATGCTAGTGATAATACAAAAAAGAAAATAATGGATAAGGCTAAATTTTATAATTTAGAAGTTAATATGGATTATTCTTCTTTTGAGTTATCTCATTCAATTGGAAAAAATAATCGTATGGTTATAGGTATTGTGAATAAAGGTTTTTTGAAAATATTAAAGAAATAAGGTGATTTTTGTGGCTAAGAAGCTTAATAATAAAGATAAAAGAACTGCAAATATACCACAAGCAAAAAGTAAAAAGCAGGCTTCAATTAAAGAAGATAATGTTTTAATATATAAAGATGGAATGACTGTATCAGATGTTGCAGAAAGTTTAGGGAAAACAAATGCTCAAATTATTATGAAGTTAATGCAAGCTGGTATTGTTGCGAATCAAAATCAAACTATTGATAGAGAAACAATCGAATTAATAGCTTTAGAATTTGGATTTGAAGTTAAAGATGAAGTTATTACAGATGTAACTAGGTTTGACGAAATTATAGTAGAAGACGATGAGTCTGAATTAGAATCTCGTCCTCCTGTAGTAACAATTATGGGACATGTAGATCATGGTAAAACAACTTTATTAGATACTATTCGTTCTTCAAGAGTGGCAAGAGGAGAAGCTGGTGGTATTACTCAACATATAGGTGCATACCAAGTTAAGCATAATAATTTTACTATAACATTTATTGACACTCCAGGACATGCTGCATTCACACAAATGCGTGCTCGTGGTGCACAAATTACAGATATAGTAGTATTAGTTGTTGCAGCAGATGATGGTGTAATGCCTCAAACAGAAGAAGCTATTGCTCATGCTCAAGCAGCTGGATGTCCAATTATAGTAGCTGTAAATAAAATGGATAAACCAACAGCAAATCCTGAACGTGTTATGGAAGAGTTAACTAAATTTAATTTGGTTCCAGAAGTATGGGGTGGAGATACTATATTTGTTTCGATTTCTGCTTTAAAAGGTACAGGAGTTGACAATTTACTTGAAATGATTCAACTAGTGGCAGAAATGAAAGATTTAAAGGCTAATCCTAAACGTTTAGCAATGGGATCAGTTATTGAGGCACAATTGGATAAGGGAAAAGGTCCTGTTGCAACATTCTTAGTTCAAAATGGAACATTGAAAATTGGTGATGTAGTAGTTTGTGGTGATACTTGGGGACGTATTAGAACAATGGAAGATGACCGTCATCAAAGATATAATTCGGTTGAGCCATCAAAAGCTGTTTCTGTTACAGGCTTAAATCAAGTTCCTCTTGCAGGAGATAAATTTATGGTGTTTACTGATGAAAAAACAGCTAGAGATGCTGCAGATGCTCGTGCTAATAGAACTAAAAATGCTGAAGCTGCATCAAGAAAGGCTACATCATTAGAGGATTTATTTAAGAGAAGTGATGCCGATTCAACTAAAGAATTAAATTTAATTATTAAAGGTGATGTTCAAGGTTCTGTTGAAGCATTAAAAGTATCTTTAGAAAGACTTAATATTGAAGATTTAAAAGTTAATATTATTCGTGCTACAGTAGGTACAATTACTGATACTGATGTTTCTTTAGCTGAAGCATCGCATGCAATAATAATTGGTTTTAATGTTAGACCTATGATTTCTGTTAGAAATGAAGCAGCAACTAAAAAAGTTGAAATTAGACTATATAATATCATTTATGATGTTTTAAATGATATAGAAGCCTCATTAAAAGGTATGTTAGACCCAGTTTATGAAGAAATTGTAACAGGACAAGCTGAAGTTCGTGGTTTATTTAAAAATTCAAAAGTTGGAACTATTGCTGGATGTTATGTAACAGATGGCTCTATTGAACGTAATTCTCTTGTTCGTGTATTAAGAGATGGTATAGTAGTATTTGAGGGTAAAATGGCATCTTTAAAGAGATATAAAGATGATGTTAAGGAAGTAAGACAAGGCTTTGAATGTGGTATAACTATAGAAAATTTTAATGATATTAAAGAAATGGATATTATTGAAGCATCTATAATGAAGGAGAAGGAAAGATAATGGGGATTTCTTTACAACGTTTAGAATCATTAGCTTTAAGAGAATTATCGATAATTCTTCGCAAAGATGCCAAAAATAATTATTTATCAAATATAACTATTACAGAAGTTAGAATAACTAAAGATTTATCTTATATGAAAATTTATTATACATTTTATCAAGGTAAAGTTGAAAATTATCAAGAAGCTTTAGAGGAATGTAAAGGATATTTAAGAAGTCAACTTGCTAAAAAATTAAATGCAAGAAAAATGCCTGATCTTATTTTTATTCATGATGAGGCTTTAGAATATGGTAATAAAATAAATGATATTTTGTCTAAATTAGATATAAAAAATAATGAAGAATAAAAAAAGAATACTAATGTATTCTAATATGGTATATATGGGTATGGTAAAAATTGATATTGTGGTGTTGGATAAATTGGATATGGTTGATAAGGAATTTGATAATTATTCTTATTAGTATTGCTTGCTATATACCCAAAAGGAAATCCTACTGCTGCTCCAACAAGAAGTGGTAATAAAATCCCCCTATCGTCTTTACCTCTAAAATAATAATTTTGTGGATAATATTGCATAATCTTCCTCCTAATATACTATATGCATAAATATTAAAAATGTGAATTGAGGTTTTTTGTAAAATGGCTTGTAATCATAATTGTGCTAGTTGTTCTGAAAAAAATTGTGGTGAACGTGAATCACTTTTGGTTCAAACAGCTAAAGAAAATAAAATCAAAAAAATAATAAGTGTTGTTTCAGGAAAAGGTGGGGTTGGTAAATCTACAGTTACATCATTATTAGCTATTAATATGGCAAAAAAAGGCTATAAGGTCGGTATTATGGATGCAGATATTACAGGACCATCTATTCCTAAAGCATTTGGTGTTAATAGTCAAATTGTTGGTAATGGTGAACTTATGTTTCCACAAATATCTAAATTAGGTATTAAATTAATCTCTGTTAATTTATTAATAGATGAACCTACTAAACCTGTTTTATGGCGTGGTCCAGTTATAGGTGGTGCAGTTAAACAATTTTATACAGATGTATTATGGGATGATTTAGACTTTTTATTTATAGATATGCCACCAGGAACTGGTGATGTAGCATTAACTGTTTTTCAATCTATTCCTGTTGACGAAGTTATAATAGTTTCTACTCCTCAAGATTTAGTTTCAATGATAGTTGGTAAAGCTGTTAACATGTGCAAAATGATGAAACTTCCTATGTTAGGTTTGGTTGAAAATATGAGTTATATGGAATGTCCATGTTGTGGTGAAAAGCTTCATCCATTTGGTGTATCTAAATTAGAAGAAGTAGCTAATGAGTATGATTTGTTTGCCCTAGATCAAATGCCTATTACTTCGGATACTGCAAACTTAGCAGACCAAGGTTTAATAGAGGAAGCTGATGCTAGTGTTGTTGATATTACTGCTAGTAAGCTTGTTGAATTATTAAAATAAATATTTTTTTGATAAAATCTATATTAATTTATAGATTTTTTTCTTTTTTGTTAAATTTATTTTACAAAAGTGTCGAAATTTGTTATACAAATATGCTATAATATACTACAAGGAAGTGGTATTTTGTTTTTATCAGTGATTTTTCTGTTAATTAGTTTATTATTATCTAGTTTAATATATTATTATACTAATATCTATGATAAATGGTATTATTATTTTATTTTATTAGTTTTAATTCCTGCATTATTTATTGCAGTATTTGGAATATATGTAATTGTTTTATTTTTTATCTCACTATTTATGAATAAGAAAAAAGAAATTAAGAAACCTAATAAATTTTATTATTTTATAGTTTATCAAACTATTAGAATGTTATTACTTTTATCTAGAACAAAAATAAAAGTTGAAGGAAAAGAATTAATAGATTCTAATAAAAGATATTTAGTTGTTTCTAATCATATATCTAATTTTGATCCTTTTTTAACAATCGTATCTTTAAATTTAAAACCATTAATAGGAGTTACTAAAAAAGAAAACCTTAATATACCAGTAGCTGGGCCTTTTATTCATTATGCTGGATTTATATCGTTAGATAGAAGTGATGCAAGATCTGGTGTTGAAATGGTTAGAAAAGCTACATCGTATATTAATAATAATCAAGCTAGCATATATATATGTCCTGAAGGTACAAGAAGTAAAACTAAAGAGTTATTACCATTTCATCCTGGTTCTTTCAAAATAGCAACCAAGTCTGAAGTTGATATTATAGTATGTAATATTGAAAACACCGATAAAATAGCTAAAAACTTTCCTTTTAAGAAAACTATTACTAAAATTAAAGTTTTAAAGATAATACCTAAAGAAGAAGTAATATCTAAAAATACAACTGAGCTATCATTAGAAGCTTATGATTTAATAAAAAAAGAACAGGAGTCTTAATTATGAATTATTTATTATATAATCCACTTGCTAATAATAATCAAGGTGAAAAAACAAAAGAGGAAGCACTAGTTTATTTAAAAGATAAATATAAAGATTTAAATATTTTAAACGTTTTAGAATTAGATTCAAAAGAATTTATTAATAATTTATCACCAGATGATATTGTAATTATTGTTGGTGGCGATGGTACATTAAATCATGTAGCAAATTCTGTTGCAAATATGCCTTTAGAATCTAAATTATATTTATATAAAGCTGGAACAGGAAATGATTTTTTAAGAGATTTAAAAGTAGGAGATAAATTAACTTTATTAAATCCATATTTAAAAAATTTACCAAAAGTAAAGATTAATGGCAAAGAATCTTATTTTATTAATGGTATAGGCTTTGGAATTGATGGAATGGTGTGTGAAGTATCAGATGATTTAAAAGCTAAGGGAAAGACTAAAATTAATTATACAGCCATATCAATAAAATTATTACTTGGAAAATATAAATGTCCTAATGCTAAAGTTATTGTTGATGGCGAAACAATTAATTTGAAAAAAGTATGGATAGCTTCTGCAATGAATGGTAAATATTATGGTGGTGGTATGATGGTAGCCCCATATCAAGAACGTCTGTCAGATAGTTTATCATGTGTAGTAATGCATAAAGCTTCAAGGATGAAAATATTATTTTTATTTTTAAAAATATTTAAAGGACAACATATTTTAAAGAAAAAATATTGTTATTTTAAAACAGCTAAACATATAGAAGTAGTTTTTGATAAACCAACATCTTTACAAATTGATGGTGAGACAGTTAGAAATGTAACAAGTTATGAAGTTTGGAAGTAAAAATAGTGATTTATTGAAATTAATATTTTAATCTAATGAAGCTACTTTAAATTTGTCATTTAAATGTAAATTTACAAAACTTCGTTTCAAAACAAAATAAATATTATGTTTTTTTAAGAGATAAATATAATATTCAATATTGAAATATTTTAAAAAAATTTGAAGTAGTAGTACAAACAGTAAATATGAAAAAAATTTTTGAATCAACAGGTAGTTTATACGAAAAATGCATACTTCAATAGAAATTAATTATTTAGAAGGAATAGATAGATAAACTTTTATATTTAATAAGTAAATTATTCTTAGAATTATATTGTTAAAAAAATGTAAAATAGATTTAATTAAAGTGTCTTATATAGACACTTTTTATAATTTCTTAAATTTATCAATTAATTCATCTATATTATTAATTTTATTTTTTAATAATTCTCTTAATTCGTCAACATTATAACTTGAATTATTATCATTTAAATTTTGACCCTGTGAACCAATAGTTTGCATTACTTCTCCTAAAAGATTAAAAAAATTACCTAATGATTGTTGTTCATTAAAATTCAAACCATTACTTAATATTATCCCAATTAAATAAGCTAATGTTGCAAATTCATATGCATTTAATGTTAAAAGTAATTTGTTTAAGTTTATTAAAGGATTATTTTTCATAAAAAACTCCTTTTTTTAAAAAAAATTTAAATAATTATTGTTTTTGGTAATTATTAATATGAAGAAAAAAAGAAAGGATGATAAAATGAAAAAAATAATTACAATCATGCTATGTTTCATTACTATAATGCTATGCAGTATGGTTGAATGTTATGCTGAGGAAGATTATGGTACATTTAATGAAATAATGATGTCCAGCGGAAAATTATTAAAAAATTTTACAGAAGAAGAATTAAATGAATATATGAAGAAGGTAAAAAAGACAATATTTTGGGGGATTAATGTTTATACTGTAAATAAAAACATTGAAACAACATATATATCTTCTACTCTATATAATGTTGAAAACAAAGGACAAACGGATGTTTCATATGAACTTGATGTAGTGGTTGAACAAGCAAAAACTACTACTTGGAATTTATCGGGTAGTTTAAGTGGTACTGCAAAAGGTACTATAAAAAGTTTTAAAAATGATTTAGCAACAAAAGCTGGAATTGATTACAAATCTACAACTAAAGAATCTAGAAAAGAAACACAAAAATTAAAAGTTACGGTAGAAAAAAATAGTCGAGCTATAGTATATTTAATGGGAAGTGCTAGAGTTACCAATGGAGTATGTGCGTGTTATATATTTTTTGTTCCTGTAGCTAGTTCTGGTTTTGAATACTTTACTTTAGTTAATCAATACCCTAGATTGGAGAAAAGAAGTTTATGAAAAAAATCTTTTTAAGTATATCAATTTTGTCGTTAGCATTGTTAACAATAATTATAATAATTAGCAAATCAAAAAATATTGTTGTAGAAGACAAGTATTATAGTATCCCTAAAATTATGACTTATAATAAAGATGATACAAATATGTACTTTGATATTTATATTAATAATAAAAATAATATTATTGAATATATAAATCAAAACACCTATTATTTAAAAAATAATAATGATTCTTATAAATTAAACGTTATTAGCATAGATAAAATAATAAGTAGTTATTATAATGAAGAACAATATTATAAATATACTTTAAATTGTGATATATTAAATATATTTGGTAATGACATATTTTTAGATAAATGTTATATAAATATTCAAAATGATAAATTTAATTTAACTTGTTTTGTTGGCACTATTAAAATATATAATGATGTTATTGAGAAATTAGAATTTAGCGATTTATATGGTAATTATTCCTATGTCAATAATGAATTACATTTTGTTGGTTTTACAATCAAATTAGATAATAAATATAAACAATTAAATAATATTGAAATAGGAAATTGTTATGGGTTATTAAATTATATTGAAAAGGATGTATTATATGATAGTCAAAGAAATATTGAAGATTTATCATATAGTCCTGTAAATGATAAGAATAATTTATCTTCTTATAAATTAACAGCCAAACAAAATTACTATTATATTCCAGTTAGTTATAGTAATTTATATTTATTTAATGAGGGAACAATAATTTTAATAATTGATAATAAAAAATATTACTTAGAACATTTTATTTTTCTTGCTAATGATATATTAATTAATGACTACAATAACATATTGTCAAAAGGAGAAATTGTAAATGCTTAAATTAGAAGAAGTTAGAAAAAATTATCACAAAGATAGAGGATTAATTTCTGCCAATTTAACGATAGAAAATAATAAACTTTATTTATTTGTTGGTGAAAATGGTAGTGGGAAATCTACAACTATAAAACTAATATCTAAAGTCATATTTAATACTTTTCATGATGGTACAATAAAAAATGATTTTAAAAAAATTATTTATTTACCAGATAAAAGAAGTTATCCAAAATTATTAAATGTAAGAACTTATCTAAGGTATTATTTATTAAATGATAAAAAAATAGATAAATACATTGAAAAATATCATTTGCCAAATAAAAAAATAGGTGGATTATCCAAAGGGATGTTACAAAAAGTTGGAATAATTCAAACAATATTATGTGATGGTGATTTATATTTATTTGATGAACCTACGGATGGATTAGATAATGATTCAGTAAAAATTTTTAAAGAAGATATTTTAAAATTATTAAATGATAATAAGACAATAATAATAAGCACTCATAACAAAAAAATATATAATGATTTATCACCATGCATTTATTATTTCAAGGATGGTATATGTAAATGAAAAAAATTAAAGAATTATTAAGGTTAATTAAATTATATTTAGCTTACCATATGAATAAAATAACATTTATTATTCTTGGAATAGTATTATTAATTTGGTGTTTTGTTTTAATTATAAATGCTAATATACCACTTGAAATGGATAATTATATTTTATCTCCTAATTTATATCATAATAATTATTTAGAACAATCTATTTTCTTTTTAAGTATTATTGATGGTGTGTTTGTTTCATTTTTAATAGGAATAGAGTTGTCAAGTATTTCTCTATTTGATCCAATGTTTGTACCTTATACTAAAAGAAATAAAATAGTTTTTTCTAAAATTTTTGTTAATTTTATAATATTATTTATTATTATTACTTTTCAAATCTTATTATTATTTTTAATAGGAGTACTAGTTTTTCCTGATTATAGTATTAATAATAAAGAATTTTTATTAATTTTTAAAATATTATTACCATTAATAGAATTATTGCTTATTGGAGAAGCATTATCTGTAATATTTAATTCATATTTTATATCTATTTTAATATTTATCATTCATATTTTAACTATAATTATTTCTAAAGTAGAAAAGGTATCAAATATATTATCATTAATAATTCCTCAAATTAAACTTATTAATGGTGAAAGTATATTAATATTTGATCCTTTAATATATACTAGTTTATGTTTATTTCTATTTATTTGTATTACATTATTATTTCAAAAAAAAGATATAAGTTATACATAAATATTTAACTTTTTAAAATAAATTTACAAAAAAATAAAAATAGTGTTGACTAAATATTTGAAAAGTGGTATTATATTTTAGGTAAATATAATATGTGGAAAGAAGAAACCCCCGTTTCTCGCCTGATTGATGAATTGGTAGGCAAAAAGTCACTCAAATGATATTTGTATGTTATGGGGCGTTTTTACGTCCCATTTATTATTTCGCAAATTCTGGAGGTGAAATTATTAATAAGCAGAAAAAAGGACCAGAGGATTTAGTTAATGATGCTATCCGCTGTAAAGAAATGTTAGTAATTACTGATAAGGGAGAAAAGCTAGGTGTATTGCCACGCGCGAAAGCTCTAGCAGAGGCTGAGGAATGCGGTTTAGACCTAGTATTAGTTTCACCAGACTCTAATCCTCCTGTAGCAAAATTAATGGATTATTCTCGTTTTCGTTTCGAACAACAAAAGAAATTAAAAGAAATGAGAAAAAATCAAAAGGTAGTAGTTGTCCAAGAAATTCAACTATCACCTACAATTGAAAAGCATGACTTTGAAACAAAAGCTAGAAAAGCTCAAACAATTCTTGATAAGGGTAATAAAGTTAAAATATCATTACGTTTTAAAGGTCGTATGATTGTTCATCAAGATTTAGGTAAAGAAGTTATTGAACGCTTTGTTGAAAGACTTGCTGAAGTGTCTACACTAGAATCACCAATTCGATTAGAAGGTAGAACATTATTCGCTGTAATAGCACCAAAAACATCAAAAGATAAGGAGTAAGAATTATGCCAAAACAAAAGACACATAGTGGATTAAAGAAAAGAATTAAAGTATCTGCATCTGGTAAAGTTAAACGTGGCCATGCTTATACTGGACATTTAAAGACTAATAAGAGTCACAAACAAAATAAAAATTTATCAAAGAGTGGATTAGTACATGAAACAGATATGAAACGTATTAAACCATTAATTTCAAATTTATTATAATAGGAGGTAAAGAACATGCCAAGAGTTAAAGGTGGATATACTACAAGAAGAAGACGTAAGGCCGTATTAAAACTTGCGAAGGGTTATTATGGTTCAAAACATACATTATATAAAACAGCTCATGAACAAGTTATGCGTTCTTTAGCATACGCTTATCGTGATAGAAAAACTAAAAAGAGAGATTTCCGTAAATTATGGATTAGTCGTATTAATGCAGCTTGTCAATTAAACGGAATGAAATATTCTCAATTCATTAATGGTTTAACAAAGGCTAATATCGTTATTAATAGAAAAATGTTAGCTGATATGGCTGTTAATGATGCAGAAGGATTCAAAGGTTTGTGTGAAGCTTCATCTAAAGCATTATCTAAAGCTCCAAAAGCTAAAGATGTTGAAAATGTTGTTGTATTAAAAACATTACCTAAAAATAAATAAGAAAAAAAGCTCATTTTTGAGCTTTTTTTTGTACTAAAAAAGGGATTCCCCCCCCTAATCTAAGAATTTAATGATATCATCATAGATGATATTATAATCAATTTCATTTAAAATTTCATGACGCATATTATCATAAATATTTAATTTGACATTTTTATAGCCAACCTTTTTTAAAGTATTAATAGATTTTTTCAAACCTTTTTCACCAAGGGTACAAGGGTCGTCTTTACCTACGACGAATAAAATAGGCTTATCAGGTGTTAATACATAATATCTACTAGCCCTTTGCATACCCCATAATAAATGGTATAATGCTTTGTAAGCAGAAATTGAAAAAGGAATATTGCAATATTTATCATTCAAATATTTATTAATATTTTGATCATTATATGATATCCAATCAACTTTAGTTTTGGGATTATCTATAGTTTTTATAAAACTGCCATCAGTTAATCCTGTTATAAAATTTGATACATATTTATTTCCTTTAAATAATGATATTAAATTGATAAGAGGAATACCTATAATAACTCCATTTTGATATGCAGGAACCCCAGATAGAATAATTTTATCATAAAAATCTGAATGTTTTTGTATAAGATTTCTTGCAATAATAGTCCCCATAGAATGTGCAAATAAATATAAATTTAGACTAGGATAATTTGTTTTTAAATAATCAGAAAGGCTTACCTGATCTAAAACAAGTGCTTCCCATGTTTTTTTTGCTTCCATATGTCCTAATAAAGATGCATTTTTTCCATGCCCTCTCATATCAGATGTTAAAACAATATAACCATTTTTGTTTAAAAATTCTGCAAAAGATCTATATCTTAATTGATGTTCCTTCATACCATGTATTATTTGAATAATACCTTTAGGGTTTTTAGTAGTATAAAGTGTAGCATAAATAGGATATTTATCATATCTTGATGAAATAATAACTTCTTCCATATTTAACTCCTTTATTTTAAGCGTTCATATATAATATTTACAGCTTCATCTTTAGTAATCCCTATTGATACAACCATTTCATAAATAAGTTTTCTTTCTGCTTGTTGTAAGAATTGTGTATCAAAAGAGCCAAGCACCTTTTTTTCTAATTTTCTATCTTCTATTATTTTATATATCATTTTTAATAATTGTAATGTATCCATTATATTATTAGATGTAACTAATTGTTGAAAATAAATTCTACGTTCTTTATTATCTTTATTATATTCATTTGACAATAAAATTGAGTCATTTAAAGCTTTATTCATTTCATCTTTTGATAACATTGGGCGTAAAAAAGAAGAAGCTTTATCGATTGGCATCATTATAGACATTTTATTATGATAAGTTTCAAGTCTATAATAATTTTTTTCTTTTTGAATCTCAGTAATAGAACATAATCCATGTCCAATATGAACTACAAATTCACCTATTTCAAACATAAAACTCTCCTCCTTAAAATGTATATAATTCAACTAAATATATTATATCATATTTTGATAAAAAAAACTAGAAAGAAAAATGAACTATTTTGATTGTTTTTTTCACTTTTTGTGATAGAATATATTAGGTGTTTTTAAAATATAAGAAATTTTTGGATTAAAAGGTGATATTATGAAAAATTATGATGTGATTATTCCCGTATTTAGGATTTAACACCCCAAAATTTAGGATTTAAAATATTTTTGACAAG